>CAZZMD010000036.1:0-37624 GCA_964655355.1 uncultured bacterium
GATCGCTGCAACCCAGCGGTCTCCAGCGCCTCATAATGACTGATCTTAATCCCCGGCATATACTCCATCACCAGAATGCGCGGCGAGGCATAGCGCCAGTAAATGCGGGGCACCTTCACCCAATCCGCATGGCGGAAATTACGCCGAAACCGATCCGCATTTCGCCCCTCATTCAGATAATCAATTTCCTCATATAAAATCCGACAGCACTCCTCATAAATCCCCAACCAATCCCGACCCGGCCCCCAGCGGGGATGGGACTGAAAATACCGGGCAATATCCTTCAGGATGGCCAGGTCAATCTGAAACAGCTTTTTCAAGCCGGGGCGCTGCACCTTAACCACCACCTCATCGCCCACGGGGAGCTGCGCCTTATGGACCTGCCCCAAACTAGCCGCCGCCAGGGGAATGGGATCAAAACTCTGAAAGAGGGCATGGGCCGACTTCCCCAAATCCTCCTCCAGCATGGTTTCCACCTGGTCATAGTCAAAGGCAGGGACCCGATCCTGAAGCTTGGATAGCTCCTCAACATATTCCGTCGGGAACAGATCGGCGCGGGTCGAAAATAACTGTCCCACCTTAATAAAGGTCGGTCCTAGCTCCAAAAAACTCTCCCGCAGCCAAACCGCCTGGCGACGGCGGCGGGTGTCCTTCTTGTCGTCGGTCATTCCCCCTGGATAACTCCAGGATTTGTCGTTTAACCAAAGGGAAAACAACCAACCCAGTACAAAGGACCAGATATCAATGGAGCGACGCACGCGGGAGTAGCGTTTTCGGTTCCAACGGTAAGCTTTTTGGTGTTGCGGTTTCACCCTACGCTCCAGAAGTTGGATGGATGTTTGAATGCTTAGGTTATCAGGAAATCTGTCGGAGGGCTGCCGCCCCTGATCCTGTTTCGAGTCGCGAGGTTCAGGGCTGATCGCGGCGATCGCATGGGCGAAGGGGAATCAACTTAACCCTGGGATTCAGGGGCATCGACCTGCTTCAGATTGGAGCGTAGCTCAGCAATCTCAGCCCTGAGGTCATCCAGGCGAGTCTGGAGGTCTTCCGCTTCGGAGGCGGAACTCGCCGCGCCAGCAGAGGCGGTAGAGGAAGGTTCTGTTCCCGTCGCGGCAGCCTCCGCCTGGGCCGCCCGCGCCATCACCTCGTCCGAAAATTCCCGGAGGCGATCGCGCTGTTCCGCGTCGAAAGTACCGAGGGCACTCAGGCCATCCGCAACGGCCTTCTCAAGCTGTTCATTTGCAATTTCGGCGATCGCCCGGCCAATAAAAAAGGCGTGTAATAGGGGATTGGGGGAACTCATGGATTTGGGTAGAGGAAGGGATGAGGGGCGATCTAATCTTCTGGTTCTGTAGACCGGGTGATCTTGTAGACCGGGATTGATTATAGCGACTGGGCTAACTGTCTGCACCACCCGTCAGGGAGGGGCTAGGTCCTCGAGGGGGTTCCGAGGTCGGCTTAGACATACTGGGGGGCGGCGGCGGAGCCACAGGAGCGGTCACGGGGGGGGCGGCAGGCGGGCGAGGGATCGACGGGGGCGGCGCAGCGGGCGGTGCAACCCGGGGCAGGGGCTTCGGGGGAGCCGCTGCAGGCTTGGGGGACAGGGTTGCGGGCCCCACATCCCGGAGGCCATCGCCCGCCCTTGGAGAAGTCGGCGTCGTACCAGAGTTGGGGGAATCAAAGGCGGAGGGGAGGGGATCCCCATCCAAGAACACCTCCACCGATTCAATATCGTCTATTCCTTCGGGGGCCAGGGCAGGAGCCTCGGGGGCGCTGTCAAAAGGTTCTATCGCCGGCTGGGTTTGGTCATAGCTCGGGGGGGGATAGTCGGCAGGATCCGCAAGGTCGCCGTTGAAGGACCCTTCGGTTACTGGCCAACCTTCACGGGGGGGAAAGGATTCTTCTCCGCCAAAGAAAGGCAGGGGGGATTCAATGGTGTGCCCCATGATATTGATCTCCCGGAAGCGAACCAGGGAGCCAAACCCCGCACCGACAGCGGAGGCTACCGTCGCAGTCACAAGGAAGACGGGCACCAGCCAGCGGGACATGGAGGATTTAGACGAGGGGGAAACGTTCAACGGCGTAGCCCTTACTTACGGTATATGAAGAATTCCATCTTTAGCTTAATCAAGGGGTCGGCGTTCGTAAACCCGTTGATCGGGGATCAGTACCAGCTTTGTCAAGGGTGGGTCAAGGACGGCGCGACTCCAGGGGGTAGTGGGTTTGCACCAGGGCGATCGCCTGATCCCGGGTTTGGATCGTCCTGTCAAGGGTGGCCTGGCGGAGGTGGGTCAAGATGGGGCGAAATTGGGGACCAGGTCGGTAACCCAGCTGCTTCAGGTCTTGGCCGTTAAGCAAGGCGGGCTGGGGGGCAAGCTGCCGCAAATAAAGCCAAATTTTGCGGCGGATAGGGCGGGGCGATCGCACGGCAATAAAGGCAAGTTGGATGGGATCAGCGGCATCCAGGGCTTGATCAATTTGGCTAGGGCGATCGCACTGGCTCAATTCTGCTTGGTAAGCCTGGGTTCGTTGGGCCAGGGTGCTAAGGCGTTGGATTGCATTGTCCGTGAGCTGGAGCCGTTGGGCGACCGTGCGGCGATCAGATTCAGGGCAGGCGGCGATGATGAGTTCGACGAGAATTTCCCAAAGGTCGATCCCCTTGGGGAGATGCTGGCGTCCCTGGGGCGATCGCTCCAACCGCTGCCACAGCCGCGCCACCTGGTTGAGCTGAACCCACAGGGCAGGCGTGAGGGTGAGTTGGGGATGGAGACAAGCTAAAGCCCCCAAATGGTCCACCAACAGTAAAGCACCACGCCAGTAGGAAGTTTGTAGTATGTATTTCAATTCAGCTTTGAGCCGGGTTTCCAGGGCAGGCTGACGACGGGTTTGCTGTTGGTCGTGGGGCAGCGTTTGGGTGATTTCTGGGGCGGTTTGGGGCAGTTGAGCCAGGGCATAGCGGATATAGCCCTCCGTCTGGGGCTCCAGGGTAAATCCAAGGCGCACGGCAAACCGGACCGCGCGATAAATACGGGTGGGATCCTCAATAAAACTATTGGCATGGAGCACCCGAATTTGCCGCCGCTGAAGATCCTGGAGCCCCCCAAAAAAGTCCAGCAGTTCGCCGGAATGGGGCTGACTCAGGCGCGCCGCCAGGGCATTAATCGTAAAATCCCGACGATACAAATCCTGGCGAATGGAACTGGCTTCCACCTCGGGATTCGCCGCCGGATAGGGATAAAACTCCGTACGGGCGGTGGCAATATCCACCCACAGCGACCCAAAAATTTCGTCCTTATGCCACAGCAACGCCGCCGTCTGAAACTGTCCATGGATTTGTAGGCGAGCATTCGGATATCGCTCTTGGATCGCCGTCGCCAGATCCACCGCCGCCGCCTGCCCCCGATCGCCCTGGCCGTGACACCCATCCACCACCAAATCCACATCGGACAGCATGAGCGGCTGATCCCCATCGCTCAGCAGGAGATCCCGCACGCCGCCGCCCACCAGATAAAGCTGCCATCCCCGCTCGCTGGCCAGCTTAGTCACCGCCACCAAAAATCGCCGTAGGGGAGACGCAAATCGCGAGAGCAGCACACAAAAATCGTAGGTCGGAGAGTCCAAAGCGATCACCGCAGAAGACTGGGGAGGAATCGGGGGATCACTAGCCGGACCCTCCCTTAAAGCATCGGTGGCATCGGCGGCATCGGTGAACTCGGTAGACCGATTGCGATGGAACTGCCGCAACATATCGGTCCGAGTCACGATCCCCAGCAGCCCCTGATCCGATCCCAACACCGGCAACCGCCCAATGTCATAGGTCACCATCAACCGTTCAATTTCCGACAGGGACGTATCCGGGGCAATGGTATGGAGCCGAGTGCTCATATAGCCCTTCACCGGCGCATGGGAAAGCCCATGGTGCAACGCCAAATCCAAATCCCGCCGAGAGATAATCCCCACCAACTGCCCCGCCGGATCCACCACCGAAATCCCCGAATGCCCATAGCGCAACAACACCCGCTGGGCCTCCGCGATCGTGGTTTGGGGCAAAATCGTCCGCACCGGCGAAGACATCACCGCCTGAGCCGTCAGGGGCGCAGGAATTTGCGCCTTCAACTGCGTCATCAGCGTATCCAGTACCACCTGGGGATCAGCATCATGGACCGTAGCCGCCGCCGCCTGACTATGGCCACCGCCCCCCAGCCCCTGGAACAACGGCGATAAATCCGTCCCTCGGATGCGCGATCGCCCAATCACCGCCACCCGTTGCGCCCCCGCCTTCAAGCCATCCTTACCCTCAGATTTAGCCCCCTTCAGTTGGCGATACACCGCCGCCAAAAAGACCGCCTTACACCCCAACGCATCCATCAACCGCCCCACCAGCCCCGACAAGCCCGACACATACCCCTGAGTAGTCAAAACAATCGACGCGATCGCATGGTTCCCCACCCGCTCCACCGACGCCTCCTCCAACGCTTGCAAAAACAAATCCTGCAACGCCGGCGACAAACTGGGATTGGCATAGGCCCGAATCAACGCCAAGTTCGCCCCCTGCTCCATCAGCCAAGCCAACGCCGCCCCATCCCGCGCCGTACTGCTGGCAAACGTCAACGATCCCGTATCCACATGGATCCCCAACGCCATCACCGTCGCCTCCGCCACACTCAGCCGAAGGGGCTGAGCCTGATCCCCAGCCTCCTCCAGCGATCGCCGCAGGGCCTCCACCGCCAACGTCGTCGACGCCCCCACCGACTCCACCCGCCGCACCGTCGCCGGAATATCGCTCGTGCTATCGGGATGATGGTCGTACACCTCCACCGCCTCCAACTGAGGCAAATCCAGCCACTCCGCCGCCTTCCCCAGGCGATCGCGAGACTGGGTATCCACCACAATCACCCGCTGCAACCGCTCCGCCACCACTGATCGCCGCTCAATCAACGGATACTCATCCCGATGCAACGCCAAAAACGACTGCACCCCCGGATGGGCCCCACCGGTCAAAACAATCCGCCGCCCCGGCTGCAAGCGCGCCAGCCCCACCGCCGCCCCCAGGGCATCAAAATCAACCGTCTGATGGCACAACACCACATCCATCGCCCATCCCCCAACCTAAAGTCTCAAACTCTCAAACCCTCAACCTAAAGTTTTAAATTAGGCTCTCAAACTAAAGTCCCAAACTCTCAAACTAAAATCTCAAAATTGCCGGTAGGACGCCCACCACCGCCCCTGATCCCCACAACGCCACCTGTTGCAGACTGTATCTGTACTGGGGAAGAGCGATCGCCCCGGTAACCCGGTCTGATAGGATTAATCACGATTCCGGCACCCAGATCTGGCAACAAGATCCAAACCTCGCCTGACATCAACATTAGGGGGCAGCTGAGCCTGCCATCCTAGCGCGCTGTGTTGACCCTCGTGAAATACCCCTAGACTATGGCTATCCTATTTCAGATCGCTCTCTTTGCCCTCGTCGCCGTGTCCTTCCTGCTGGTCGTCGGCGTTCCCGTTGCCTACGCCCTCCCCCAAAACTGGGATATCGCCAAGCCCTTCCTGTATATCGGTTCCGGCGTCTGGGCAGCGTTGGTCATCGCCGTGGGCATCCTGAATTTCTTCGTGGTATAGCCCCATCGCAGGGCCCCCATCGCAGAGAGATTTTTCGGCGATCGCCCCCCTCCAACTTGAACCATGGCTCTTGAACCACGGCTATAAAGCCGGCATAGAACCGTGGAACCAGAGAGTCAGCACCCCCATGCGCTACAGGAGGGTGCTGGCTCTCTATCCATTCAGCCCCCGTATCACACGCTACCAACATCAGGCGTTACCGATATCAGGGGTCACCGATTCACCGTTCGTTCCCTGTATCTTTAGTTCTCCCCAAAACCTATGGCTGTTTTTGAAGGTAGTTTTGCCCACGCCCAGTCCCAGAAGTTCGCGATCGTGATCGGCCGCTTCAACGACCTCGTCACCAGCAAACTCCTCAGCGCCTGCCAAGACTGCCTCAAACGCCACGGCGTCGACGTGGATCCCGACGGCACCCAAGTCGATTATGCGTGGGTCCCCGGCAGCTTCGAAATCGCCATGGTCGCCCGCCAACTCGCCCTCACCGGTCGCTACGACGCCATCATCTGCATCGGAGCCGTCATCCGCGGTCAAACCCCCCACTTCGACTACGTCTGCGCCGAAGTCTCCAAAGGCATCGCCGCCACCAGCTTCCAAACCGGCATCCCCGTCGTCTTCGGCATCGTCACCACCGACACCATGCAGCAAGCCCTAGAGCGAGCCGGTATTAAAAACAACCTCGGTTGGAGCTACGCCATGTCCGCCCTCGAAATGGCAAGCCTGATTCCCCAAATCAAACAGGATCCCAGTAACCCAGCCCTACTGGCTGCAACGCCATCCCAGCCAGCCCTGTCCTAGATGGTCCCTGGGCGATCGCCCCTGGGGTCCGGGCCCTAATCCAGCTCTAATTAATACCCAGGGAAGCCCTGTGGTACCATGTGGCCCGTTGCACCGGCGAGCCTGCCCACAGCACATTGGCAAACCATCTCAGGCAACGTTGGCCATCACCGTGGCCCAACCATCAGCTATCCCTGTCCGTTACCACCGAGGGCCGCCACCAGCGTGTCAACAGGTCACCCCACTAACCCCGTCGCTCCCCCCGCCGCTGCCCCCTCGCAGCCCCCTCCCCACATCCGCATCGGCGTCATCGGCGTTGGCAACATGGGGCAGCACCACGCCCGCGTCCTAAGTCTGCTGAAGGATGTCGACTTTATCGGCGTGTCAGACATCAGCCCAGAACGGGGGCTGGACCTCGCCAGCAAATACCGCGTCCGCTATTTCGAGGACTACCACGCCCTCCTGCCCCTAGTGGATGCGGTCTGCATCGCCGTCCCCACCCGTCTCCACCACACCGTCGGCCTCGCCTGCCTCAACGCCGGGGTTCATGTCCTAATCGAAAAACCGATCGCAGCCAACATCACCGAAGCAGAATCCCTGGTCAACGCCGCCGCCGCCGCCAACCGCATCCTGCAAGTGGGCCACATCGAACGCTTCAACCCGGCCTTCCAAGAATTACAGAACGTACTCAAAACCGAAGAGATGCTGGCGATCGAAGCCCAGCGCATGAGCCCCTACAGCGATCGCGCCAACGACGTCTCCGTAGTGCTCGATCTAATGATCCACGACATTGACCTGCTGCTGGATCTCGTCCAATCCCCCGTCGTGAAACTCGCGGCCAGCGGCAGCAGTGCGAGCCATAGCGAGGGGCAACAGGGACAACTGGACTACGTCACCGCCACCCTCGACTTTGAGAGCGGCATCGTCGCCACCATCACCGCCAGCAAAGTGACCCACAGCAAAATCCGTCGCATGGCAGTCCACTGCAAAAACTCCCTGGTGGAAGCGGACTTTTTAAACCATGAAATGCTGATCCATCGCCAAACCACCGCCAACTGGACCACCAACCACGGCCAGGTGCTATATCGCCAGGACGGACTAATCGAAAAAGTCTACACCAGCAACATCGAGCCCCTCCACGCGGAGCTCGAACATTTTGTCAGCTGCGTGCGGGGCCGCATCGAACCCTCCGTCGGCGGCAGTCAAGCCCTACGCGCCCTAAAACTCGCCAGCGCGATCGAGCAACAAGCTATGGCTACCCATACCCCCGGACAGCCAACTGCCACCCAGGCCATTGCCCCGCCCCCATCAGAGCGAGAAATACACCTCGGCAGCACCCAGACGACCCAGCCAGAATGCGAAATTGTCTAGCCAGGGTCTATCTAGTTCAGCCTAATTCCTAATTCAGCCATCAGCTAAAGCTCATCCTCCATCATGCGCTGCTTCGCGTTGCGCAACCGCCTCCGAAGCCAACGCCACCGGGGCAACTTAATCACCAAAACCGGCGATCGCCCCCACTGCTGCTGAGCCAACAACAGCAAACAATAGACAAACCCCAAATACCCAATCACAAACGCAACGATTAACGTCGGCGAATCCTGATAACGCACCATCACGCCCATGACGGTGTGCCCCAAATTGCCCCCAAAACCCATAAGCCCTGCCCCAAGTATCATATTTACCTCCAGCAACCCGCCACAAAACCCCAGCCCCAGCAACCCAAGACCCACAGCCGTGGCTCCCATAATCACTGCGACCAATCCAGCCTCAAACCCCTAGGGCCAAGCCTCCCTAGGAAACCCCACCCATCCCAATTCCACTCCAACGCTGCGATCGCGAGCGCTTCCAAGCACCAAAGCAGCACGCTCCAGCACTCCCCCCACAAGACGGGCAGAAGCACCCCCATAACAGCACCACTTGAAATGGCACCAGAAAATTGAGAGTCTAAATCCTCCAGAGCAACCGCAACAGAACACCACTCCAGAGGCCGGGATTAATGTTCGGCCCTACACCAATCCCCACGCGCCATAACTATTAGCCACAACGCACAAGTCACCAAGTTCCACCACAGCCGGCATAACCTTGGCAAAATCATTTATATGGGCCAACCTAGGGCAAAGCGTTATCCTTCAAAGTATCGCCTGTAACCAAGCCTTACTTTGATTTCCACCGATAACACTGATCGACATCCAGCGATCGCAGACAATCCGTTTCCGCAAGAAAATACTGCCCGAAGACTAACTGAATAAACTCACACCCAAAGCTCAATCAAACCCTGAATGATCGCCTCCAATCCCCCAATCTAAGCAGAATCCGCATTGGTCAGAATAGGACAAAAAGCCTTGATCCGATGCATCGAAACCCCTGCATCTAGGATAACATCGCATTTTCAAAAAAGATTGATATCAGCCCCCGAAATCCAGGAAATTTCCCAGAAAAACCACCCTTCTCACAAACTTCACATAGAGGACACAAAACATCACCTTTTACCACCCTTTCGCCGGAGTTTTCCCTCCCCACCCACCCCTCAACTCAGGAATCCCCATCAGGGCCAACCATACTGAAAGGGAATTTGCCCCATCCAACCCGTTCTGGAGAGCATTAGCTTAAAATAGGGACAGATTCCGTAAGATTTCGTAACCTCCAATGCCTTCTGGGCAGATCCATGACCTCAACAACCTCCCTCTTCTACCCGGTTGAAGCAGATTTAGACGCAATGACCGCAACCCTGCGTCAACTGGTCGGCGCGCGCCATCCCATCCTCCATGCAGCGGCAGAACACCTGTTCTCTGTCCAGGGGAAGCGGGTTCGTCCGGCCATGGTGTTGTTGATATCCCGAGGAACCATGCCCGATGGGGATCTGACCCCCCGGCACCGACGGTTGGCGGAAATTACCGAAATGATTCACACCGCCAGCCTGGTCCATGACGATGTGGTGGACGAGTCTTCCCTGCGGCGGGGGGTAGCGACGGTTCACCATCGCTTCACCAACCGGGTCGCAATTTTGGCGGGGGATTTTCTATTTGCCCAGGCCTCCTGGCACCTCGCCAACTTGGACGATTTGGCCGTCGTCAAGCTGCTGTCAGAGGTGATTATGAACCTGGCAGAGGGGGAGATTAACCAGGGGCTCAACCGCTTCGATACGGATTTGAGCATGGATGATTATCTATTGAAGAGCTACTACAAAACAGCGTCACTGATGGCCAACAGTGGCAAAGCGGCGGCATTGTTGAGTGGTTGGGATGACACGGCGGCGAGCCGATTGCATACCTACGGCAAGTATGTGGGGCTAGCATTCCAGGTGGTGGATGACATTTTGGATTTCACGGCGTCATCGGATGTGTTGGGCAAGCCGGCGGGGTCGGATTTGCGCAGTGGTCATCTAACGGCACCGGTGTTGTATGCCATGGAGGAGTCGCCACAAATTAAACCTCTGATTGAGCGGGAGTTCGCCGAGGAGGGGGATATTGAGACGGCGCTAGAGCTAGTCCTGAATAGCAATGGAATCGAGCGATCGCGAGAAATGGCGAATCAGCAAATTGACTATGCGATCGAGCATCTCAGCGATCTGCCGCCGTCGGAATTTCGGGATGTGCTGGAAAGTTCTGCCCGCTACGTGGTGAGCCGTCTGTATTAAAGGTGCGCCATTAAAGGTGCGCCGGTGGCCAGCGCCGGGTACGCATTGGGTACGCCCAATAGTATCTTTGTACAGGTGTGATGTCCCGAGCCTGCTGCTTTGATGCTGAGAAAGCAAAGAAAGTAGTAGATGGCATTCCCCTGTAGATCTTAAGGATAGAGTCCATGGCCACCGTAAATGAGTTAACCCAGCAATTACAGGCACTGGCAGCCCAGTACACCGCGTTGGGAACTCGGTTGGCATTGGCGGCCGGAGAATTGCAGAATTTGGGAACGCCGCCCACGGTGGGGTTGGTGGAAGAGGTGGCAACCTATCGCCAGCAGTTTGAGAGCCTACAGAAGCAGGCGATCGCCCTAGCGCGAGCGAACAACATCAATGAAAGCGCCATCCCGATGAACATGGTGTCCGTGCGAGAACTGGAAGCCTTTCTGGAGTCCATCGCGCAGCCATCCGCCCAGCTTACCCAGGGCAATCAAACCCAGGCACCGCAGTTGATCAGCAACGATCGCATTTATGGAGCAACGCCACCGGCGGAGCGAGTCTCGGTGGTCGGACTAGAGTTGCTGGTCCACATTGAAGGCATCGGCGATCGCAAATTTAGCGACAGCGAGATGGCCGGCACCCAGGGCGAATCCCGCCGCCTAGAGGGGTTCCAAATCAGCTTTGCCCCCCGAATGGCAGGGCTTGGGATTCGCTATATGGGCCACGTGGAAAATGTGGGCGACACGCCATGGGTGGGCGAAGGGCAATACATCGGCACCCGCGGCAAAGGGCTACGGTTGGAGGGTTTCGCTGCCCAACTGACGGGGCCGAACGCGGAGAAATTTGACCTGTGCTACATGGGGCATTTTTCCCAGCATGGGGACTCCCAAGTGGTGAAAAACGGCGTGCTGTGTGGGGTGCGGGGCCAAAGCCTGAGTCTGGAAGCATTCAAAATTTGGCTTCAGGCCAAGCAATAATCCAGCGATCTTCCCCCTTCGCCAGTGGGCTCGCAATACATAACCCCTCAGAACTGTGTCAATCTCGGCACAACTCTGAGGGGTTTGAGGTTTTCGCCCTACGGCTTACCAGTAATCCGGGATGGCGTTAGAAGCGATCGCGACCATGGGGCTCATCCAAATCCAAGATCGGTCCCACCGGCGTAACCTGAGTGGGGTTAATCGTGATTTGACTCTGATAATAGTGGCGCTTGATATGATTCATATTCACCGTTGCCGCCACCCCCGGCGTTTGATACAGATCCCGCACATATCCCCACAGATTGGGATAATCCCGCAACTGCCGCAGATTGCACTTGAAATGGCTGTAATACACCGGGTCAAAGCGCAGCAGAGTCGTAAACAACCGCCAATCCGCCTCCGTCAGGCGATCGCCCGTCAAATAGCGTTGATTTTCCAACCGCGCTTCCAACCAATCCAAGCTGTCAAACAAAGGAGTTAACGCCTCCTCGTAGGCATCTTGAGTCGTAGCAAACCCGGCTTTATAAACCCCATTATTGACCGTCGGATAAATGCGAGCATTCAGCTCGTCAATCTCCGCCCGCAGCTCCACCGGATAATAATCCCCCGGCTTCGCCCCCACCCCGTCAAATGCAGTGTTAAGCATCCGAATAATTTCCGACGACTCATTACTAACAATGGTCTGCGTTTGCTTATCCCACAGCACCGGCACCGTGACCCGCCCAGAATAATCGGCGATCGCCTTGGTATAAACCTGATGCAAAAACTCCACCTGGTTTACGCTATCGGGAATCATCCCCTCCCCATCGGCAAAGGTCCAGCCATGCTCCCGCATCAGCCAATGGACCACCGACACCGAAATCACATCCTCCAATCCCTTCAACGCCCGAAAAATCAAAGTGCGATGGGCCCAGGGACACGCATAGGAAACATACAGGTGATACCGCCTCGGCTCCGCCTTAAAGCCCCCCTTACCGCTAGGACCCGGCGCCCCATCCGCCGTCACCCAATTGCGGAACATAGCATCCTGACGCTTAAACTTACCGCCGGTGCTCTTCGTGTCGTACCACTGGTCATGCCAAACGCCGTCAACGAGTAGCCCCATGATCGTGCTCCGATGGATTTGAATTGATTAACTTTGTTCGCCAATAAAACTATTTTGACAAGACTGTCTCGAATTTGGAACACCTAATTGTCAGCAATCTAGCGACACACCGGCGTCCAAATCGGGGTCCCCGAAGCAAATCCCATGAAAAATCCCCGGTGTCATACCGGGGAAATCAAGCATTATTGGGCGATCGCCACGCCACCTTGAGCGGGACCTAGGCGATCGCCCCATTTTACGAAGCCAGTCCTACGGCGTACTAATAATTCCAGCGAGCCCGGTAGCCCCGGTTATCGATATGGGTAAACGTCCGACCATAGCCCAGACCGCCCCCCCACCAGGGATCCAAAATCCGCTGCACCGACCGAGGGGACAACCCACTGACATTAAAATCAACCCCATGGCCGCTCAGGTGAGTTGACCGGCTAGCGCCACCCACCGCACGGTTTACCGCAGGAGGACGATACCAGCTCGTCACAGAAATGGAGCGGTTACCCACCTTAGAGCGCACCTCCTCCATCCGCTGCGCCATCTTGACAATATTGCGCGAAACGCCCGCATTAACCGGGATCCGGCTACCCCCCTTCGTCGCCTCCGCCCATGTGAAGTGGCCCCCAGGAATAATCAAATCATTTGTCCCCACCTGACCATAGCCCGGGATATTAATCAGCCGACCCCGAGGGCGAGGGGGCGCAACCGGCTTAGGCTCCTCCTTAGGAGCCTCCTTAGCCGCATCCGCTTTACCCTTCTCTAAAATCTCATCCGCATCGTAAAACTTGAGATGCTCCTCAAAGCCGTACCACTCCTTGCGATCCTCCAGGTTATCCACCAAGGTCAGCAAATAGTGGCGATTCTCCGGCTTCGCCCCCGTAATCAAGAAAGTGCCCGGGGCAACAATCATCTTCTCGTTTTCCGCCAACTCCGACGACTGCACCGTACGGGTTTTGAAAACGGTATTGCGGAGAACTTCCACCTTCGGCTCCACCACCGGCTCCGGCTCATCCTGCGGCGGGCCATAGGTGGGGATATTCACCAAATCCAGGTGCCCCTTAAAGACGTACCACTCAATGCGATCGTCCAGCGGCTCCTCCAGATTCACCTTGACATGGGATTCCGCATCCTCAATGTCCTTAATTTTGTACTCCCCCTTCGCCACGGAAATTTTCTCGGTATCAGGAAGAGTCGAAGAATCCGCCGGCTTCGCCTTAAACACCGTATCCTTAATCACCACGATGGTCAGATCATCATCCCCATCATCGCCGCCGCCATCCAAGCTGCGGGTTCCCATCTCCTCCCCCGCCGGCGGATAGAGATTCTCTGGGGGATCCTGGTGAACAATTTCAGCATGCCCTTTAAAGACAAACCACTCATTGCGGCCGCCCAGTTCTTCCTGGAGACTCACCCGATAGTGGTTACCATCCTCAACCACTCCCGTCGCCCAAAGTTCCCCCTGCTTGACGTTGTACTTCTCGCTGGGGGACAGCATGAAGGATTGGGCTTCAGAGGTCTTGAAGATCGTAGATTGTTTAACGCGAAGAAGCGGCATAGGTCCTCGTCAGTAACGGTGTGTCAATAACGGCTTTCACAAAAGCTCCCATCCCTGGAAGCAAGAAACCGAAGGACCGGATCCGCTCCAGCAGCGATGGTGTTGAAGGCTATATCGAAATTGGCGAGTCGCGTCTCGAAAACACCCCGACCCCGGCTCGCCAATAACCGTAAAGTGGGGTCTACTGGCGAGTGTATTCCGACTTTCTAGCAAGCGTCGATAGTACGTCACATCTTGATGTAAATCCGGAGAGAAACCACACCATCCGTCACATCCCGAATCGGTCCGACGCCTGCCGCAATAAAAATTTCAAAATAAAAGCGACCCACCCTAAAGATGGATCGCCTTTGAAATACGAGACAAAAGCCATTGAAGATCAGTGCCTGTACCGTAAAGGTTCGGACTGGGACTCCAAAGGATGGTTACTTTTGCGCAACCAACTGGACGTGAGCATTCTGCAAACCAGGACGCTTCGCCTCTTGCAAGGTCTTGTTGATGGCGTACTTCTGGTTGATGGAATTAATCAACTCGGTCTGGTTATGCTTCTTAGCGACGCCCCACAGATCCGCGATCAAATCGAAGGAACCGTCGGCGTTGCGGGACCAGCCCAAATCGTAATCCCCGTCCAAGACGGCAACCAAGTCCGCCCGCAGGTGTTGACCGTTATAGCCACGAATATCGGCATTGTCCTTGGTCTGGATTCCCAAATCGTTGAGGGAAGACTTCAGAACAGCAACATCAGTGATCTTGGTCCGCAAGGTGCTGAAATGAGACATGATGCGATTCTCCTAAAAGGATTGCAAGGTTGAGTCAGCGGTCTAGGGAAACCCCAGCGGAGACATAAGTCCAGAGGGAAAACCCAGAACACACTGGGTGGGAAAGTTGGGTGGGTTAGGGCGATCGCCCGCCCCCTTTGGGAAAGCAGCCAAGGGTCAAATGAGACAGCCTCAGCCAATCCTCCTGTGGGAAAACAGGAGAAAACTTGGTTTACCACTCCTGGCGGATATAATCCGCAACAGAAGCCGCCGCAGGTCGAGCCCGTTGTCTCGCCCAATCCCGCAACGCGGTGACCTGTTCGGTCATGGTCTTAGAAAGGGGCATCGTGGCTTTAATAGCAGCGATAATATCGAGCTGCGTAAACTCACGATCCTGAGCAAAAGCGTCATACATCGCTGCAATCAGCGCCTGCTCAATCTCCGCCCCGGAAAATCCATCGGACACTTTAGCCAATTGGTCCGTGTCAAAGCGCGACAGTTCCGGGCGGCGCTTTCTAAGGTGAATATTGAAAATGTCAGCCCGCTCCTCAGCGGTGGGCAGGTCAACAAAAAAGATTTCGTCAAAGCGCCCCTTCCGCAAAAACTCACCGGGCAACTTTTCGACGCGGTTCGCCGTTGCCATCACAAATACCGGCGACGTTTTTTCCTGCATCCAGGTGAGGAAAGACCCGAAAATACGACTGGAGGTGCCCCCATCGGAATCCGACGATCCCGCCCCGCCCGCAAAGGCTTTATCCATTTCATCAATAAACAAAATGGCAGGGGAAATGGACTCGGCAGTTTTCAGGGCATCCCGCAAATTCTTCTCCGATCGCCCCACCGTGGATCCGTCATAGACCCGCCCCATATCCAACCGCAGCAGGGGGAGCCCCCACAGCCGGGACGTGGTTTTCGCAATCAACGATTTACCGCAACCGGGAACCCCCAGGATCAACATCCCCTTCGGCTGGGGCAACCCATACTGGCGGGCGCGATCGCTAAACGCATTAGACCGCTGAGTCAACCACCGCTTCAGCTCCTCCAAGCCCCCGACCGAATCGATGGTCTCGTCCGGCTCCATAAACTCCAGGATGCCGTTACGGCGGATCAACTGCTGCTTCTCCGACAGCACCACCTCGACTTCCGACTCCGTCAACTTGCCCGACGTAACAGAGGCTTTGCGATACACCTTCTCCGCCTCATCGTGGGTCAAGCCCAGCGCCGCTTTCAATAGCTTTTCCCGACCCTGGGAAGACAAAGACTGGGTGGGATTACGATTCAACTGCTGAGTCAGCACCTGATCCAACTCATCCACCGTCGGCAAGGGGAAATCAAGGACAACCACCTCCTTAACCAACTCCGGCGGCATCTCATACACCGGCGACATCACAATAATCGTCTTGCCCGACTGCTTAAAACTGGCGATCGCATCCCGCATCAACCGCGTCACCGACGCCGACTGAGCCGTCAAATAATGATGAAAATCCTTAAGGACATACACCCCAGGCTCCTTATCCGAAATAATCCACTGCAACGCCATCTCTGGAGCCGCCGTATTCCGTTGAGCAGAGGACTGAGACCGTCCCAAGGGCACAACCCCCTGGGTCAAAGTCCAAGAATAAAGGGGGCGCGGATTGGGACCAGACTGCATAAGCTTGGCAAGGGCCCGCTCACTCCGCTCCTCCTCATAGGTCATGAGGTAGATCAACGGATACTGCGCCTTTAAGAGGATGCTGAGTTCTTCCTGCATAACAGAAGTGCCTAGTGGGATGGACGGCAATGCATATCAGACACTCGCCCTCAGGTCACCAAACTCGCGCCGGCAGATTCCAACCGATCGCCAAATTCCGCAAGGGATAGATCCCTGGGAGATCTAGCAAGGAACCAAAGCCTCAGAATCTGGAGCTTCACCTTCCGCAGTGGACCGGTGCAAAGAAGCCGCCCGTTCAATCGACAGGCTGTCATCATCCAAAATGCTGGCTGACGAACTAAGACTTACCAATTCACCGTTGCGAATCACCGAAGTTGACTCACAGGTGGGACAGCTATAGACCCGATGGGTTTGACCATGGGACTCGCTGAACTCCTCCACCACATCGGAATGGTCCAGGTAGAAGGCTAGGGCGCGCTCGACCATCGAAGACATGGGCTCCGATTCAACTGCGGACCGAATTTTAAGTTGGCGATGCAGTTGCTGGGGTAAATAGAGCGTGACTTTTTGCTTGTCTTGCATGACTTAGAAGTTAACTACCCGGGTATGGATTACAAATTAGCGACCTCGCTCGGGGCTGTCAAGACGGCATGGCATCATGACGGCACTTTCGTAATATTCAGAAACAAAAGTAAGGATAATTGTTCTGGGCGAACAGTTTGAGCCCCTATAGACGCCTGATGGAAGCCCCCTGGAAAGGGGGTTGAGCGGATAGAGATTGAAAGGGTGAGTCAGCGATCGCCCCATGTCCCGATCAGTTTTCCCCTGGTGTAATGGATCGCGTCTGCCAGAGGAGCAGCGCAAAAATGGCCAAGAGGAGCGCTTCGGTACCCAGGAGACCATTGAGGGTTTGAACATCATCGGGACCCGTGACAAAGAGCGATCGCCCCAGGGTATAGGGGACAAATTGCAGCAGGGCAATCCCAGCAAACGTCAGGGGAACGGACCAACCCCGCCCCAGCCACAGGGCGATCGCCGTTACGCCGTTAAAGCCCAGCAGCAGCACATCCATGCCCCGCCACAACAGAGGCGTTTCCCGCCATGGGATGCCGGAGAGCCCCAACATATTGCCGATATGCACCGTCGCGCCGTAGAGCAAAATCAGGGCGAGGAATTTGGCGTAGTAGCCAGGCCAAGGATTTTTCAGGGCCGTAGCCAAGGGGTCTAGGACGCGCTGAGCGATGGGAGGATTCATGGGGCCATGGGTTTGAGTCGGCAGTGGATCTGCTATGTCCGCTATTGATGGTCTAACCCATGGCCCGAAAATTGTTAAAAGGATTGTTAAACATCGAAATTATTACGAGTACCACGGGCGATCGCCATGACCAGTGAAAATTCGAGTGCCTCGGAAACCGTTCAAAATTCTGGGGCAGAGGAATCGAAATCAGCATCTCCAGGAAAAAGCAAAACCGAGAAAAAACGGCAGCTTTTGGGCATTGAACCGGTAGAGAAACACCACGAGCTAGCATTACCGGACAAGACCCTTAAATTTACCTCCCATGCCGGCGTGATCCCCCTGACCGATGAATTTGGAGAGGTGGAAGCGGAGATCTTTTTCACGGCGTATACCCTAAAAACCGATGCGCTCCGTCCGTTGGTATTTGTATTTAATGGGGGACCGGGATCGTCATCGGTGTGGTTGCATATGGGGGCCGTGGGACCGCAAAAGGTGGTGATGGAGCCGGAAGGTTGGCAACCGCCGCCGCCCTATCGCTTTGCGGACAATCCCCAAACCTGGTTGGAACAGGCGGATTTGGTATTTGTCGATCCAGTGGGGACAGGGTTTAGTCGGGCGATTAACGACGAAAAAGAGAAAAAATTTTGGAGTTTCCAGGGGGATATTGAATCCATTGGCACCTTTATCCGCCTGTTTTTAACCCGATATCAACGGTGGACCTCGCCGCTATATCTGGCGGGGGAAAGCTATGGCACAACCCGGGCGGCGGCGTTGTCGAGTTATTTGGTGGAACAGGGGATTAATTTCAACGGCATTGTCTTGATTTCCTGCGCCATGGATTTGCGGCTAGTGTTTTTCGGTCGCGGTGATGATTTACCGTTCGTGCTGTTTGTGCCCACCTATGCGGCAGCCGCTTGGTATCACCAGAAGCTGGAGCCGGAATTACAGGGGCGATCGCTCCCGGACTTCCTAGCCGAAGTCGAAACCTGGGCCGAGCGCGATTTAACCTGGGGCCTCATGCAAGGCGATCGCCTCTCAGAAAGCGATCAGCAGGCCCTAGCAACCACCTTGGCGCGATATATCGGCGTAGACGTAGCATTTACCTTGGGGTCGGGGCTGCGAGTGGATATTTCCCGCTTTTGCAAAGAGCTATTGCGATCGCAGAAACGGAGCGTCGGTCGATTTGATGCCCGCTATACCGGCGTCGAAGCCCAAACCGTGAACGATCGCCCAGATTTCGACCCCAGCATGTACGCGATCGAAGGCCCCTTCACCAGCACCTTTAACGACTATGTGCGGCGGGTCTTAGGCATCGAAACCGACCTAAAATACGAAATCCTGAACTGGGCCACCAACGGGAAATGGCAATGGGACAACGGCGAGCTACCCACCACCGGGGCAGAGCTACGGGAGGCGATCGCCAAGAATCCCTTTATGAAAGTCCTGGTCGCCCAGGGATACTACGACCTCGCCACGCCTCATTTCGCGACAGATTATATGGTCTCCCACCTAAATCTGGACCCGACCTTACAAGCCAATGTCAGCACCACCTACTACGGCGGCGGCCATATGTTCTATCTCGACGAAACTTGCCTAGCCGCCTTCAAAAGCGACCTAGATCAATTCCTAGGGCGTAGCTGGGCCGCAGCATAAGGCACCCCACCCCTCTATCCCGACCTCGGTATCGCTTCGGTGTCCCTACAACACATTGCGATACCGATTGATCGGGATACCCGTTTTACGCTTCACATCTACCAGCGAGGTATATTCCCCCTTCACCGCTCGGGCTTCGACGATCGCCGCAGCGGCCACTTCATCAATGCCCAGGGCAACCAACTCAGCCTGACTCAGATGATTTAACCGTCGCCAGGAACTGCCCGACTCCTGATGATAATCAAACTCAAAAATCAAGTGAGGCCGCAGTTTTCTGAGGTAATCATTGGGAATACTGGTCAAATTCTCCAGATCCCCCATATCCATAAAGCGCATCCCCTCAGAACGCACCTCTTCAATCTCGTTCGCATACACAATGGGCATCCCCAACCCGCGAACCATCTCATCCTTAGAACAGGTGTTGATATTGAATTGGGTCCCAGGCGGGAGGGCAGCCGAGACCGAATACTTTTTTTGAGGCGCAAGCTGCTGGCGATCGCCCCCCTGAATCAAGCGCACAGCCGCCACCGCCTGCACCGCCCAAGTGACCAACAGGGCAGCACTGAACTCAGCAAAGATGAAGCTAGCCAGCAAAATAGCCAACCCCGACGCCCAAGTATTTTTGTCCTTATTTTGGGCACCGGCCACGACAAGCACCACTCCCCCAAACGAAGGAACAAAAGCAAGCCACTGCCACCCCTTATCATTGCTACGGGCCATGGATATCGGATGACCTAAGGGTCATTCACAAACGGCTGAACTCGAACAGCGCCATAGTTCCAAGCGCAGGGTTCCAGGCGATCTCGCTTTTTTAGGATCTCCCGCCTAGGATCTCCTGCCCCTTTAGATAGAATCCAGGAGTTTTCGGCGCTTCTCCTCATACTCCTCAGCAGTGATAACCCCATCGTCATAGAGGGTCTTGAGTCTGCCGAGGGCCATCGCGCTACTATTTGCCGTGGCATTTCGATCCGCCCCCATCGCCGGTCCACCGGCCATAGCGCCATTGAACTTGAGATTGAAATCCTCTTCGGACATCAGAATCAAGCCAATAAACTCAAACAGGGCAATCAAGCCCGGAATAAAGGTCCAGCAGAACAGGAGATACAGCACTCCCATTCCAGTCTCCCCGAGATAAAACTTATGTCCGCCCAGACCACCGAGGAAGAAGGCGAGCAGAATGGCCGTTGCTTTATTTCTCATCGTATAGGCCGCCAGTAACTTTTTTCGTCGAAAAGTACATCACGCAGAACAGCAGCTTCGCCCCGTAGAGGAACAGGGTACCTCGAACAAAAAAGTTCGTCTCCGCCATAGGGGAATGGGAAAAGAGCATCGCTCCCAGAAAGACTAAAGCAACTGAGAGTATAAATTTCCCAGAGCTTCTCCTAAGGGGAAAAGATATAGGCGTCATAGACCAATCTCAAGTGAGTCGCACAGCAGGGGTTTGGGACGGAATTGCCGTCAGCCCCACTATAGCGCCATCAATAACACCATCAGTTATCCATCACTTACAGGAAGCGGTTTGGCGATCGCGCACCTCAAGGTAAATCAACAGGGCATTAATATCCGCCGGATTGACGCCACCAATCCGGGTCGCCTGGCCTACCGTCAGGGGTTTTACTTTTGCCAACTTTTCACGGGACTCCTTCGAGAGGGTCTCAATGGCGTGATAGTCGAGATTCTCCGGCAGCGATCGATGTTCTTGCTTGGCAATATGTTGAATTTGCTTCTGTTGCCGCTGGATATACCCCGCATATTTAATCTCGATTTCCGCCCCTTCCGCCTCTTCCCGAGTCAAATCCGTCGCGCCCAGGTCAAACTTCAGCAGGTCGGCATAATGGAACCCCGATCGCCGCAACAATTCCGCCAGCGTAATCGACCCCTTAATTTTGGCCTTCGTAAGGGCCACCAATTCCGGGGCGATCGCATCATTCTCTTTCACCCGAGTAGTCTGCAAGCGCTCCTGCTCAGCAGCAATATTGGCCTGCTTCGTTTGGAACAATTGCCAGCGATCGCCATCAATGAGACCAATCTCGCGACCGATCGGGGTAAGACGGCGATCGGCATTATCGGACCGCAGAATCAGCCGATATTCCGATCGCGACGTAAGCATCCGATAGGGCTCCCGCAGTTCTTTGGTGCAAAGGTCGTCCAAAAGCGTACCAATGTAGCTACTTTCCCGCGGTAGGACGATTAGCTCCTGTCCCCGAGCCAACCGCGCCGCATTCACCCCCGCCACCAACCCTTGGGCCGCCGCCTCCTCATAGCCCGTGGTGCCATTAATTTGCCCCGCACAGAACAGCCCTTCCAACCGCTTCGTCATCATCGTCGGATAACACTGGGTGGCAGGAATATAGTCATATTCCACCGCATAGGCAGGACGCAACATCACACACTGTTCCATCCCAGGCAACGTACGCAACATCGCCAACTGCAACCGTTCCGGCAGCCCCGTCGAAAACCCCTGGATATATAGCTCCGGCGTATCCCGCCCTTCCGGCTCGATAAAAATTTGGTGAGACTCCTTATCCGCAAACCGAACAATCTTGTCCTCAATACTGGGGCAATAGCGCGGTCCCTTCGCATCCACCCAGCCCCCATACACCGGCGACAGATGCAAATTCTCGCGAATAATTTTGTGAGTTTCCGCCGTGGTCCGCGTCAAATGGCAATCCATCTGCTCCCGTTCCACATGGGCCGCGGGGTCAAAACTAAACCACCGTTGCTCCGGATCCGCCGGCTGAGGTTCCATCACATCAAAATTGACCGATCGCCGATCCACCCGAGCCGGCGTCCCCGTTTTCAAGCGATCGCACTCAAAACCCAAATTTTTCAAGGTTTCGGTCAAACCCGTCGCCGCAAACTCCCCAGCCCGGCCCGCCTGCATGGATTTATCACCCACCCAAATCACGCCGCCCAGGAATGTCCCCGTAGTCAGCACCACCGCCTTACAGCCAAACGCCACCCCAAAATAGGTTTCCACGCCACAAATTTCGTCATTCGGTCCCAAGACCAAATCCGTCACCATCCCCTCCCGCAGGCTGAGATTCGGCTGATTCTCCACAACAGTCTTCATTTCCGCCGCATATTCCCGCTTATCGGTCTGAGCCCGCAACGCCCACACCGCCGGACCCCGCGACGCATTCAGAACCCGCTTTTGCAAATAAGTGCGATCGCTAATTTTGCCAATCTCGCCCCCCAGAGCATCCACCTCATGGACCAACTGCGATTTAGCCGGACCGCCCACCGCCGGATTACAAGGCTGCCACGCAATCTTGTCCAAATTCAGCGTAATCAGCATGGTCTTGCAACCCAACCGCGCCGACGCCAGGGCCGCCTCACACCCCGCATGGCCAGCCCCCACGACCACTACGTCGAATTCATCTTGAAAAGTCACATCGGTTGCAGAAGTCATGGGGTTTGGTGTGGCAATTGCGGATTCACGCGCATCAAGGTACTGGAAATTGTAGCGATTTATCAAACCTTTTCATCTTCCGAGTGTCCATCCTCCGAGAATCCAAGGGAACGATGCAGCGATTATTCAAAAGTTCACAGTGCGAGGGCGTCCATCAGATTTGGCGGAAGGCAGTAGAGCGGCGAGTAAGTCCCATTGGTCGTCGCTGAGGTCACTGGGATAGGCTTGGGTCATCGCTAATGAGAACTGTTGTGCTGTAACCACAGGCTAACTCCCATTAGCTTTTTGACGTTTCAGACATCCACTAAGGGCGCTTCCGTAACCCCTTTGCCCATCACAACCCCCTTGGAAATAGGAGAAGGGGCTACCCCAAAAACCGCAAATCATCCGTCATCCCAGCATCGCAAAAAGTCATGCGCCCACGAGGTGACGGGGTGAGTACACCGATAGGTTCATTATTCTAAAAATCGTGCCCCCATGGCGGGGGTTGGCATTTGGCAGCGATCAATTTTTCCAAACCAAAGATATCGATTACGGGCAACCCAGCGATAGATTCCATCCCGTAGGAACGTCGGGATAAATTGTAAGTAGGAGAGTAAGGGCCATAAACCATCAAGGTGCTGGAAAATTCTCAATATTGCGGTGGAGTGGGTGTAGTACTTTTTCCCCCGGATTAGCACAATGGTATCCAGAGAATCTGGCGCTCCTACCTCTTTTAGAAGCCGTTGACCCAATGGCGATTGTTGGGAGACGAAACGATAGCGATCGCCCGAGTCATAATCAATGAAAAAAAGAACAAACCCGTTACAGAGTCCGCACACCCCGTCAAAGGTAATGAGGGATTTATGAAGCTGGGAAAATTGGCTATCCGAAGACATGATTAATCAAGTTTCACTTCTTTACTTGGCTACTTTATTTGGCTGCGTATCACCCGCTTGCACTCTGACCAAAACACGATTATTACTGACGAATTTCCTCGCTACTCTCCAGCTTCCGTTGGTGATTGATTAACCTTCAATTCCCCTACAAGACTAATCACTCCCACCGTAGTACATCCTAGCCACATAAACACTGACCGCCAAAGCCTTCCTACCCGACTCGCCTCCAGAAACAGCCTGGTTTCATCCGCCATAGTTTTAGCGGTGTACATCGTTCCGATGATTATGACTATGATCGCCGAAACCTTGAGGAAAATTCTAAAATACCGATCGCTCCTCAGTCTTTTCTCGTCAAGCAATGGGAACAAGAAGAATGCGAGATAAATGGGTATATGGTGATTAAACGCGATGTTAAGCAGGCAGACATTCGCCAGGTGAAAAGTGCAGGCAACCAGAATCCATCCTTTCCAAAAAGCTCGCCCTAGATAGAGGCATACAAAGGGAGTTAGCTCGAAGATCACTGCAGAATAGTCCATAATCTCCAGCAGTAATGGAGGAAAATGGAGCACAGCATCTGCCAGCAAGTCTTGTCGATCAAGGGTGAAATAACCACCATAAAACCAACGAAGAACCCCGTTAGTGGATAAATCGAAATCAACCCAGCGCACTAGCTTTTCAAGTCCTGCCGTAAACATACCAAAAGACAGGGAAATGCCTAAAAGGGCACTGGAAAGACTATGGAATCGATTTCGCTTATCAGGCTTTAAGGCAAAGACTAGGAGGAGCATTCTCAATCCAACCGAATCCCTTACGAAATCTTTGCAGGGCGAAAAACCCCAGGATCATCCTAAAAATTGATGTATGTCATTCAGGGATGTAGGCGGTTTTTTTGACGCGGTTGGCGAGCCTCTCCAAGGCAATTTCTAGCCAGTCAAAAGTCTTCTCCATAAGCCATCACTTGGGATTTTAATTTAGTCTCTTAAGGGTAAGGGCTGAGTTATAAATCGAACTTATGTTCTTTCTCTACCTCAACCCTAATCACCGCCCTAGTCGCAATATCTAGCACCATATTGGACGCCGTACCAGCAACCCCTGGGGAGCGCACCCGACTGCCCTGAGACGCCCCCTTAACCATGCCTTGGTTTCCTCAATGTTATCCTAACTGAGTGCCGCTGAGTTCCTATAGGTCGGGTTGGGAAGCCTGCGGGTGATGAAAGGAAGCACGTGTCTTCTAAGTCGGATAGTCTGCTCCTTACTTGGGTTTAGACCAAAGTCATTGGCGAGGAGCTTTCCAAAGAAGTGGCGAGGAAAGGCCATATGAACTCCTCTACTACTTGGGTTGTTTCCTTCCCCGTAATCGCGTCTGTGCAGTGGAGGGTGGTTGCGGTGAACTGAGACTGACCATCAGTAATGCTAACTTTCCCAGCTCCTGACGGTAGGATGATGGACGGGTAAATTTCTAGCTCTGACGATAGCAGTTTGAGCAAGTAGGGAACCCCCAAAACAATGATGATGAGAATGAAGCGGGTCGTATACTTGTACTTCTTCAGTATTTCAAGCATTACCTTTCCAATTGTTGATAACCATTGATTCGAGAGTCAATTCTGTGATGTGACGATTGCTGAACTCAACTGCTAAGTTCAACTTGAGACGACTGGGTGAAGCACGCTTTGTTCTCTAACTCTAACCTTTCCAAACGGTGTTGTTGCATGGATAGGGGGTATAGTCTCTGTGTCCTATAGTCTTTAGTCCTCCAATGGCTGAACACGAGTCAGCGATCGCCATGAAGAAACCCTGTCACCATTGCAACGGCAAAGGCTATATCGAACTGCGGGACTGTGCAGGCGATGTACAGCGCGAAGAAACTTGCGTGTTCTGTGAAGGTCGCGGCGAGATCGACACCGACTCTACAGCAAACGATGAGTTGATTTAAGCGTCATCACTCCTATGCCCCACGACTCTTGCCCCACTACTCTGCGAGGATCTGTCTTGCCTGCTCAACACTAGGCAGCCCGTAGGTGCTCAAAGAGTCCCCTTTCTTCCACAACCATTTCTCACCCTCTGTGAGCACAACCTTTGCCGCAATCTGCCAATCACTAGGGATCATCAAATCGTTGCCGTGCTCCCACAGGGCCCGAAACGTTGTCACACCATTCATATCCATAATTAACTTCAGCGCAGCGGCCCCGATCGCCCCAAAATTGTGGGTATCAAAGCTGCGAAATAAGCCATCACAGTGGAGTAAGACGGCGTCCTTCCCTGCTCCCTGGGGCTTTCTGGCGTGAACCCCCTGTTCGAACGTCAGTGGATCGGTTCCCCAAAGTTTTACGGGGGAGGCGTCCCATTCGGAGCGATCGCTCATGGCTGAGTAATGGATATAGGCTGGACCATCGGGCCAGGTGCGTACTGCATTACCAATGGTCACCACCGTTAGCAACTCCCGCAGTGACGCTTCCACCGCGGTGAGGGTTTCCCCGCGGCGCACACAGAGCTGACTGTAATCGGCGATCGCCCGGCACAGTTCTGAAGAGGATCGGCTGTAGGCTAACCAGACGATGGGTTGTTGGATGGCTCTGACGGCATCCAGCAGTTGCATGGCATGGTCCCTGAAGGTGGTGCGGACTCGCCCGTAAAGAGACAAGACCGTTTCAATGCGATCGCGCTGCCTGCGACTAAATACCGCCGTATCTCCCCTCACCTCCGGCATAATGCCCGCCCCTTCCAATTCCGGTCGCTTCGCCTCCAGAAACATTTGAGTTTCTGGTCCCAGCGGCACCGTAGCGTCCCCCTGATCCATATCAGTGCCCAAATGCATGTGCGCCATCTGTATTCCCAGGACAGGGACATACTGCTCTTCTAGCCGTTGGGGGGCGGTCTGCTCTCCTTCCCAGCCCGCCTTAACTTGGTGCAGCGTATTCAGTCCCGGCGTGAAAATGACCCATTCGCCATTGTCTTGGGTGCCAAAGTTCAAGTTGTCCTTAATAAACCGTAGGGGCTGAGGTTGGGCCATCACCTGCTCGAAATTCGCTGCTGCTCCGCCTTGGGCAGGGATGGACAAGTGTCCGCAGTAACCCTCGTCGTAACTGGACGTAAAAGCCATGGGTTGCAGCGCTGGATTGTGCGCCCCAGCCGGTGTGATTTTGATGTCGTCCGGGAGGTCCGCACCAAATAGCTGTTCCAGATTGCCGAGGAGGGGCTTCAGCGCCAAGAGCTGCATCTCAGAAAGACCCAAGTCGAGCAATGCCGCCATCTCATCTGCATCCGTACTCCCCCCTTGGGGCGATCGCGGTGTTGTTTGATAGCTAGGTTTCTGACTCATAGACCTTACTCGTAACCCTTACTTGTAGACTTACTGAAATCGTAACCGCGGCAGTATTGGCAGCGATATTGGTAGGACATTAATGCGATTGGTCCAATGGGCATTGTCCTTACTCAGCAGGACCTTTATGTAAATTTAAGACGTAAGGGGGCTGTGGTCCAAGGCCGCATTGCGATGATAGGACCTATAAAACAGGCCCCATAAACCAGAGTTAGACGGTGACGCGATACAGTTCGAGACCATCACTATAGTGGAGTTCCATAGACACCTATTTCTTTTTCAATCAGGGCGTTCTATGCAAAATATTTATGACTACTGATATGAGTGCCGAAATTTGGATAATCGCTGAATTCACGCCTAAAGAAGGAAAGAATGATGAATTTAAAGAGGTTGCCAATCTATTTATCACCACTGTTCAAGCCAATGAGCCAGGAACCTTAACGTATCAGTTTTACTTTAACAAACTCCAGACCAAGTGTTTAGTGTTGGCGCAATTCCGTGACTCCAAGGCAGTTCTCGCCCACTTTAAGGATGTGGGAGGTCTAGTGTTGAAGTTAATCGAAACTGCCCAATTAACCCGTGGCGAACTCTATGGCAATGTTTCCACTGAGCTTAGATTAGTTGCCACTCCCTTTGGCGTGAATTTTTTTAAACCCTGGGGTGGTTTTTCCAGAGGCTCTTAGACGATAAAGATTGCGCATCAAAGATCGCATATTCCCCCCCCACATCACGCTTTAAATTTAACTCTAATTTTCATCATTATAATGGGACCACCAAACCTCACTGAACTAGCCAATCGGTTTAACTCGGACAAGGGAACCGAGTACTCTGAGAAACATGGCTATACCTTGGTCTATGAACAGTTATTCTCGCCCCTCAAATCAACCTCGATTGTTTTCTTAGAAATTGGCTTATGCATCGGAGGACCCGAGTTTGGCATGTTTTTGTCAGATCGGATTCCTACTGATATTCCGTCAATCCGGATATGGTCTGAATATTTTGAACAGGCCAAAATCTATGGATTTGATATTAATGACTTTTCCCATCTAGAGTCCGAAGTGGATAACTTTCAGTTTATCCAAGGAGATCTAAGCCAGGAACGGGACCTCGTCAACTTAGCAGAGACAGCTGCACAGCTTGAGGCAGTGGAAGGCCAGGCAGTTTACGATGTGATTTTAGATGATGGCTCCCACGCGTCTTTCCATCAACAGCAAGCCTTGGTACTGCTGTTTCCCTATCTAAAGGCGGGCGGAATTTATATTATTGAGGACTTGCATTGGCAGAGTCCAACTTATGAGGAGAGCCTGCCGACTGTCCCCAAGACAATTGATATCCTAAAGCAGTTATCAGAGTCAGAAAATCAATTCATTGATCTGCCAGAAAATTACCTATTTCAGGCAAGAATTTTAGATCTAAGAAGAGATATCGAATCGATACATTTCTACTGCGATGATAAATTGGCAGTTATTCACAAAAAGTAAGATTGTTGAGCAAGTCTTTAGCCCTCGAATGGCTCTTCTATTTCACAACCATAGGTGATGAAACCATCCCGTCTTAAATTCCAGAAGGGCAGAATACTAATAATTCTTATGATTAGTATTCTGCTGGATTTTGTTGGAGTTGGTATTGTTTTACCTCTGCTCCCATTCTATGCACAATATTTCCAAGCGTCTGCTTTTGAAGTTGGGCTTTTACTGGGAATTTATCCATTACTGAGTGTTCTGGCTCCCGCTTTGTGGGGACATTTGAGCGATCGCATCGGTCGCCGCCCTGCACTAATATTTAACATTGCTGGCACCGCCCTCTCCTACATTATTCTGAGTCAGGCGAACTCTCTGGAGGTGTTATTTTGCTCGCGCCTTTTGGCTGGGGTATCGAGCGCCAGTATTGTGATTGCCCAAGCCTATGTGGCAGATTTGACGACCCCTAAGCAACGGGCCAAAGTCTTGAGTTTCCTGGAAGCTAGTGTGGGCGTTGGCTTCATTTTGGGACCTGTTATTGGTGGAATTTTACTGGGGGGTGATTCTGCTAATCCTAATTTTCGATTGCCTGGCCTGGTCGCTGCGATCGCCGCAATGGTGACCTTAATCTTTACCTGCCTTGCCCTCCCACCCCTCCCGTCTTCTAACCAGCACGACCTATCATCCGCTGTTGCAGATTCTGGGGCAGGAGGGTTCTCGATCATTGCAATCTATCGAGATGTGAAAGTTACCCTACAACGCCCGCTGATGCTCCCAATAATGCTTTGGGTTTTCATGACTATGTTTGTGTCCATCGGCGTACAGGTTATTTTCCCCCTATGGAGTAGTCAACGTTTTGGTTGGGGGGCACAGGAGTATGCCTATCTAGTGGTTATCTTTTCTTTGCTCACTGCCATTATTCAGCTTGGACTGACGGGGCGTCTTGTGAATTGGATTGGAGAGCGAAATTTGGCGCTCATTAGTTTAGGCAGTGCAGCTTTGGGACTGTTGTTTATTAGTCTCTCTACATCGGTTATCCAGTTTTCAGGGGCGGTCATATTTTCAATTTTTGCTCAAGCTACCTGTTCTCCTGCCTTAACCAGTTTGATCAGCCAATTGGCAGCTTCTAAACAGCAAGGGAAAACCTTAGGACTGATGCAATCAGTTACTGCAATGGCAGGTTTTGTTGGAGCAACTTGGGTGGGTTTTGCCTTCGATAAATTTGGGGAAAACTGGCCGCTCTGGATTAATTTTGGCCTACTGGTGCTTGCCTTGGGATGGGGTTGGCAGAGGGTTAGTACTGATGAACTCTCTGCCCTGAGACGTCACCGCCGTCAAGCCAAGCTCAAGCATTTATTTGAGGTTCTTGATTACGATCACAGTGGAACAATTAACCTACAGGATTTTCGGCTGGCAGGTCGGCAGTTGGCTATGCTGAAAGGTTGGACTAAAGGTGGCAAAGAGTCTGTTTTATTGGAAAATATGTTCCTTGAGGTTGGCAGCGTTCTTCAGGATTTGGCAGACTATGACAACGATGGCAGAATTAACCAATCAGAGTGGCTAAGGCTGTTTGAGCGCAAGATTAATCATGATTTCACGGGGCATTTCTTAAAGCTGATCGATATTAATCAAGATCAGCAGGTATCAATGGAAGAGTTAAGGCTCTTTTATGAAGCCTATGGCATTGATATAGAGAATATTGAGTGGATATTCCAGACTCTTGATTCTGGTCAGGATGGGTATCTATCACACTCTAAATTTCGTGAGAATTTTGAACAGTTTATATACAGTGATGATATCCAAGTGTCGGGAACTTGGTTGTTTGGTGTACGCTTACCCCAACGGTTGTAATTATCAACTGTAATTATCAAGCTGGATGAGCGGGTTAGATGACGATAAAGTCAGATCCGCTGAAAGCACTGGCAGCGACGTTGGCCGCCTGGACCAATAGCTCGGTGCCGCTACTGATATTGGTCACCGGTACGCTCACCCCATCAACGGTTACCGTGCTGTCGATGAACGATAGGCCCTCAAACGTTAAACCTTCGCCGAGGACGATGCGATCGCTCCCGTCTGCAAAATCCACGAAGGTGTCGGTGCCATCCCCAGGGGTCAACACAAACAGATCCACTCCGCCATTGCCGATCAATACATCGTTCCCGGCACTGCCGGCCAACAGATCATTGCCATCAGCCCCCAACAGCACATCGTTCCCGTCCTCACCAACGGCAAATAGGCTGCCTTCCGCTACCGTTAGGGTGTCATTGCCCGCCGTTCCCCGCAGGTAGGTGGTGTCGTTGGTTCCCAAATGAGCATAGCCATTCGCCCGTTCCCAGGCTGCGGTGCCTGCTGCGGTGCCTAAGCTGCGCCCGTTCAGATCCCCCTCGGTGAAGTGAATTCCCCCATAGAGCCGAGAAATGCCATTTTCACTTCCAATATCCGTCAGCTCATCCCATGCCAGGGTGAGGGTTGTCTGGGGGGTAAGGCCGGGCTCGAAGCGGGATTGTCCCGGCAAAAATGTCACCGATGCTCCCAAGTCATTGCTGTCCGTAAATGCTTGTAGTACCGCCACCGCCGCCGTCCCAAAGGCGCTGTGCCCTGACGTATATTCCGCAAAGGGCGGTGAGGCATCGGAGGTGGGATCCTGATAGCTGAGCCAGTTTTCCGCCAAGATCGTCTGGGTGCCTTGGTTGGGGACCCAAGCGTCAATCACAAAACCGGATTCGCCGGTGAGGCTATCGACGCCGGGGGTGCCAATCAGCCCTAGCTGTCCCAGGTTGCGGATCGCTCGCACGGGCCGGACGTAGTCGTAAAATTCCTTGGCTTCCCAGGTGGCGACACCGGCGTCAAATCCGGCATTGCCTAGGGCGAGGAACATCAAGGCGTCGTCATCAATGCTGTTGTCGTCCCGACCGGAGATAAATTGTCCAAAGGTTTGGAAGGTGCCGGGGGGGAAGGATGTGCCTGCCCCGTCTTCCCAAAATTCCGCAATCAGCTTTTGCTCGTCCGTTAGGGTGGCGCTGATGTTGACTACGTTTTCCGCTTGTTCAATAAAAGCCGGATTGATGATGGTGCCGATTAGGCTGCGATCGACCCCTAAAACGGTGCCGTCGGCCAGGGTGATGGTGCGATTCTGAAGATCGACAGTGCCTTCTACACCGGGCATTAGGAAAGGCTGGGGGGCCACCGGTCGAATCTGATCGCCGCGGTTTAAGCCGAACGGGACGATGGAGCCCCACTGGGGGGTGAGGAAGGTTTGCAGGTCTCCGTCAGAGTCGATGGGGACTCGCTCTGGGGTCCAGCGGGTGATGTCCACCACGGCGTCTGGGGACACGTTGATGGGGGCATAGCCGGTGGTGTCGGTGTAGCCGTTGAGCTGGTTAGCGCCGTCTACCCGGCGAATATTCATGAGTGCTTCGGCGGACAGGTTGCCGATGCCGGCGGGGGTGCTGGGGTCGGTGGTTGTGTTGTTTGGATCTAGCCCCAGGGTCCCCATCACGGTGTCGAAGATGGCCTGTTCCGTGGGGAAGAGTTCTGTGGCGGCTCGGTACGCCGCGTACCCCATGGCCGTGCTTTTGTTGGCGTCGGTATTTTCGCTGCTGGGGCGTTGGAGGTTGTCCCATAGCTGGGTGGCAACGGCGTCGGGGTCATAGGCGGCCCACGCGTCATACATGGCGGTGTGGAGAATGCCGTAGGCGCGGGAGGAGATGGTGGGCCCCACGGCTGTGTTGATGACCGCTTGCTGGATGGCTAGGTCCCAAATGACGGAGGGGGTGGGAGTTTCATCCCCGGCGACGGAGACGTATTGGGTGGCGGGATTGAGGACGAGTTCGACGGTCATGGGAGTTTGTGGGGTAACGATGCTGCGGGGTTGAGGATGGGGCGATCGCGATGGGGGTGCCTTCTGCTTGCCATGCCTCTAAATCCTTTGATAGCTCACTGGAACTGAGGGGGGCTAAAAAAATGCACCTGAAAAAGCCCCCTGGCCATAATTCACAACAAATTCCCCTGCTCAATGTGAAGGAGTGCAAATGGAAGGGAGGAACGATGGATTTTTCAAAGGGCGATCGCTCGTTTGGGATGAGATGTGCATCCCGGCGACCTCGCATCACGACTGCGCAGATTTTCTGAAATTTGCCCTAGGGCGCGTCCTAGAACTCGTCGTAGTTGGTGGGCGCATTGGATGGATCGTTGTCGCGGCGGCTTCCTAGCAGGCGCAGGCGTTCCACCCGAATGGTCGGCGCACTGCGCTGGGCGCCGGTGTTGCGATCGGTCCAGCTATCAATTTTTAATCGGCCCTGGATGCCCAATAGGCTGCCCTTGCGCACGTAATTGCCCGCCACTTCCGCATCCTTTCCCCAAAGCTCCAAGCTGAACCAGTCTGGCTGATCGTCGTTTTTGGTGGGGCGATTCACCGCCAGGGTCAAGCGGCACAGTACGCTGCCGGACTCGAAATAACGCATATCGGGATCGCCGCCACAGCGTCCCACCAGGTTCACAACGTTTAAGCTCATAGGGAGTCCCGTAAAAGGTTTTTGGTTGGTGAGTCGTCTCGATTAGTCTCTGGCTCAAGTCTGCATCAGGCGATCGCCCGTCGCTCTGAGTGGATTCAGACGCTGGATTCGGACGCTGGATCCAGACTTTATTATGCTCGTTCTTTATTCTATTTCGAGACCTGTACATTGATACCTGTACAGAAGTAATCGGTAGCGAAAAAATAACGTTAGGGGAGGCAGTGTGGTCAGGATTTTGGGGTTGGATCCCGGGTTGGCGATTGTGGGCTTTGGGGCGTTGGATTGCACCGTCGGTCAGGGGCGATCGCCGGATACCGTTAAAGTCCTGGACTATGGCATTATTCAAACCCCCGCCCGCACCCCCATCGGCGATCGCCTGTGTATGATCCACGATGATTTGCATGAGGTGGTAAATACGTTTCAGCCGGATTTTGTGGCGATCGAGAAATTGTTTTTTTATCGCATGGGCAATACTATCGCCGTTGCCCAAGCGCGAGGGGTGGTGATGCTCGTCCTTGCTCAACAAAAATTGCCCCTGGTGGAATTTACGCCCGCCCAAATTAAACAGGCCCTGACGGGTTATGGCAATGCGGATAAGTTGGCGGTGCAGGAGGCGGTGATGCGGGAGTTGAGTTTGGATAAGCTGCCCCGTCCCGATGATGCGGCGGATGGTTTGGCGGTGGCCCTCAGCGGTTGGTTTTCCCACGGGCGCGATTTTGAGTCGCGATCTGCTGCCCCGTAGCTCAGTCGCTCTATGATCGGGATAACGGTTTAATAGTCCAGCTCTGATTTCTGCATGCAACCCCCCGAAACGCTGACGATTACGCGCCCCGATGATTGGCATTTGCACCTGCGCGATGGTGATGCCCTGAAGGCGGTTCTTCCCCATACCGCTCGACAATTTGCCCGGGCGATCGCCATGCCCAATCTGAAGCCGCCGGTGCGCACCGTTGAAGATGCTGCCGCCTATCGCGATCGCATCCTGGCCGCCCTGCCAGAGGATTTAACTTTTGAACCGTTGATGACTCTGTATCTTACGGACAACACTAGCCCAGCGGATATTATTGCGGCGAAGGAGTCTGGGTTTGTTAAAGCGGTTAAGTATTATCCGGCGGGGGCGACCACCAATTCGGATTTTGGGGTGACGGATATTCGTAATTGCGATCGCGTTTTTGAAACCATGGAGGCGGTGGATTTACCGCTACTGCTTCATGGGGAAGTGACTGATCGCGACATTGATGTTTTTGATAAGGAAAAGGTTTTTATTGATCAATATTTGGTGGGGTTGCGATCGCGATTTCCGGCCTTGCGTATTGTTCTGGAACATATCACCACCGAAGAGTCTGTTGAGTTCGTTTTGTCTGCTGATAAAACTGCGGCGACCCTCACTCCGCAACATTTGCTGCTGAACCGAAACAGCATCTTTTTTGGCGGGATTCGTCCGCATTATTATTGTTTGCCGATTCTGAAGCGGGAAAGCCATCGACAGGCATTACTCAAGGCTGCAACGTCGGGTAATCCTAAATTTTTTCTGGGTACAGACAGTGCTCCCCACGGCCGCGATCGCAAGGAAAGCGATTGTGGCTGTGCTGGGTGTTATTCTGCCCTGCACGCTCTGGAGCTATATGTAGAAGCCTTTGAGAGTGTGGATGCCCTGGATAAACTCGAGGGTTTTGCTAGCTTTTTTGGTCCTGATTTCTATCAGCTTCCTCGAAACACCGACAAAATCACCCTTGTCAAAAAAACTTGGCAGATTCCCAAGGAATTGCCCTTTACGGATGCGCCGCTGGTGCCATTACGAGCTGGGGAAAAAATGACCTGGCAATTAGCATGATTTCGTATCAATACTCGTATCAATATCAGTAGCCTCGGCTAGGGATTGGGTTTTTTCTTGGCTCGTAACCTGGCCCAATAATGGAGGCGTTTTTCGATTTCCCGTTCAAAACCGCGCTGGACAGGCGTATAGAACGACATCCGCCCCATTTCCTCCGGGAAATAGTCCTGCCCCGAAAAACTTTCTGGGGTGTCGGGATCATAGATATAGCCTGCACTGTAGCCCTCTTTTTTCATTAGTTTGGTGGGGGCATTCAGGATATGTCTGGGAGGCATCAAAGACCCCGTTTTGCGAGCCTGTTTCTGGGCTTTTTTGAAGGCGGAATAAATGGCGATCGACTTCGGTGCGGTGGCTAAATAAACCAGTGCCTGCGCCAAAGCTAGCTCCCCTTCTGGACTGCCCAGGCGTTCATAGGCTTCCCAGGCGGCGATGCATTGGGGCAGTGCTTGGGGATCAGCCAAGCCGATATCTTCGCTCGCCATTCGAGTGATGCGCCGGGCGATGAAACGGGGATCTTCCCCCCCGGCGAGCATTCGGGCAAACCAGTACAGAGCCGCATCGGGATCGCTGCCTCGCACCGATTTATGTAGGGCAGAAATTAGGTTGTAGTGACCATCGTCCTTCTTGTCGTACAGGGGAGCCCGCCGCTGCATGATTGCCATTAGCCCCTTGGCATCCAGCGTTTCGGATTGGGCGAACACTTGCTCTGCGATCGCTAATACATAGCGCCCATCCCCATCCGCTAAGGTTTTTAAGGTGTCGCGAGCCTGGTCCGTGAGGGGTAGCGTTTTGGCGATCGCCTGTTCCGCCCGCTGTAGCAATTGTTCTAGGGCGTCATCACTCAGCCGCTTGAGCACCAGCACCTGACATCGCGATAACAATGCCCCATTTAGCTCAAAGGACGGATTTTCTGTGGTGGCCCCAATCAAAATAATGGTTCCATCTTCCACAACGGGCAAAAATGCGTCCTGCTGGGATTTCATAAACCGGTGAATTTCATCCACAAACAGCAGGGTTTGTTGTCCCTTTTTCCGTCGCTGTCGAGCTGTTTCGAAGACGGCTCTTAAATCTTTGACCCCAGCGAAAATCGCGGAAAGTTGTTCGAACTGTAGCCCTGAATGCTCGGCGATAATGCGCGCCAGGGTGGTTTTTCCACATCCCGGCGGCCCCCACAGAATGGTCGAGATCACATTTCCCGTGCTCACCATTCGCTGGAGTGGCATGTTGTCTGCGGTGAGATGGTCCTGTCCTGCGACCTCTGCCAGGGTCTTGGGCCGTAGCCGATCGGGCAGTGGACGCGGTGGTTCCCCATCGGTCGAGGGGTGCACCGAAGATAGATTCGCTGGGGTGGAAAATAGATCAGCCATAGGGGGCGATCGCGGGCTGAAGGCCAGAAAAACTGATGTTGCGGGATTCGAGCATTGTCGTTGGGTTATTCATAATCTATCCCGACTCCTCAATAGCGCCCGCAACAGGCAGCTTGTCCTTCTCGATTATCGCGATCGCCTTAGCAACCCTAGGGAAATTCGGTATTCATTCTGGATATATTAATTCTGGATGTATTCATTCTGGATTAGGGGGCGATCGCCCTCGCCAATGACGCTAAATGCGGCCCAGTAGAAGGGATTGGGGGATTGGGTGCGCACTTTGAGTTGGGCGGCCCGCAGGGCTTCGGCGTAGGTTTTACCCATTAAGAGCTGGTCGTAAAATTCTTCCATCAACACCTGGGTTTCGCGATCCGGTACTTTCCACGAGCTGGCAACAACGGTGGGGATGCCCGCTTTGAGGAAGGCGCGGGCTAAGCCAATGACTCCTTCTCCGCTGATTTCGCCACTATTGGTGTTGCAGGCGCTGAGCACGGCGAGTTGGGCGTTGAGTTGGCTGTTGAAAATTTCGCTGATGGTCAGTTTGTTGTCGGTGGTGTCGTCAGATTCAATATCAGCTAGGGCAAGCCAACTGTTGAGGTCGCGATCGCTTTTTTGAATAATCCCGTGGGTGGCCAGGTGCAAGATGCTGGCGTTGGCGAGTCTTGGGGTGATGATGGCTTCGGTGGCTTGGGGGCCGAGGATGGGGATGGTGTTGAGTTTTTGGGCGATCGCGGTGGCTTCGGCTTCGCTGCCGGGCAGTTGACTCAGGTTGCCCACCATGGGGCTGGGGTTGCCCATCACTAGGGGAGCACCGGTGGCAGTGGGTGTTTTTTGCTGGAGGGTATCCAGGGTTTGGAGGGATGGGGCGACGGTGATGGTGTAGCGCTCGATTAAAAAGCCTTCTCCTTCGTTGAATAGGGCGGTGAAGGGGACAGTGCCCAATTCACGGTGGGGAACGATGATGAGTCGGCTTGCCCGGTGTTGGGGGAGGTATTGTTCGATGGGTTTGATGAGCAGATCGTAGCCCCGTTCTAGGTACTCAGGACTTTGGGCCCAGAGCCCACGGGGCTCGTCTCCCCGGATGGCTTGGAGGTCGATGCGGTATTGGGACTGGGCAAAGAGGGGATTGTTAAATTCGCCGACACTGGATGCGGAACGGGAGCCCCGGACCACTTGGCGCAGGGGGATTCCTGCTTGTGCGGGATCGGCTTTGACGAAATTTAGGTCGCCGTTTGGGGAGATTACCCAAATGTAGAGGTCGTCCCAAACGATGGAGTAGGTGATGAGGGTGGCGTTCTTCTCGCGGGCAAGGCGTTTAATTTGGGCAATGGTGAGGGGAGGGGGCGGTTGATTGCTGGCGGAGGGGTTGAGGAATTGAACGAGCGATCGCGCCCGGGAGCTGTCGGCAATTTCCAGGGCAGCGGCGGTTTCGTTTTGGGCAATTAGGGCTGCCTGTAGGAAGGGATAGGAATTGAAGGTCGATTCAAAGAAAGCGATTCGAGCTTGATCGTTGGCGGATAGATCCTGCTCAATGGCGCTGAGGATCGCAATGCTTTGGTGGAAGTATGCGGTTGCGTCAGAATATTGTCCTTGATCGTAATGGGTTGAGCCGATGTTGCTGAGGGTGGCCCCTTCCCCGGCGCGATCGCCGATTTCCTGACGAATTGCCAATGCCTGCTGGTAGTGGTCCAAGGCTTGGGGATATTGCCCCTGGCTGTTGTAGACGAAGCCGATGTTGTTGAGGGTGGTGCCTTCCCCGGCGCGATCGCCGACGTCCCGACGAATCGCGAGTGATTGTTGGTAGTAGTCCAAGGCTTGGGGGTATTGCCCTTGGCTGTGATAGACGTTGCCGATGTTGTTGAGGGTGGCCCCTTCCCCGGCGCGATCACCGACGTCCCTAA
>CAZZMD010000036.1:37724-45297 GCA_964655355.1 uncultured bacterium
GACTGTCGTAAACATTGCCGATGTTGTTGAGGGTGGCCCCTTCCCCGGCGCGATCACCGACGTCCCTAAGAATTGCTAATGACTGCTCGTAGTAGTCATTGGCTTGGGGATATTGTTCTTGACTGTCGTAAACATTGCCGATGTTGTTGAGGGTGGCCCCTTCCCCGGCGCGATCGCCGACGTCCCGACGAATTGCCAATGCCTGCTGGTAAAAGTCCAGGGCTTGGGGGTATTGCCCTTGACTTCGATAAATGGCACCGATGTTGTTGAGGGTGGCCCCCTCCTCGGTGCGAGCGCCCATGTCACGGGCAATCGCTAATGATTGCTGGTAGAAGTTCAAGGCTTGGGGATATTGCCCCTGGCTGTCGTAAATGGCGCCGATGTTGTTGAGGGTGATGCCTTCTCCTCTGCGATCGCCGACGTTCCGACGAATTGCTAATGATTGCTGGTAAAAGTCCAAGGCTTGGGAATATTGCCCTTGACTTCGATAAATCGCGCCGATGTTATTGAGGATGGCGCCTTCTCCCCTGGGGTCGTCCACTTCCCGGCGAATCGCTAACGACTGTTGGAAGAAGTCCAGGGCTTGGGGGTATTGCCCTTGACTTCGATAAATGGTGCCGATGTTGTTGAGGGTGATGCCTTCCCCAGCGCGATCGCCGACCTCCTGATACAGTGCCAATGCGGTTTCGAAGGATTGCAGGGCGTCTTGGAACCGACTGACTCGAAAGTGTTGAATCCCTTGTCTCAGGGACCGGAGTGCCGCTTGTCGTTTCTCGTCTCGGCTGGTCGGAGTCTGGGCAATGTCTAAATTTTCCTGGGCGTCCCTCGGCTCCACCGCGATCGCTCCAGCAGGCAATCCCGTTAATAATTCCAGTGCGATCGCCGCCGCCCAAACCTGCATCACAGCCCTTCTAGAAACGCCATTGTGCCGATCATGCCATAGGGAAAATGAGTCATCAATTTTGGATAAGGGGGCTGAATTGGGCGGCTGGATTGGGGGGTCTGAATTGGGGGTCTGAATTGGGGGGCGATCGCGATCAGCGATCGCAGGGGGCCTCGGGCGTGTACTCAGTCAAACGCCAGAAGCCCTGAGGGGTCAGGAATACACGCCCTTTCAAATCAAAGAACATTAGGAGCTGAAACCCTTGTGGCTTTTGACTTAGAGATTTAATTGATGGCAGCTGATGGCAGCCCCTAGTAAATCCCTCTTTAAGTTTTCTGGGGATGGTATCTGAAGTTGTTAGGATCGCAGAGAGCTTCTTGTCCGGGTTTACGCCTGGCGTAGGGGCTGGTTTGTTCGGTTTATCAGGGGGCCGATTCGGGTATGGCGGGCTTCAGGGGCGATCGCGGGCTACTGGGCTTGGGGGTTGGACTGGGGGTTGTATTGGCGACGCTGTCGCCGGTGCAGGCCCAGGTGACGCCTGCGCAGGATGGGTTTGCGACCCAAGTCCAGGACCAGGGGAATGAGTTCACCATTACTGGGGGGCAGTCGACCCAGGGGGGCGAGAACTTATTCCATAGTTTTCAGGAATTTAGTGTTGATGCGGGGCAAACCGCGCACTTTTTGACGCCGGCGGCAACTCAGCGGGTTTTAGGGCGCGTTGGGGGTGGGGTGCCGTCGGTGATTGATGGCACGGTGCGATTGAGTGGGTCGGGTGCGGATCTGTTTTTGTTGAATCCGGCGGGGGTGGTGTTTGGCCAGGGGGCAAGGCTGGATGTGCCGGGCTCTTTCGGGGTGAGTACTGCAACGGGGATCGGTTTTGGGGGCGATCGCTGGTTTGGGTTGGGGACGGGATCCGATATCACGGGATTGACGGGGGCTCCTATTGCGCTGCGGTTTGATGGGGCCCCAGGGGGCGGACATGCTGGGGCGATCGCGAATTTTGGTGCTTTGTCTGTGGTGCCGGGGGCGGATCTGTGGTTGATCGGGGGCTCGGTGTTGAATCGGGGGACGTTGACCGCGCCGGGGGGGGCGGTGATCGTTTCTGCGGTGGAGGGGGGGCAGATGGTGCGGTTTGGTGCCCCCGGCCATTTGTTGCAGTTTGAGTTGGAGCCCCTAGCCCTTGGGAGTCAGTTTGACGGGACGGGGGCGATCGCGCCGTTGAGTTTGCCTGCGTTGTTGACCGGGACGGAGGGGATTGCGGCGGCAGGGCGGGTGACGATGACGGAGTCGGGGGATGTGGTTTTAGGGAGCGCGCGATCGGGCGATACTCAAGTGCCCATCACGCCGGGCGCTATTGTCCTGAGTGGGGCGATCGATGTGTCCTCCAGTGGGCAGGGGGTGGGGGGCCAGGTTGTGGTGACCGGGACTAATTTGTTTGCGATTGAGGGATGGGTTGATGCTACCGGGGCGATCGGTGGGGGGGATGTCTCCATTGGCGGAAATTGGCAGGGGGGAACCGGTTTGCCGACGGCTCAGAATCTGTGGGCAGACAGCGAATTTATCGTGGATGCCAGCGCTCTTGACCAGGGCAATGGAGGACAAGTCGTATTTTGGTCGGATGGGAATACCCAGTTTTTTGGGCAGGTGTTGGCCCGGGGTGGGGCGATCGCTGGGGATGGGGGCTTCGTCGAGGTTTCGGGGCGATCGCAGTTGGGCTTTGATGGGCGGGTTGATCTGAGTGCCCCTGCGGGTCAACTGGGTCGCCTACTCCTGGACCCAGAGCGTATCGTCATTGTTGAGGACTCATCCGCTGCGACGTCAGATAATCTGCTGTCGACCACGGGAGCGACCATTAATGAGACTGATGCGGCGGGCACAACCCTAACCATTTCAAAGGCGGCATTGGATGCGGTGGAAGGGACGATTTCCCTGATCGCGACGGCGGAAATTCAGGTTGAGGATGGGGTCTCTTTAGATTTTTCGTCGGGGACCGCTGATTCGACTGGGGCGTTTCCCTCTATTTCATTTGAGGTCACCGCAGGACCCTTTACGGCGGATCCCGATGAGGATATTTCTACCAATGGGCGATCGCTGAGTATTGCCGCGGACAGCATTACGGTGGGGGATATCATCACCCTCAATGTGGATACCGGCAGCGCGGGTGATGTGGATTTAACGGCGAGGTCTGGGGGGATTAGTGCGGAGCTGATTGATGCTTCGGCGTCGCGATCGACGGCGTTTCAGGGGGGGCAGATAACGATACAGGCGGCGGGGGATGTCACTGTTGCGGAACGCATCCTGACTGAGGGGGGCGCGGGCGGCTCGATTGAGGTGATTAGTGGGGGGGCAGTCCGGATTGGGGATCCACCGGAGTCTGGCCAGGATTTTGATATTAATGTGTCGACCTTTGGTGCAACCTCCAGCGGCGATATTGTGATTATTCATGGAGGGGGATCGTCTGATCCGGCGGTGCCTTTCACCGTGGGGGACGCCAGCGAGAACGGGACGGAGGGAATTATTCAAGCCGGGAGCACTGCCATTGTCCCCACTGAGGTTATCGCTACGGAAGTGACGCTTACTCCGGCTGAGGGGAGCACTAATGCTGGGTCCATTCGCATTTCCAATACGGGGACCACGGACGTTGATACAGGAACGACTGAGGTTGATACAGGGACCACAGAAGTCGATACGGGAACGACTGAGGTTGACACGGGGATCACGGAAGTTGATACAGGGACTACCGACGTCGATGTAGGAACGACCGAGGTTGATACAGGGACCACGGCAGTTGATATTGGGACCACCGACGTCGATACAGGAACCACTGAAGTTGAGGTTCAAACGCTTTCACTCGGCGATGAGAGTCAGGAAATTAGAACGACGTTGTCCCAATCGACGGGGAGTGCCGATACCAGTTCTGACACCCTAAATGACGATGCCCAAGGGGGGAATGATGTTGAAGTTGCCCTATTGGTGGATCCCTCCGACGAGACTCCAATTCTGGTGGTTGAGGGGGACGATCCTCCGGATGAAACACTGGAAAGTGTTGAGCTAGATCCAGGCAGTTTTTCTCGGGAGGGCAGTGTTTTTCTCAGTGCCTGGGTGGACTCGGGGAGTCGGGTCAGCCGTGGGAATAATATCGATGTCGATGATTTTCGACGGGACTTGGGCGATCGCATTGATGACCTAACCCCGGGGGAATTGATTGGCTATTTGGAGCATCTGCGGGCGGCGGAGTATGGCAACTATTGGGGGGTGTCCTATGAGGTGCCGGTGGTTGAGTCTTCCTTGGATGCGATCCAAAACGTGTTGCGGGTGACCAATGACAATACGGATACGGTGTCGGCGGTGCTCTATACCTTTGCCCATCGGGATCGGTTGGAGCTGGCCCTGGTGTTGCCGACGGGGGATCCTCTCCGGCATACGGTTGAAAATGTTTCCCTAACGGAGCTGCGACAGACGACGGTTCAGCTACGACGCCAGCTCACTAATCGGCTATTTGGCTCTCTCCCCACTTACTTACCCTCGGCGCAAAGGCTCTATCGCTGGATTATTGCCCCATTCCGTCAGGCGTTGGAGGAAAAGGAGGTCGATGTTCTGCAGTTTTCTTTGGATCCGGGATTGCGATCGCTCCCCATGGCGATGCTGCACGATGGAGAACAGTTTGTGATTGAAAATTTTGCAGTTGCGACGATTCCCAGCTTTGCCTTGCTGGATACGAATTATCAGTCTTTGCAGAATTCGACGGTGTTGGCGGCGGGGACGTCGGAGTTTGAGACGCTGCCCAGTTTGCCGGCGGTACCGGTGGAGGTGGAGGCGATCAGCTCGGCCTGGGAGACGGTTGATTTGCTGGATCAGGAGTTCACGCTGGCGGGGATTCAGGCTGCTCGGCGGGATACGAATATGGCGATCGTCCATTTGGCGACCCATGCCTTTTTTAGGGCGGGGAATCCGGATCAATCCTATGTGCAGCTATGGGGGGCTGAGCGGATCGATTTGGACGCGATCGCGGCGTTTAATTTCCATACGCCGCCCTTGGGGTTGTTGGTGCTCAGCGCCTGTCGGACTGCCGTGGGGGACGATTCTGCAGAATTGGGGTTTGCGGGGTTATCGATTCAATCTGGGGCCAGAAGCGTGATTGCGAGTCTTTGGCAGGTGAGCGATTCTGGGACGCTTGCCCTGATGGCGGAGTTTTATGATGCCCTTGCCGATTTGCCAACAAAGGCGGAGGCGCTCCGTCAGGCGCAGCTTGGGATGTTGCGGGGTAGGGTCGCCATTGAACAGGGGCAACTACGGGGTGTCTCCCGAGGGGCGTTGCCGTTGCCGGATGCGATTGGCAGCGATTCGTTAGATTTCACCCATCCCTATTTCTGGTCTGGATTTACCTTGGTGGGTGCCCCCTGGTAGGCCCCTGATAGGCGAAAGGCAAGGGGCAAGCGTGTTCCCTTTGTCGGTGTCGGATTAGAGGAAGTCCGCGCTGGTCAGTAGGCTGCTATCAACCCCGACCAGGGTCGCTAGCAATTCATCCCCCGTGCGGATCTGGGTCGAGTTGCCTTGATCCTGAAGGGTTAAATCGGCAAACTCCAAAGGACCGGCCAGCAGAATGCGATCGCGTCCATCTTCGAAATCTAGGATGAGATCCGATCCAAATCCTTCCACCAGGACAAAGGTGTCGGCACCATCATTCCCCTGAAGGGTGTCGTTGCCGCGATCGCCGGATAGCACATCGTTACCATCGGCACCGCGGATAAAATCATCCCCGCGTCCGCCCAGTAAGGTATCCTCCCCTGGGCCGCCGGTCAGGACGTCGCGATCGCGATTGCCGAAGATCAAGTCGTTGCCTGGACCGCCATTTAGCCATTGACTGGGATTCCCCGGCAGGGAGGCACCAATCAAAATGTCGTCCCCTGAGGTCCAAACTGGGGAGTTGTCCGGTAGCTGGGCTCCCTGGGCAGGGGCCACATCGCGGGCCAGGGGCAGCGAAACAATGCTGTTCACGGGAACGATGGTATTGGGGCTGTTGGGATCGTTGGTGTTGATCAGCAAGCGACCGCTGTAATTCCCCGGTAAGAGATCGCCCCGCAACGTGACCCGAATCGTTATGCTTGCTCCCGGTTGTACCGTGTCGGCGCTGGGGTCCAGGATGAACACATCCTCGGTATTCATCCCTGCGGGCAAATTCCGGTCGGGGAACTGCGGAATGATGGGCCGGATTTCTAGAGGCTCTGATCCGGTATTGCTGAGGGTAACCGTGTCCTCTGCGGTCTCATTCGAGATGGCATTGTGCTCGAGGGGGTTGGCTTCATTCACCGGAACGCGATCGCTGAGAACTGAGCCTACCGTTGGCGGGGTAGGAGTGGGAGTGGGAGTCGGGGGGGGAGTGGGACTGCCGCTAACCGTAAATGCGGTCGTGTCGAACGGTAGATCCGGCGCGGTCCCATCCGTGCTTTGATCGCCAGTGCCATCTTGGGTAGACCAGTCCGTGGCGGAGGTGTTGATGGCGGCCAGGAGAGTTGAGCGATCGCCTGACCGGGAGCCCGTATATATGGCGACATCGGCATCGGCATCGACATCGTCCAGCTCGTTGGCGGTCGTTCCTACTGTTAAACCTGTTCCGGTTAGAGTTGAACCGGCGGCGGTGAAATCATCGTTTGCAATTGCTGCTAGAAAAGCAGTGGGTGAGGCGGTTGTGCCAGTGATTGCAAAGAGCGCTTCGTTGGTCGCAGCAAGGTTGAGGGTGCCGCTGATGACGGAAAGGCTGCCGACGCTGGCTGTTGGGGTAGCACTCAGATTGTTGAAGGTGATGACTGTCCCAGCCGGAATGAGGGTGCTAACCGTCCAAGTTAACGTCCCTTCGGTCGCATTAAAACTGCTCCCGTCCCACTCATTGTCCGTAAAGGTGATGGTGACGGGCGTACCGGAACCGTCGATGCTTTCTATCGCGACGATCGCAAAATCATCGTTGCCATCTGCGTTGTAGCCGACGAATGCGATATCCCCTGGATTGGTGGCCATTCTATTCTTCTAGTCTGTGTTGGGAAACGTTAAAGGCGGTATGGGGCTGCGAATATTGCTCCCTCGATTCAATCAAGGGAGATGATCTAGAGAATTATTCCTAGGGGATTACCCTTAGGGGATAATCTCGCGATCACCCAATCGCCTATGTATTTCTACGGAGTCTACTGGGCAATTCCGCCAGTTCCGTCAATTTCTTCATCTAATGGCACGGTATATCCTTTGATGACCCAGCCTTCTTGGCCGGTTTCCATCAGGCGCACTCGCTGCCATTGACCGTCGCCACTGTCCCCCAGGACGACAACGGTTTGTTGTTTATAGACCCCGGTGAGGCGATCGCTCTGGCGACTGGGGCTGGAGCGCACGACTAGGCCTCGGGGATAGGTTACGCGGGCTTGATAGGCCCCTTCCGGGAGGACGGGCACGGGGCCACTGTTGGGCTGGATGTTGTTGGGTTGGGCGCTGGTAGATTGGGAGGCAAGTTGGGTGATCGGCTGACCGGCGGGAGCTTGGGGCGCTGGGCTGGCTTCCGGTTGGGGGGAGGGCTGGGGGTTAGCTTGAGGGGAGGGCGAGGGGGCAGGGGCTGCAGCGCGTACGGGAAGGGTTCGGGAGCCGGCGGGGATTTGGGCGATCGCGGTGTCCGGCGCGAGGTCTTCGTTGGCGTAGGTTGGTTTT
>CAZZMD010000037.1:0-45163 GCA_964655355.1 uncultured bacterium
GGGGGGGGGGGGGGGGGGGGGGGGGGGGGGGCACGGGCGGCCGGGGCCGGGAACGGGGGAAAGCCCGGGGGGGGGTGGGGGGGCGCCGGGGGGGGGGGGGGCGGGGGCCATGGGGGCCATGCCGCCGCCGTCTAAGCGGTGGACTCGGCTGATGCGCAATTCCGCCCGCTTTTCCTTAAATCCTTCGGGGCGCTCAAAGGTGTTCATGCTCAGGCGGCCTTCCAGGATGATGCGATCGCCCTGGCGATATTGCTGTTGAATATCCGTCGCCTGGCCGCCGAAACTGACCGCCTTGAGGGTGCACGGCGGATCGTCATCCCGCAGCCCCGGAAACTGCACCAGCATCTCGGCGATCGCCAAATTATCCGGCGTATAGCGCAGCTCCGGCGCTTTCACAATTTCCGCCATCAACACGCAGGTATTCATGCCCATGGGTGTCCAACTCCTTCTGCCTGATGACTATTTTGCCCCCGTGGGGTCTCGCCCGTAGGTAAGGTCTTTAGCCGTTATAACGCTGGTCTTGCAGCGCTGCTTTGTTTAACGTTGTTTTTTAACGCTAATGTTTTCAACTCTAGACCTGAATGGAGCGCAACGCATTGCCCGTACCCTGCCGCCACTCTAAACCAGGTCAATCCCGGGATCTCGCTCCACAAAATTTTGCACGTAGGCCCGATAGTGTCGCAAGGTTTCTTCCACCCATCGGCGATCGCTCCCGTCCACCACGATATGAATCAAAGGCGTACTGGCATCGGGTAATAACAACACCCACCCATCCCGATCCAAATCATGGATTTTCACCCCGTCGATCAGTTCCAAATGCTCCGGCGTATGGGTTTCCACCAGGTCTCGCATCAACGCTCCCTTCGCCCGCCAGGGGCAATGCACCGAAAAGGATTTGTGATAGACCCGAGGAATCAACTCCGTGTGGATATACACCAGCGATCGCTCCTGCACCGTCAGCATTTCAATCAGCTTGGCAATGCAGAACATGGCGTCAAATCCGGGATGCAGCTCGGGAAAAATAAATCCCATTTCCCCGCTGCCCCCCAACACCACATTGGGCATGCCATGGCAGGTGGCCATTAATGCCGTCGGACTCGCCTTTGTCCGCACCACCCTCGCATCATGGCGTCGCGCCAGCCGTTCCACCACGCTGGACGCATTGACCGGCACCACCACCGTGCTGCGGGGGGCACTAAACAACACCGTATCCACCATCAACGCTGTCAAATTTGGCCCCCGCACCAGTCCCCCATTTTCATCCACCAGGACAAACTGTTCCCCATTGGCCGACACCTGCACCCCAAAGGTGGCCCGCACCGCATCCACTACCTGCCCCAGCTGCACCAACAGCCGCTCTTTTTCCTCCGACGGAATCACCGTCTGACGCAGGCTGGCATTGAGTACCACCGCATCACAGCCAAATTTGGCGAGCAATTCTGGCAAAATTGCCCCCGACACCGCATAGGCATAGTCAATCACCACCTTGGAGCGACTTTGCGACACCAGTTCTGTTTTTAAATGGGTCTCAAATGCAGTGAGGTAGGTGTCCAGGGTGTGGGCCGGGTAGGTGACATTGCCGATTTCGCCTACCTGGACCCGCCGTAGATCCTCTTTAAAATAAGCCCCTTCAATTTTCTTTTCCTGGGCCTTCGAGATATTGATGCCCTGGGCATCAAAAAACTCCACCAAAATCGAATCGGGACGCGTGGGGTGGACCCGTATATGGGCGCCCCCGCGAACCTCCAGGGTCGGCACCGCCGTCCGCGCCACGGGAATGGCCGCCGCCTCCAGGTTATACACATCGATCCCAACCGACATTAGCCCTGAAATAAACGCCCGCGCCACCATCCGGGACACACTGCGCTGGTCCCGCGACACGGATACATGGTCCCCCGGCTCCAGGGTGGATCCATAGGCGGTCCCAAGTTTGACGGCAAATTCCGGCGTGATATCGATATTAGACAGCCCCGCCACCCCTCGCTGGTCAAATAGGGCCCGCTGGGCGACCTGGCCCCAAATCAGGTTCATATTCAGAATCGCGCCCGACTCCACCTGTTTGCTGGGCCAAATCCGCACCGTGGGGCTAATTTGCGCCTCTTCCCCCACCACCGACAGGGCCCCCACCACTGCGCCCTCCATAATGTGCGATCGCCGATCAATGCGGCTGCCCCGGGCGATCGTACAGGCCCGCAGATGGGCTTCGGCTCCGATGGTCACCCCGTTCCAGACGATGGGGCGCTTCAGATCGGCACTGGTGCCAACGGTGACGTTATCCCCCAAAATGGTCCCCGCCTCCAGGATGGCCCCCGCGCCAATGCGACAGTTATTGCCAATCACTACGGGGGGATGCAATTGGGCACTGGGATCCACCTGGGTATTGTGTCCCACCCAGATGCCGGGGGACTGCTCCCCATAGGGAAATTCCACGGCCACTTTCCCGTAGAGCGCGTCATATTGGGCATTGCGATAGGATTCCAGGTGTCCTACGTCGCACCAATAGCCCTCTGCGACGTAGCCATACATGGGCACGTGTTTATCCAGCAGCAGGGGAAAAAGGTCCTTGGAAAAGTCGCATTCCTGCTCCTTGGGTAAAAATCCCAGCACCGTGGGCTCGAGGATATAGATCCCCGTATTGACCGTATCGGAAAAAATTTCGCTGGTGGAGGGTTTTTCCAGGAAGCGCACAATGCGTTGATCGTCGTCCAGGATGACCACGCCAAATTCGAGGGGGTTGGGCACCCGCTTGAGGATCAGCGTGGCGGCGGAGTTCGATTCCCGATGAAAGGCGATCGCCGCCGACAAATCAAAATCCGTGACACAGTCCCCGCTGATGACAATGAAGGTGTCATCGAGCATTTCTTCGATATTTTTCACACAGCCCGCCGTGCCCAGGGGCTGCTTTTCTTCCACGGCGTAGTTCAGGCGCACCCCAAATTGACTGCCGTCATGGAAATAATCCTGCATGGTGTCGGGGAGGTAATGCAGGGTAGCGATGACCTCGTGGATTTGGTGCAGCTTGAGGAGATTGATGATGTGTTCGGCGATCGGGCGATTCAGGATCGGCACCATCGGTTTAGGCAGATCGCAGGTGAGGGGCCGGAGCCGAGTGCCGGAACCTCCGGCCATCAAAACTGCTCGCATAGTTCCCCCGGAGTGCCTGACCCGTGATTTGATTGAAGATTTTATCGAAGGCTTTTTTGAATCGCTGAAACCCTTACTCTGTATTATATGCAGCCATTTTTTGGGTGGTCTCACTTTGATCAAAACTCAACATTATTTTGAACATTGAGTTGAGTTGAGGGATACCTGACAAGGGAGGCCGGGGCAGTCTACGATGACTCCACAGTGTTTTAGTGGCCGGCGCGGCAGGAAGTGGGACCAATGGCGAATAAGGATGGTGGGTTCGGCAGCGGATTGGTTGTGGGCGCTGCATTGGGGGGCTTGGTCGGCGCGTTGATTGGGGCAACCTTGGCATCCCGTCCCGAGGACGATGAGGCCCTAGGAACGGATCGAGGGGGGCGTCGCCGCTTACGGGGGGCACGGACCCGGGGGGAAAGTTTGGAGTCGGCGCGCCAAGGGCTAGAGGGTCGGATCGCGCAGCTGAATGAGGCGATCGATGATGTGCGCAGCCAGTTGGGGACCCCGATGCCTGTGGAGGTGGACAATGGGGGCGATCGCGGCGAGCATATGTCCCACCCTCAACCGGAATAATTGGCGTTAGGAGTCAGCGTGGGGGCCGGATAGCTCAGTGGGTAGATGGGTATCGGGGAATGGGTAAAGGGCGTCATCGTACGTTACGATCTGAAACAATTTGATACTGATTCCTATCCTTTCCCAAAACTTGTCCCATGGCCCTCGAAACGACTTTGCCTGATACCCTGCCGGAAGGTCTTCCCGAAAATATCCCGATGGATTTGGTGGCCTTCGGTCCTACCTTGGATGCTTCTACGATTTTGGTAATTATCACCACCCTGTTGGGGGTTGGTTTTGGGCTGATTTTTAAGAACCGCCTCGAATTTCAGGTGGGGCAGTGGGATCAAAATCGCGAAACCCAGGAGACGGTTAATTACAAAACCCCCGCGATTAAGCTCAGCTATCTCGCCATGTCGTTGTTTACCTTCGTGGCGATCGGGGAAAGTTTGACGGTGTTGGGCTTTTTCGATTCGTTGGCCTACGGGACGGCGGCCCTGACGGTGATTCCGACGGCGGTTTGGATTTGGTTCCAGATTGGCTCTATGTTGCGCCTGATGGTGGCTGGCGGTTCGGCGGCGATCGATATTGATGAGGCGGGGTAAGCCTCGATTGGGGTAACCGGATTGGGTCTGAGTCAGTGTTGGACCTTGGACCCATACAAGCTTGATAGGCTCCCAAATGCCTTAAGCCCAGCGGATTGGATGGACCGATTGTTGGAGATTGGTCCGGGGATTTGTATGGATTTGTGTGTACTTGGCCGTTGGGATTGTTAAGGTGTGGCCCAAAAAGTTCTGATTGTCGGCCACACTCGTGGAATAGAACCATAGGCCATCCTGCCCTAATGATCCCGATTTGCCGGGCGCGGATGGGGCACTGCCACGATTAATTGAGCCATGTCGGATATCCCATCGGTTTCCCGCTTCCAGCGGTTCACTCAGGCTTGGGCTGCGGTCGGTAGGATTTTCCGGGGACGATCGCTGCTTCGGGCGCTATATTCCAAAACAATTCTGTGTTTGACGGTGTTGTTTGGGGTGGCGGTCATCGCCTCCCTCTTCAGCGTGTCCCATTTGACGGAGGTGCTGATCCGAACCCAGGCGTTCCAAAATGCTCAGCTCTATGCCAATGCATTGACGGAGGCGCGATCGCTCTATAGCGATGAGGCGGTAAAGCGGGCGATCGCGGAGAACCGGGTGCGGGCGACCCATGATTACACCCTGCATCCGGGCAGTATCCCCCTGCCGGCGACGTTTTTGATTGAGTTGGGGGAGCGGATTCGAGAGGGACCCTCAGATATTTCGGTCCGGCTGTTTAGTGATGAGCCGTTTCCCTGGCGCGCGGAAACCGGTGGTCCCCAAAATCCCTTTGAGGAAAAAGCGCTGAAGGCGCTACAGAGTAATCCTGAGCAACCCTTTTATAAGCTGGTGCGGGAGGGCGATCGCCTTAGTTTTCGCTATGCCCAGGCGGATATCCTACGCCCCAGTTGCGTTGGCTGCCACAATACTTACCCCGGTACCCCTCGCACCGATTGGAAGGTGGGGGATGTGCGCGGGGTGTTGGAGGTGGTGCAGCCCCTGGATGTGATTGCCCAGCGGACTCAGCGGGGGCTGCAGGATTTATTTTTGATGCTGGGGCTGCTGTCGATCCTGGCGCTGATTGGGCTGGCGCTGGTGATTGGCCGATTGCGCAATATTTCCCAGGAGTTGGAACGGCGGGTGCTGACCCGGACCGCCGAGCTTCAGGAGGCCAACGAGGATTTGGCGGATGCCCAGGAAAAGTCTGAGCGGCTTCTGTTGAATATCCTGCCTGCCCCCATCGCCAAACGCCTCAAGGAGGGGGAGGAAACCATTGCCCAGTCGTTCCCCGCCGTCACGATCCTGTTTGCGGATATCGTCGGCTTTACGGAACTCTCTAAGCAGATTGACCCGGCCGAGCTGGTGAGCTTTTTAAACGATATTTTTTCCGGCTTCGATATGTTGTGCGATCAATATGGGTTGGAAAAAATCAAAACCATTGGGGATGCTTACATGGTGGTCGGCGGTTTGCCCCAGCAGCGGGACAACCATGCGGAGGCGATCGCGGAAATGGCGATCGCCATGCAGCATCAGATCCGTTCCTTCAATTACCGGGCCGGCATCGATATTAAAATTAGAATTGGTATCAATACAGGGCCGGTTGTCGCTGGCGTTATTGGCCAGAAAAAGTTTATCTACGACCTGTGGGGGGATGCGGTCAATATCGCCAGCCGCATGGAATCCCACGGTATTCCGGGCAAAATCCAGGTCACGGAAAGCACTTACCACCAGCTCAAGGATCAATACCACCTGGAACTCCGGGGGAATATGCCCATTAAGGGCACGGGCGATATGAATGTGTACTTTCTCCACCATCGGTTGCCTTCCCTGCCCTCTCGCCCCCAGGCAGGATTCCTCTAGACCTCACCCCCCGCCGCCGCCCCTCAGCGCTGGGTTCCCAAACGCTTCCCCCAGGGAGGCGATTATTACCCATTGACCATTACTCGCTGACCCATTACCCGTTGACCATTGCCTGTTGACTTACCATCCCTCCGTCGTTTATTCGGCCCAATGGTCTGCTACCCATGCTGTCTCCGTTTAATTCCCTTCGCCAAACCCTGCAACGTCTGAGACGTAACCCCAATCCCACCCGGATTAGCCGGTGGCGATTGGGGCAAAAAATTGCGGCGGGCTATGGGGTAGCGATCGCGATCGGTATCCTGGGCTCCCTCGTCGGCGTCATCGTGACGGACTATGTCCAAGGGGAGGAGGTGTTTGCGATCGGAAGCGCTGCCACCCAAGATCGCCTCCTGAACGGGCTTTATCGAAATTTAAGGGCGATTCAGATCAAGGTCCTTCAACTGGAAACTCGCTTTGAACAGCCCATCAAGAGTCGCTTGCTCTTACTCAATGAAGTGGCAGAGCTGCTGGCGGAGTCAGAGCGACTGGCGGATGAGTTGAATCAGCATTTGGCGGCGGATCCGACGTGGGTGGTCGCTCCCCCAGCGGAAATCCAGGCGATCACTCGGCAAAGTTTGGGCGCCCTGCAGGCCTATGTGGCGGTCCATCTTCCTGAGGCCCTTACCCTCGACTCACCCTCCTCCCTCCGGGCGGGGAAAGATCCATCGGAGTCGGTGCCGACGGCCAATGCTGAAACGCTGCTCGCGGCGGAGCGGCGGCTAATGGGCAGCATTCAGAATTTATCCCCCCTCCTGGCCATTACCCACAGCAAATTGGAACAGGCGGAGCAGGATTTGGAAGACCTCCAGGGGCTCGAAAAGTCCATCATATTTGCGAGCCTCGCCCTCTCCGCCCTGGCGGCGGGGTTGATCGCCTGGATCGCCACCCGGCAGATTACCTATCCCCTGACGGCGGCGGCGGGGATTGCCCAGCGGGTGGTGGAAACGGGGGAGTTTAAGGAGCGGGTGACCCCGGCCCTGGGGGGGCTTGGACCGGAGACGGAGGTGGGCAGTTTGGCGCGATCGCTGGATACCTTGATCGAGTGGGTCGCCGCTCGGAACCAGGCCCTGGCGGAACAGGCGGCCGACGCCCAAACCCAAGCCCAGACCCTTAAGCAGACCCTGCGGGAGCTGCGCCGTACCCAGATCCAGCTGGTGCAAACGGAAAAAATGTCCCTGTTGGGGCAGGTGGCGGCGGGGGTGGCCCATGAGATCAATAACCCCATTAATTTCATCCATGGCAACATCCAACATATTGATTCTGAGCTGGGGGATATGTTGGAGCTGCTGATGCTCTGTAAGGACGGGGTGCCCCCTCAGAATCCGCGGATCCAAGCCTTGCTGGAGTCCATTGATATCGATTTCCTCCGGTCTGACCTACCGAAGATGCTGCAGTCGATGCAGTTAGGTTCGGAGCGTATTCGGGAAATTGTGTTGTCCCTGCGGCTGTTTACCCGATTGGATGAGTCGGAACTCAAACGGATTGACCTCAATGAAAGTATTGATAGTGTGGTGACGATCCTGGGGTCTCGCCTGTGTGCCCAAGCGAATCGTCCGGCGATCGCCCTGAGTCGTAACTATGGGCAACTGCCGGAGCTGGAATGTTATGCGGGGCAGCTGAATCAGGCGCTGATGCATTTTATGGCCAATGCGATCGATGCCATGGACGCCGGGTGGAAGCAGTTCCAGGCCGGCGGGTCCCTGGGCACGGCTCCCCTCCTACAGCTCACGATTACGACCGCCCACCTGGCCCACAATTACATCGGGATTACGATCGCTGATACGGGCCAGGGCATTCCTGAGTCGGTGTTGCCCAATATTTTCGAGATGTTTTATTCCACCAAGCCCGCGGGCAAGGGGACTGGCATGGGGCTGGCGATCGCCCATCAGGTCATCACCGACAAACATGGCGGCACCATTGAATGCACCACCCATCTGGGGCAAGGGACGACCTTCTCCATTGAGCTGCCCCTACGGCCGATGGCACCCCGGTCTGAGCCCCAGGCTTCGCCGGCGGCCAGTGAGGCCATCTAGCGTGCCATCGCCCACAGCCTTATCGCCCAACTTATTGCCCAAGCTTGCCCAGGCAAGGGCGATGGTGTTGAGGGGATCTTGCCTGAAAGGTGCCAAAGTCCCAAAAAAAGCCCCCGGTAGGGGGCGCAGACAATTGACCAATGCAAGTGACCGATGCAAGCGCAGGTTGCAATCTCGGGGGTTCTAAGCCGTTGCGGTCAGGGTCTTGGGATACATCACCTCGCGGGTGGCCACCATGGCATCCACCAGGCGATCGTAGTCGGCCTTGGTGTGGAGGGCGTTGGCGGTGATCCGCAGACGGGGTTTTGCAATAAACCAAATTGGGGAAACCCAGATGCCGTGCTGATCCAGCAAGCGGCGGGCAAAGGTCTTGGGATCCAATTCTTCCGGCAGTAGCACCGGAATCACGTTGGTGGTTCCCACGGTCTCAAAACCCTCTTCCAGCAAGCGCGATCGCAGGTACCGAGTGTTTTCATGGAGGGTTGCCACCAATTCCGGACGCTTCCGCACTTGACGGATACTTTCCAATGCTGCAGCCGTTACCGGTGCGGGCAAAGAAATCGTACCGATCGACGTGGGAGACACGTGCAGCAAGGGCTTCAGTTCAGGCTCCGGCGAGCTGATGGCTGCCCCGGCAGAGGCGGCAAATTTGGAGAACGTGGTCATAATCAACGGCACCACGCCCTTGGCGATCGCATCCTGGGGGGTAATGCCGTAATGGTCATAAATACCGCCACCGCTTTTGCCCAGGGCGCCGCTAGCATGGGCTTCGTCCATCACCAGCACCGAACCGGGATAGTGGCTCAAGACCTCGATCGCCTCCGGCAGCGGGAAAATATCCCCGTCCATGGAGAAGACCGCATCGGAAACCACCATGATGCGATCGTCGGGCTTGGCATAGCGCTTCAGCTTCCGCGCCAAGTCATCCATGTTGCAGTGACGGAAGGCTTTGACCCGCACCGCCGGACTCTGGCTAAAGGATTTACCGGAGCGGGTGCCCGCATGGGCCAACGCTGAAATAATGCAGCCGTGGTTCAGCACGTCCGACATAATCAGCGTCTCGCGGGTGTGCTTAAATCCCGGCACTGGAATCGCTAAATGACAAAAGGCGTCCATCAACGCCTCCATCGCCATCCACGCATTTAAAAATAATTGGGTATGGGGCAAATGCTTGAAGGATGAAATTTCTTCCTCCAGCTGGCGATGTAAATCAATCCGACCACTCAATACCGCACAGGAACTGTTTGAGGTTCCGTACTGATGAATCGCATCGATCGCCGCTTGCCGAACCGCTGGCTCGTTGACCAACCCCAGCACATCGTTGGTGCAAAAGGTCAACACGTTATAGCGCTGTCCCGTTGCTGCCACCTCAATATCGACACGGTTCCCGTCCCGACCATGGCAGATGTACTCGTCGGGATCTAGCCCGCTCGCAATCCAGCGCTGAACGTATTCCTTGACAACTTCCACAGGTTAACTCCCTCACCTAAGAGCTTATAATCGCCAGGCCGAAGCCAATGGCTCCTGGTTCGGCAATGGTTTCAATCGATGATTGTATCGATTTGTTTAGATTTCAATGAAATTGCTTATCACTGTATCCCAGTTTTGAACGCAAGGAAGGGCCAATTTGGCTGCAGACTGCGCAAAACTGATCCCCTTGCCGAGGCTGGCGGTTAGGCCAAACCTGTTTCCAGTAGGCGAGTTTATCGGGATCGCCTTAATTCGGCAGCCCAGAAAACTCAGGTGTATTTTAATGAATTTGCTGGATCCTAGCCAGGGACTTAGTCCTAGGGCTTTGACCTGATTTTAGGGGATGACGGCGCTATACCCGGAGGTAATGCAGCCAGTTTTGGAGCTGTTCCCCGGGGAGCTGGAGCCGCCGCTGCAGATCCGCCAGGCTGCGATAGGGACCGCGGTTTTGGCGATCGCTCACGATGCGCTGGGCGAGGGCGGGGGGCAGGCCGGGGACTTGGGTCAGGTGGGCGGCGTCGGCATAGTTCAGGTTGACGAGGGTGGGGGTGAGGGCGCTGTCGGGATCGTAGAAATAGAACCGCATCAGGGGGGCGGCGATCGCTAAAGTTTCTTCGGTTATCCCTAATGCGGCTGCCACATCGTCTAGGGAATGGAATTGGACGCCTCCCTGGGTGAGGTCGCTCAACACCTGGGCTTGGCGGATAGAAATCCCCGGCAACCGTAGCCACTGGTCCGCCGTTGCCCGGTTAACATCCACGGTTAATCCCATCTCCAGGGCGGCCGCCACCTCCCAGACATTGGTCAGGCGATCGCTGGGATAGGCCAATAATTTCGCCCGGGCCTGCCGCCATTGGGGATTAAGTTGCTTCTTCCAGGGGGGCAGTTGCAGGATGCGATCAACGGGGGAAAGCGGAGCCATGGGCAGACGCGGGACACTAGAGGTGGGACTATCGGTTATCGGTCACTCGTTTCATTAAAACAGGATCCCGAAACGGGGAAGACGGTCGGCGAGATCCCGTCAGACAAGGAGGGGCGGACCCATCATTAACCCTGTCACGATTAAAACAACTTCCCTGTTGTTAAACTCAAAGATGACCGGCTGGCCTGCCCCGAAATCCCATGCTGAATTCTGCCTCGACTTCTGTTTCCGCTGTTCCCGCGTCGCCGGCGATGTCAGCGCCGCCCGCCATTAATTATTTGCGTATCAGTCTGATTGATCGCTGCAATTTTCAGTGTCAGTACTGCATGCCGGATGGGGAGGTGGTGGATTATTTGCAGCGGACGGCGATGCTCACTAACGACGAGCTGCTGACCCTGTTGGAAGAGGTGTTTATTCCCCTGGGGATGACGCGGTTTCGATTGACGGGGGGGGAGCCGTTGTTGCGACGGGGGCTGGTGGATCTGGTTCAGGCGATCGCCCAATTTCCGGAGACGGAGGATATTTCCCTGACCACCAATGGGTTTCTGTTGGCTAAGTTGGCGGAGCCCTTATACCAAGCCGGTTTGAATCGGATCAATATCAGTTTGGATTCTTTGGAGCCAGCGGTGTTTGACCAGTTGGTGGGGACCAAAGGGCGATCGCGTTGGCAGGAGGTGTGGGACGGGATTCAGGCGGCCCATCGGGTGGGGTTTGATCCCCTGAAGCTGAATGTGGTGGTGATCCCCGGCGTCAATGATCACGAGGTGGAGGCCCTGGCGGCGTTGACGTTGGACCGGCGGTGGCATGTGCGGTTTATCGAATTTATGCCCATTGGCAATGATGCGTTATTTGGTGATCGCGGTTGGGTGGCGTCGGAAAGTTTGCGGCAGCGGATTCGCGATCGCTGGGGACTAACAGACGGACAAGTGGCGGGCAATGGACCGGCGGATGTGTTCCAAATTCCAGGGGCCCAGGGCACCGTGGGGTTTATTAGCCAGATGTCTGAGTGTTTTTGCGATCGCTGTAATCGGATGCGGCTCTCCGCCGATGGGTGGTTACGGCCCTGTTTGTTGAATGAATCCAGTCAGCTTGATTTGAAGACGCCCCTGCGCCAAGGGGAAAATCTGGCCACCGTGCGATCGCAGGTGCAGGCATTAATCCATCAAAAACCGGAGATTAATTTCAAAGAACGGGATGCGGGAACTACCGGACGCTATGGGCGTACCATGTCTCAAATTGGCGGATAGGTCTCAAATTGCGGATAGGATTGGCGAATAGGAAGAACGTCAAACGCTGCTCTGGAAACCGATTGAGTCTCCCCGTGGGGTGCTGGATAAAGGGGCGGGATAAAGCGGCTATCCCCAGAATTTCAAGTCCTGGTGTAATATGGCTGAACTTAAAAAAGCTTGAACGTTAAAAGCTTGAACTTTAGTAGACATTAGTAGAAATTTCTACGCCTTTGCCGACAGTCCTCCACCCCCATTACTAAACTGGTGGAATGGATCGTCAGGAAATCTCTTCCCTCTCCACTTCGCTTCCCGCCTCTGACTTCGTCGGGACATTGGGCGCTAGGGCTTTCCAAGCTTGACTTTCCAACCTTTATAAAACCCTTCCAGTTCTTACCCTTAATAACCTTTCAATATTCAATGGGGTGGATAATTCCATCCCATCGTTTGCCTTAAAAACGTGCCTTAAAACGCAACCTTCTCAGACTATTCCCCTAGCTTTCACCGCCAGCCGTGACCACTACCCCTAAAGCGCCCGCTGCATCTTCTAATACCGCCCCCAAGGTGCCCAACATTAACCGCCAATTCATCGCAATCCTGGATTTTGGCTCCCAATATTCTGAGCTGATTGCCCGGCGGATCCGCGAAACGGAGGTTTACTCCGAAGTGTTGTCCTATCGCACCACGGCGGAACAATTGGCCCAGTTAGATCCCAAGGGCATTATCCTGTCCGGCGGTCCGAATTCGGTCTATGACGACTATGCGCCCCTCTGCGATCCCGAGATTTGGAACCTGGGGGTTCCGGTGCTGGGGGTTTGCTATGGCATGCAGTTGATGGTGCAGCAGCTCGGCGGGCAGGTGGAACGGGCGGAGCGCGGGGAATATGGCAAGGCGGCGTTCTTTATCAATGACCCCACGGATTTGCTGACCAATGTGGAAAACGGCACCACCATGTGGATGAGCCATGGGGATTCCTGTACGGAGCTGCCACAGGGGTTTGAGCTGTTGGGCCATACCGACAATACGGCTTGTGCCGCGATCGCCGATCACACCCGCAAGCTTTATGGGGTGCAATTTCACCCAGAGGTGGTCCATTCCCAGGGGGGATTGGCGCTGATTCGCAATTTTGTGTACCACATCTGCGGGGCTCAACCCACCTGGACGACGGAAGCGTTTGTGGAAGAATCCGTCCGGGAAGTGCGGGCGCGGGTGGGGGATAAGCGGGTGTTGCTGGCCCTCTCCGGGGGGGTGGACTCGTCGACCTTGGCGTTCCTGCTCCATCGGGCGATCGGCGATAAGTTGACCTGCATGTTTATCGACCAGGGCTTTATGCGGAAGGGGGAGCCGGAGCGGTTGATGAAACTGTTCAAGGAACAATTCAAAATTCCCGTTGAGTATGTCAATGCGTCGGAGCGATTTTTGTCCAAGATGGTCGGGGTGACGGATCCCGAAGAAAAACGGAAGCGCATTGGTCACGAATTTATTCGGGTTTTTGAGTCGGAGTCGAAGCGGTTGGGACCCTTTGATTATTTGGCCCAGGGCACCCTATATCCCGATGTGATTGAGTCGGCGGACACCAACGTTGATCCCAAGACCGGTGAGCGGGTGGCAGTCAAAATTAAGAGTCACCACAATGTGGGGGGATTGCCGGAAGATTTGCAGTTTAAGCTGGTGGAACCCCTCCGGAAGCTCTTCAAGGATGAGGTGCGGAAGGTGGGGCAGGCGATCGGCTTGCCGGATGAGATTGTGCGCCGCCAACCGTTCCCGGGACCGGGTTTAGCGATTCGGATTTTGGGAGAGGTCACGCCGGACAAGCTAAAAATTCTCGGGGAGGCGGATTTGATTGTTCGCCAGGAGATCAATCGCCACGGCATGTACCACGATTTCTGGCAGGCATTTGCTGTGCTGTTGCCGGTGAAGAGTGTGGGGGTGATGGGCGATAAGCGCACCTATGCTTACCCCATCGTCCTGCGGTTTGTGTCCAGTGAGGATGGGATGACGGCGGATTGGTCGCGGGTGCCCTACGAACTGCTGGAGCTAATTTCAAATCGAATTGTGAATGAGGTGGAGGGTGTGAATCGGGTGGTTTATGATGTAACCTCCAAGCCCCCTGGAACCATTGAGTGGGAGTAGGGAATGCCGCCATTAGCAGGGCTGATACGGCAGGGCTGACGCAGCAGGGCCGCCATTAGCAGGGCTGAGGGCAGAGTCGCCGCCGCGATGACTGTTGCTAAGGTTTTACGTTTGGGTTGAAAGGTTATCGGAAGCTTAATGTCCTATTGCGGTTATGGCAGTGGGGCATTCGTTTCCTGTGGAAAACTAGGGGTGTTCTGTGGAAAACCCCGGTTTTTCTGTGGAAAACTCCTAAAAATCGGGATATTCAGGGGGTGGGCCCTGGAAAAGCTGGGGTGAACAGGCTAGAGTTTGCTATCGGTAATGGGTGTACCGGTTCTTGGTTGCTCGTCCTGTTGGCATCGACAGTTTATTTTCCACGGGTTGAATTCCTATGAAGTCTGGTTCTAGTGCGATCGCCTCCTCTGGCCTAACGATTCAGGCGGTGGAGAGCGCTGGGGATTTGTGTCGGTTTTTAGATGTGCCCCAGGCGGTTTATGGGGAGGATCCTAATTGGGTGCCGCCCCTGCGCAGCGATGTGGAAAAGCAGTTGGGACCGGAGGGGTCGTTTCAGGCCTATGGCAAGCTTCAGGGGTTTGTTGCCCTACGGGATGGGGCGTTGGCGGGGCGGATTGTGGCGTCGGTGAATCAGCGGCTCGTGGACCGGGAAGGGGAGGCGGTTGGCCTGTTTGGTTATTTCGAGTGTGTAGAAGACGAGGCGGTGGCGATCGCCCTGTTTGAGGCGGCGGCGGATTGGTTGCGATCGCAGGGGATGACTAAAATTCGCGGTCCCATTGATTTATCCACCCATAACAATTGTCAGATGTTAATTGATGGGTTTGAGCTGCCGCCGATGGTGATGATGCCCTATAACCCGTCGTACTATCCGGCCCTGTGGGAAAGCTTTGGGTTTACGAAGGCGAAGGATGCCTATGCCTATCGGTTTGAGCCCCATGAGATGGCGGGGCAGTTCGAGAAGGCCTACAACATCGCAACCAAGTCCGGAGTGACGTTCCGACCGATTGCGACAAAGGGGGAGGATTTCGAGAAGGACGTGCGATCGCTGTATCGGTTGTTTACGGAGACCTTTGCGAATAATTGGAGTTCGACGCCGCGCACGGAGGATGAGTTTTTTGAGGAAGCTAAATCCCTGCAAAGTTTGGTGGATCCCGACCTGTTCCCCATTGCCGAAATTGACGGGGAAATGGTGGGCTTTTTTATGGCGCTGCCGGATTACAACGTGGTGCTGAAACGGGTAAACGGCAAGCTGGATTTTCCCGGCATTCTTAAGTTTTTATGGTTTAGTCGCACTATTGAAACGGTGCGGGTTTTGGCGTTTGCGGCGTTGCCGGAACACCGTCGGAAGTTGATCCCGTTGGCCATGGTTCATTTGGCGTTTCAGGGGGGGACGAAAACCAATAAGCGCTATACGTGGGCGGAGTTGGGCTGGGTGTATGAGGACAATATGTCGTCGCGAAAAATTGTGGAGAAGGCGGGCGGCAAAATCTACAAGACCTATCGGATTTATGAGCGGGAACTGTAGATCGGGAGCTGTAGGGGCTAGGGTCAGGCGGGGATGGATGGTGATGCCCAGGCGGGGTGGGCCATTCGCTGCCACTGTCACCAATCCCCGGGTCGTGCCCTCGGAAGCGTCTATGCTGTTCCTGGGGCGGTTGTGCCATCGATCGCAATACCCCAACAATTACCCCCAATCCCCTGAGCTTTTTTCGTTTTTTTAACGTCTACCTAAAAAGGTCACCCCAGGTGAGGCACGGCTGGAGCATTGTGTCCCTCTTCCCCTAGCGTGACTTTTCGCTTAGAACCGCGTCGGGTGCCCATGACTTCCCCTTCCGATCCCACTCCCCAATCTGAGCCCCCAGAGTCATCGGGACCGCGATCGCCTTGGTGGCAGCGCAGTCCGCGATGGTTGAAATATGGGCTCTATGGCACTGCGTTGGGAGTAACGGCGGTGGTGGCTGGGGGCGCGGGATTTGGTTGGTATTGGATCCACTACCAGTTGCCGGGGTTTGTCTCCCAGGCGGTGAGTGATTTGCTGCTGCGACCGGTGGAGGTGGGACCGGTGCAGTCGGTGGGGTTGACGGAGCTGAAGTTAGGCGAATCAAAAGTGTTGCCCCGACCGGAGGATCCGGATTCGGCGATCGCCCAGGAGGTCATCGCCCGTTGGAATTTATGGGCGATTTTGAATCCGCTTAATCTACTGGGCGATCGCATTATTCCGATTGAGCTGGAATTCCGCGATGCAACGGTGTATGTGGAACAGTCGACCGACGGTTCTTTGCTGGATCTAACCCTGGCGGAAGCGGGGGAAAAGGGACCGGTCGAAATTCAGGTGGCGAAGGTTTCTGCCTATAACGCCGATATCAAGGTCATCCCGGCAGCGTTTGATCGATCACCCGGGTCCAATGAGCCGGTGATCCCCCTTCTGTTGGGGGTAGAGGCGGCAGAGGCATCCCTAGAGGATTGGACCGAGGGATCGCCGCAAACAATTGATTTTGACACCCGGGGAACGCTGGCCATTGACGGTATCAATCCCAAGGAATGGTCGGCGGAGGGGGGATTTAAGGGGGAGACGCAACAGGTTTTAGCCGGGCTGCGGGGCAATGACCTGCCTTTGGATGCGATCGCCCAGTTAGCGCCGGGCCCGATGCAGGTGTCGTCGGGGGTGGGGTCGGGAAATTTATCGGTGGAGTATACGCTGGACGGGGCTTGGCCGACGGTGCAGGGGACGGCGCAAGTTCAAGATCTACAGGTGGATGGGGAGCTGTTGCCGCGATCGCTGCGGGTGAACGAGGGGGTGTTTCGGTTTGCGGAACAAGCGGTGACGGTGGATACCCTGCGGACGCGCTATGGGGATGTGTCGGCGCGGGTGAAGGGGACGGTGGATTTGGCGGAGAGTCAGCTTTTGGTGACCGATCCCCAGAGCAGCGAGCTGGAAGCGGCGTTTGATTTGACGGTGAATGCCCCCGATGTGGGCATGGGTGAATTGCAGGATACCTTTGGGCTCGAGTTGCCCGTTGCGTTATCGGGATTGGTGGGGGCGGAGGCGCGGCTGACGGGGACAATTGATGATCCCCAGGTGACGGGACAGGTGGAGGCCCTGGGACCATTACAGGTGGATCAGTTGGCGATTGAGACCCTGACGGCGGGATTTTCACTGCGATCGCAGGACTCAGAGAGCCAAGGCTCCGAAAATTCAGACAATTCCACGACCCAGGCAGCGGTTTCCGCTTTGGGGCAGGCGGGCGGCGGTACTGTTAATCGACGGTTGGATAAGTTGCCGGAGCGGTTGGCGGCGGTCTTCCCGGTGGAGGCGTCCCTGGAAGATTTACGGATTGTGCCGGCGACGGGGGGGGAGATTGTTGGCGATGCCACCGTGTTGCTGCGCGATCGCGGTCAATTGGAGGCGATGGAGATTGGCGGCATTGTGGGGGCGCTCAATCTGCGATCGCTCAATCTCAATAATGTGGCGAGGGCTTATGGTGCACCGGCCACGGTGGGGCTGGGATCGGTGTCGGGACAGGTGTCCGTAGAGGGGCTCTTGGAAGATTGGCAAACCCAGGGACAGTTATCGCTACTGGGGGGAACGGTCAATTTAACCGGCAGCGGCAATCAAGATACTTTCGACAGCCAAGTGAACTGGTCGGCGATTGAGGTTCAGCGGGTTGCGTCACTGTTGCCGGAGGAGGTGCGACGGCAGGTTAAGGGCGATTTGGCGGGACGAGCCCAGGTGTCCGGGGAATTAGGCGAAAATCCGGCGATCGCGGCCCAGATGCGGACCGGCTGGGCGGGGGGAGATATTACGGCGGAAGGCAATTTGCGCGGGGAACAATGGCGGGCGATCGCGCGGGTGCAAAATGCCAATCTCAACGCCCTGGTGCCCCGCTATGGGGGAATCCTGAGCGCCAATGCCCAAGCCAGCGGCACTCTGTCGGGGGATTTGAGTTCGATTCGTGCTCAGGTGGCCAGCAGCCTTAATCGGTTTGCTGGGGGGGATGTCAATGCCACGGCCGCCCTGGCGCAGGGGCAATGGCAGGCGAATGTCCAGACCCAAAATATTCAGCTCGCGCGGCTGGTGCCGGAAGCGACCGGACGGTGGACCGGAACGGTGGCGGCGGCGGGGCCCCTGGATGCGTTGACCGCGTTGGATCTCACGCCTGTTCGTGCCCAGGTGAATGGCGCGCTGCTGCCGGGGGAACCGGGACTATTACTCACCCGCCCCCAACAGGATTATTTAAATCGGCGGTTGCCCGTTACCGTTGCCGCCCGCTGGGATGGGGCAGGGATTGCCGTCGATCGCGCCGCCGGACCGGGATTATTCGCCCGCGGTCGTATCGATGCCGCCTTTGCCAATAACACTTTTACGGTTGGTCCCGTTGATGTGGCGGTGGATGTGGACAATATCGACCTGCGTCCCCTGCCGGATATATCGCCCGTCGCCCTGCCACCGATTATTAATCAATTGCGGGAAGAGCATCCCCTACTGGCAGGGAATGTGGATTTTCAGGGGCGGGTCTATGGTCCCCTGGATGGACTGGCCCTGGCGGGGGATGCACAGCTTAACGGGCTGGCCGTCCTGGATTCTCCCTTTGAAGCGTCTCTGTCTGGTCCCGTCAGTGGGAGCTTGAACCGGGGACTCTCGGCCGACCTCCAGGGCGATCGCGATCGCATTTTTGTGTCCTTAGACTCAAATTTTCTACCCCGTCAATTTGAGGTCAATTGGGATGGGGCGATCGCCTCTGGTCGTCGTCGTACGGCCGCAACCTTGGATTTCACCGTCGAAAGTTTCCCGCTTCAACGGTTGCCCATTCCCGCCTCCTTGACCGGCGGTTTTGGTACCCCTCGCGGACTGGCCAATGCCAATGGCAATTTTCGATTTAGGGATGGCCACGCCCAGGCGCAATTTGGGGTGCTCCAGCCCGGACTCAAAACCATCTGGGGCGATCGCGTGGCGGGGAATATTGCCTATAGCGGCTTCCGGGAAAACAAAATCGCCATCTGGGATACCCAACTGCGCCAGGATGGCAGTACCTATGACGTGCGGGCAAATGTTTGGCTCCGGCAGGATCCCCGATTTGAGGGGGAATTGAAGGTTGGCGACGGACGCTTGGAACAGGTGATTCGGATGCTGCGGCTTACGGATTTGGACTCCGTTAACGCTTGGGCGACCACCCTCAAGCCCCCGGCCCCCGGTCGTGCCCAAGACCTTGCTGAGCCTGGCATTAATACCTCCCAGCTCACGGTCCTTGACCAGCTCTATAAGCTCAATGAAATTAAGGCGCTCCTGCTCCAGGAAAGCCTGCGGGATTGTCAGGAGCTGCCGATCCCACCCCTAACGGAAGTCCAAGGGGAATTTGACGGGGCGATCGCCTTTAATGGCACCCTGGCCACCGGTGCCGACGCGACATTTAATATTGCGGGCGAAAACTGGCAATGGCAGCCCCAGCGGGAGTGTCGCGGTCAGCAAATTGAGGTGGCGGTGGAGCGGGCGACCCTGATTGGCTCCCTCACCGATGGCACCCTCAATCTAGAACCGGCGGAGTTCCAAACCGATGACACCATTGCCCGTTATGTGGGGCTGATTGGTCAGGAGCCCAACGGTAAATTTGAGCTGGAAAATTTCCCGGCGGAACTGTTGCGGCGGGTGCCCCAAATCCGTCAGCTTTATGCCGAGGCTCCCCTGCCCCTCCTCGCTGGCACCCTTAATATTGACGCCTCCCTGTCCGGCACCTTGGGCAATCCCAACGCCCGAGGGCAGGTGGAACTGTTGGAGGGTCGCTTAAACGAATTACCGGTCCAGAGCGCCACTGGTTCCTTTAACTACAGCGCCGCCCGCCTCAATTTCGGGAGCCGGGTTTTGGTCCAGGGGGAAGGGGATGATCCCATCCGCGTTAGCGGCGGTTTGCCCTTGACGTTGCCCATTTCCACCGTGAGCCCCGATAGCGACGCAATCCGGTTCAAAGCCTCCATCACCAACGAAGAGTTTGGGCTGATTAGTCTCGTTGCGCCCCAGTTCCAATGGCTCGGGGGCGAGGGCCGCGCCGATGTGGAAATTGGGGGCACCTTGAGTCGGCCGATCGCCAATGGGGAGTTAATCCTCGATGATGCCAAGCTGGCTATCTCCGAACTGCCCGAGCCCCTGACCGGGGTCAGCGGTAGGGCGCAACTGGCGGGCGATCGCCTGATTGTGGAGAATATCCAGGGCAACCTGACGGAGGGGCAAATCCGCATCGATGGAGGACTCCCCTTATTCCCCCTCGCCGCCGCTGCGCCGCCTATCCCCAAACCCCTTACCGTTGATTTAGACCAGCTCAATCTCAGCCTGCTCGACCTTTATGAGGGGGGGGTGAATGGTCAGGTGGTGATCAATGGCGCGGCGATCGCCCCGGAAATTGGCGGTGATATTGCGCTGCTGGAGGGGCGGGTGTTGGTGCCCACGGATCCCACTGCCCTTGCCGCGGGTGCGGGCGGGAGTGCGGCGGGGGCAGACCTCCCGATCCGCTTCGACGACTTAACCATTAGCCTGGGCAAAGGGTTGCAAATCATTCAACGCCCCTTGCTGAACTTCCTGGCCCGGGGGGGGCTGACCCTGAACGGGGCTCTCAGTAATCTGAAACCGGAGGGCGAAATCCAAGTGCGCCGGGGCCAGGTCAACCTGTTCGCCACCCAATTTTTCCTGGAGCGGGGCGAGCCTCAGGTGGTCACGTTTTCCCCCAATGACGGGCTGGATCCCTATATCGACCTCAAACTCATCGCTAACGTGGTCGAGTCCAGCAACAATCCCTTCAATACCGACGACACCACCGCTGGGACGGCGGAAATCCGTGAAAATTTTGTCGATCGCGCCGGGGTGGGTCAAACGGTGCGGGTGCGTGCCTCGGTGGAGGGTAGGGCGAGCGAAATCCTGAATAATCTTCAGCTCACTAGCCGCCCCGCCCGTAATGAAGGTCAAATCCTTGCCCTCATCGGCGGTAGCTTAGCCAATAGCGTCGGCGATGAGTCCAGCGGTACCGTGGCGATCGCCAACCTCGCCGGCGCCAGCCTCCTCAACACCATACAAAGTAATATTGCGAATACGTTGGGGCTTACGGATTTCCGGGTCTATCCCACGGTGGTGACCTCCCGCCCGGACAACGACGACGATGATGATGATGATGATGTGGAGACCAGCGTCGGCCTCGCCCTAGAACTCGGCTTCGATATCACCAACCGCCTCTCCGCCTCCGTCGCCCAGGTGTTCTCCACCGACGACACCACCACCCGCCTCAATCTCAATTATCGATTGAATGAAAATACTCTGGTGCGGGGGTCCACAGATTTCACCGGGGAAAACCGGATGTCTATCCAATTCGAAAAGCGGTTTTAAGCTCGGTCTAGCGAGGGATAAATCTGATTCCTAGGCGGTCGTCGGCGTCGCAGAGGGCTGGGGGGCAGGGGCCATCACATCCGACGTTTCGGATACCTCGGGCGCTTCGGAAGCGATATCCCCATCTTCGTCCGCGATCGCCATCCCCATAGAGTCATCCTCCTCCATGGCCGACGGCCGGAATAGGGCCTCTAAATACACCTTTGAGGCCCGGCGATCGCCATCGGCATTCTGCAGCAGGAACAACGCCAACGCCGCCGCCAAGACCCGATTCTGACTCCAATCCGGGTGCTGTTTCAAATAGTCTTCGAGCGCCTCCTGGAGCACCTGGGGAATCTCAGCAACAAGGGGTTGAGTGGGGGTCATCATGGGATAAATCTCCACAGGGCAGCGGTGGACGGACAGCAATGGGCGGTGAGTCGAAAAGGGAGCGGCGGAGAAAAAACCGGGGCAAAAAAATCAGTGGAAAACGATCTCCGCCGCGGCATCATTGTGCGCTAGGTGGGGGGTGGGTTGTCAACGCGGAGCATTGTCATTTTTCTCAGCCAAGCCAGGACTCTCAAACGAAAGAATGCGGGCTGCAGGGGATATTGATTTACATTGCGCAACAAAATAGCCTGTTTTATGAGAACTGGCTGGGGAAAAGGGAGAATTCCACAGAATTGCGCCAAACGCTGATTCGGCCGTAAAACCCTGTGGAAAACTTCCCACAGCCTGTGGAAAACTTTGGTGTCCTTGTGGAAAACCTGTGGAAAGCCTGTGGAAGACTTTGTTGAAAAATTAAAATCTTCGATCCTTAAGACACCGTAACTGAAGGGGTTTCAGGGGCTTGCGGGCGATCGCCCCAGGGATAGTGTCCCGATTCTGGGGAACCCCCATTCTCAGGGTGAGGATCCGCTATCTGTGGAAAAGTCTCAAGTCTGAAGAACGAATGCTCTGATTCGGTGACTCCGTAATTGGGGTCATGATTTTGAGTCATGGGCTTGAGTCATGATTTCACTGGCCGTCGGCATAGGGCAGGGGATCCTCCAGCCCTAATTCCTTGAACGCAGCCAGCCGCAACAGACAGGAATCACAGCGACCGCAGGCGCGATCGCCCCCGGCATAGCAGGACCAGGTTTTATCCCAGGGCACCCCCAGTTGGTTACCCAGCTTGATAATGTCCGTCTTTTTTAGCTCTAGGAGGGGGGACACAATTTGGGGGGGATTGCCTTCTCGTCCCTGTTTGGTCGCCAGCCGAAACACCTCCTGCATGGCGTCCACATAATCAGGGCGACAGTCGGGATAGCCGGAGTAGTCCAGGGCGTTAACGCCGATATAAACCCGGTCGGCGGCGAGGGTTTCGGCGTAGGCCAGGGCAAAGCTGAGGAAGATGGTGTTGCGGGCGGGGACGTAGGTGACCGGGATTTCCGACGCCATCGCTTCCATGGGGCGATCGCTCGGCAGGTCAATGGTGTCGTCGGTCAGGGCGGAGCCACCCCATTGGGTGAGGTCAAAGTTGACGATTTGATGTTGTTTCACGCCGACCTGTTGGGCGATCGCTTGGGCGGCCTCCAGTTCGCGGCGATGGCGTTGTTGGTAGTCGAAGGAGATGGCGTAGCATTCGCATCCGTCGGCTTTGGCTTGGTAGAGCACCGTGGAGGAATCCAAGCCACCGGAGAGTAAGACAACTGCTTTCATGGGGGTTGCGAGGGGCGAAAAGTTGAGGGGGAGGGCTGGGGGCTAGGTGTCTTCTAGGCGCGGGTGTCGAGGTGAATGCCTTGGGCGCTGAAGGGGGCGGTCCACAGGCCGAGGGTCTTGTCGGGAATATCGGCGCGGACGGCGGTGCGGATGCGGTTGGCTTCGGCTTCGTCGGCGGCGATCGCAAAGACGGTGGGTCCCGAGCCGGACATCATGGCCCCCAAGTCAGAATGGTCAGAAAAGCACGCCCGCAGGGTTTGGATTTTTTCGTGATCCGGCAATACCGACCGCTCTAGGTCGTTACGTAGGAGGGGTTTGAGATCTGCCAAGTCGGTGCGATCGCCCTTGGCAAGGTGGCTGAGGAGGCGCACGATTGCCCCAGAGCGTACCTGGTCATGGCGAGACTTTTGGGTGTCGTAATCTCGGGCATATTCGGCCTCAAATAATTCCCGATAGCGTTTGTAAGCCCAGGGGGTGGAAATGCTCAAATCCTGGTATTTCCCGAGCACGACCCACAGGTTCGACACGCCGGGCAGGGCATCCAACACCTCGCCGCGCCCCGTTGCCAGGGCTGTCCCCCCGCCGACACAGAAGGAAATATCCGAGCCAAATTTTGCGGCCAGGTCTTGCAATTCGATGCGGGTTAATCCCAGGTCCCACAGCATGTCTAACCCCACCAGGGTTGCTGCCGCATCCGCTGAGCCGCCGGCTAAACCCGCTGCGACAGGGATGTTTTTCTCAATCACAATGTCAATATTGCTCAGCCGCGCCGCCGCATCGGGAAAGGCTGTGACCATCAGTGCCGCCGCCTTATGGGCTAAATTGCGCGGATCGTTGGGCACCGCTTCATTGGCACAGCTCACATGGATATGTCCCATCCCCGGTTTGACGCTAACCGTCACCCGATCCATCACGCCGATGCTTTGGAAAATGGTGGACAGTTCGTGAAATCCATCGGGGCGATCGCCCACAATTTCCAGATATAAATTGACCTTGGCGGGCGCCCATAGGGATAAGGATCTTGCGGTCATCTCAAACCTAAACTTTACGGTAACGTCCAGAACTGCCCGGCAGCCGGTCCGGTCTGTCATCATTATTCCAGGATCCCCTCCCTTTCCCCATGGCAATCTCCCCCGACCCCCAGGATTTGATTCAGGATTTACCGACGATTCGGCGATCGCAATCCCTGCCGCCCGACTGGGGCACCATGTCCACCGCAGAGGCCGGTGTGTCCACAGCCCAGCGCTTCACCGCCAAGTGGTTGGTCCCCGCCAGCATCGCGGTGATGGTCGTTGGCGTCGTCACGGGAAATTTATGGGCCGGCTTAATCGGTGGTGTGATCACCCTGGTGGCGTCCCTGTGGCTGTTGGGACCGTTCCGCACCCAGCTTTGGAAGCAGCTTATTCCCCCCAAATGGCGAGTCCCCATCATCGCCGGTTTGGGGCTGTTGGCGGCCACCTTTGGTTTGCTGTTGCTCTGGGGGACGGAACGGTCGGAGTGGCAATCGGGATCCCGGTTTCCGGCGATTAATTGGGAGGCGATCGGGGCCATCAGTGAAGCCTTGGGAGCCTTGGGACAAATTGCGATCGCCGTGTTGGCGGTTTATGTGGCGTGGCAACAGTATGTGATTTCGCGGGATTTAACGATTCAGCAAAACCGCATCACCCAACAGCAGACCATTGATGCGTATTTCCAGGGCGTCTCGGATTTGGCGTTGGATGAACAGGGATTTTTGGAGGATTGGCCCCAGGAACGGGCGATCGCGGAGGGACGGACCGCCGCCATTTTTAGCAGCATTGACGCCGAAGGAAAAGCCAAGGTGATTCGATTCCTGTCCCAGGCCAAGTTAGTGACGCCTTTGAAGCGAGATCAGCGGCTCGGGCGACCCATTTTGGATGGCTCCGGCGGCTATGCCGAAGACCGACGCCATGGGGTTCGGGTGATTGATTTGGGGGTGATGTTAGCGGGAGCTAATTTGCAGGGCACCGATTTACGGTGGACCGATTTAGGGGGCGCGAATTTGGTCCGGGCGGATTTGCGGGGCTGCAATTTATCGGGGGCGAATCTGGCCCAGACGGTGCTATTTGAGGCGGATTTATCGGCGGCTGATATGAAGGGCACCCGGTTATTTTATGGGGATGCCACTCGGGCAACTCCGCGATCGCGCGATCAATCGGATGTGGATTTTTCCACCGGTGAAGGGACGGGAGCTGTGGTGGAAAACGCTGATTTCAGCCAGGTTCAAGATCTATCCGAAGACCAGCGATTTTATTGTTGTAGCTGGTGCGGAGAAAAAACGCGGCGATCCATCCCCGGCGGCTGTGCCGGCATCGACAATCGACTACAGCGTTGAACTGCTAAGAATCGTTTCCAGATACCGTTTTAGATCGTCAATATTTCAGCGATTCCCTATCACTGAAAATAAAGGAGCAATAAGAACCATGCCTCGATCAACAAAGTTTTGGGACCAGATCGCGGACAAATATTCAAAAATGCCGATCGCCGATGAGGCGTCCTACCAGAAAAAGCTGACGGTAACCCGTAGCTATTTCCGACCGGATATGGAGGTGTTGGAAATTGGCTGTGGGACGGGATCAACGGCGTTGCTCCATGCCCCCTACGTAAAACATATTCGAGCCACTGATTTTTCGGCCAATATGATTGCGATCGCCAAACGGAAGGCGATCGACCAAAACATTGATAACGTCACCTTTGAACAGGTGAGCATTGATGATCTACGACTCCCTGACGACAGCCTCGATGTGGTCATGGGGATGAGTATTTTGCACCTGTTGGAAGATCGGTCGGCGGCGATCGCGAAAGTTTATAAGATGCTGAAGCCGGGAGGACTGTTTGTTAGCAGTACCGTTTGCTTGGGAGATTCAATGCCATGGTTTAAATTTATTGCTCCCATCGGTAAAGCCCTAGGCGCGTTTCCCCTGCTGAAAGTCTTAAAGGTTGATGATTTGGTGGCCAGTTTGACCCAGGCAGGGTTTACGATTGATCACCAATGGCAACCGAGTAAGGACAAAGCGGTTTTTATCGTGGCGAAAAAGCCAGGCTAGAGTCATTTAGAGTCATTTTAAAGTCATGTATTAACCCTTGGAATCAAGCCCTGTGGTTGGGAGGTCCTTGTCTTTTAGGGATTACTTTCCGGAAAACAATCGGCGGATACTGCCATAGCTATTTCGGACAAATGCTTTGATCGTAAACCACATTCCATAGGCGAATAGATTCCAGAAATAACCATACTGGGGAAATCTAAGGGCCAATATAAGATCTCCACCATGCTCGTATCGAACTTCACCTTTTTGGATTGGCATCATTTGGATATATCGAACCTGCTCGACATCCCGCAGCCAATGCCCAATAAATCCACCCTTCTCAAAGTATTGAGCCTGAATATATAGCGACAATAGTCGATCTAGGCTCCAGAATGGAATGTAAGCGAATGGTCCCAGTGACTTTGTAAATCGTAGTAAATCCTCTAGGGCCGTCTTCGTAATATGGTTTTTCCAAACCATATTGTTATAGTTTTCAGGATGGTAGCCATTCTGATCCGTGCGCTTACCGTAGGGCAATAAAGCTGTCATTTTAAACGGGTTTTCGAGTGGAGCGATAGGGAGCTTTTGTAGAATTTTATCTCGTGTATATTTCCCGCGCTCAACCCTCTCATCAGCGACGATAAGGCTTGAGAGGTCGGGAAGCTTATCCCAGTCTCGTTTGATAAGTTCAGTGTCTTTATAGCTAATGTTTTTCTTCTTTAAACGAAGACATAGGCTGTCGGGATATAAGTCAAAATATGACTTGATCAAGTCCGTGACTTGGGGGTGCAAAAAGTCATCATCATCTAGGGCAAGAACATACTCTCCCATGGCATTCATCAGGCCGATTGATCGCTGTATTAGCTCTCCTTTAAACGGGCAAACAATGATTTTTATCCGGGGGTCACTCAGTTCTCGAATGGGCTGCCCCGGTGGGTACACCAAAACAAATTCGACGTCCCCTTGAACCGCTGTAAGTTGCTCAATCCAATAGTCAGAGAAGTTGCCACGGGTGGGAGTAACAATTGATAGGAGCATTGTTGACGGTCTGTGAGTGCCTGTTAGGTGGTTGGTAACAATTGATTGGCCTGACTGGCCGATGAATACTGGGGGCTCGCGCCCTATTGCGATCGCCTATCCCTAGTACTTATCCCTAGTAAACGCCCCAGGTCCACGGCGATCGCGCTGGGGGGATGGGGTTGCGGTGGTAGGGGCACAGGTCCGTTATATCAAGCGTCACGCCAGCGTCACATCAACGTCACGTCGGCGCGATCGCCACAATAGGACATTCGCTATGATCGGCCCTAGGTTGCCCGTCACCGGTTGCCCGTCACCGCATGTTGCCATTTCCCTTGCCATGATTTCTGCTGCGCCTCCATCCCAAGCGATCGCCCCCCCTGCCTCTGAGGTTCAGTTCCTGGGGGAGGATGTTGCGGCGAGTTATGGGGCGGCACGGGTGGTCGTTTTGCCGATTCCCTATGAAACCACCACCAGCTATCGCAAGGGCTGTGAGCAGGGACCAGCGGCGCTATTAGAGGCCTCCCAACAGGTGGAATTTTACGATGATGAGCTGGATCGGGAGTCCTGGCCCGTTGGCATTTGGACCCATGGGGCGATCGCCGATACCCAGGTGCAGCCTGACCTGCCGAGCGAAACCATGTTGGCGGAGACGCAACGGGCAACGGCGCGGCTGATCCAGGATGGCAAGTTTGTGGTGGCGATCGGCGGGGAGCATAGTATTACTGCTGGGGTGGTGGCGGCCTATCGGGATAGTTCGCCGGAGCCGTTTACGGTGGTACAAATTGATGCCCATGGGGATCTGCGCCACTCCTATGAGGAGTCGATTCACAATCACGCCTGTGTGATGCGGCGGGTGGTGGATATGGGGTTGCCGACGGTGCAGGTGGGCATTCGTAGCCTGTGTTCGGAGGAGGCGCAGCTGATTCGCGAGACGGATAGTATCAGCGTGATTTGGGCGCGGGAGATTGCGACGGAGCCGGATTGGATTGACCGGGCGATCGCGGCGATTCCCACCAAAAACGTATTCCTCACCATTGATTTAGACGGTATTGACCCCAGTCTGATGCCAGGGGTTGGCACTCCGGAACCGGGGGGCTTGAACTGGTATGGATTATTAAGATTTCTCCGTCGCCTGTTTGAAACCCATTCGGTTTTGGGCTGCGATGTGATGGAATTAGCTCCATTGGGGGAGTCGGTGGTGTCTGAATTTGTTGCTGCCAAGCTGACCTATAAACTGATTGCATACCAGGCGATCGCCCAACAGTGGCCGTTGGATCGCGCCTAAGCTCCCTTCCCGTTCGACTTGTCCCCCAGCCACCGGTATCCTATGGAACGTCTCGACTATCGCCTTCGCGATCGCATTGGAAAGTATGCCCACGACTTCGAAATTCCTGGGGTCGATGGACAGGTGCAGCATCTGGCGACGTTGTTGGAAAATCATCGGGCGATCGCAGTGGTATTTATGTGTAACCACTGTCCTTTTGTTCGAGCCTATTTAACGCGCTTACAAGACCTACAGGCGGAATTTTCATCCCAAGGGATTACGCTGCTTGGCATTAATCCGAATGATCCCAATAAGTCGTTGGATGATGATTTTGAGGCAATGAAACGATTTGCGGCGGAGCAAAAGTTGAATTTTCCGTACCTTTGGGATTGCACTCAGGATGTGGCCCGGAGTTTTCAGGCGGAGTTTACGCCCCAGGTGTTTGTTATTGATTCTGAGTTTGTATTGCGCTATATCGGGGCGATCGATGACGATCCCCAGTCCGCTGATGCCGTAAATGATCAGTATTTACGGCGCGCCTTGCAGCAAATTATCAACGGGGAAACCGTCACAACAACCTTCACAGAAGCCGAAGGCTGCTCCATCAAATGGCGGCGCTAATGCTATTGCCATTAGCACCATTAAATGTCCCTTTATTACTAGTCTGATTCTGATTACTTTTACTACTTTCACTGTCAGAGTTGGGCGCAGTTGCGTTGCTTGATCCCTGGCGAATTCCCCCATCCCAGCGCTTCAGGGGAACGCAGTCAATCTCAAATTGATCCAGCGCCCGTGCTACCACAAAATCCACTAAATCTTCAATGGTTTGGGGATGGTGATACCAGGCTGGAATCGCCGGAACAACTCGCACGCCCACTTCCGATAAGGTGGTCAGGTTGCGGAGATGGATCGTGCTGAGGGGAGTCTCGCGGGGGACGATCACCAGCGATCGCCGCTCTTTGATGTGGACATCCGCCGCCCGTCCCAAGAGTCCCGAACTTAACCCCGTCGCCAACTTGGCCACGGTGCTCATGCTGCACGGCATGACTAACATTCCCGCTGTTCGATAGGATCCACTGGCGATCGTTGCTCCCACATCGTCCCAGCGGTGACACGTGATAGTGCCCGCCTCGGGGATCCCCGCTTGATCCCGCCAAAATGCTGCTTGCTTCACCGGATCGGGCGGCATTGCGATGCCCATTTCGTTTTGCCACACCCGATAGGTCGCCTTTGATGCCACCACGTCTACGGTGTAGTCCGCTGCCAGTAAATGGGTCAGGGCCCGCACCGCATAGATTAAGCCTGAGGCTCCCGAGATGCCGAGCACGAGCGATCGCCGGGGATCACGGGAGTGGGAGGTTGCAGACGGGCGATCGGCGTGGGGCATGGGATGACCGAAGAATGGGACTTACTCTAGTATATTTCGATTTGTTAAGGGTCTTCATCTGCCTTTAGCCTGGGTGTCGAGGATGTCGCCAGACTTTCAAGTCCTGGGAATCGGTTCTGCTCGGGCGACCCATCCCCCATTGGCTCGGGACCGGAAACGGGTTACTCTTAGTGGGTTTCGCTTATCGGGATCAATTGGCTGAGTGTCGTCTAAATATCAATGCACTTTAATATTTAGTCACGGATTTGCCTTGGGTCTCGCTGAAGAAACATCCAAACGCGGTTTGTCAATTCCATCGTTTTTTATTTATCCCGTTCCCGTAAGCCACCATGCGAACCCACTATTGCGGCGACCTCCGCGCTGAGCACATTGGTCAAACCGTTACCCTGTTTGGTTGGGTCGATCGCCGGCGCGATCATGGCGGTGTGATTTTTATTGACCTGCGTGATCGCACGGGGGTTTGTCAGGTGGCGTCGAATCCGGATTTGCCGGAGGCGTTTGAGCAGGCGGATGCGCTGCGTAGCGAGTACGTGGTGAAGGTGGTGGGGACGGTGAAGCAGCGCCCCGAGGAGTCGTTGAACGAGAAGTTGCCGACGGGACAGGTTGAAATTTTTGCGGATCAAATTGAGTTGCTGAATAGTGTGGGGCGTCAGTTGCCGTTCCCGGTGTCCAGCTTGGAGGGGGAGACTTCGGCGCGGGAGGAAATCCGCCTTAAATTCCGCTATTTGGATCTGCGTCGGCCGCAAATGCAGGCTAATTTGCAGACCCGTCATGCGGTGGTGAAGGCCATGCGTCGCTTCCTGGAAGATCAGGAAGGGTTTATGGAGGTGGAAACGCCGATTTTGACGAAGTCGACGCCGGAGGGGGCACGGGATTATTTGGTGCCGTCGCGGGTGAATTTGGGCGAGTGGTTTGCCCTGCCCCAGTCGCCCCAGTTATTCAAGCAGATGCTGATGGTGTCGGGCTGCGATCGCTATTATCAAATCGCCCGGTGTTTCCGGGATGAGGATTTGCGGGCGGATCGCCAACCGGAGTTTACCCAGTTGGATATGGAGATGAGTTTTATGTCTCAGGAGGAAATCCTGGACTTGAACGAGCGCCTTATCTGCAAGATTTTTAGGGATGTGAAGGGCGTTGATTTGCCTCGCCCGTTTCCCCGGATGACCTATCAAGAGGCGATGGATCGGTATGGGAGCGATCGCCCGGATACCCGTTTCGGGATGGAGTTGGCGAATGTGTCCGATGTGTTGGCGGACTCTGGTTTTAAGGTATTTTCCGGGTCGATCAAGGCGGGCGGTGTGGTGAAAATCTTGCCCGTTCCTGGTGGTAACGACAAAGTTTCCAATGTGCAAATTAAGCCCGGCGGTGACTTGTTTAAGGAAGCTACGGAGGCGGGTGCCAAGGGATTGGCGTTTATTCGGGTGCGGGAAAATGGTGAATTTGACACCATCGGTGCCCTGAAAAAAGGCATCACCGAGGAGCAGGGCAAGGTAATCCTGGAACGCACCAATGCTCAGGCGGGTGATCTGCTGCTCTTTGGGGCAGGTCCTGAGGATATTGTTAACAAGACCTTGGATCGGCTGCGGTTGGTGTTGGGTAAGCGGTTGGGGTTGATTGATGAGAGTCAGCTCAATTTCCTGTGGGTGGTGGACTTCCCCATGTTTGAGTGGAATGCCGATGAACAGCGCTTGGAAGCTATTCACCATCCCTTTACGGCCCCCAATCCTGAGGACATCGACGACCTCAAAACCGCTCGGGCGGTGGCCTATGACATCGTCCTGAACGGTACGGAAATTGGCGGTGGTAGTCTGCGGATTTATCAGCGGGATGTGCAAGAGAAAGTCTTCGAGGCGATCGGGCTGAGCGAAGAAGAAGCCCAAACGAAATTCGGATTTTTGCTGGATGCCTTTGAATTTGGCACCCCGCCCCATGGTGGTATTGCCTATGGATTGGATCGTCTCGTCATGATTATGACCGGCGAAGATTCGATTCGGGATACGATCGCCTTCCCCAAGACCCAGCAAGCGCGGTGTTTGCTGACCGATGCCCCGTCCGGCGTCGACCTGAAACAACTCAAAGAACTAGAAGTTGCGTCCACCTACAAACCGAAGAAAAAAGACGACGAAGACGAAGAGGGCTAGCGCCCACCCGATAAACCCACATAAACGGGGAGTCCAGAGGGGCACTGCTCCTCTGGCGGGGTATCAGGGGCAGCGCCCCTGAGCCAAAGTTTACGCAGCAAAGGAAACAACAATGCAAGGGTTCATCAACCTGCACAAACCGGAAGGGATGACCTCCCACGACTGCATTGGCAAACTGCGTCGCCTCCTTCAGCAAAAACGCATCGGCCACGGCGGCACCTTAGATCCCGCAGCCACAGGAGTATTACCGATCGCCGTTGGGGCTGCCACCCGCCTACTGCCCTACCTTCAGGAGTGGAAATCCTATAACGCCACCATCCGATTCGGCATTGTCACCACCACGGATGATTTGGCGGGGGAAGTCATCGAAACGCGATCGCCCGAGGAACTGCGACATCTAACCCCAGAAAAAATTACTGAGCAGCTCCCCAACTTCATCGGTATCATTAGTCAGATCCCCCCGAAATACAGCGCGATTCATGTGCAAGGAAAACGCGCCTACGACCTAGCCCGGCAAAATAAGGACGTTGAAATCCCCAGCCGAGAAGTCGAAATTCATCAGCTTCGGATCCTCGACTGGCGAGGGGGCGACTATCCCGAACTCGACCTAGCCGTCGATTGTGGACCAGGGACTTACATTCGAGCGATCGCCCGCGATTTAGGAGCAGCCCTAGGCACCGGTGCCACCTTAGCCGCCCTGGAACGTACCCGAAGCTGTGGATTTGTACTGTCGGAAAGTTTTACGTTTGAGGCGATCGCCCAACAAATAGAAAACAACCAGTTTGAGCTTGCCCCCGTCCTCGATACCCTGTGCCATCTTCCTCAAATACAACTGGACGATGATCTGGTGAAGCGATGGTATTTAGGACAACGGCTGCCGGTTCACCCCAATGACATCGTGAACTGGGATCCAGCCATCATCCCTGAGTTGGGTGTAGAAAAACTGGGACCGGCGATCGCCGTTAGCGACCTGAATCAAAATTGCTTGGGGGTCGGCCATCTCCGCGCCAACCGCGACCCCGATGCCGACACCATTATTCTTGCGCCTAAGGTTGTCTTGCCCCAGTAAAGCGTCCCGGTCAGACCCTACAGATCTTTTGGGGTGAGGAAATTTTTATTGATCCAGCCGAAAATACCGCTGGCGATCGCCCCGGCCATCAACACACCAATGGCTGGCATAAACAAGGGCTCCCACAGGGAATACCACCAATTCAAGCCCAGGGGAATATCATTGAGCCGGCCGATGACGGCGACCACTAACCACGCCAAAATCGCCAAGACGAAGAAAAAATCAATCATCAATGCCGTACTGATGGCACTCAACACCCGCTCTTTCATGCTCTCACCACCATTCACAGCACACTCACCCGGAGACACACTCCCTTCGTCCTATGAGGATAATCCGAGGGACACCCCCTTACGGAAGGCTCGACCCAAAAACAACGAAAATATTACGTTTATGTCACAAAAAACTTTGATACAGCTTCAAACGGAAATATTACGTTTATGTCACAAAAAAACTTTGATACAGCTTCGATACGTTGTTACAGAAGATTGCTAAGTGGCTTTTTTAGTCCTCTCTGAATTGGTAAATGTCAAAAGCAAAGTCAGCCGCACAAGGGGCGACTGACTCATTCCAAATCTTCAGTTAAGACTAGAATCATAGGCTCGTGGAAGGATTCAAATTCCGTTCCATCAGAAACACTACATGCTGTCACTGTCAGCGTCTAATTCCAGGTTGTCAGGGTCCACATAGTGGCAGACAGCGTCGTCCACACAAATCAGGGCCCAGCCAGACTCGTCAATTTGCATCAGTTTGTAGGAAGAACCTTCCTGGATGAAAAAGCCTTTATGATTTCGGGTATCGGGCTTAACAGTGACAGTGTTCATGGCGAGTTCCTTTAGGTAGTATTTGGAGTCAATCTAAGTTATTAACTTCTTTAAGAAGAGTAACCTTAGTTGCCTCCGCTTTGTTTGACAGATATTAGCATCAAAATCTTAAAGGGGACCATAAATTTATATAAACATTGCCATGATCACTATCCCATTTCAATGATCACGTATAAATACCCATTCATAAGTGCTTAGTTGACGTCCGAGAATGGTTGAAAAGCACTTGGGATAAGGACTTGAGAGACCAACAACTGTCAAGAACAGGCAAGGTTGACAGGGCAATATGGATGTTTAAATTACACTTTTAGTCCTGTTTTTGTCGTCTAAATAACTTTTTGAGCTGGCTTTGTTCGGGTCCGAGAACGGTTTTTACTTGAGTATTTCTACTTAAGCGGTTGTTCACGGCTTATTTTCGCTTGATCGGGGGATGGGAGGCTTAGGGTCCAAGGGTGATCGGGTTGACGGGAGGATGCAGGATCTGAGGCGTCTAATGGCGATCGCCCCCATCTATCCATTAGCCGTCGAACCGTAGGATGGTGACTCGCCCTTCCGGCATCGCTGCATAGTTTTGGGCGATCGCTTCGATGCGGCGGAGTTGTCCTAGGGCACGACTACAGGGAAATCCATATTTTGCCTGGACGCGATCGCTGGCAATGGTGAGGGATTCTCGCGATCGCGCCAAAAAGTCGGTCAGGGCATAGGATTCGCCGGCTTCAAAATAGTCTTTTACGACCAAAGAGGGGGAGTAACAGGTTTCCTGCTGACCGTCGGGCCATTGCACGGTGAAATTAATTTCGGGCATGGGACAAGGGGATTAACAGGGTAAAGAACAGTCGCAAATAGGGCAACCCTCAAGGGGTGAGGAGCTGTCGGTATAGGGCGAGGTGCATCTGAGCCGATGCGCTCCAGCGATATCGCTCCACCACCGGGGCGCTCGCGTTCCTTAGGCGCTGGGCGATCGCCGGTTTGACGATATCACCCATCCCTTGGGCGATCGCGGCGATATTTAACGGGTCTACTAAACAGGCGTCGGTCTGGGACAAAAATTCTGTGAATGGCGCTTGGTTGGAGGTGAGCACCGGGAGTCCAGAGGCGATCGCTTCAAGTATGACCAGCCCCCACCCTTCCTGCACCGACGGAAAGACAAAGGCATCCGCCAATCGATAGAGCGCCGGTAACTCTTCATCGGGGACGACCCCTGGCAAAATCAATGCGTCTTCTAGATCATGGGCGGCGGCCCATGCCATAAAGTCCTGGCGATACTCTTGATAGTCGAACAGGGTCGCGCCCCCGGCAATGATGAGTTTGGCGGCGGGATGGCGGTGGCGGACCTGCGCAAAGGCTTGAAGTAAGCGCAGGGTGTTTTTTCTGGGTTCGATGCCCCCCACCGTCAGATAAATCGGGCGATCGCCGTTTTGAATCCCGTAAGCGTCTGCCAAGGCGGATTCTGCCCCGGTCGCCGTTGGGGAAAATCGTGGGCTAACCCCATTGATCACCCGATGGGCTTGGATGCCATAGTCCCGGTCGAGGGCTTTTTGCCAAATATCACTCACGCATAAACAGCGATCGCTCTGATAAATGGATTTCTCTTGGCAGTCTTGCAAATAGGGGCTTTTGAAGTCTTCGATATGGTGAACCGTGCGGGCAAAGGCCGGTATCTTGCCCCGTTGCTTCAATTCCGCGAGGGCATTGGCACTCAGGCAATCTTGGGCATGGTATACGTCAAAGTCAGCATTGTGGGTTGCAGAATCAGTCTCGAAATAAGTCTCGAAAAAATCTACAAATTCTTGGATGCGCTGTTTGATTAATGCCTCGATGCCGCGATCGCAGGGACTAGCCGGCACCGCTACCGTTTGACAACCCACATCCCGATAAAATCCGTTGCCATCTTTGTCCAACCCAAACACACAGGGTTGATGCCCCAATTCCGCCAAGGCTTCCGCCAATTCCAAGGTATGGACGACGCTGCCCCGAGGTTTTGTGGCGTAGGTTAGCAACGCAATTCGCAGTGAATCTGTCATTTATCTATCGCTGCGCCCCAAATCCTGACCCAAAACCGGTCAACGGCTGAGCCAAATCCCAAAACCGTTGCCGCTGATTCCCTTGCTGAATCACCACTTCCGACCCTGCCGTCACCTCTCCAGCGGCCTGGCAGGTCAGTCCATAGGGTGCGAATAATTCTGTTACGGGCGCAATATTTTCTGGCGGCAGACTCAATAAAAACCCAAAACTGGGAAAACTCGTCAGCCATTTGTGCCATCCAATCGCTGGCCACTGCTCCGCCGGGGGACGGGGTACCCGATCTAAATCCAGCACGGCTCCACAGCCCGACCCTTCGCACAACATCAGCAAAGTTCCCGCCAAGCCCCCCATGCTGATGTCCTTGCCCGCTCGACAGAGGCCAGATTCTGCCAACTTCGGCATCAGCGCCAATTGCTGGCGTAGGTGCATCGGGTCCGCTGTGGTCGCCGCATTCCAAAAGGGATAGTCGCCGTAATAAGCCCCCGCCAAATTGACCACCATCACCAGGGCATCCCCCGGTTGCGCATCAAAACTGGTAATTAACTGCTGCGATCGCCCCATAATTGCCACGGCCAAACCATCGTGGGGACTGTGGCAATTGGTATGACCGCCGACGATGGGAACTCCATAGGCTTTCGCCGCCGCTTGCATCCCTTCCCATACCGGCTGGCTGGATTCAACGGACTGACTCCACAGGGCATCGACCACCGCGATCGCCGTTCCCCCCATCGCCGCAATATCCGAGAGATTGACCATCACCGCACACCAGCCCGCAAACCACGGATCCTGGGATACGAGCTGGGGCCACATCCCCTCCGCCGCTAGCAATAAATAACCGTCCCCATCGGGAATGGCCGCACAATCATCCCCGAGTTGAATGCGCGCATCATCGGCACCGGGAACCCACTGACCAATGGCTGTGGCAGCGGTTTGAATATCCTGCTTATGCAAAATACTGACCGATGCCTGCAATGCCGAAATTAATTCCGACAGGGCCGATGGGTGCGATCGCGCCGACTGTTCGGGGGTGGAACCGACCATTTATGCCACTTGCCCCAGGACGGGATGGGTGAATACAGGTTTGGGAGCTGGATCACCAACGGGAACGGGTCGGGGCTGATTGCCTAAGACGGGATGGGTAAATGCAGGCTGGGGAACGGGCCGACCAATGGGTAATGCGGGGCGGAATTGATCGCCCGCCGGATAATAGTCCAACTCCGCTTCCATCAGGTGATGAGGTCGTCCCACCAAATCCATTTCCTCCAAACTCAGCCAGTGCAAGCGCTTGAAGAACCGTACATTTTGCAGTTGCACCGTCGCCAAAAACTGATCACAACCCCAGGTATTGGCCGTGGTCACCGCCTTCCGAATCAAACCCTTGCCGATATGCCCGACGCGGCGGAAATCGGGATGCACCCCCAGTCGCCCGCCATACCAATGCCTAGGAGACTCCTCATAAATCCGGACCACCCCCACCACTTGATCGGGCTCACCCTCCTGGTGGGCGATCGCCACGATGGGATAGGACTGGGCATCAATGGGGTCGCGATCGTGGGATTCAAACAGTCCCTGTTCATCGCAGAAAATTTGCCGACGCAGGTCAAAATAATCCCGAATTTCCGCGTCCGATAATGCCAGTTCAAAGCTGTAGGTTCGCTTAGCCATCGTGGCCCTCCGTCTTGATTTAAGACATTGATTTGAGATAGTTGTAAAACAGTAAAAGCACTGAGTCAATGCACGATAGGTGCACTAGTAAAGGTCTCGATTCAGTTACTTTTCAAAATTGGATAGGGCAGAGCACGCGCCACACTTGGCACAGCCCGCCTTCATCTCGCTGGACACCAGATTTCCACGCTTGAGCATCTCCCCAACGGCTTGATACAGCTCAAACATAAAGTCGCTGCTGGGCGGAGAATAGTGCGCTAAGGGCGTCCCCCCAATGGGAACAAAAGGAACAACAAAAGGGTAAACCCCCACCTCAATCAATTTTTCACTGATAGATAACAACGTCTCTTTGCTATCCCCAAGACCGGCTAATAAATAGGTGCTGACCTGTCCCCGCCCAAACACTTTGACAGCCGCTTTAAAGGCTTCGAAATAATAGGACACCGGCACCTTAGCTTTGCCGGGCATAATCTTCGCCCGTACGTCTGGATCGGCTGCTTCCAAATGCATGCCCAAACTATCGATCCCAGCAGCCCGCATTTTCTCAAACCAAGAAAAATCATCCGGAGGTTCGCACTGGGCTTGGATGGGGACCGATACCCGCGATCGCATGGCCCGGGCACATTCCGTGAGATATGCCGCCCCCCGATCCGTCGTATTTGGGGTGCCGGTGGTCATAATGATGTTGCTAATGCCATCCAGTCGCACCGCCGCCTCGGCCACTTCCGCCAATTGCTCGGGGGTTTTGCGGGCAATGGTACGCCCTTCCTCTAAGGACTGACCGATCGCACAAAACTGACAGGCGGTCTTGCGATTGTCGTAGCGGATGCAGGTTTGTAGGACGGTGGTCGCTAAGACATCCTTGCTGTGAAGCAGTGCAATTTTGGAATAGGGAATTCCGTCCGCCGTTTGTAGCCCGTAGAACTTGGGTTGGTTGGGAAATTCCAGGGGTAGGACCACCTCCCCGTCGCGGGTGAGATAGGACTGACCGGTCTCGCGATCACAGGTTACGCCATAGGGAGACTGGGCAGCGCCATCGGTATAGACCGGGACCATCACCGTGGTTTCGCCGAGGGTGACCGCCTTATGATCCGACGGACCCGCGCCCCCTTTTCGTCCCGATGCCCCCGCCGTTTCTAACCCTAGACATAGTCCCGCCGACTGCAACTCGGTAATAATGCGTTGAATATCGGGCCGAATGTTGGGCTGGGGGGGAAGCGATTTTGTCGTCGATTCCAGTCTGAGGGCGTCAGCCGCCACCACGGTTGAATTAGGCATAGGTCTGTAGGGAGCTATCGGAGCTATCTGAAATTTGGGTCGTCGCTGACGGCATCGGGAACGGGGGCACCGCGCTAAGGTCCTCGCCCTTGTCCTGGCTAGCCGCGATCGCATTGGGAGTCGCCGCCGCATCCGCAGCATTAAGGGGAGCCGTGGGGGAATAGGGCGCAGTGTTCAGCCCCAATTGCAGCAAGTCGGGGCGGGCATAATGACCCACGGAGTCCATCATTCGCTTGCGCTTGGTAATTAACGAAAAATCTAAGTCGGCGATCGCCATTCCTTCCCCCTCGCGGATGGGCTCGCATAAATGCACGCCTTCGGGACTGACGATGGACGTATAACATCCCCCCCGCAACACCTTTTGCATTCCTTCGTTAGGGGCGATCGCCTCCACCTGATCGGGGGTTAACCATCCCGTGGCGCAGACCACAAAACAGCCCGACTCCAGGGCATGATGGCGCATGGTCACCTCCGTCTGGTCCCCAAAAATGCTCCCCACCATCGAACCGGGGAACTGGGCACAGTGGATCTGTTCATGGCCCGCCATCAGGCTATAGCGGGCGAGGGGATTGTAATGTTCCCAGCAGGCTAAGGCCCCAACCTTGCCAACGGCACTGTCGCAAACCCGGAGCCCGGAACCATCCCCCTGCCCCCAAACCATCCGCTCATGGTAAGTCGGCGTAATTTTCCGTCGCTTAATCAGACAGGTGCCGTCCGCGTCAAAAATTAATTGGGTGTTATACAGGGAGCCCTTGTCCCGCTCATTGACCCCCAACACAATCACCATTTCATGGGTCCGTGCCGCTTGGGTGATCGCCGTCGTCACCGGTCCCGGAATCTCGACCGCCTCCTCATAGAGTTTCATGTGTTCCTTGCCCATCAGCACCGGCGGCAGAACAAAAGAGAAATAGGGATAGTACGGAACGAACGTCTCCGGGAAAACGACCAATTGCGCCCCTTCCTGGGCCGCATCGGCGATCGCCTTCAACACTTTTTCCATCGTGCCCGATTGGCTGTGCAGCACCGGCGCAATCTGCACTGCCGCCGCCCTAACCGTCCGTGAATAATCCATAACCTACCCCTACCAAAATCTCCTGCGGATCTTCAGTGTCTGCGCCCCGGTTTATGCGTCGCTTTCCAGAACACAAAATTGCCCAAGAAACAGACTCCTTTCTGATAATCCTTCTGACAACCCATGGGTCGTCAAATGGACCGTCCTTACATAGTCCAGGTGTCGAGAATGAAGGCACCCTCTTTGCGGTGCATCAGCACAATATCCAAGACATCCAGCGGATTAATGGGCGTAATCCCAGGAATAAGAGACGGCTCACCGTGGCCATACAACGCCTGCAATGCAAATCGGCAGGCATATACTTTTCCACCGTCTTCGATAATCTTGACGACCCGATTGTTCATCGCCATATGTCCCGGAAAAGCTTCGTCGCCCAACTTCGGAAAACCCCGTTGTACGCCGAGGGTTACCCCAGGACCATAGAGCAAAACCGAAGTCTCAAACCCTTTAGAAATCAAGCGACTCGCCTGTAAAAGATTCACCAGACCAATAGACCCTTCAAAGGCAACAGTGTGGAACGTTACCAGCGCTTTTTCACCGGGCTCAGCTTGTACATCAGGAAACACCTTCTCCTCATAATCGACGAGGAAATCACCGGATTGATAAGCAGGCTTAGTTACTTGGGGCATTGGAATTTCTCCAAAATATTTGTTTTTAACCGTAGAAGCTCAATTCAAAAATTCTCGTAGTTGTTGTTACAAAATCGTGAATCCTGGTTATTCAGACAGCCCTAATGGCTCAAACCTCTGAGGGATTCAAACAAAAGAACAGGGACTAGGTAATATGGCTGCACTAAAAGACAGGTCGGGCGTTGCGATCGCCCCAAAAGTGCATGTTTTACAGGATGCCCTGTCTATAGGACGAGTCCCGATCACTCCGTAGCCGTTGATACAGAGTGATTATTTTTTTCGCTCTTATGGTTAGTTCATGCCTTGCGGCTGATGCTTAAGGCTGACACTTAAGACTGTTGATGCTTGTTGATATTTTGGATGTTAGAGAGAGATCAAAATATGCCCTCCCATTACCCTGTTATTATTGTTGGTGGCGGCCAAGCCGGTCTTTCTGTCAGCTATTGCCTTAAGCAAAAGGGCATTGAACATATCATTTTTGAAAAGACGGCGATCGCCCATTCTTGGCAATCGAAACGGTGGGATTCATTTTGTTTGGTGACCCCGAATTGGCAATGTACTTTGCCAGGCTTTCCCTATGCGGGGGATGATCCCAATGGGTTTATGAAGCGCGATGATATTGTGCAATATGTACGCGATTATGCTGACTTTTTTAAGCCCAATATTGAAGAAGGAATTGGGGTTGAAAAGATCGCTTGGGATGCGGAGACGAATACCTATGCCCTAAGAACCTCGAAGGGGCATTACACGGCGGATCAAGTGGTGATTGCGACGGGGGGATACCATCGGCCCAAGGTGCCCCGAATGGCGGAACGCTTACCCCAGGGCATGGCCCAGCTTCATACCTCGGAGTACAAGAATTCCGAGTCGTTGCCGGCGGGGGATGTGCTGATTGTGGGGACGGGGCAGTCTGGCTGTCAGATTGCGGAGGATTTGCATTTGGCGGGACGGACGGTCCATCTCTGTGTCGGGGGAGCACCGCGATCGCCTCGGGAATATCGGGGAAAGGATGTGGTGGAATGGCTGGATCAAATGGGGTATTACGACATTTCCATCAAGGAGCATCCCCAGAAGGAAGCGGTCCGCACCAAGACCAACCACTATGTAACCGGTCGGGGCGGCGGGCGCGAGATTGATTTGCGACAGTTTGCCACCCAGGGTATGCAGCTTTACGGACGCTTGGAGAGTGTTCAAGGGACCCAGCTAACCTTCCGGGATGATTTGCAACACAATTTGGATCAGGCGGATGGGGTCGCGGAAAGTATTAAGCGGACCATTGATGCTTATATCGAAAAAAATGAAATTGATGCGCCCCTTGATGCGCCCTATGAGCCGGCTTGGGAACCCACGGAACCAACCTTAGCCATTGACTTAGCGTCTACCAATATTTCTACGGTGATTTGGGCGACGGGCTATCACATGACTTTTGAGTGGATTGATGTGCCTGTGTTTAATGGCAATGGCTATCCCACCCATGAGCGGGGCGTGACCACTGCAGAAGGGCTTTATTTCTTGGGGCTTCCTTGGCTATATACCTGGGGCTCCGGTCGTTTTTCTGGGGTTGCCCGCGATGCCACCTACCTAGCGGACTACATTGCCATCAAGCATCAGTCCCCGACCTCCACGCCGACCTTTAATCAAGTGGCGGTGGGTTCCTAAACACAGCGTAAAGGCGACAGACAATATCTTTCCCAATCTTGGCTGGCTGACCCCCTTAAGTCAGCCAGCCTTTTTTTGTGGCTTCAAATACGGCTTGAATTCGGGTGTTGACCTGTAGTTTGGTCAAGATATTTTTGGCGTGGAATTTGACCGTGCGCACGCTGATATACAGGTGCTCGGCAATGTCGCGATCGCGCAATCCCTGGGCGAGGAGTTCCATTATTTCGTGCTCCCGTTCCGACAGGGGAGACTCGCCGGATTCTATCGAACTATCTACATCCATGGGCGGGGCGATCGCCTGTTGGGGAAGTTTTAAGCGAAAGGCACTGACGGTGTGGTTCTCATTGTCCTGGACCGTTAGTACTCCCCCTAACCCCTGGGCCGATTGGGCGATCGCTTCAAATCGCGGCTCCGATTGCAGGGGATTGGCCTGATCCTGAAGGGCCAGCACCGCCTCTAAAACCACCGCATTGTCTTCATAAACCAACCGACCATATTGACAGGAATAGTCCGCTAAACAACGGGCGGCGTCCAGCACCAGTTGATGGGCCGTGGGCGATAGGGTTTGTTCCGTTCCCAATAGGCTGAGCTTTTGCCGTCCCAACAAAGTGGAAAGCTGTTCTGATAGGGGCGTCGTCGGCTGCGCTGTTAGCGATCGGCTGCTGTATTCCGCAATCAGTCGCTGATGATTTAGGGCACAGGAGAGGGCACCCGCGACCGATAGGCTAAGCACCTGTAGCATTTCCAAAAATTCTGGATTCATCGGGCGGACGCTAAACATCGCCAACACCCCGATCGCCTGGTCCCCTACCATCAACGGCAGCCCGGCAAATCCCTGAATCTGATTGGCGATCGCCCACTCTCGATCCTTCACCCAATCTTCTTCCGGCAAACAATTACTTAAAAATGGAATGCAATTCTGGGCAATCTTGCCAATTTTGAAATGGCCCATCGGCACCCGTGCAAACGATCCATCCAGGCGGGTATATAGCCCCGACGAGGCGACGAGCTTGAGCCCCTGGCGGTCCGGTTCAATCAGCCAAATCCGCGCAAACGTACAGTCAAAGGTGGCGACCAAACTATCCGTGATATGGGCGGCGATCGCTTCCGGTTCCAGCCAGCCGGTGCACCCATTAATGACCTCAGCACACCGCTTAAGGTCGAGCAACAGTCTGGATAAATCGAGATCTTGCGTTACCACGCTGGGCACAGGGAGGGGGATCGTCTCCCATCACAGCAAACCCTGGTCCGCTGCACTGTAACTGCCGTTACTGGATGGGGTTGAAGAAAAGGGATTCAAAAGCGATCCAGAGGCGATCGCCCCTAGTTAACCAATTCTGCGACGGTCTCCCAATCTGCGCCCTTCCGCAACAGAATGGGCTCATAGTCGGTTAGATCAACCACCGTCGACACATCGGTGCTGAACTCATCCATCTCGTCATCCACCACTAGGTCGACAATCCCCTCAAACTGATCCCATAGGCGAGCGCTCGACGGATCCGTATCCTCATCCATCTCATCCCACTTCGGAGTCTCACCCGGCTCGGGAATATGGGCAGACGTGGAAATAATGGGATTACCGAGGGTTTGCAACACCCCTTGGCAAATGGCGTTATCGGGCACCCGGATCCCGGTGGTTTTACGCTTCGGGTCCATCACCACCCGGGGCACCAACTTCGTGGCGGGCAATACAAATGTGTAGGGACCGGGGATCAACTGCCGCATCAGGCGATAGGCGCGATCACTGACCACCGCATAATCCGAAATATTGGACAGGGATGAGCACAAAAAGGTGAGGGGCTTGTCATTGGACAGGCGCTTGATTTGCCGCACCCGTTTCACCGCCTGGGGGGAGGTCATATCACACCCGATCGCCGGCACCGTATCGGTGGGATACAACGCAATTTTGCCCCGCTGCAGATCCTCACAAATGCGGTCAATTTGCCGCTGCTGAGGCGTTTCGGGATGAATGCGATAGTGTTGTGCCATTGCCCTGAACCCATATGTGGTAGCCCCGTCCGGATTCTGATTCTAGCGATCGCCCCCAGAATTTGGCATTGTTTGGTGTAGCTAAGTTAACGAAACCAATTCCCGCAAATCCTTTTACGCTGGAATCGAAGGCTATGGTTGGGATTGGGGAGGGAAACGATGGCGAAAATTGCCTATCTGGAATGTCCGACGGGAATTGCGGGGGATATGTGTTTGGGGGCGCTGGTGGATGCGGGGGTGTCGCTGGAGATGCTGCGCGATCGCCTGTCGGGGCTGGGCATTGACGATGAATTTACGTTGCGGGCCGAGAACGTCCTACGCAACGGCCAACAGGCGACCAAAATCCATGTGGACTTGCACGTGGGGGATCCAGATCCGGTGCACAGTGCGGAAAAAGAAGCGTTAGCGATGCGAGAACGGGATCATCACCACGGGCATCACCACGGCCATGGCCATTCCCACGGACATCACCATCATCACCAACCCAGTCGCCATCTGCCGGAGATTCGCGATCGCATCAAAGCCGCGAACCTCACCCCTCGCGCCGAACAGTGGAGCATTGGGGTATTTGAAGCATTGGCGATCGCTGAGGGAGCGGTCCATGGAAAGCCGCCGGAGCAGGTCCATTTCCATGAGGTGGGCGCGACGGATGCCCTGGTGGATATTGTTGGCACTTGCATTGGGCTGGATTGGCTGGGGGTTGACGCTATTTTTTGCTCGCCTTTGCCCGTCGGGGGCGGCGTTGTGCGAGCAGCCCATGGGCGGTTGCCCGTACCGGTGCCAGCGGTGCTGAAGCTATGGGAAAAACGGCAGGTTCCCGTCTATTACAACGGCATTGATCGGGAATTGGTCACGCCGACGGGGGCCGCGATCGCCACAACCCTGGCCCAAGACTTCGGTCCCATTCCCCCGATGACCCTGAAAAAAATGGGGCTGGGGGCCGGCAATCGCGATTTATCGTTGCCCAATATGCTGCGGCTCTGGCTGGGGGACAGCACCGGCGATCGCCCCCACCATTCCCATAGTCACGCCCATTCCCATTCCCATAGCCACGACCACTCCCATAACCATCCCCATCCCGCCCCCCAGCCCGATCAACCTGACCT
>CAZZMD010000038.1:0-45021 GCA_964655355.1 uncultured bacterium
GACGATAGTTGGGACGTTGGTCCCTGTCAAAATAGCTCGATGCCAGGGTGATTTTAAGTAGAGGCTTCTGATCTAAAGTGGGTCAGGAGCCTCTGTTGTTTGTGGGGCTCTGTGTTAGTGCTGTTTTCAGCTCTTGGAGATGTTTTTGAAAACTCCTCTTATTTCTGTGGTGGTTCCTGTATGGCAGGAGGGGGAGGCAATTGTTGATTCGCTGAGGTGTTTGGCAAAGGTGGCTGGTGGGGTGCCTTATGAGGTGATTGTGGTGGATGGGGATTCTCAGGGATCGACGGTTCGTTCTCTGGGGGATTTTGCGTCTCAGTTGGGGGTGGAGCAGGCTGTTCAGTGTTTTGTTTCCCAGAAGGGGCGGGCTAATCAGATGAATTATGGGGCGGGGAAGGCGATCGCCCCGGTGTTGTTATTCCTCCATGCGGATAGCCGGTTGCCGGTTAATGGGTTGGCGACTGTTATTGATACTTTGCGACGGTCGCCGGAGATTGTGGGGGGGGCTTTTGACCTACAGATTGATTCGTCCTATTGGCTGCTGAGGGTTATTGCGAAGGTGTCGTCGTGGCGATCGCGTTTTACACGTATTCCCTATGGGGATCAAGGGATTTTTATTCGTCGCTCGGTCTTTGAGCAACTGGGGGGATTTGCGGATGTGCCCCTGATGGAGGATGTGATTTTGATGCGCGCTATCAAACGGCAGGGGATGAGCATTCGACTCCTCAGCGATCGCGTGCAGACCTCGGCTCGACGCTGGAACAGGGAGGGCGTGATCCAATGTACGTTGCGGAATTGGATGCTGATTCTGTTGTTTTTGAGCGGCGTGAAACCCCAGTTTCTGGCACGCTTTTATCGTTAGACTTAATATTTAGTAATATTAGAGCCCGGCCCATCGAGTTTCACTGTCATGGGCTGTCCACAGAATAGGGGGAAACATGGGGAAGGGGGGGCAACCGACACAAGAGATGGGTATGGAGGTCAGTCCAGGGGTAGGGGGAGAGCAGGCTTTGGGATTGCGGGCCCAGACTTGGACCGGGAAATTATTGTTGGTGTTGCCCTTCTTTTTTTGGGGGACTGCCATGGTGGCGATGAAGGGTGCGTTGGCCCATACCACGCCCTTTTTTGTGGCGGGGGTGCGGTTGGTGCCTGCGGGGCTGTTGGTGCTGTTGGTTGCTTTGGGACGTCGCCGGCCGTTTCCTTTGACCTGGCAGGCTTGGTCCTGGATTTTAGGGTTTGCCCTGGTGGATGGGGCATTGTTTCAAGGATTTTTGGCTCAAGGGCTGACCCTGACGAGCGCTGGTTTGGGGTCGGTGATGATTGATTCCCAGCCCCTGGCGGTGGCGGTGATGGCTCGGCTGTTCTATGGGGAACAGATCGGCGTGTTGGGATGGTTGGGGTTGTTGGTCGGGGTTGTGGGGATCAGTGTGATTGGGATCCCGGAGCTTGTCCCTGGGGTAGCGCTGCCGGGAGAGGTGTTGGATGGCCTCGACAATTTTGGAGCAATCCTAGGACAGGTTTGGGAGAGTGGTGAGTGGTGGATGTTGTTGGCTGCGCTTTCCATGGCCGTCGGAACGGTGATGATGAGGCGGGTGAGCCAGTATGCGGATCCGTTGATGGCGACGGGGCTGCATATGGTGATTGGCGGTTTGCCGTTGTTTGCGATGTCGGCCGGTTTGGAGGTGAATCAGTGGAATGGGCTGACGGGGGGGGATTGGTTGGCGTTGGCCTATTCGACGGTGTTCGGTAGCGCGATCGCCTATGGGCTGTTTTTCTATTTTGCGGCCCAGGGCAATTTGACCAGCCTAAGTGCGCTGACGTTTTTGACCCCTGTTTTTGCGCTGGTTTTCGGCGGGATCCTGCTGTCGGAGGTATTGAACCCGGTGCAGGGAGTTGGGGTATTGCTGACCTTGGTTAGTGTGACGGTCGTGAATCAGCGGGAACGTTTGAGGGCATGGATTGCGCCGTCTGAGGCATCGATTCTGAAGGAGGAGTCGTGATTGGGGCATTCAGCAGCAGCATGGTGGTCGACGGGTTCACGTCGAAGCCGATGCGTTTGTAAAACTCTTGCTGTTGGGTGGTCATCAGGTAAACGCGCTCCACTTTGGCCATGGCGGGATGGCTGAGGAGGGTATGGATAAGTTTGCGACCAATGCCTGCCCCTTGATGGCTGGGGCTTACGACCACATCCCAGATGGTGCCCCGATAGATGCGATCAGAGGTAGCCCGGGCAAAGCCGATGAGGCGATCGCCATCCCAGGCGGAGGTAATGGGATAGCTATGGTGAAGGGCAAGGGCAAGATCTTCGAGGGTACGGTCCTTAGCCCAAAATGCGGCAGCGTTAAAAAGCTCCTGAAGCTGTAGGAGGTCGATGTGTCGGGTATCGCTGAACTGGACCTGGCTACAGTCAATTGTCTTGGGTGCAGAGGAAGAGGCGGGAAAGTTTTTTGGGGTTGATGAACTTACGATTTTTTGGGGGGTCTGCATGACAGTGTTTTAAAAGCCAGAAAGTAAAGGGTAATGGGGCCGTCAGCCTGAAACCTGTGGAACAACCTGTGGAGCATTGTTGTGGGGATAGTTATCGTCCCGCGGAGATATTTTAAAGAGGGAATTTATCGGCTGTGGTTCACGCTAAACACAGGCCGTGTCCGAGCTTCGAAAAAGCTGCCGTTGGAAATGATGCGTGAAAGCTGCCTATGGCGTTTAAGACCGTTGCTTTAGGGGATTGCCCAGTAACGGTTTGAAGTGCTCTAGACTCTAATCGCTTAAATGCTGGGATAGATGCTGAGATAAGCGCAACCAATGCTCTCCAACGCAACTAAATCGGGACCGTTGGATATTGCATGGTGTATCCCGCCTCTCGAAGGCGCTGATTGGAGACCCGCACGTTGTAGCTTTTGGCGGCGGGGAGCTGAGGATCCCAAATGACGGGGGGGAGGTTCGCTTTCCCGAGGGCCTGTTCAAATAAATCTTTCTGTTGGATGGGGATATCCTGGACGACGTTGAAGATCCCCGATAGTCGCTTCTGACGCGCCCAGGCGATCGCCCCAACAATGTCATCAAGGTGGGTCCAGTGGGCCCAGCTACTGCCGTCGCCGGGGCGAGTTTTGCCAGCGGCGCGGCTGAGGATTCTGGTGACTTCTCGACCGGGACCGCAAATGCCCCCCAACCGCAGGACACAGGCGATCGCCCCTTGGGGAGTATCGTTCTGACCCAAAGTATTTAAACTCAAGATTGTCTGCTCGGTCTCGGCGAGGATCTGACTTTTTGGGGTCGTTAGTTTGGGGGGGGTGTCTTCGGTGACCCACGCTCCCCCATGATCGCCATAGAGAGAATAGGTTCCGGTGTAAATCACTTGCTGAATGCTAGGAAACTCCGGGACCGCGCTGATTAGGGCTTCGGCACATTCCAAGTAGGCATGGCGATAGTCACTGGGGCCTTTGGCTCCAATGCACATCAGGACCGTGTCTTGCCCTTCCAAGGCTTCCCGTAATTTTTCCGGCTCCGTGGCATCCAGAACGATGACGCGATCGGCAATAACCTCAAGGTCTTTGACCCGCTCTTCACGGGTAGTTGTGGCGGTAACGGTGATCCCCGCAGTCCGCCAATGCTGGGCGATCGCCGTGCCCACATATCCACATCCCAGGATCAGCGCTCGGCCGCCGTCGGTGATCGGCCCTACGACCGGCCCTGCTGAGCTACCTGCCATCTGTCTCTCCCGCTACGTCTAGTACTGCTATCCCGCTGCCCACTCTGGCGAATGGAGTTGGATCACCCTTAACACCCGCCAGATCAAGCTAAAGAAAGGTGGCGTTAAGGGGAGATACGGGGACGACGAATATTGCGCGGGGCGGCGTCAATGGGATTATTGCGATTATCAATGCGGCCATTAATGCGATCGCCCTGATTTCTGGGCGTATCAATGGCGTCGGATGGCCCTAAATCGGCCGGGATCAATTTGGGTTCGACCAGACCATTCGCCGAACGGGCTTCTGCTGCCTTGAGCTGAACTAAATCCTCACCGTCGTACTGCTTTTTGTGGGATTTCTCCATGGCGGCAATCAGCCGAGTCATCATAAACTCGAACGGATCGTCTTTGATGTCCTCATCGGTGAGGGGCATGGGGGTGCCGACGGACGCCAGGAATTTACCGGGATCCAAGGCGACCCAGCCTCCATTGCGGAACTCTCGCACCTCAAAGTGCAGGTGAGGACCGGTGGATAGGCCAGTGCTGCCCACCCGACCGATGACATCCCCCTGTTTCACGCGATCGCCCGGTTTAACAAAGATTTCAGACAGGTGACTGTATAGGGTCTTCTGGGTGCCGTCCTTATGCTCCAGACCCACCGCCAGACCATAGCCCCCCAGGAAATTAGCCCAGGTGACCTTACCGGATAGGACTGCGGTGACCGGGGTTCCCATGGGCGCGGCAAAATCCGTCCCCGCGTGGAAGCGGCGATAGCCCAGGATGGGATGGGTGCGCCAACCAAAGCTAGAACTGATGGCGCTGGGGACACTCAGGGGAAATACAAATCCTTGGTCGTTGTTCCCGGCGATACCTTTGGGGCGTTCGGTGCGGAAGAAAAAGTTACTTCCCAGTCCAATGCCCTTGGCGCTGACGGAGAGGGGGCCAATGCGCACGGAAGCAGGGGCGTCCGGTAGAGGCGGAAGACCACTGGCACCGCTCCGGAGCCGACCCAGATAACTGGCAGGCGTTCCACCGGGGAGCACGCCCCCAGCCCTTGCGCTGCCCCCTGCTCCGCGCGTGGAAAACTGCACATCGCCGACGGGTTGGGTGGCACCGAGGTCAAAGCCTTTGCTGCGGTCAATAAAACCGCTTCCCGTCGCGGAGGGGATGCTGGCGGGCGGCGTAACAACCGGGGCGCTGGGAATGGTGACCGGATTGGGCGATCGCTTGGGGCGGGGATTGGGGACGGCGGGGGGCGGTGCAATGACGGCACGGGGCCGTTGGGGAGCCGGAATCGCTGCTGGGGCGGGAGCGACCGGTGCTGGGGGTTGGCTCTGAATCTGTAGCGCGTCTGCACCGGTTTCTGTGGCGTCGGCGATCGCGCTAGGAACACTCAGACCGGTGGTTAAGGCCAACCCCAACGTACCCAGCCACCATGCGGAACGGTGCATGGCCGTGGCGAGTAATGAAAGGGGAATAGAAGAAGGCTGATCCATGGGGACTGGGGGCTGGGCTTGCGACCAGGGGAGTGTTACTAGAGGTAACGGCAATTGACATAAACAGGGACATGATAGCAAGACCAATGGTTCCTGTGGGGATTATCAGAAGCAGATTTTGAAAGACGCTGCGCCCATGCTCCCGATCCCTAGTTCTCTATTCTCCCGGTTTGCCCTCCCCAACCGGAGAGTAGGCGGATTCTCCTTTGCGAGGGAGGGCGGATGAAATGGCACACTGGGGAGATAATCATCGCCAAAGGATTTTAGGGTCATGTTGGACGAACAAGCCAAGAAAACAATGTTGCGTAAGATTCCCCATGGGCTTTATATCTGCGGGGTTCGCGATGAGAGCGGTGAGGATGTGAATGCGTTTACGGCGAGCTGGGTGATGCAAGGGTCATTCAAACCGCCCCTAGTGGTGAATTGTGTGAATCGGGAATCGGTATCCCACACCATGATTGAGGCGAGCCAGGTGTTTGCCCTGAGTTTTCTGGAGGCGGGGCAAAAGGATTTGGCGGCGTCTTTCTTCAAGCCCCGGCGACGGGTGGGGAATAAGTTTGAGGATGTGGAATTTTATTTGGGGTCGGAGACCGGGTGCCCCATTGTGAAAGACACCTTGGGCTATGTGGAGTGCAAAGTCATTGGCTCGGTGCCCCAAGGGGATCACACGGTATTCGTGGGCGAAGTCGTGGGATCGGGGATTCACCGGGAGGGTGACCCGCTGTTGCTAGAAAGTACCGGCTGGAATTATGGCGGATAGGGGGCGATCGCCTACCTTTTCGGGAGGATTTCCCGAAGGACCGCCCCAGGCATTCATGGACTGGGTGCGGTCCTTTTTGATGGGCAAGCACGGGGATCGCTATCAGGGCTCGGGACTGTTTGGGGCGATGTTGCTATGGCAGCGTCGGGATCTCTGGGATCGGGAGAACGCCCTGGAAGAACGCGGAGAGTTTGAGGACAGTCTGCGGCGATTTTTAGAGCCAGAATTTTATGCGGCGACGGGACCAGCGGCCTTTGGAGAGGCGATCGCCACAGCGGTGGGGCGACTAATCCAGGCACGGGATCGCGAGGAAAAAGTCGCTATCTGGGGAGATTTTGATGCGGATGGGGTGACGGCGACGGCGGTGTTATGGGAGGGGCTAGGGCAGTTTTTTTCGGGCGATCGCCTCAGGGATACGATCCCCAATCGCTTAACAGAGTCCCATGGGTTGAATGAGACGGGGCTGCGATCGCTCGCTTCCCAAGGTGTCTCTCTGGCGGTCACCTGCGATACGGGTAGTACCAACTTGACGGAATTGGCTTTGGCGCGGGAGTTGGGGCTGGATGTGATTGTGACGGATCACCATAGTTTGCCCCCGGAATCGGTGCCGGCGGTGGCGGTGATTAATCCGCGATCGCTCCCAACGGATCATCCCTTGGCAACCCTGTCGGGGGTGGCGGTGGCGTTCAAGTTGGTGGAGGCGCTATACGAAGCATTGCCCACGATCCCCAGCCAGCCCTTGGAAAATTTATTGGATTTGGTGGCGATTGGGCTAATTGCAGATTTGGTGGAGTTGCGGGGGGATTGTCGTTATCTGGCCCAACGGGGCATCGAGCGTCTCAAACACACCCAGCGACCAGGGCTGCAAGCGCTCCTCAAATCCTGTAAGCGCCAGGGCGATCGCCCCACGGATATTGGGTTTGGCATCGGTCCTCGCATTAATGCCATTAGCCGGATTCAGGGGGATGCCCAGTTTGCGGTGACGCTGTTGACCAGTGGAGATCGCGAAGTGTGTCAGCGGTTGGCGATGGAAACGGAGTTGGCGAACAGCCGTCGCAAGGAACTTCAGCGGCGATTGGGTTGGGAGATTGAGCAGGAATTGGACCAGATGGATTTGTCCACGACCGCCATGGTAGTGCTGGCGCGGCCGGGGTGGCCGGTGGGGGTTTTGGGACTGGTGGCGGGACAAGTCGCTGAGCGGTTGCGGCGACCGGTGTTGTTATTGGCGATCGATGGGGAATGGGCACGGGGATCGGCGCGATCGCGGGTGGGGATCAATCTCTATGAGTTGCTGGAGCGCCATCGATCACTGTTGCATAAGTACGGCGGTCATCCCATGGCGGCGGGGGTGATGGTGAAAACGGAGATGGTTTCTCTGCTAACTCAGGCGCTTAATCATGATTTGGGGCAGCAGAAATCGGGAGCCATTGGGGGCGATCGCCCGCTTCCCCTCGAAAATCAGGGGGATCTCACCGTGACTGCTGCGGATTTGGACCACAGTCTATTTCAGGAATTGAAGCTACTGGAACCTTGCGGGATGGGCAATCCCCCCCCTAAGTTGCTGGTGAAAAATGCCTGGTTCACCGATGTCCGCAACAGCAATCTCAGGGACGCTAGCAACGTAAAACTGAAATATATTCGCACCACGTTTTCGCTGTGTGATGACACCCAACCGGCGGGGTGTGAGGGCACCTGGTGGGGGCATTATCAGCACGAGTTGCCGACGGGACCGTGCAATGCGCTGGTGGAGTTGGATTTCAATGTCCGGCGGCAGCAATACGAGGTGCGGTTGTTGGCGGTGGAAACCATTGAAACGTCGGAAACCTCAAATAAAACCTCATCGGCTGATCCCCCGGCCGCCATCCTGGGGACGATTCGGATCTATGACTGGCGTAATCTCTCGGCGGAGGAGTTGGATCAGGCGATCGCCACTTGCCCTGAGGAGGTGTTGGAGGTGCCGGTGTGTCCCCAACGTTGGCCGGAATGGCAAACCTGGATCAAACGGGCGATCGCCCATCGCTGTGCATTGGCGTTGACCTATGTCGGGCAGCCTCAAGATGTGGTGGATCATGCCCAGGATATTTACAGGAGATTTGTGGGGATCGCGAAATATTTGGGGCGATCGGGGGAGGGAATGTATCGAACCCAGCTGCAAACCAAACTGGGTTTCACGCCAGCCTTGATGAATTTAGGGATAGGGTTGCTGAAGCAGCAGGGGATGACGGTGACGTATGAGCAGGACAGCGATTATCTCAAAATTATTCAGGAAGAGACGGAAACGAGTCCCAGCGCCGATCCTGCACTAGGGGATTCTGATCGCGCTGCCCGCTTATTGATTGACGCCATTCAAGAACATATTTTTCAGCAAAATTATTTTTCTAGGATTCCCGTTCAAATTATCCGCAGCCTAGATTCATCCCTTATGGAGACGGAAGCGTCTTAAACCAGCAGCGTTTACGGCTCCACAATCACCGGCATTCCCACTTCCACCTGCTCAAACAGCGCGATCACATCTTCGTTTTTCATGCGGACGCATCCGTGGGACACCGCCTGACCAATCAACTCCGGGTGAGGCGTGCCGTGGAACCCCACATAATTGGTGCCATCGGTCCAAAACCCAATCCATCGGACTCCCAAGGGGTTATCCTTCCCCGGCGGGACGATCGCCTCGGTAAATGGATGCAGCCAGGTGGGATCCTTAACCGCTTGCAAAACCTCAAACGTTCCCGTTGGCGTCTCCCAGCCATTGCGACCAACCGCCACCGGATAGCTCGCCACCACCTCGTCCCGGCGATACACATAAACCCGCCGCTCCCCCAACCGCAGCAGTAAATGCCCTGGGTCCTTGGGGAGATAATCCGCAGCGGGACCCAATGTAGGCAACGACGGCGCAGACAGCAGCGGCGAAAATTGCCCCGATTGAAAAGACTCTGGCGGATTTACGTTCACCAGGGCGATCGCCCCCGCCCCCATGACGCTCGCCCATAGGGCACCGCCCAGCACGGTTCCAAATGCTTTCCTAAGCCCTAGTGAATAGTCGGTCATAGTCCCTATTCAACGATGACCTTACTCAACGATGACCTTGGTTCCCATTTGCACCGCCTCAAACAGCTTCACCACATCGTGGTTAAACATCCGTACACAGCCGTTTGATGCCGCATGACCGATGGAATTAACCGTCGGCGTGCCGTGGAAACCGATGATCCCGTTGCTCAGTTGGGCAAAGCCTATCCACCGCACCCCTAGGGCACTATCGGGACCGGGCTTCGTAACGCGCCCCGTCCAAGGGCTTTGCCAGACAGGATTTTCAACGAGCTGAAACACTTCGTAGGTGCCGCGCGGGGTAGGCGTGGAGGCTTTACCGATCGCCACCGGATAGCTCGCCTCAACGCGATCGCCCTTATAGACATAAACCCGTCGTTCCCGTAGCCGCAGCACCAAATGCACCTCGTGGGCATTGGGCAAATACTGATCCACCGCTGCCAAAGGAGGCAATTCCGGCAGCTTCGCCAGTCCCTGAAACGCTTCTAGGGATGGCACTAGGGTATTAGCCTGGGTCTCATTGGCGATCGCCGGCGTTGCGAAGGTGCTGCCACCCACCACGATGGCGGCTAATACGAGCGATCGCTGACCGACAGACTTTAGGGCAGATAAAGAGGAAAACAGCATGGGAGAGTAGGGGGCGGGATGGGAGAGATACCGACTGTATTTAGGGGGCAGAGAACAGTCGCTGAGGCAGGATTCAGGGCACCGGTCGAGTCCCCCAGGGAAATCCTTTCTGGCAGTGTAGCACCGACAATTTGTGGGGGCGCCTCGGGATTAGAAGCGGGGCGCTGGGATGTAATAGTTACGTCAACTATGCAAACATCGGATGCACCGATAGGTCTAAAAGGTGACTCCTTGAGTCTTCCTTGACAGAATGCATCGACGGGCGCAGAATTGAGAGCCGGCCCAAAAAATAGGCTGGAGCAGCCATAGCCGCTAAATCCCGATACCATCATTTCACCCTTCGCGGGAAATGGGCGGTTCGGAGGACACTTTGTCCAGCTACCTATCCCTGCTCGGATCGGGTTCCCACTAAACGTTAAGGAGCCATTGACTTATTAGTTCGCTGTCGATTCAGGTTTTCCGGTCGCAGTGAGACAAGTAATTAATGGTCCGACTTGGCTACCCGTACGGCAACCTTAGCTTTCTACGAAATCCATGGCATACGCAATTGTTGAAACCAGCGGTACCCAGCTACGCATTGAGCCGGGCCGTTTCTATGACGTCAACCGCATCGCAGCGGAAGAGGGTGATACGGTCACCTTGGATCAGGTGTTGTTGGTAAACGACGGAGAGGCGGTGGAAATTGGCCGCCCCACCATCGACGGCGCATCCGTGACCGCAACGGTGAGCCGCCATATGCGCGGTAAGAAGGTCATCGTCTATAAGATGTTGCCCAAGAAGAAGACCCGCAAAAAGCGCGGTCATCGTCAGGAATTGACTCGCATTACCATTGAGTCCATCTCCTTCGGCGGCAAAACCTTGAGCGCTGAATAGAGCGTCCAGAACTGGTCGGTGGTGATGTTTTCCATCGGCTGATTCCCTTATAATCTTGCCTACTGGCGCGGGTTTAGGTGGCGATCGCCCAACCTATTGGAAACAATATTCGTTAGAGTTAGCATCGCCGCCGCAATTAGTTATTAGTTGGTATTCACGAGGTTCATCATGGCTCATAAGAAAGGTACAGGTAGTACTCGGAACGGTCGCGACTCTAATTCCAAGCGTTTGGGCGTCAAGCGCTATGGCGGTCAAGCAGTGCGGGCGGGCAATATTTTGATCCGTCAGCGCGGCACCAAGGTTCACCCCGGCAACAATGTGGGACGGGGCAGCGATGACACCCTGTTCGCCCTGATTGATGGCGTGGTTACCTTTGAGCGCCGTGGTCGCAGCGGTAAAAAAGTGAGCGTCTACGCTGAGGCATAAATTGCCACTCTGACCCTCAAATTGGAAAAGCCCCCTAGTCGATGACTGGGGGGCTTTTCGATGATTTTCTAGAGGGTTACTTTGAGAGAGGTGAGCCCTAGATTGCGAGCATGGTGGGCAAAATGATCGCCAATAAAGGTGGCTATGAAGTAATAGCTATGGTCGTATCCGTCTTGATAGCGCAGTTCTAAGGGATAGTTGGCGGCCTCACAGGCGATCGCAAACTTTTCCGGCTGGAGTTGCTCCTGCAAAAAGGAATCCGCCGTTCCCTGGTCAATCAAAATTGGAGAGCCATTGCCCCGTTGACCCGATGCCATCAGCGCGGTGGCGTCGTAGGCTGCCCAGTCGTTGCGATCGCCCCCCAAATATCCCGTAAATGCTTTGTTTCCCCAGGGCACCTGACTGGGGGCCGCAATGGGAGCAAAGGCGGAAATACTACGGAAGCGATCGCGATTACGCAATCCAATCACCAACGCCCCATGGCCGCCCATGGAATGGCCAAAAATCCCCTGTTTCTCCGGAATCGTCGAAAAATTCTGGGCGATCGCCCCCGGCAGCTCCGAAACCACATAATCGTACATGCGATAATGACGGGACCATGGCTCCTGGGTAGCGTTAACATAGAATCCCGCTCCCGACCCAAAATCCCATGACTCGTCCTCCCCCGGCAGGTCACACCCTCGGGGACTCGTATCCGGTGCCACCAAAATGCACCCGTATTTGGCGGCATACCACTGCGCCCCGCCTTTGGTGACAAAATTCTGTTCTGTGCAGGTTAGACCACTCAGCCAATAGAGAACCGGACAAGCTTTTGTCTCCCATTGGGGAGGCAAATAAACCCCGAAGGACATCTCGCACTGGAGCACCGTTGATCGGTGACGATAGATGCGTTGGGAACCGCCGAAACTTTTTGCTGTGCTGACTAATGTCAAAGCATGGGACAGCGGGGAGTCAGAAGTCATCGACGTTAGAAAAAAGCTATGAATATGAAACGACCCGACCGTTAACTAAACGTTGAACACGGGTTTCTTATCGCAAGCAAGCTGCTGAGCCCCCGAGATAACTGTCCAGGGAACGGCAATAATCGGTGGTCCTATGGATACCATACATGGGGAGTGCCATCGGGAAGGGAAGCCGGAGTTGCCCAGCATCCACCACGCTCCACCTGTTACTGACCACCATTTGGAATTCGACCGGAATTCGACCTATGACCATCAAGCGTTTAACACTGAAGCGTTGCCTCGGCTGGGGAGGACTCTCCGCCGCACTGTTGCTCCTGGCAGGGACTGTCGCCCCCCAGGCGATCGCCAATTGGGACAATGCCCGACCGGAAAACGAAACCGTCCGCATCCGATTCCAGAACGATTACAACCGCAGTATCTTCTCCTTGGCGATTTCCCCCCGCCGCCTGGACGACTGGCGCGATCTGCTGGGGGACGACATCGTCAAGAGCCGCGAATCCATTGACTTGGAATTGAACTACAAAGAATTACGCGATCGCGGCTGCGAATATCGCATTCGAGCGGTCTACTCCGATGGCAGTACCGCCCTGCTAGAGGATCCTCCATACAACCTCTGTGCGGTTCGCCATGTGCGCTTTGGTCGTCGCCCCTCCGCCAACCCATTTCGCCCGGAAGGCTAACCCTGTCCCTGATTTTTTCTCGATTTCCCAGAAATTGCGGTTGCGGTTTCTGGGTTTTTTGTGCTCTGCTTCTGATTTTTTGTGCTCTGCACTACAGAAAATCCGTGGCGTCGTGAAAAATAGGTGATCTGAGTCACTGCGGTCGGGAGGGGTGAATCACGATTTTGAGTGGCTGCGATCGCGTTCTTAACCAATATCGATCGCAACCTTAACTAATATCGATCGCAAGAGACTTGGTCGGCGATCGCTGTTACAAAAGGGGCAGGAAGTCATACTTAGGGTGTCGAGAAAAGGCTATTGATTGGAGCCTTGACGCTTTACCTACTAGAGAACAGCCATGTCCTTTCATCTAAACCTATCTGCCGATAGCAACAACAGCGTTGCAGAGGTTTTCTCCGAAGTCTGGGATTCAGGGGAGATCACCCAACATGAGCGGAAAGAGCTGCAATCTGCCTTGCTTAAAGGGGACTTGACCAATGACGATTATGCTGCAATTGATCGACTCGTCCATGCAGTCAAGCGTGGCTGGCTTAGCCTTGAAGATTGATTAAGACTCATTCTGTAAGGACTGAGTCTTAAAGCCATACCAAAGTCTCGCTCCGAAATCGATCACAAAAAAATCAATCTTTGTTGCCGCATGATAGGCACTTGCTTACAGCTTTTATCAAGAAAAATATACAGATAGATGTTTTTCCTGTGCGAGGTTGCTGGATAAATCCAGATAAAACACCACAGCTTCAGCTCTCTCTATAGGGCTCGCAAATAGATATTGAAAATGCCTAAGCCTCCAGCGCGGGGAGACTTAGGCATTTAACTTTGGTATTTAACCAGGACATTCCGACACTGTTGGTCTCCACCGATGCCGCCCGAGCGACGTCAGAGGGGACGTTTGCCCAACCAAGACAAGGTGTTCGGTGTCCTCAAGGGGTAAGGGGAGGATCCTTAGTTAGAGTTTCGCAACTGCTCTAGAGCCGCTTGGAAGATATTGAAGCCAGCCCAACCAGCAGCCAATGCCAAGGGGGCTAAAACGATCAGAATGCGCCAGTCAATCATCTTACGGGTCTCCAAAACTCTCTTCTTAAGGGGGTGAGGGCAGAGCCTCAAACCATATTCTCTAGCAAAGTGGCACTCTTGGGTATGGTTTCATGGCTATCTTTGCCCGAATTGGGCGTTTGGGCTGGGCTCGGTTGTGCCCAACGGCCCTGGTCCCGGCACTACAGTTTGCCGGCTGGGCGCTTTACACAATTTAGGATTGAGGAGCGCGCTGGGCATGGTGGGAGCCTAATGCAGCGTATTGTTCTGCATGGGCGATCGCCTCGTCTAGGGCAGCCTCATCCAGCGATCGCATGACCTTTCCCGGCACCCCGACCACCAGGGAGCCAGGCGGTACATCTTTCGTAACCACCGCCCCGGCACCAATAACACTTCCCGCCCCCACTCGGACCCCGTTTAGCACGATCGCCCCCATACCGACGATGCATCCCCGTTCGATGTGAGCGGAATGAATCACAGCCCGATGCCCCACCGTCACATGGGACTCCAGCACCGTTGGAATGCCCGGATCCCCATGGATGACCGCCCCATCCTGCACATTGCACCAGTCCCCCAACTCAATACGTTCCACATCCCCGCGCACCACCGCGCCATACCAAACACTGACCCCCTGACCGATCGCGACTAACCCCACCACCGTTGCGGTTGGTGCCACAAATACTGCTCCGCTCATATCCGGCAACACGGATAGGTCGGGGACCTGGAGCGTTGTGTGATCTAGGGGATGATGCATTGCGCTTAACTCCGGTATTGCTGATATGGCGGGTCCACTGCGGCCAAGCCTTGCCTGCCAACCTTTGATTTATCTCGAAGTTTGCCTCTCTTGCAACAGTCCCTGACAAAGCCCGCCCTTCCCGAGGCACCTCGATATAATCAAAGTGATAGTGGTGCCGTTGTGCCATTTCCTGCCCTCTCCACTGATTGATTCGATTTATTTCCAGTTTTCCAAGGCTTTTCCAAAGCTTTTCTAAGGCTGTCTCATTGTCCCGGTGTCCCTAACGGTATTCGTTTTGACTGGCTTCAATTCACTCGCTTAAATCCGCGGTATTTATGCTAAGTTCTGTTTCCCAGTACCCGATTTTTGGTCCAGAGATCCCCTGTCCCCACTGTCGGAAGCCCATTGCAGCCCTGACCCTCACGGATACTTATCTCTGTCAGCGCCATGGGGCCTTTGAAGCGAATCCTGAGACCCGAGAATTGACCCACCTCCAATCCAATCGGGTCTGGCGGGAATGGGAGGGGGAATGGTATCGACAGCACACCCATCCCGACGGCATTCGATTTGAGATCCACGAAGCCCTGGACCGACTCTACACGGAAGGGTTTCGAGCGACGCGGGTGGTGGTAGCCCATCGTTACAAATCCTTAATTAGTGCCTATCTGGAGCGGTACAACCGTCAGGTGATGGCCCATCAGGCGTTGTATTCCGCGTCCCTGTCCCCGTCCAATACGATGCCGTCCAAAAATGCGGTTGCGGGCGATGATGGGGTGCCTAAGGCGACGTCTGCTCAGTATGGCGATCGCCCCGATGGGGACGCGATCCAATCTGCTCCTGAAGGCGCTTCGCCGGCTCCCCTCAAACTCTATGGGTTGCCGGTGAGCTTCAGCCTGGACGGGGATGATCCGCGCTGGAATGTGATCAATTTTGCCCTGGAGAAGGAAGAAGGATTGCCGGCTCGATATCCCTATTTCCGTATGTTCGAACAGTCCTAGGGGGAGTCCATCAGTAGTAGGGAACTGACCCATGCACCACGTGGCCATTCGCACCGCAGATATTCATCGGGCGATCGCCTTCTATGAAGCCCTGGGGTTTACGGTGACGGAGCGCTTCACCGCGGGAATGACGCTGGCTTGCTGGATGGAGGGATGGCAGGGGCGCCTAGAGCTGATGCAGGTGCCTAACCCCCTCCCCCCGCCGGACCCCTTTGCAGATGAGGGATATGTCGGTTACTATCATCTATCCCTGGACTTGGCGACGGCTCCGACCCCTGCGGGGGACGACCTTGAGTCCCGCGATCCATCCGTGCCCCTTGGGCTGCCCCAATGGTTGGCGGCTTTCCAATCTCGGATTCGCGCTGCCCACCCGGGCAACACTGCCCTCGAGTTACCCAAGGTTTTATTAGCCCCCTGCCAGCAGATGATTGGCGATCGGGTCTACGAGGTGGCATTTATTGCCGATCCGGATGGGATGCCGATCGAGATCCTGAGTCAATTAACCCCCAATTAATTCCTTGAGGGCACGTTGGAAGGGCTCGGAAGGGCATGATCTAAACCGATTCTGACAGGCGATCGCCCGCCCAGGATTTCCGGAACAAAACCGGAACAAAATCAGCTCACAGTATTGGTGATTACACTCAGTTGCCACCAAATTGTCAGATAATGAAATACTCCGGAAGGTTGACGTTTAGGTTCTGTCCAGGTTACGGGGCTTGATGAAACCTTCCCTGAGTTTGATGTTAGGTACTTCGGGTAACCAATATCACGGGTTCACCCGGTCGTAATGCGGATTAATGGCTGCCTTACCTAACCATAACCTTTCCCTTTGTCGTTTTAGGGTAAGGATATTGATCGCGCTATGAATTGGGCTTTTCTTGATGATAAGTCATCAATGCCTGTCTCAATTTATACCTCCAAAAACCTTTGCAACGAAGAACCACCATGAGTGATCGCACCCCATCCGTGAATGCAGTGACCCAAGACCAGATCGCTAAGGCGACTGCGACGGGAAATGTGCCTTTGCCGCCCATGCCGGAACAGGGTCTCCGCGCCATTGTGGAAGAGCGGGACGCCTGCGGCGTTGGATTTATTGTCCAGAAGCAGGGGGTGGCGAGCCATGATCTCGTAAGCAAGGCGGCGATCGCCCTGGGGTGTATGGAGCATCGGGGCGGGTGCAGTGCGGATCGGGTGTCTGGGGATGGCGCGGGCATGTTGACCGCGATTCCTTGGGCAGTTTTGGAACAGTGGGCCCAGGCTGAGGGGCTGTCCTTTGATCCCAGTCGGACGGCGGTGGGAATGCTTTTCTTGCCCCAGAAGGAGTTGGCGGCGGCGAAGGCGAAGGCCGCGGTGTCGAATGTGCTGACCGATGAGGGGTTGGAGTTGGTGGGGTGGCGATCGGTGCCCACCACTGAGGAGGTTCTGGGGACCCAGGCGCGGGAGAATTTGCCCATTATCGAACAGTTGATCCTGGAGGTGCCGGACAGTCTGGGATGGACCGGCGATGAGTTGGAGGGGCAGCTTTATCGGATTCGCCGCCGGTTGGGGAATGCGGTGGTGACCATGTTGGGCAAGGATGCTAACACGGTGGCGGCCCAGTCCCTGGGGTTCTATATCTGCTCCCTGTCGACGCGCACGATTGTCTATAAGGGCATGGTGCAATCCAGGGTGCTGACGCGGTTTTATCAGGATTTGACCAACGAGGCCTACGTGAGCCCCTATGCGGTCTACCATCGGCGTTTCAGCACCAACACTATGCCGAAGTGGCCGTTGGCCCAGCCCATGCGGTTGTTGGGGCATAACGGTGAGATCAATACCTTGCTGGGGAATTTGAACTGGATGTTGGCCCGCCAGGCTGACCTGAAACATCCGGAATGGGACGATGCCACCCTCCAGTCCCTGATGCCGGTGGTCAGCTACGAAAACAGTGACTCGGCGAATTTGGATAACACCCTGGAGTTGATGGTGCGGTCCGGTCGCAGTCTGCTGGAGGCGGTGACCATGATGGTGCCGGAGGCCTATCAAAATCAGCCGGATTTGGCGGAGCATCCGGAGATTGTGGATTATTACGATTTTTGCCGGGGGATTCAAGAGGCGTGGGATGGTCCGGCGCTGCTGGCCTTTAGCGACGGCAAGGTCGTCGGGGCAGCCCTGGATCGCAATGGGCTCCGGCCGGCGCGCTATTGCGTTACCAGTGATGATTTGGTGATTGTGGGCTCTGAGGCGGGCACGGTGCCGGTGGATGAGTCAACAATCATCGAAAAAGGACGGTTGGGTCCGGGCCAGGCGATCGCGGTGGACCTGGAAGCCAATGAAGTCCTACTGAACTGGGATTTGAAGAAGCGGGTGGCCCAGCAGCATCCCTATGGGGAGTGGCTTCAGGAGCACCAGAAGACTGTGGGTGCGTCCGAGTTTCTGACGGAGCCGACGCTGGAGAGCAAAGCGCTCCTGAAGAATCAAATGGCGTTTGGCTATACCGCTGAGGACATGGACATGGTGATTTCCGCCATGGCCACCCAGGCGAAGGAGCCCACCTATTGCATGGGGGATGATATTCCGTTGGCGGTGCTGTCGTCGAAGAATCACCTGCTCTACGACTATTTCAAACAGCGGTTTGCCCAGGTGACGAATCCGCCGATTGATCCCCTGCGGGAGAAGTTGGTGATGTCCCTGGAAATGCATTTGGGAAGTCGCCCGAATTTGTTGGCCATGCAGCCGGAGGGGGCACGGCTCATCAAACTCAAGTCGCCGGTGTTGAGTGAGGCGGCGTTGGAACAGGTGCGCAATCTGGGCCTGAAGACGGCGACCCTGTCGACCCTATATGGCACGGCGTCTGGTCCTGAGGGATTGTCTACGGCGATCGCCCAGCTCTGTGATCAGGCAGCGGCGGCGGTGCGCGATGGGGCTGAGGTGTTAATCCTGAGCGATCGCGAGGGTGAGCTGTCCCCGGACACGACCTATATTCCGCCGTTGGTGGCGATCGGTGCGGTGCACCACTTCTTGATTGGTCAGGGGTTGCGCATGAAGGCCTCCCTGGTGGTGGAGACGGCCCAGTGCTGGAGCACCCATCATTTTGCCTGCCTGGTGGGCTTTGGGGCGAGCGCCATTTGTCCCTATATGGCATTGGAGTCAGTCCGTCAGTGGCAGGCGTCTTCCCGCACCCAGAAGTTGATGGCCCAGGAGCGGTTGCCGCAGCTGACCATCACCGAAGCCCAGGAGAACTACTGCGAGGCGGTGGAAGCGGGTCTGCTTAAAATCCTCTCCAAGATGGGGATTTCCCTGCTGGCGAGCTACCACGGGGCGCAGATTTTTGAGGCGATCGGTCTCGATAAATCCTTGGTGGACCTGGCGTTTATTGGCACCACATCCCGGATCGGCGGCATGACCGTGGAGGATTTAGCGCGGGAGACGATCAGTTTCCATGCCATGGCATTCCCTGAGTTGACGGCGAAAAAGCTGAAGCATATGGGTTTTGTCCAGTGCCGTAATGGGGCGGAATATCATATGAATTCCCCCGGCATGTCGAAGGAGCTACATAAGGCGGTGCGGAGCTTTGAGCTACAAACCCAAGACGGCAATGTGCCCCAGGAAGCCTACGACCATTACGACCTTTACAAAAAGCATTTGCAGGAGCGGCCGATCACGGCCCTCCGGGATTTGCTGGACTTCCAGAGCGATCGCCCGTCCATCAGCGTTGATGAGGTGGAGCCGGTGGAGGATATCCTGGCGCGGTTCTGTACGGGGGGGATGTCCCTGGGGGCGCTGTCGCCGGAAGCCCACGAGGTCTTGGCGATCGCCATGAATCGCATCGGTGGTAAATCCAACTCCGGGGAGGGGGGCGAAGATCCCCGCCGGTTCAAGACCTTGACCGATGTGGATGCGGATGGCTTGTCGCCCACGGTGCCCCACCTGAAGGGACTGAAAAATGGGGATACGTCCTGTTCGGCCATTAAGCAGGTGGCGTCCGGTCGCTTTGGGGTGACGCCGGAATATTTGATGAGCGGTCGGCAAATTGAAATTAAGGTGGCGCAGGGGGCGAAGCCTGGGGAAGGCGGACAGCTTCCCGGCCGGAAGGTGAGCGAATATATCGCCATGTTGCGGCGGTCCAAGCCCGGCGTAACTTTGATTTCGCCGCCCCCCCACCACGACATCTATTCCATTGAGGATCTGGCGCAGTTAATCTACGACCTACACCAAATCAATCCCCTCGCAAAAGTGTCCGTAAAACTGGTGGCGGAGATTGGTATCGGGACCATTGCCGCTGGGGTCGCTAAAGCCAATGCGGATGTCATCCAAATTTCTGGCCACGATGGCGGAACGGGTGCGTCTCCCCTGAGTTCCATCAAACACGCCGGTAGCCCCTGGGAATTGGGATTGGCGGAGGTGCATCGCACCTTGCTGACCAATGGCCTGCGCGATCGCTCGATCCTGCGGGTGGACGGTGGTTTTAAGACGGGTTGGGATGTGATGATGGCGGCGTTGATGGGGGCTGAAGAATATGGCTTTGGCACCGTGGCAATGATCGCTGAAGGCTGCATTATGGCTCGCGTTTGCCATATGAATAGCTGCCCCGTCGGCGTGACCAGTCAGCGGGAAGATCTGCGGGCGAAGTTCCCCGGTATCCCCAGCCATGTGGTGAATTTCTTCTATTTCGTGGCCCAGGAAGTGCGCTCCATGTTGGCGCGACTGGGTTACAAGTCCATGAAGGAGATTATTGGTCGCGCGGATCTGTTGACCCGTCGCCAGGGGGTGGACTTGAGCAAACCCCAAGCCATTGACCTATCCATCCTGACGGACTTGCCCGACACCAAGGGCGATCGCACCTGGATGGACCATGATCCCCGCGCCCACAGCAATGGCATTGTTTTGGATAATGCGTTGCTGGCGGATGCGGACATTCAAAACGCCATCCGTGACCAGGGCAGTGTCCACAAGACGGTCGACATTGTGAACACCGACCGGTCCGTCGGCGCTCGTATTTCCGGTAATATCGCTAAACGCTATGGCAACACTGGATTTGAAGGCAATGTGCATTTGACCTTTGAAGGCAGTGCCGGCCAAAGTTTTGGTGCCTTTAACCTGATGGGGATGACCCTTGAGGTGGTGGGTGAAGCCAACGATTATGTCGGCAAGGGCATGAATGGCGGTCGCCTGATCATCAAACCATCCCCGGATGCCCAGTTCGATGCGGCAGACAACGTCATCGTCGGGAACACCTGTTTATACGGGTCGACCGGCGGGGTGCTCTTTGCCAATGGTCGCGCCGGCGAGCGGTTTGGGGTGCGGAACTCCAAGGGTCAAGCCGTGATTGAAGGGGCAGGTGACCACTGCTGCGAGTACATGACGGGCGGCGTCATTGTGGTGCTTGGCTTGGCGGGGCGCAATATCGGTGCAGGGATGACCGGTGGTTTGGCCTACTTCCTGGACGAGGAAGGTGGTTTTGACGCCAAGGTGAATCCTGAGATTGTGAGTGTCCAGCGGGTGGTCTCCGAGGCGGGTCAGGCGCAGCTCAAAGGGTTGATTGAAGCCCATGCTGAGGCGACCGGTAGCGCGAAAGCCAAGGCATTGCTGGCGGACTGGGAGAACAGTCTCCAGCGGTTCTGGCAGGTGGTGCCCCCCTCGGAGGCGGATTCTCCTGAGGCGAGGTCCACCACGGAAGAAAAGGTTGCGGTGTCTGTCTAAGGCTCCGCCCCTGAATGGCGCAGCCCTGAGCCTGGATCGACGATCTGGTTTTAGGGCTGGTATTTGAATCCTGATATTGGGATTTTGATATTTGAATTTAAAAAGTGGGTAGTGTAGGGTGTGACCAAACCTGGCACTACTCATTTTTTATGGGTTTTAAGCTATTTCACCTTTAGTGTTTATCGTTTTCTATGGATATCAATGCATTGACGTTTGATAGCCCGTTTGCTGTCAATTTACAGGCGCATTTATGGGAGCAGTTTGTATCCCTGACGGTGCCCGAAGGCGCAGTCCATACCGTTGCAATGCCTGTGGATCAGGTGTCGGCGGAAACCTTGACCCAGTTGGCGGCGCAGCCTTTCCAGGGGGGCGTCAATGGTGTGGCATTGGATGGGGCGTTAGACGGATCGGTGGCGATCGCCCCGGCAGGTCTATCCCAAACGATTTTGGCCCAACAGTTCGAAGAAACTGATCTGGGGAAGCAGGTCCAGGATGCCTGGGGTAATTTCGTGGAGTCGGGACAGATTTGGGCCCTTTGTATTGGGGTGATTTTCGGATATATGTTCCGCACCTTCACCGGTGGCTAGGGTTAGCTGAATCGACCCGCTTTATCGGTCAGCCTTGGGGACAAAGGATCGTCCCCGGGGTTAAGCCTTGGAAAGGGGGCGCGAATCGTCGCCCGCCCCTTAATTCCCCAACATCTGGAGACGGTACAGGCTGGCGTACAATCCGCCCTGGGCGAGCAGGCTGTCATGGGTGCCGTCTTCCACCAGCCGTCCCCGCTTCAACACCAAAATCCGATCCACATTGCGAATCGTCGATAGGCGGTGGGCAATGACGATCGCCGTTCGCTTAGCCATCAAGTCATCGACCGCATCCTGGATTAATGCCTCGGTACCCACATCCAAGTTGGCCGTCGCCTCATCCAGAATCAACACCTCAGGATCGCGAATCGCCACCCGAGCAAAGGCTAATAGCTGCTTTTCCCCGGCGGACAGGTTGGATCCCCGCTCCCGCAGCTCCGTTTGATAGCCCTCCGGGAGCTGTTCAATAAAGCGGGCAATATTGGTCTGCTGGGCAGCCGCAATCACCTCTTCCGGTTGGTAGGTTTCCCCAAGGGTAATATTGCTGTTCACGTCCCCGGCAAAAATAAAACCGTCTTGCAGAATAATGCCCAGGTGGCGGCGCAGTTCCGATTGGGGCATGTCGCGAATGTCCACGCCGTCGATGGTGATGCGCCCGCTGGTCACTTCGTAGAGACGGCAGAGGGCGCGAATAATCGATGACTTTCCGGCACCGGTGGGACCGACTAGGGCGACCTTTTGCCCCGGCGGAATGGTGAAATCCAAATCCTTCAGGACAAAATCATCGTCTTTGTACGCCAGGGAGACATTGTCGAAACGGATCTCTCCCCGCTCGGCAGCGGTCGCAGCTTGCAGGGCTTGGCGGTAGCGATCGCCCTCGGGATCTCGAATGGCGATCGGCTCGCCCAAAATACCGCTGATGCGTTCGATGGCCGTAAAGCCCGTTTGGATGGCGGTGAATTTCTCAGCGAATTCCCGTAGGGGATTGAACAGGCGCTGGGCAAACAAAATAAATTCCGACAGGGTACCGAAGGTCAGGGCATCGTCCAAAATCATCACGCCCCCATACCAAAGCACCCCGGCGATCGCCACCAACGAAATCCATTCCAAAGTCGCCGATACTGCCGAATCATAGAAAATCGTCTCGTCAACGGCATGGATATATTGACGATTGGTTTTGCGGAACTGCTTGGCGTTGAGGGTTTCCCGGCCAAATAATTGAACAATATTGACCCCCACCAAATTCTCCTGGAGTTTGGCATTGAGGTCCGACAGCTTTTCCCGCACCCGATAGTTGGCTTTGCGGAATCGGTATTGGAAGAAAATAATCAGCGCTGTGACAGGCACCAGCAAACACAGCAGCAGCAGCGCCAATTGCCATTGCCGATAAAACATCACCACCACCAGCAACCCGATGGAAAACAGGTCGCTGATGATTCCCACCGCCCCCGTGGAAAAGACCTCCCCTAGGGCGTCTACATCACTGGTGAGACGGGTAATCAACCGTCCCACGGGGGTGCGATCAAAAAATCCCATCGCCAGGGCCATCACATGGCGAAATAGATCCTGACGAATATCCGCCGTGATCTTTTGCCCCACTTCCTGCACCAGATAGCCCTGGATGCCCTGGAGGGTCAGGCGAACCATCACGGTGGCTAACAAAACCCAAGCGACGGCGTTCAATCCCGCCTGCAACGACAGCCCCTTGAACATCTCGAAGGTGCTGGGTTCGTTGCGGATGATGGACACCGCCTGTCCCACCAGGATGGGCTGGAGCGCCGCGGCGATCGCCAGGGGGACCAACAACGATAGGGCGATCGCCAGGGTGCGGATATTGCGCCGGGCATAGGGCAATAACACCAGGAACAACCGCCAGTCATTGGACTTGGGGCGTCCTGATTCAGAAAATTGGGCGAAAGATGCAGTCATAGCAGCCGGTAAACGGGAAATGGAATCGGTCAGTGAGACGCAATGGGCTCGATAGGGGAGGCTCGATAGGAGAGCCGGGGCGGGGGCATCGATAGGGGAAAGGGGAAAAGAATCAATCCATCGATTGGATTTTCTGAAGTCACCCGCCAGGGATTTGTGGTGCCAGCCCCTTCATCCAACCGCTAGGATTAAGGTGGCGATTGCGCCCAAAATAATTTACGTTTTGTAACATCCATCTAACGAGGGTCAAGGGTATGGTGTCAACACCGCAGGCTGCCGGTTCGGTTCAACCTCGGGATGTGCAGGTTGCACCCATCGGCTTGGGCACGCGGGCGTTGCGATCGCGCACCTGGGACCGGTTGAAGTTTGAGATTGAATATTCCCGCAAGAAGGGCACGACGGCCAATAGCTATTTGATTGATGGGGATCAGGTGGCGCTGGTGGATCCCCCCGGTGAGCGATTTACAGAAAAATTTTTGGCGGCATTGGAGGAACGGCTATCGGACCGCACGCTGGATTTCATTATTTTGGGTCATATCAATCCTAACCGGGCGGTGACCCTCGATAAGCTATTGCAGCGATATCCGGAAGCGTGCGTCGTGTGTTCCAATCCGGCGGCGGTGAGTTTGCGATCGCTATTGGCGGATCGATTTGCCCAAGGCTCCCAAAATTTGCCGCCGGCGGTGAAGGTGATCAAAGGGGACGAGATGACCCTGGATTTGGGGCAGGGCCATCGCCTGGAGTTTGTGTGTATTCCCACCCCCCGTTGGCCCGATGGGTTGGCCACCTTTGATACCGCCAGTCAGATTTTGTATTCCGACAAGTTCTATGGGGCCCATGTGTGTGGGGACCAGGTGTTGGATGAGGGTTGGACCATTTATGAGGGCGATCGCCGATTCTTTTTTGATTGCCTCCATGCGTCCCAGCTCAAGCAGGTGAACAATGCCCTGGATAAGCTGGAGGAATTTTCACCGGAGTTAATTGCGCCCAACCATGGTCCGATGGTGCGCTATGGCTTGGCGGAGTTGATGAAGCAGTATCGGGAGTGGGGGACGAAAACCCAAACCCAGGGTCCCGTGGTGGCGCTGCTCTATGCGTCTGCCTATGGCAATACGGCGGCGGTGGGCCAGGCGATCGCCAGTGGCCTAACCAAGGGCGGCGTAACGGTGGAATCCATTAATTGTGAATACGCCTCCACGGCGGATATTAAGGACGCCCTGGAGCGGTGCGCCGGTTTTATTATTGGGTCCCCGACCCTGGGCGGCCATGCCCCCACGCAAATCCAAACGGCATTGGGGATTGTGATTGCCAATGCGGCGAAAAGTAAGCCTGCTGGGGTGTTTGGCTCCTTTGGCTGGAGTGGGGAGGCGATCGACCTACTGGAGAAAAAATTGCAGGACGGCGGTTACAAATTTGCGATGGAGACCATCCGAGTCAAATTCGCTCCGGATGCGGCCACGTTGAAAACCTGTGAGGAAGCGGGCACCGATTTTGCCCAGCATCTCCGCCGGACTGAAAAACGTCGCACCCGCAAAACCAAGCAAATTAGCGCCATGAGCGATCGCACGGCCCAGGCGATGGGGCGTGTGGTGGGAGCCCTGTGTGTGGTGACGGCGAAACGGGATGAGGTGGAAACGGCGATGTTGGCGTCGTGGGTGTCCCAAGCCACCTTTAATCCGCCGGGATTAACCGTTGCGGTGGCGAAGGAGCGGGCGGTGGAATCCCTGCTGACGGAGGGGGATGCATTTGTGATTAACATCCTTCCCGAGGGCAGCAGCCTGTCGAAAAAATTTATGAAAAACTACGCCCCCGGAGAAGATCGATTCAAGGATGTAGAAACAGAAGTGGCGGAAAACGGTTGCCGGATCCTCAGCGGTGCGTCGTCCTATATGGAATGCAAAGTCGCCCAGCGAATGGAGTGCGGTGACCACTGGATTACCTATGCGATCGCCCAGCAAGGCAGCGTGCTGGACCCCAATGCCCTGACGGCGCTACATCACCGTAAATCCGGTAGCCATTATTAGTCGCCATTAGTCGCCATTACTAAACGTGATGCCAATTGTTCGGGGATTGCTAAGACGACGGAAGTTTTGGGGGATTTTTGTTGCGACCGCGATCGCCCTTTGGCTGGGAAGCCTGGCGATCGCCCTGAATCACCATCGCCAGCAGCCCATCGATACCATTTTTGTCCTAGGGGGCAGCATCAAGCGGGAAATGTATCTCGCAGAAACGTTGCCGCGCTCCGAAGGGGTGCCGGTGCTAATTTCTAATGGGTCGTCGTCCCCCTGTGTCCGGGCATTGTACGAGCGGGAAAAGCGATCGCCCACAGACGTTTATATCGAGCATTGTGCGCGATCGACCTTTGACAACTTTACGTATGGGATCCCCTTTTTCCATCGCTGGGGCAGTCACCATATCCAACTCCTGAGCTCCGGTAGTCATATTCAGCGATCGACCTGGCTGGGGCGTTTATTATTGGGTGCCCACGGCATTTGGGTGGATATTGTCGATGTGCCGGAAACGGGGGTGCCAGGTAATCAGGAAGCGTGGTGGAAAACCGGGTTAGACCTCGGGCGAGCCGTGTTGTGGATCCCATTTAGCTATGTGTACGAACCGCGATGCGACCACGTGGATGCATTGCCCCAGGTTAATTTGCGGCTGACCTGTATGCGGAACTGGCTGCACTGCGAACACCAAGCCAACCTGAAAAACTATTGCGAAATTCGCCGCCCGGTCCCGACCGATCAACTGCGTACATAGGGTACATCCTTGGATCGCGCCGATCGCCCTGGATTTGGGTCAGATATCCTGAGGGTTCCATCGGGGGCGATAATCGGGGGTACGGGGATACGGGAATCGGTTTATTCCGGGAGACGCGCGGGTGAAAATTCTGATTTTGGGTGGAACGGTGTTTTTGGGACGGGCGATCGCCACCCAAGCGCTGGCGGCGGGCCACGCGGTCACCCTCTTCAATCGCGGTGTTTCCCAACCCGATGCCTTTGCCCCCCAGGATGGTCTGACGCAAGTTCAAGGCGATCGCCTGGACGCGGATACCCTAGCGCCGCTGCTGTCGGAGCCTTGGGATGCCATTGTGGACACCTGCGGGACCACGGTGCCGATGATCGCCAACACGGAAACGCTGATCCAAAAACAATTGGCGCGATCGCCCCAGTTTCGGTATGTTTACATCTCAACCATCGCCGTCTACGAAGACCTGGGCATTGTGGGCATCACCGAAAGCGATACCCTGCGATCGCCCCCGCGATCGGTCGAAATTTTGGACGAAGCCAGCGGCGATGGGCAGCCGACGGTAATCACTAAAAATCCAGCGACGGCGGCCAACTCTGGCGGGGTGTATGGCACTCAGCGAGCGAACTGTGAGCGCACCCTAGAACGTTTTTTTAAGGATCATCCGGCAAATTTAATTACCCTGCGCCCCAGTTTATTGGTGGGACCGGGCGATCCCACCGATCGCCTGACCTATTGGGTGCGATCGCTCACCCAGCCGGGAGAAGTGTTGATCCCCAATGCGGGGCAGCAATTTTTGCAATGGGTGGATGTGCGGGATTTAGCGGCGTGGATTTTGGCGTTGCTGGGGCGATCGGCAACGGAGGATGCAACCTTTTATTTTCCCCGGGTTTTCAATGTGGGACAGCCGGAGAAGGGGGCAACCCTAGGGGAAGTCTGGCGTGCCTGCTTAGGGTTGGGCTCAGAGTCGGCAACGCTAGTCCCGATGGATGAGGCATTTTTATTGGACTCCGGCGTACAGCCCTGGTTAGACCTGCCGTTGTGGGTACCCAGTTTTGATAAACATATGCGGGGCTTTACGCGGATGGATACCCGCAAAGCAGAGCGGGCAGGGTTAGTCCTGCGTCCCATTGCCGACACGGTGCGGGATGTTTACGAGTGGGATCAGTCGCGATCGCCCCAGCCCCTAAAGGCAGGATTATCGAGCGATCGCCAAACCACCCTACTCAAAACCTGGTCCGATCAAGGCAGGAGGTTGGATCCAAGCGTGGCGATCGCCCCTGTGCCCGTCGGACCGGAGCCCACCCAATCCCAATTGGATGCGTGGATGATTGAGGGGGATGATTGATTTTGTTCTTTTTCCTAATTTGTCGGACTCGCGTGATCGCTTAAGTCGTCGGCTCAAATCAACCTAATCTACGGGAAGATTTCGGCGACTTGAACTGTGCAGTTAGGGAAGGCTTGGGGAGCGATCGCCCCATCAGTCAAAGTAAAATTCTCCTGATAGCTTTCTCCGTTAGATTGTCGAAAAATCTCCAATTTCCTACCCGTTAAATCCACAACCCAATATTCCAAAATCCTGGCGCGAGCATATAAATCTCGCTTTCGAGTGAGATCATATTTCAGCGTGGATCGAGAAATTTCAACCACTAACAATAAATCGTCAGGATAGGGATGGCGTTGAACATAATCTTTGCGTGACCCTCGGGCGATCGCCACATCTGGCTCCGGTTCAGAATTATCCAGAGTGATCGGCTTAGCTTCACGGATACAAGCCCTGCCTTGCAACTTATCTCGAAATTTATCCGCCAGCGTCTCGCCACTGTAAACATGCTCTGGTCCTTCAGGAACCATGTCAATAATATCTCCCTCGATTAATTCCACATGGCGTCTTGCAAGAATTCCCGCATTGACCATGCGATGATAGTCGTCAAGGGACCACTTTGTCAGGGCGATTTCCATCTCAACAAATCTACTCAACCACAATTACAATCACAGTCATAATAATCACCGCTGTTCTAGCCTAGGCAGACGATCCGTTGGGGGCTGAAATACGGTTTAAAAATGTAAGTATCTCGGCAAAAACAAAATCGCGATCGCAATCTAATGGCAGGAAGTGATTGGCATTTTCTACCCAATGGATCGTCTTATCCTGAGAGGCCAATCCATCAAAAACCCATTGGGCACCCTGGGGGGCAACCACCGAATCGCTTTTTCCCTGAAAGATGAGGGTGGGTTGCTCCAATTCGCCCAGTTTGGATTTGACGATCTTAATGAGATCTAAGGCGCTGTTGACGGCTCGTAAATTAAAGGTTTCAAAATAGCAGGCTTGCATTGCAGCCGCGCGGACCGTGGAATCCTTGATCGCTAACTCCTCCCGACCAATTTCACCCACTAGGTCGCCCAACAGTCGATTGGCTAGCTCCGCCGCCCCTATGATCGGAACCCAACGGGGTGGGGCGATCGCCATAAACGGAGCCATCAAAACCGACCCTTTCACCGGATGACTCTTTTGTTTCTCTAGGGCTAATGCCATCGAAACGGGGCATCCCGTGGAAAATCCAATAACAAAGACCTCCCCATGGCTTTTGACCAGTTGGTCGTAGGCTTCACTCGCCCGTGCTAGCCAGTCTTCCCATTTGGAATCGGGCATTCGGCGATCATCAGGGCGATAGTCATGGCCGGGATAGGCGATCGCCCTTACCGGCCATCCCTGCGCGTTCAAAACCGGTGCCAGCAGCCCCACTTCATAGGGACCGCCCCCTAAGCCATGGAGAAAGAGACAGGCAGGGCGATCTCCCGACCCCTCTAGGAAAAATGGCTCATTGCTCAGGACCAAATTATCGAGATCGGGCGGTGCGCTCATGGTTTGTTCTGTCTTAGGGCTCTAGGGCTTTTGTAGCCCCCTTAGGACTCTATAACCAGCAGCATAGGCCAATTAACCAGGTGGGGATATGTTTATATTTTTAGGCGGGAAAGATCCGCAGGCGGCGATTCGGCTCGTCCCCAAAGCTCGTGGACGAGAGTTTGTAATGTTCCACCAGCTCGTGTTGCATCTTGCGCACCTTAGGCGATCGCGGCAGTAACTCCACCGGCTGTCCCTTCGGCAACACAATCTGCTCCACCGCTAACCGGGCTTCCTCCAGCGCCTCTAGCTCATCATCATTGCCTTGGCTAGAAAACAATCGCAAATCCACCGGCTCGGGACCGGACTCCCCATCATCATCCAACTTCAATAGCCGCCGCAGGGTGCGACTGATTTGAGACATATTGTTGGATTTGACGATGTAGATGGGCAACTGTCGATTTTTCGCCAGGTGCCGCAGCTTGGAATGATTTTTCAAGTGCGATCGCAATGCCAACACCGCATCCGCCGAATCCAACTCCTTCGTCAGAATCACCGGTACCCCCATCAGATCAATCACTTGATCCAGATGGTGACGGCTGATGGCATAGGGATACACATAGGTATAGCCACTAATGCGCCCGCGATCGTCCAGTCCCTTATCTGGCTCCATAGGGCTCGCATCCAAGAGCTGTTGGAACTCCTGAACCGGCGTCATGGGACGAGCCGCAGCATTGGTCATACGCGGCGCTTTGGGAGGCACTGCCCGCATCCGACCCGAGCCCCGCCAACCATCGGCACCGCCCATCGGCGCATAAACAACGCCATTGCGGCCCCGTCCCCGTTTGGGGGAGTCCAACGCCAACGGCTCTTCCGGCTGCTCATGGGTGACGGACACTTCGCCGTTCTCATCCACTTTCCGCACCTGATATTCCGGCGATTTTTTCCGCAGCAGCATATCGATGGTTTTTGCAACCTCGGGATAGACCACCCACCGTTGCCGCTCCTGCATTTCCACCGCGATCTCAAAGGTCGGCGGCGCTTTCCGCTCCAGCACCGTTTTTTGGGAGCCCCGACGGCGAGCTTCCTCATCCCCCAGGGTCACCGACTGAATCCCCCCCACCAGGTCAGACAGGGTGGGGTTTTTGATCAAATTGGCGAGCTGGTTACCGTGGGCGGTCCCGACGAGCTGTACCCCCCGCTCCGCAATGGTGCGAGCGGCGAGGGCTTCTAACTCGGTGCCGATCTCATCAATAACAATGACCTCGGGCATATGGTTTTCCACCGCCTCGATCATCACCTGGTGTTGCAACTCCGGTCGGGCCACCTGCATCCGTCGCGCCCGTCCGATCGCCGGGTGAGGAATATCCCCATCCCCCGCAATTTCGTTAGACGTGTCGATAATGACCACCCGCTTATCCAGGTCATCCGCCAGCACCCGGGCAATTTCCCGCAGGGCCGTGGTTTTTCCCACACCGGGACGACCGAGCATCAAAATCGACCCCCCCGTTTCCACCAGGTCACGGATCATCGTGATAGTGCCAAAGACAGCGCGACCGACCCGACAGGTCAGGCCAATGACGTTGCCCTGGCGATTCCGCATGGCGCTGATGCGGTGTAGGGTTTGTTCGATGCCGGCTCGGTTATCGCCGCCGAAGTGCCCCACCCGCTCAACGGTGTAATCCAAATCCTCCTGACTAATCACCTGCTCGCTCAGATATTCCGACCCACCGAAAAATCGTGCTTCAGGGCGGCGACCCAGGTCCATCACCACTTCCACCAATTCCCCCAGCTTGTCGTTCTCCTTCAAAAGGCTGGTGAGAGTTAGGGGTAAGACCGATAGTAATAACTCCAGATCTCCGCTCGATTGGGTCCGTCCTAATTCAATTGATTCCATCAACTCAGAGTCAGCTTGCTTCGCTTCTGTATTCGTGTGTCTACCGTTCGCGGAACTGGGGTGGCCCGGGGCAGCGATCGCGTCGCTCCCCAGACCAGCGTGATCCCCTTGGTGCTCAGTCACGGGCGTTGTGAACCCGTCGTCAGCGGTTAGCGATTGGGACATATTTAAGGTTTAATTTCCGACGGCAGGTCGGATAGGCATCGTTGGGGTCAGCGTTGGTTTAAACGTTGGGTTAAACAGCGTTAACGGTGAGCCTTAGAGTTTGGACATGGGTTGGTGGAGTTGAAGGATTGGGCCAGGTGATAGCAAAAAAAAAGGGCTGCTTCTCATCTTATCTTTCGCATGGTAACGCTTTGTGGGAGTCGGGGATCGCTTGGGATGGACGGAATATGGGTGTAAGGGGCTGAGTGTCAACTATTCGGCAATGTTTCAGATTGCGATCGCCCCCTCATGTTCCCGACTAATGCAGCATTAATACAGCCCGCTAAGGCTTCCCGCCCCCTGTCAGAGAGGCCTCCAGGGGCGTCTTTAAGGGACGCACAAGTTGTCGGGCAATGGTGCGAGCGTCCTCAAAAAGATCCGGCTGAGACTCCAGGGGCAGGGTGTGATTACGTTGGGCTTCGCGATCGCTGAGCTGGTCCAGGATGGGTTTGAGCTGCGATCGCCCGTAGCCCCCATAGGCCACCCCCGCGATTTTCCCCACCAAGCCCTGTTGATGGAGCTTGCCCACGGTGGCTTGATTGGTGCCCCCGGCGAGCTGGATAAATCCCGGTAAATTCGCCTGCAATATCTCTCGACCATAGGCGATCGCCGCATGGGTGGTCCCCCTGCCAATATCCCCACTCATGGGGCGTCCATCCGCCTGCCATAGCCAGGCACACCCCGCCCGCTGCACATCCGCCGCCACCCAATCCCAAATTTGTTTGAGATAAGCGATCGCCCCCGCCTCCCGGGGACAGCTCACCGCCACCAGTTTTAGGGTTGATAGGTAAGGTTTGACGGACTGCCACAGGGTTTGAAACTGTTGGGCGTGGCCCACTTGGGTATGGATTTCCAGGGCGTCGACCCCCATTTCCAACACCAGCGCCGGTAAATCCTGGGGCGATCGCTGATAGGTCACCGCCTCGATTAAGCCATGGGGGCAAATGGGCAGACAGCGTCCACAGCCATAGCAAAGAGATTCGGCCACGCCGGTGGGGGCGATCGCCGCCGTTGGGCACACCCGTTCACAGGGTCGGGGACAGTCGGCTGGACAGCGATCGGCATCAAAATACGCGGTCCGAAAATGGGGATCGTCCCCATCGTTCACACTCACCATCAACCACGGCCGAGACCAGCGATCGCCCCCCAACCCCTCGCAAACTTTTAACCCCGCTAGTGCGGCGGCTACCACCGCCGGTTCCGCCGCCACATCGATGCAATCAGCCCCCTCCAGCCCATAGGCCAGCACCAAACTACGGATGGAGGGCAAATGCTGGAAACTGGCCCCACAAATCAGCTTGAACCAGTGACCCTGGCGCAAGGATTGGAGGGGGGAATCCGTGTTTCTCTCGACCCGTGCTTTTTCGGACAGTGCTTTTTCAGACAGCGCTCTTTCGACCAGTATTTTTTTCGGGGGACCAGGGCTAAAAACTGCCTATCGCAGGACAGAATCTTCAGGGAGCAGCGGGGTGCGATCGCCCTCGGCGGCCGGTGGTGTCGGGCCGCGCCGGGGCCGTTCCCAATCCGGGCCAGAGAAATCAGGCATCGACCGACGCTTGTTGATGGCGCGAGCGGATTCCAAGGCTTCCAGATCCTCCGGATCCAGTAGCTCATCATCCATCAGATCCAGATCCTCCTCCTCATCGGACAGGTCAATCACCGCGTCCTCAGAGCCATTAATGACCCCGGCCACCAACCGCATGGACAACTGATCCTCGTCCGTCATCACATCCAGCGCCTCATTAAAGCTCGACTTCTTCGTCACGCCCGGCCGTCCCACCAGCAGGATGCCGTCCGTGAGGGGCTCCAGCAGCAAGGTATCGTTGCAGCCCTGGATCGCCGTCGAATCCACCACCACAAAATCGAACCGCTGACGGGCATCGGCAATCAACTGCTTCAGCTCACTGGATTCAATAATGGCCGCCGGATTCCGCTGGGGACCGGGACAGGGCACCATATACAGATTCTCAACATCCGGAACCAGCCGCACGCAATTGCTCAGATTGCCGTAATACCGTAGGGGCTCCTCAAAGGAATCCGGATCCAGCGCCACCCGCAGCGCTTTGGCATTAGACGGGGTTCGCAGCCCCAACTCCAGGAGCAACGTCCGTTTGCCGGCCCGGGCCGAGGCGATCGCCAAATTGTAAGCCACCACCGTCTTACCCTCATTCCGCGCCATACTCGTGACCAACACCACGGACAACCGGTCATTGAGCTGCCGTAGCTGGCTTCGGAACTGCTCATAGGCTTCGCCATAGGGGGACGGCTCCACCAGCACCGGCAGAATATCTTGGGGCCAATCCGTCAAAACCAAATTCGGCAGCGTACCGGCAATGGGCACCTCCCGCTCGGTGAAGCTGGCCACCAGTTCCGCCACCGCCTGGAACCGGCCGTCCAGCATCCCCAGAATGCCCAGGATCACGACCGCCACCCCCAGACCGCCCCCCACACCAGCCCCTCCCATCAGAATTAAGGACGGATTAGTCTCCTCAACGCTGGAATGGAGCTGGGCAGGGCGAGCCAGCGCCAAACTACTCACCGTTTCCGCTTCCGCTGCGCCCGCATCCACCAGCTTCGTTTGCATCTGGTCATGGATGGCCTTCTTCAGCGCCACTTGCTGGGCCAGGCGATCGCGCTCCAACTGCTTATTCGGAATGGTTTGATACTGCTGTCGCAAATCCCGCTCCGAGCGAATGGTCTGGGTAAGCTGCTGCTGAATCGTTTGCTGTTGGGTCTGAAGCTCCACCAACGCATTGGCCAATCGCTGCCGTGCCGGATCCAAATTGCTATTAATCTGCACCGGTGTCCCCGGCGATAGGGGGCGTACATTCCCCGTCCCCTCCAAAACCTCTTCGGCCCGCGCGATCAAGAGTTCCTCAAACGTCTCCTGCTGCCGCTCCAAATCCCGCATCACCGGATGGCGATCGCGCAGCCGTTTCCCCTGAATCACCTGCTCCGACTCAACCTGGGCCAACTGCTGGCGTAGCTGCTGCACCGTCGGATCCGCACTCAACGCCGACGAAACATAAGCCTCATCCACCGACAGCCCCAACCGCTGCTCCAAACTTTGAATCTGCGCCCCAACCCCCTCTAACTGAAGCCGAAGCTGGCGCTGCTGCTCCTGACTGCGGGTAATCGCCCCCACCAAACTACCGTTCTGAACCGCCAAAATCGCGGCCCCTTCCACCCGGTCAAAATTTTCGAGTCGCCGCTCAGCCGCCCGTAATTCCTGCACCACATCCGGCAACCGTTTCTGGACCGACTCCACCACCAAATTCAAACGGGCCACATTCTGCTGACGGCTTTTCTCCTCCATCAGCTTCATAAACATATCCACAGCACGCTGGGCCCGACCGGGCCACTCATCCGTATATCGCACTTCGATATACGGAGAAAAATCGTTCCCTTCCCCATCCGGCTTCACAAACTTGACATCAACGGACGAAGCCACCACCCGAGGATTGCGCTTGATGGACCGGGCGACCCCTTCAATCACGTCATCTGCCAAAAGCACGTCCTTCGTCAAGGTCTGCCCCTGCCGGAGAATATCGGCACCGGTTTGGGAGAAGGATACGACCTGCTGCCGATAGGACAGAATCCCCAACATGGTGTGGGAGGGGGTGGGACCAGGGCGGGTTGCCGCAATGCCGCCGGCGATACCGCCAAGGGCCGGCATTAATAGCAGCAGCCAAGGGTACTTCCCAAGGGCAAGTTGAAAGCGTTTGACGATGGGATGGGCCATGGTGGACGGTGCTAGGGAGCTAAATCTAGTGTTTCAACTTTAACAAACTTGACCGGAAGCGTCTTTGGCAGAGACGGTCTGTTTCCGAAGGCTCTGAAGACGGTACCGGCCGTTAGATATGGATAGAGTCTGCTACTCCTTCCCCGGTGAGTCGGGGGATCCCTGGGACGGAAACAATTCTTCACCCGAAGGACCAGACCGCTGAACCGCAAATACTCCCCGCGCGGCTAGTTATTGTTGTCGTCGTTATTGTCGTCCTCGTCAGGAGAGAAGAGATCCATTGCCGAGTCGCCCAACTGCTGGAAGAAGAGCGTGAACCCTAACACGTCCCGGAAGGGCTGGGTGAAGCGGTTGAAGAAGCTGGTGATTCTGGAAATGAGGGTTGGGTTGGCGACGATAACGTCGTTGTCCCGGAGCTGGGGATTTTGGCTGAGATCCCCCATAATTGCTGCTCTTCCGTCAAATTCTTGGGTGACGACTTCTCCCTGTTCCGGCTCGAAGCGAATTAGGGCCAACTTTCGGATGTTGACTTCGGTAAAGGGGAGTCCGTTGAGGGCGTCGATGAAGGAGCTACCGGCCGGGAGGGTAATGGTCTGCAGTCTGCCGGAACCACCGATATAGTTCAGGAGCCGCACTCGGATGGTGGGGGAACCGAGGTTATTGAGGGTGGCTAGGGCAAAGTCATAGGTGGGATCGTTGACCACTTCCCGACGGGGAACAAACACCACATCGCCATCCTGGAGGAAGAGGCGAGGTTCGGGGAGACCATTGGCGAGGAGCCCGAGTAGGTTCAGCTCCTGTTCCAACAGGGAACCATCGGGGAGACGGCGACGGAGGGCGATCGCCCGCAGGTCCGCACTGTCTTTCACGCCCCCAGCGGAGATTAGGGCTTGTACCACGGTTTCAAAGGAGCCGACGCGATAGAAGCCGGGGCGGATCACTTCCCCTGCCACCACAATATCCGGGTTCACCTGACTGCCCAGGGTCACCAGCACTTCCGGGTCCACCACGTAATCGTTATAGGCGGCGGCCAAAACATCCTGCAGTTCTTCTAGGGTTAGCCCTTCGACTTTGAGGAATCCCACAAGGGGCACCAAAATGCGTCCCCCTTGATCCACATTGTTGGAAAAGGAGAGGTCAGGATAGCCAAAAACTTGGACGACCACCTGGTCCAGCGGAGCAAGCCGATAGGCGCGCCAGGGATCAACGGGGCTCAGCAGTTCCGGCGGCACATTCGGCGGTGGATCCTCTTCCCCTAACAATGGGGCACCGTCGCGATCGGGAATGACGGCGTCGGGATTTTGGGGAATCAGGGGGGAAAAGGGGTCGGCGTCGGGTTTGGGGCGTTTTTGGGTCGGTCCAGTGCTGCGGGGGGTGGGCGATCGCTCCAGGGTCTGTTCCGGTTCTGGACTAGACTCCGGTGTGACCTGTGGCTCAGGGACCGGTGCAGGCTCAGGAGCCGGTACGGGTTGCTTGGGGACCGGGGCGGGGGCGGGCTGGGGTGTTGTTTCGGTTGCTCCCCCTGAAGACTCATCAGGCGAAGACCCATCAGAGTCCCCATTAAACTCTTGCTCTTGTCCTTCGCGCGGGATGTTAGGGAAGACAGGATCTGGATCCTGCGGCGCGGTCCCGTCTTCCTGGGCCCAGGCAACGGACTCCACCGTCCATTCCCCGACCCCTCTCGGTCCCGGCACGGAGAGTACACCGCTGATGCCGCCCACAATGACAGTCAATCCCGCCGCCTGGAGCGATCGCCACAGCCGGGGATACATCTGGGAGAACTTCAACGTCGGAGGAGTCAGCCGGGGATGAATCATGGGTCGGGGCAGGGGGAGCGTTGGGAGGGATGGTAAAGGGCGCGACGGTTAAGAGGCTTCGACTAAGAGGCTTAAATTAAGAAGCTTCAACGGGCTTAAGCGGCCCCTGAATGAGGGCCTTCTGTATATCAATCGCCACATCCTTCAGTGAATCCTGATAATCATCCAGTTCATCCAAAGGACGCTTCGTCTCCATCACCACATTGACCGCAATCCAAGGCAGTCGATACCGACGGATCTGGCTGCCCCGATCCGCCCAAAACCAATCGCTGGGGCGCGGGCTGCCACCCCCGGGCCAGGCATACCATTGGGCCATCATGAGGGTTCTGTTATTCGCCATCCACCCCCGCAGCAATCGCACCGTAAAGGTGGAGCGCTGGCGGCCGGTGGTGGTCTGTAGGTCAAAGAACCGCTCTGAGTCCGTTTCAATACGGGCAACCCCTTCCCAGTCGCTCCATTCCACCTGTGGTTGATCCGTGTCCGCCAAAATTGGCAGCAGCATCACCTCTATCTGCTGAGGCGCATCGTCATCCAGGATCTGGACCGTGGTGCTTTCGTCGGTATTTTCGTCGGATTCGGAAGCGACCTCAGTGCCCGCTTCCTGGATCACCTGAATGGACCACTTCTTGGACCCCACCTGTCGCTGGCCCTGTTCAACGGTGACCCACGATGGAATGTCAATCCCCGTCTCACGCACGTCCCGCAATTCAGAGAGGTTATTAATCGGTCCCACCCAGGACCACCGCCAATTTCCTTGCAGATAGCCGGGGGCTGCCCCCACCACCAGCATCACCAGCAAGAGAATTAATGCGGACAGTTTGAACGGCGTGCGGGGGGATAAATATCGGCGAATCCATTGCCAGAGGGTGTTCATGGATGTAATGAGTTTCCGTTTTAGTCCGTTTTCAAGAGAGGAACAATGCGTTCGACACCCTGCATCCACCAGATGATGACCCCCAGCATAATCGCGGAATAGAGGTCGCCGCCAATGCCTTCGTGGAGAAATTCAAACAGTCCCTCCCAAGCCATGCCGTGGAAGAGGGTCAGTAGGGTGTTGCGGAGAATATTCATGGAGACACTAATCAGTACGGCGCCTCCCATCAGAAATCCGAAATGAAGGGGGGATTGTAGCCGTCCCCGCAGGTGCAGCGTCATAAGCGCCACATAGAGGCTGGTGATGAGCATTTTCAAGCCGGCGCAGTGGGGGGCCACCTCAACGGTTTTGCCGTTGACATATAGATAAATGCCCTGCACGACAACATCGAGATTGAATTGATTTAAAACGAACCCGGCGGTGCTGGCGATAAACCGCTGGAGTCCTAGGGTGTAAGGGGAGATGAGATAGGGCAGTTCGTTGGGGGTGGCCAGCAAGACGAACATCAGGGGGGCAAGCATAAGCCGTAGCCCCGGTTTCCCTTTCCAGCAGCCCACTACGCCGGCGATCGCCAGGGGGAATGATAAATTCACCAGGTCGGAAACGCCGCTGAGATATAGGACACAGCTCAGCCCCAGGAAAAAGAACCCGAGGAAGTCGACCTGATCGTTGATTTCACTCCACGGTTTGCGACTTTGCCAGGCCGCATAGGCGGCGTAGGGGAAGCCAATGAAGCCATAGCTAAAGTATTCGTGCTCAAGGCTAATGCTTTTGAAAATCCATCCCTGGGCCCAGTGGATGAGCAGGGGGATGTAAATGATACCCAGCAGGGCTGCAATGATGAGGGCAAACGCGAGCGGGGGCTCATTTTTCAGCTTTTGGCTGGGGTCGGGAGCAACGGGTCCGACAGTCATAGGGAGGACTCCAGGGGTGAGTTGGGAAGACGGCTAAACGACTAATAACTGACTAGTCACTGACTGATAACTGGTCCGGAGGTCGCGCTCAATTAAAACAATCAAGTGAGACATCCAAGTAAGGCATCAAACACCCATCCTCCCGAGTCTATCATCGTCTTTTCAGACTGCCAGTCTGGCCAGAGGGGCGCGGGGATGGATGAGGGGATGGGGCTGTGAGGCCTGATGGGCGGGGATTGCGGGTCTTCTGCGGGGCTTCGGGCTGTGTTAAGCAATGCTCCCCCGCTTGCGAGCTTCTTTGTAGGAGGTGCCGACATTTTTGAGGCCGGCAGCGACCATTGCCCGCTCCAACATCAGAAAAAATCGAGTGCGATCGCCCCCTCGGACGACGGCTTGATAGTAGTCCAGTAGTCCTTAACCCCTATTTCTCTGTCTAGGCGTTGTCCCACGCCCTAGAAATCTCTTCACATGCCGCTGTAATATCCTGCATCCGCTTTACATAAGCTCTAGGAGCAACATGCCGCTTTTCCCCAAAGATATCCAGAACAAAGCAGGATTTGTAGTCAGAGACACCATGAGCTTTTCCCATCCATTCTTGTAAACAAGTGCCTATATACCCTGCTTCACTCTCCTGCAATTCTCGCCTTTTGCCGAAGACTAGCTTGATACAGCCTTTTGCGTTGCCTTTTGAGTCACTCAAATAAACTTCTGGTCTGACGCTTATTTGAACACCAGCCACGTCAAGCTTTTGAGGTGCTGGATCGCCTTTTGTGCATGAGAGCCCTTGGAAATTCAGCTCCTCAACTAATTCCCGAAAGCTATCCAGCGCATCAATACAAATGTTACGCCTCGTTTCATCCCAGTCGGAAGTTGTGGACTTGGACGATAACTCTTCTATCTTCAACTCCAACCAATCTTCGTTGTCTGAAGAGCTTGTTAGGTAATCCACAATTATGTCTTCTGCCGCACGATAGTAGGGAACTATGAAAGGCTGAGGGCGCTTCTGCTGCTTGATAATAGTTTTACGCCGACCTGGAAGTGCCGTGATGTACTCGCCCAGCTTATTCACTGACATTCTCGGATACTCTCGCTGGGTATTATTCATAGGTGTTGATTTAAAGTACCTCTCATAAGTACTTCGATTATAGACACTTGCACCTTGTTGGGTTGGTTGTACGGCTTCTATCACTCTGTCCCTCTGCCGCTAAGCAATGCTCCCGCGCTTGCGAGCTTCTTTGTAGGAGGTACCGACATTTTTGAGGCCGGCAGCGACCATTGCCCGCTCCAACATCAGAAAAAATCGAGTACGATCGCCCCCTCGGACGACGGCTTGGTTATGGGCTTCCGCCAACGCCACGGGATAGCCATACCCTTTTTGCACCTGGGCCAGCATCAAGGAGAGGGCCTGGTCGAATTGGGGGCGATCGCACGCCAGCCATTCCGGGACGTCGATGCGGGCAATTTCGACGCCGACGTTGACGTAGCAAAAGTAAATGGGATGGAGGCGATAGTCGTCCAAGATGGTGGCGGAGGATTTCCAGAGGGGACCCCGCTCGCCGGGTTCTAGCCAGTCTGCCCAGAGTAGGGTGTCTTTCATGGGCTTAAAGCTATTGCAGGGGGCGTCGTCTCCTTTTTTGGGGCAGTGGGTGGCGCAGTCGGGTTCCGGGAAGGCGCAGTTTTCTAAGCGCAGAAAATTGGTGGCTTCGCCGCTACGGGAGGCGCTCAGGTATCCCATCATGGGCACGTTGGACAGGCGCAGGCGATCCCAGGCATTCAGAATCGGCGGCAGGATGCGATCACGGGCTGCTTTTGCAAGGGGTTCTAAAAACCAATAGATTAATGACCCGTCCACCATGGCCAACAAGGGGGGGCGATCGCCGCCGTTGGTGGAAGATTCCTGAACCCCCAGGTCCGCTAGCATTTCCGCTTCGGCCACCATCCGTTGATAGCCCATCCATTCTTCGGTGCTGATGCCCCATTGGCGGGCGATGTACAAGTCCTCATTTTTATAGAAAACGTCGGGCTGGCTGTCGAGTTTAGGATGTTTGCTTTGCCCGTAGTGCAGGGTGACGCGCCCGGTATTAATCAGGTAGCAGTAGGCGATTTCGTGGTGGCTGGGGGCGATCTGGGATCCGTCGGTTGCCAATACGGTATGGGCCTCCGGGGCGGGGGCGATCGCTCGCCGGGTGTCCAATGGCTCCACGGGTTCGGCGGCCGTAAAACTCAGGCGATCGCGCCATTGTTGTTGGGTTTGGATCAACTCCTGCTGATGGGCTTGGGCAGCGGCTAGGAGCGATCGCGCTTTGGTAACGCGGCTCTGGGCGGCGATCGCTTCTTGGGTCAGGTGATCCCCGATGCCTTGCATTTGTTTGGCGAGGGTGATGAAGTCCAGCATTTGGGTGCCTGCTCTGGGTGCTGCTTCGGGGGCGCTGCCCCCGGTCCCCCGCTTAAGGGTCATAGACCCTTAAGAATCCCGGTTTTGATTGGGGGGCTTATTGGGGGCGGTTTCCGGCTTGTTCGGCTAGGGCGACTTGGTATTGCAGCATTTCTACGGAGGAGAAGAGTTGACTGAGTCCGCGGATGATTTGTTGCAGGTTTTGGCGGAAGTCTGGGTTGCCGGTGAGTTTGTCTAGGTCGGTGGTGATGCGTTCAACATTTTGTAAGGTGCCCCGAGCCGCGGTGAGGGTTTGCCGCAGTTCTAGTAGGGCGTCGGGTTCCGTGGCGGCGGAGGTCAGGGTGCGGATATTGGCAGCGGCGGCGGCGGCGTGTACGGAGAGAACTTCGAGATTTCTTAAGATGCTGGCCCCCTGACCGTCTCGAAGGGTTGGGGAGACGTCCCCAATTAATCCCCTGAGGCTGTCGCTAGTGCGTTTGATGTTGTTTAGGGTGGAGGTGATGGAGCCTTGGTTAGACGCCAACAGTCGATTCACCTGGCGCATGGTTAGGGTGGCTTCCCGGCTGGTGCTGCTGATCGCGCCCCCCGTGTCCTCTGCGACCCGACCAATCACATCCGCATTTCGCCCCAAGGATTCAGCGGTCGCGCCAAAGGTCCCCATCTGTTCTTCAATGGACCGGGCTAAACTCGCCGCATCTTTACTGAGCTGTTGAATATCCTTCGTCGTATCCGTCAGACTGGAGACCGCATCCCCCATCTGATCCTGAAAATTTGTCGAGGTGACCAGATCAGCAATCCTCACCATGGACCGAATCAACGCCCCATAATTAATGGGCGGATTGCCGGTGACGCGATCGCCATTGCACAAAATGACCGCTTCATCACACTCCCCATCCAACGGCCCCGGTCCTTCAAATCCCACGGGCAGGGATTGCTGGGGATAGATGGATAAACTTGCCTCCCCAATTAACCCCGTCTGGTCCACTTCCACATCCACATTCCGAGGCATCGTCAAAGTGGCCGGCTTAATGGACACCTCCGCCTCAACAAAATTAGACGTAGCCTTCAGGGCTTCCACCGTCCCCACCGGCACCCCCCGATAAAAGACCGGCGACCCTTCCTTAATGCCGGCCGCATTATCAAACTCAATAATTAACCGATAACTTTGCTGCCCCAGCGTCAGATCCTTCAGCCACACCACAACCACCACAGAGAGGCTGATCCCCGCCAGAGCCAGCAACCCCACTGCACCTTCTCGAAAACTTCGCGATCGCATCCGTTTTACCTAATCTCCCCCTGGGAACAGCACTGAAATCTACCGAACTGGAAGCCGCCTAACTAGCCGGTTGGATGGGCCCCTCCACCGCGCTGTTAAAAAACTGTCGCATATACGGATTCGAAGTTTCGTCGATCTCCGTGATCGGTCCTTGCCAGCGCACCTTGCCATCATAGAGAAAAATGACTTGATCGGCGGTACGACGAATGGTGCTGTCCTGGTGGGTGACCACCATATAAGTGGAACCATGAACCGCATCTGCACTGAGGCCGCGCATCATATCCTCAACGATAGTCGACGCAATGGGATCGAGCCCCGCCGTCGGTTCGTCGTACAAAATAATCTCCGGTTCACTGTCGGACGAGGTGGGATCCTCAATCACCGCCCGCGCGAAACTCACCCGCTTACGCATCCCCCCCGACAGCTCCGCCGGGAAGCGATCGCCAATATTGGGCAACCCCACCCGTGCCAACGCATCATTCACCAGTTTCATAATTTCCCCGTGGTCGAGCTGGGAATGCTCAAACAAACTAAACCCAATATTTTCCGCCACACTCAGGGAATCAAACAGCGCCGACTGTTGAAACACCAATCGAATATTCACCGGTTCTTCGAGGTCCGCCTCCCCTACAATCCCCTCCCGCTTCTGGTCCCCCACCCAGACTTCCCCCTCGTCCGGTTCCATTAGCCCACTAATAATCCGAAAAATCGTCGATTTCCCCGTTCCCGACGGACCAATCACCGCGATCGCCTGGTGGGCATAAACATCCAGATCAACCCCGTCCAAGATAGTGCGATCGCCAAAGGCTTTTTTGATCCCTCGCAGGCGAACCAGGGGCGCTTCGGCGGAGGGCACTAGTGGGGCAGGGGGCGAACCGGCGGCAACATTAACCATAGAAATCCGTGGGAAATCGTTAACACCAAAATCATCGATACCAGAGCCCACAATCCATACGCGACCTAAACGAGGCTAGCTATGCAATCATGAACCATCGATCTAGAGTAGCGAAACCCTGTACCCCTGCCGCTGTTCCCTGGGGACACTTTGGGGAATGGATCCATCACAGCCCCCCTTGCCGCCCTGCTCCCGGAGACTGACCTCGGAACAGCAAAATACGTCAGTCCCCAAGAACTTATCTTTAATTTGAACCTATCTTTAATTTTTAAGCTTATTTCTGACGTTTATTTCTGACCCCTAGTTTTTAACCCTTTCGATTGCCCTATTTCTGAGATTTTAATTTTGAAATATCGCTCGAAATACCGCTCCAAGGCGCGGCTGCAACATCGCCTTTACCGATCAACCCTAAGTCAGCTCAATGCCCTTCAGCAGGACTGGCGCGATCGCCCGGAGTCCAAGCGGGTGAACCGATGGGCGAAATGGCTGATGCCGGGACTCCTAGTCAAACGCTGGATGTTTCTCAGCACCGGAGGCACCCTGCTGATTTTGCTAGGGCTCGCCATTTGGAGCAACCAAACCCCCATTTTTTACCTGACTCAATTTCTAAAAGATACCCTGGGCTACCTGACCCGGCTGGTACCAAATTATATTTCAGGACCGCTGGTGCTCGGTCTTGGATTTGCCCTGGTGCTGTGGGGGCAAAAGCAAACCTTTGACACCATCACCGACGTGTTTGAGCCCGGCAGCGATGGGGAATTAATCGATCGCCTGTGGACCCAGCGCCGGTTAAACCGGGGGCCCCACATTGTGGCGATCGGCGGGGGGACGGGACTGTCCACCGTGTTGCGGGGCTTGAAACGCTATAGCTCCCACGTCACCGGCATTGTCACCGTAGCCGATGACGGCGGATCCTCGGGGCGATTGCGGCGGGAAATTGGGGTCCTGCCGCCGGGGGACGTGCGCAATTGTTTGGCGGCCCTATCGGCGGAAGAACGGCTGATGACGGAGCTATTCCAATATCGGTTCACCGCCGGGGATGGCCTATCGGGCCATAGCTTCGGCAATTTATTCCTCACCGCCATGAGCGATATTACGGGGGATATGGAACGGGCGATCGCCGCCAGTTCCAAGGTGCTCGCCGTCCAGGGGCAGGTCCTCCCCGCCACCCTGAGCGATGTGCAATTGTGGGCAGAAATGGACGACGGGCGCGTCATTGAAGGGGAATCCCAAATTCCAGAAGCAGGCGGCAAAATTACCCGAGTGGGCTGCAATCCGGCCAATCCCCCCGCCTTGCCCAAGGTTTTGGATGCGATTCAAGCCGCTGACTATATCATCATCGGCCCCGGCAGCCTCTACACCAGCATTATTCCCAACTTGCTGGTTCCAGAAATTACGGAGGCGATCGCCCGCTCCCCGGCCCCCTGTGTCTATGTGTGCAACATCATGAGCCAACGGGGCGAAACCGATGGCTATTCCGTTGCGGACCATATCCGGGCGATCGACGAAGCCTGTGGCCGTCGCCTCTTCGATACGGTGCTGGTGCAAAAACTCAGCCCCTCTCCCCTCGCCCTGGATCGCTATGCCAACAAATCCTGCTACCCCGTCACCATCGACCGGGATGCGATCGCCGCCTTAGGTCGCCGCATCGTCCTCGCCAACGTCATGGAAGAAGAGCCCAACGGCATGATCCGCCACCATTCCCGCCGATTGGGGCAGATGTTGCTACGGTGGTATGACCGCTTACAAAACATCGACGATCCTCCGGCAAACTAGCCCTGACCTCCCCCGCCATGCGTAGCCATTTGCCCCCTAACTGGCAATCCAAACCCAGCGAAATTAGCTCAGAAACCGTCTTCTGGAACCGTCGTAAATTCCTTAAAACCCTCGGGCGCGGGG
>CAZZMD010000039.1:0-44521 GCA_964655355.1 uncultured bacterium
GCAGGCATGTCCTCTTTTCTCGGGGCATGCTCTTTTTTTGTGCTTTTTGCATTGTTTGCCTAGTTGAGTCGCGTCCAGGTGAGCGATCGCCCGTCTACGGTTTGTTCGGCGGTCCAGCAGAGGCAGTGATTGATGGGCTGGCCGATGGGGTTGGGGGATCGCTTGATGGCTTGGTAGGGGGCGACGGTGGCAAGGGCGATCGCTGTTTCGGCGTCGCAGAGGTCCCAGCTTACTAGGTTTTTGACGCCGTCTAATAAGGGCAGGGTGGTGCCGGAGAGGGTGCCGTCGGGCAGGCGGGCGGTGCCGTGGGTGACGGTGATTTGGCGATCGTCCCAGGGGTAGGTGCCGTCGGGTAGACCCAGGGGGGATAGGGCATCGCTTACGAGGAAGAGGCCGCGATCGCCTTGTCCAGCGCGCAATAGGAGCTGAAGCATGGTTTTGCAAACGTGTTGGCCGTCGGCGATAAATCCGCAGTGGACGTTTTCGTTTGACAGGGCCGCGCCTAATAATCCCGGTTCGCGGTGGTGGAGGCTGGGCATGGCGTTGAAGGCGTGGGTGACCATGGTGGCGCCGGCGCTAAATGCCTTGTCTGCTTCTATGGCGGTGGCGAGGGAGTGGCCGAGGCTGATGGTGATGTTGCGATCGCGTAGGTAGGCGATGGCGTCGTGGGTGGGATCCAGCTCGGGGGCGAGGGTCATGATGGTGACGGCGTCCCAGTTTTGCTCATCCCCGAGTAAATTTTTGACGGTTTCGAGGGTAAGGGGTTGGAGGTATTGCTCGGGATGGGCACCTCGTTTTTTGGGGTTTAGGAAGGGACCTTCCAGGTGTAGTCCGGTGATTTGGGCAATATTTTTTTGTTGGGTTTGTTGATAGTCCCGCAGGATTTGGAGCGATCGCCGGAAGTTGTCAATGGAGGTGGTGACCACGGTGGGGCAGTATTCATTGACGCCCTGCTCCCAAAGCAGTTGCCCAATTTTGGATAGCTTATCGCCGTCGCTTTCTTGCACTTCCGGGAAGGGTAATCCCAAGGCCCCATTAATTTGCAAATCCAATCCGCCTAGGGAGACCCAATCGCCATTGAGGTTGATTACTTCGGTGTCGGCGGGGATTTCGCCGAGGTCGGCCATGGGGATGATTTGGTTGATCACGCCGTTGCGATCAATGAGGAGGGCGGAGTCATGGCGATCGCCTAGGCATTTGGCGTGGGTGTAAAGGCGTTCCATGGCAGGCGCGGGATGGGGCAATACTCGTGATACTCGTAATGCTCGGAGTTTACCCTGTTCTGCCGGTCTCGCTGGAGGGGGTTAGGTAAAGGAAAACGGTTTTGGGGAGGGGGGTGAACCAACCGGTCCGGATGCCGGCGGTTTGCATGGCGCGACCGATCCAGTTGTTGCAGGTGTTGACGGCGCTGTAGAGTCCGTTGGCTTCGAAAAAGGCGTCATGGTTGCCGCGATTGGCACCGGGGATCGGTTGGATTTTGCCGTCGGGTTGGCGGCGCAGGGTGTTTTGAATGTGCTTCACCACCTGGCGATATTGGGCGGGGGTGAGTTTGACGGAGCGCATGGACTCGTGCGATCGCACCCCCCGGGTGAAATACACTTGCATGCAGCTTTCCGACGGCCAAAACAGGGCACGGATTGCACTAAGCAGTTTGGAATTGTGCCAGGTGGGGATGCGGGCAAAATATTCGCGATCGCCCCAGCCGATAACGATCCAATTGGCCGGGCTGGTGTCGCCGGCGAAATAGTCCGATGAAAATTCTTGCCGCCAATCCATGATGTCGTTGGTGATGGGCAGGATGATATCGGCGTGGATCAGGCTGGAGGTGAATTGGACTTCAATGCCGTCGGGGTCGGACTGGAAATCATTGTTGACGGGGATCAGACCGATCGCCACGACGACGAGGAAGAGGAGGATGGGGGTAAGCAGCACGGGCAGAACGCGGGTCAGTAGACGGCGGCAGAGTTGGCGGAAACTGCGACGGAAACGACGACCGAGCGATCGCCATTGAGAGCGATGGAAAATCATGACGTTTCAATTCTCTGTCGATGTCCGTGCTTTCTGTGGCCGGCGTAGACAATTGGTTAACTGTGACGTGACGGGGATGACGTGATGGGATTGATGGGGGCCGGATTAAGGGCGATCGCTGTTAGGATGCCAACCGGTCCCTTAACTCCTTCGGATGGTCGAATTATGCAAACGGCTCATTTAATGTTGGCAGCTTCCGTGACGTTGGGGGCGGTGGGACAGGTGTTGTTGAAGTGGGGGGTGTCTAAACCGGCGGAGTCGTTTATTGCCCAGTTCCTGGATCCTATTGTGATTAGTGGGTTGGGGGTTTATTTTGTGGCGGCGATTTTCTATACGACGGCCCTAAAGCAGTTGCCGTTGTCGGTGGCATTTCCTAGTGTGTCGGCCAGCTATGCGATCGTGGCAGTGTTAGCGTTTTTGATTTGGAAAGAGCCGTTTGGGGCGAAACAGATTGCGGCGTTTATTTTGATTTTGGCGGGGGTCTATTTATTGAATAAGCCGGATTAGCTTGCGATCGGGGGTCTATGCAAGATTCCAATATGGTGGGAGGGCATCTGTAAATAGATCGCCCTCCCACAATGGTGATATTGGAAATGGTGTTGGGCGGGAGTGCCTTAGCCGCCGGCCCGGGCTCGGGCTGCTTCTTCGGGATGGATGCCTAAACGGGTTAGGTTAATCCGACCGCGATTGTCGATTTCACGCACTTTGATAATGACTTCATCTCCGACGGCAACTTCATCTTCCACTTTGCCGACGTGGTAGTCCGCCAGTTGGGAGATGTGGATCATGCCTTCTTTGCCGGGCAGGAATTCAACAAATGCGCCGATGGGAATGATGCGGGTGACGCGACCGGAGTAGACATCCCCAGAGGCCACTTTGCGAGTCATGTTCTGGATGATGGTGACGGCTTTTTGGGCGTTGCCCCCATCCATCGACGAAACGGTGATCAAACCATCGTCTGCAATGTCGACTTTTGCCCCGGTTTCTTCGGTAATCCCTTTGATCGTCTTGCCGCCGGGACCAATGACCAAGCCGATCTTGTCGGGGTCAATTTTGAAGGTCAGCAGGCGAGGAGCAAAGGTGGATAACTCTTCCCGGGGTTCGGCGATCGCCTCGATCATCTTGGACAAAATATGAGCCCGTGCCGGTTTCGCCTGTTCGATCGCCTGGGCAATGACCTCCATGGGCAGCCCGGTGATCTTCATGTCCATTTGCAGGGCGGTGATCCCGGCGTCGGTGCCGGCGACCTTGAAATCCATATCGCCGAGGAAATCCTCGAGCCCTTGGATATCGGTGAGGACGCAGATTTTGTCTTCCTCTTTGATCAAGCCCATGGCGGCACCGCTAACGGGCTTGGCGATGGGCACCCCGGCGTCCATCAAGGACAGGGTAGAGCCACACACGGAGCCCATCGACGTAGATCCGTCGGAGGAGAGCACCTCGGAGACCACCCGCAGCACATAGGGGAATTCCTCAGCGGGGGGGAGGACCGGCATGATGGCCCGTTCTGCGAGGGCACCGTGACCAATTTCCCGACGGCCGGGCGATCGCATGGGACGGGTTTCGCCGACGGAATAGGGCGGGAAATTGTAGTGGTGGAGATAGCGCTTGGTGCTGTCGGGATGGAGATCGTCCATTTCCTGGGCATCGCCGGGGGTGCCTAGGGTGACGATGGACAACACTTGGGTCAAGCCCCGCTGGAATAGACCGCTGCCGTGGATGCGCTCGGGCAGGACACCGACTCGGCTGGAGATGGAACGCACTTCGTCCAATTTGCGCCCGTCAACCCTTACGCCGTCTTCCACAATCTGGCGACGCATCAGTCGCTTGGTGACGCCCTTAAAGACTTTGCCTACGGCCTTGGGATCTGCCGCGACCGCCGTGGCAATGGGATCATCCTCGGGCTTCTCAGCGATTTTCGCCACCAGCGCATCCTTCAGCGCATCCAGCGCTTCATCGCGCTTCGTTTTACCTAGCTCAAACTGGGCCAGGATTTTCTTCACATCCCCTTCGACTTCGCCCTTAATAAATTCTTCCAGGGTGGAGTCCACCACCGGGGCTTCCGCCGTTACGACATCCAGTCCCAATTCCTTCAACAGATCGCGCTGGGCTTGGATCAGCTCCAGAACGGCTTCGTAGCCGAAATCGATCGCTTCGATAATGTCCTGCTCCGGTAGCTGGTTCGCGCCAGCTTCCACCATCACCACCCCGTCGGGGGTCCCGGCAACCACCAAGTCTAGATCCCCGCGGGCAATCTCACTGTAGGTGGGATTCAGAATAAAATCATCGCCCACCAGACCCACTCGCACTGCCGCCATCGGTCCCTGGAATGGAATCTGGGCCAAGAGGGTGGCGATCGAGGCCCCGGTCACCGCCAAAATATCCGGTGGAACCTGGGGATCCATGGAGATGGTGGTGGCGACAATTTGAATGTCATCCCGGAGCCACTGGGGGAACAGGGGCCGCATGGGACGGTCAATGAGCCGGCAGGTTAAGATGGCTCGCTCGGGGGGACGCCCTTCCCGACGCATAAAACTTCCAGGGATGCGCCCGGCGGCGTAAAGACGCTCTTCGTAATCAACCAGTAGGGGGAGGAAGTCAATTCCCTCGCGCCCCGAAGACCGGGTGGCGGTAACAAGTACTGAGGTGTTGCCTGACTCTACAAGAACGGAACCGCCTGCCTGGGGCGCGAGTAAACCAATCCTTAGTCGAATATCTCTACCATCAAATGATATCGACTTGTCTATCTCTTGCATCAACTGTATATTTTCCTTCTTCCTTTTCTCTGGCAATCCTAACATCGTTGCTTGGTTTGATCCCAGCGAGGCCTTGGGGGGTAAGGCTTCGTAAAGAAATGAAGCGAGACAAAATGGTTGGAAATACGGTCAGGAATTAGGTTGGTACAGAATCAGGCGATTGTTGGCGGGATCGGTGGTGTAAATTTCTCGGCCGTGGCTGGCGACGGTGGGGGGCTGATGGGGGGGGGATCCCAGGGCGGTGAGGGTGGCGATCGCGGCGTTTAAATCATCCACCACCCAGCACAAACTGAGGGCTCCCGACGTGGGGGATTGGAATGGGTGAGTTTGGTCGGGTTGGGGTTGAAAGATCACCAGCTTGGGACCGATCGCCGGATGGAATTCCGCATAGCGTCCCGGTTGATAGGGGTCAGGGTCACAGCCCAGGAGTTTGCGGTAAAACGGAATCAGGTCCCCGGTAGGGGTGTCAGCCAACGTGATGAATGCATCCCGGTAGTGAAGGGGGGAGGACATGGGTGATGGGCCTTGAGGGATTGGTGATCGCGGTGATTTTTGGGATGGCCCTGACGCCGGCGATCGCAGCTTGGGGATTGATGCGGCGGCGCGAGATGCGGCGCGATAGTACTGCCCTACGGGCGTCCGGGGGGGGACGACGGGTGGCCCACCGCCTCTCGACGGCGGCCTCGGTGGCAACGGTTAGGGCCGTGAGGGGGCGATCGCCGGTGCCTGAGGATCCGGAGGCGCTTTATATTCCCGGCGTTGGCTTTGTGATTGGGGATGTTAGCTGTCAGTTTAATGGGCGATCGCCGTTCATTCGCTGTGCCGTTAATCCCTCGGGTCCCTGTGCCGACTGCCGATCCTATCAGGAACGCCCCCAAGAACACGCCGATCCCCAGTCTGCCAATGGCGACTCAACCCTGGGCGACTCAACCTTGGGCTCGACCCTGTAGATTAGGGAGGCGCAGATCCCAAACAATCGGCAGGGGAATTTTTAGGAACAGCGATGGCAGGTTTGTATCTCAATCTAGGCTGCGGCTCCCAGTTTATGGAGGGCTATGTCAATGTCGATAAGTTTGGCGATCCAGAGGTTCAACTTGATCTGGAAACGTTTCCTTGGCCCTGGGAGGATAACAGCGTCGCCGGTATTGAGCTGCGCCATGTCCTGGAACATTTGGGGCAAGACTCTGATACCTACTTCAAAATTATTCAGGAGATTTATCGTATCTGTGAGCCTGGGGCGATCGTTCACATCGTGGTGCCCCACCATCGCCATGACAATTTTGTTCACGACCCGACCCACGTGCGCCCCATTACATTTTTCGGATTGGCCATGTTCTCAAAACGGCTGAATCGGGAGTGGCAAGCGAACGGGTACGCGACGACACCCCTGGGGTTATACCTGGACGTGGATTTTGAATGGGTCACCGTATGCTACGTGGGCAGCAATGTCTGGGAGAGGCTGAGGTTCGGCAAAACCGATGAGGAAAAGCGGTCCTTGAAGTTGTTGGAGCAGAGTGCGTTTTTCAACAATTTGATTGATGAGGTGGATATTACCTTGGAGGTTGTGAAGTGAATCCGTGACACGGGGGCGACACAATCAAATCAAGTCGAAAGAGTGTGGCAGAATGATTGGGATTTTCAGGGCGGCATCGCAGTTTGTTCCCCAGGAGACGGCTGGTGGGACGCGCTGGATCTACTCTGTATCTCTCGACTATCCCCCTTAAAACCCAGCCCCAGGGCCTGCCACTATGCCTCGCCGTAACGATATCCAAAAAATCCTGCTCCTCGGTTCTGGTCCGATCATCATTGGTCAAGCCTGTGAGTTTGATTATTCCGGAACGCAGGCCTGTAAAGCGCTGCGGTCGGAAGGCTATGAAGTGGTGCTGGTGAATTCCAATCCGGCGACGATTATGACGGACCCGGATACGGCGGATCGCACCTATATCGAACCCCTGACGCCGGACGTCGTCGAGAAAATTATTGAGAAGGAACGCCCTGATGCCCTGTTGCCCACCATGGGGGGGCAGACTGCGCTGAATATTGCGGTGGCCCTGGCCAAGAGTGGGGCGTTGGCAAAGTATGGGGTGGAGTTGATCGGCGCAAAATTGCCGGCGATCGAGATGGCGGAGGATCGCAAGCTTTTCAAAGAGGCGATGGAGCGTATTGGGGTGGATGTGTGCCCCTCGGGGTTGGCGAATTCGTTGGATGAGGCGCGGGAAATTGCTAAGGAGATTGGCAGTTATCCGTTGATTATTCGCCCGGCGTTCACTATGGGGGGCACTGGCGGCGGGATTGCCTATAACCAGCGGGAGTTTGAGGAGATTTCGGCGTCGGGGATTGATGCCAGCCCGGTGGATCAGATTCTGATTGAGCAGTCCTTGTTGGGGTGGAAGGAGTATGAGCTAGAGGTTATGCGGGATTTGGCCGATAACGTCGTCATCATTTGCTCCATTGAGAATTTTGATCCCATGGGGGTCCACACGGGGGATTCGATTACCGTTGCGCCGGCTCAGACCCTGACGGATAAGGAATATCAACGGCTGCGGGATGCATCGGTCAAAATTATTCGTGAGATTGGGGTGGAAACGGGGGGCTCGAACATTCAGTTTTCGGTGAATCCCGACACCGGCGACATGATTGTGATTGAGATGAATCCTCGGGTGTCTCGGAGTTCGGCGTTGGCATCGAAGGCGACGGGGTTCCCGATCGCCAAATTTGCGGCAAAGTTGGCGGTGGGCTATACCCTGGATGAAATTTCCAATGATATTACGAAGCAAACGCCCGCTTCCTTTGAGCCCACCATCGATTATGTGGTGACCAAAATTCCTCGGTTTGCCTTTGAAAAATTCCCCAATAGCTCCAGCACCCTGACCACTCAAATGAAGTCGGTGGGTGAGGCGATGGCGATTGGGCGGACATTCCAGGAGTCGTTCCAGAAGGCGTTGCGATCGCTGGAGATCGGGCGGGCCGGCTGGGGATGCGATCGCGCTGAGACGTTGCCGAAGCTGAGCCAAATTCGCGCCAGTTTACGCACGCCGAGCCCGGAGCGGGTGTTTAGTTTGCATGATGCCCTGAAGATGGGGATGACCGTCGAGGAGGTGTATGAGTTGACGGCGATCGATCCTTGGTTCTTGGATCAGTTGGCGGCGTTGGTGGAAACGGAGAATTTCCTGAAAATTACGGCGCTGAAGGCGTTGGATGCCCCCAAGATGATGGCGGTCAAACAACAGGGCTTTAGCGATCGCCAAATTGCCTACGCGACAAAAACTACGGAAGACGAGGTGCGCGCCTATCGGAAATCCCTGGGGGTGATTCCGGTTTATAAGACGGTGGATACCTGTGCTGCGGAGTTTGAAGCCTATACGCCCTATTACTATTCCGCCTATGAAACCGGGGCGATGCGGGTGACGGGTGATGGCGTGGAGATGGTACCGCCGGAATCGGAGCGGTTGCCGTCCGATAAGCCGAAGGTGATGATTCTGGGGGGCGGTCCCAACCGTATTGGCCAGGGGATTGAGTTTGATTATTGCTGCTGCCATGCGTCGTTTGCGATGCAGGACAACGGCTATGAAACCATTATGGTGAACTCCAATCCGGAGACCGTTTCGACCGACTATGACACCAGCGATCGCCTGTATTTTGAGCCTCTTACTAAGGAGGATGTGCTGAATATTATTGAAGCGGAACAGCCGGCGGGGGTGGTGGTGCAGTTTGGGGGACAGACGCCGTTGAAGTTGGCGGTGCCCCTGCAAGAAGCGTTGGCGGCGGACGACAATTTGCCGACGGAAATTTGGGGCACCAGTCCCGATTCCATCGATGCGGCGGAAGACCGGGAGCGCTTTGAGAAAATTCTGCGGGAGCTAGATATTAAACAGCCCCCCAATGGCATCGCCCGCAGTACCAAAGAGGCGGTGCAAATTGCCAAAAAGATTAGCTATCCCGTGGTGGTGCGTCCTAGCTATGTGTTGGGCGGTCGCGCCATGGAGATTGTTTATTCTGACTCGGAGCTGGATCGCTATATGACCTATGCGGTGCAGGTGGAGCCCGACCATCCGATTCTGATCGATAAATATTTGGTGAATGCGATCGAGGTGGATGTGGATGCGATCGCCGATAAGGCGGGCAATGTGACCATCGGCGGGATTATGGAGCATATTGAGCAGGCGGGGATCCACTCTGGGGATTCGGCCTGTTCCCTGCCCACGTTCTCCCTGCCGGATTCGGCGTTGACGACCATTCGGGAATGGACGATCGCCCTGGCGAAAGCGCTCCATGTGGTGGGTTTGATGAATATTCAGTTTGCGGTGGTGACCGATCCTGACACCCAAGAACCCCAGGTTTATATTCTGGAGGCGAATCCGCGGGCGTCTCGGACGGTGCCTTTTGTGTCGAAGGCGATCGGGGTGCCCCTGGCGAAAATGGCGGTGCGGGTGATGTCCGGTCAATCTTTGGGTGAGTTGGGATACACCGAGGAGAAGGTGCCCAGCCATATTGCCCTGAAGGAAGCGGTTTTGCCGTTTAACAAGTTTGCGGGCACCGATACGCTGCTGGGACCGGAGATGCGATCCACTGGGGAGGTGATGGGGATCGATTCCAATTTTGGGATTGCCTTTGCGAAAGCCGAGTTGGGAGCTGGGCAGGAGTTGCCGTTGGAGGGCACGGTGTTTGTGTCCATGAACGATCGCGACAAAGCGCCGGTGATCCCCGTTGTAAAAGAGTTTATCGAGTTGGGATTCCGGATAATTGCCACGGCGGGGACCTGGCGATCGCTCCAGGATGCGGGCTTAACCCAGGTGGAAACGGTGCTCAAGGTCCACGAGGGGCGGCCCCATATTCTGGATGCGATCGTCAATAAGCAGGTGCAGTTGATTATCAATACCCCTGTCGGTGAAGTCGCTCAGTATGACGATCAGCAAATTCGGCGGACGGCATTGGCGTACAAAATCCCCACGGTGACGACCATTGCCGGGGCAAAGGCGACGGTGGCGGCGATTCGGGCATTGCGATCAGAGGAGCTGACCGTGAAGGCGATTCAGGAGTTTGTTCAGGCATAGCGCCCTGGATGCTTCCTTGACATCCCAGCGTTCTCTGGGGCAAATGGTAGACGTGCAGCACTTTTGTGACTTGGGTTCTGTATGCCCGGTCGGTGCGCGGCGCTAACCATTGCCCCTGCGTATGCCAAGTGTTCACAATCTCTCGATTGGCGCAGACGGCTGACGCGCTGGCTTAAGTTGCCAGTTGACGCGGGTTCGAGTCCCGTATCGAGATCCCAAAAGTAGCCCAATTGGTTGAGGCGACAGATTCAGGTTCTGTTGTGCTAAAAGCACCTGCAGGTTCAATTCCTGCCTTTTAACCCCCTAACCAAACCCTGTCACGGTTTGCACTCGTCCTCGGAACGAGCTTATTGGCAAACGCTATGCGTTGCGGTTCGACTCCGCGCTTTTTGGGATTGGGGTGGTCATGTCTGCTGACCGTTAATGAACCTTTGGGGGCGGCTTGCCAACCCTGGGGGAACGGCGACGGGAGGCGGGCGGAAAAGTGACCTGTGCGATCGCGCTGCTCTTGGTTCACGGGCTTTTTGCTTTTATTCAAAATAATTCGTACTTCGGTGCGATGTTTTTGCGTAAAACCTCTAAGCTCCTGGACTTTGACGGCGATCGCCCGTCGTGGCTCCGTTAATCATGGCCGCTCCATCCCATTCACTGGCTTTTTCACCGGCGTTATAGAAAAACATCAAACAAAAATATCAAGACGTAACAGAGTCTCTACATCAGGAACGCTCCCTAAAAGCCCGATTTAAGATGGCTATACCCAGGGCTGATCTCATTGGTTTGAAAGAGTAGTTGTAGAGTGCTTTGCGATTCAGGTTCTGTATGCCTGGTCGGTGCGCAGTGCTAACCATTGCCCCTGCGTATACCAAGTTGCTCACGCTGTTCTTTTTGTGGAATGGTTCCACACTGAACATCTTCAGAAACATGGGTTCGAATCCTATATTGGCCACCAAAACCCAAAAGTTAGCTCATCTGGTAGAGCATCAGACTCTTACTCTGACGGTAGTAGGTTCGATTCCTACACTTTTACCCAACCCTAAACCCTGTAACGGTTTGACCCTCGTCTTGACAACGAGATCCTGGTAAACGCCACGCGTTGCGGTTCGACTCCGCGCTTTTTGGGACTGGGGCGGTTATGGCTGCTGATCGTTAATGGACCTTTGGGGGCGGCTCGCCAAACCTGGGGGAACGGCGACGGAAGGCGGGCGGAAAAGTGACCTGTGCGGTTTGTTTGATCTCAGTTCACGGGCGTTTCGCTTTTGCTCAAGATAATCCGTGCTGCGGTGCGGTGTTCTTGCGTAAAACCGTTAGGCTCCTGGACTTTGACGGCGATCGCCCGTCGTGGATCCGTTATCCATGGCCGCCCTGATCCCATCCCAATTTTCGAAGTATTGATTTTGATTTGATTGCTACTTTCTGTCGATCTAGGCACATTACTCCTCAATCTCCATGCTGAGCCGGCTTCCTTTTATCCAAAAGTTTTATATCAAACCCACCGAGCGGGGATTGTTATTCAATCGCAGTGATTTTCAATACATCCTTAATCCGGGCGTTTATCGCTACTTAGGCTTCCATTGGAATGTCAAAATTTTTGATGTGCAGCAGTCGCGACTACAGGTAGATGACCTGGAATTTTTGTTGCAGGAGCATGGGGCGGCTTTCGAAGAACACTGCGAAATTGTCCGCACCGGCCATAACGAAACGGCGTTGGTGCGATCGCCCTTGAATTGGTATGTGGTGGAGCGGGATGCGATCGCGGCATTTTGGCGGGGTTGGAATCGGGCAAATCCGGTGATTGTGCACCGGTTTAACCTGGACGAAAATTTGGAAATCCCTGCTAATTTGGTGTCCCAAACCCAACATCGGGATGAATTGACGGCGGCGATTCGGTTTATTACCGTCACGGAAGATCAGATGGCGTTGCTGTATCGGGAGGGTGACTTTTTTCGGTTGTTGTCCCCGGGGAATTATGCATTTTGGAATGTGGATCAAGAATTAACCGTGCAGTTTAGTCGCCGTTTAGGGGGCACTTTGACGGTTAAGGACCCCGATAATCTCATCGAAAATCACCCGGATTTTGTCGAAGAATACTGCGAGGTGGTGAACCTTTCGGAGACGGAGGTGGCGATCGTTCGGTATCAGGGCAATGTTATCGATGTGGTGTCGCCGGGGATCCGCAAGTTGTTTTGGAAGGGGGTTGCCGTTGAAGCGATCGATACCCAGGAAACGCCGGAATTATCGCCGCGCCTGGTTAAGGAATTAGTATTGGGGCGATTTGAACCCAAGCAGCTCAGCAAAAATTTATGCCATGCGGTGGAGGTGCCCCAGCAGCATGTGGGCTTGTTCTACGATTCTGGGGCGTTAACCACAACCCTGGAGCCGGGCTGGCATAGCTGGTGGACGGTGGGGCGCTCCATCAAAACGGAGGTGTTGGATCTGCGGCTCCAGGTGTTGGAGGTGTCGGGGCAGGAGATTTTATCGAAGGATAAAGTTGCCCTGCGGCTTAATCTCACCGCCAGCTATCGCATCACTGGCCCCGTCGTCGCTAAGTCTGCCCTCGCCAATGTGGAGGTGTTTCTCTACAAAGAACTGCAATTTGGGCTGCGGGGGGCGATCGGCACCAAAACCCTGGATGAATTGCTGGAGGATAAGGGGGCGATCGATGGGGAGGTGTTGCAATATATCCAGGAGAAGACGGCGGATTATGGCATGGAAATTATTTCCGTCGGTGTGAAGGATATTATTTTGCCGGGCGAAATGAAAACGATCCTGGCCCAGGTGGTGGAGGCGGAGAAATCCGCCCAAGCGAATGTGATTCGTCGCCGGGAGGAGACCGCGGCCACCCGCAGCATGTTAAATACGGCGCGGGTGATGGAGAACAATCCGATGGCGATGCGGTTGAAGGAGCTGGAGGTGTTGGAGCGTATCGCCGAAAATATTGATTCGTTGGAGGTGCGCGGTGGGCTGGATAGTTTGCTGTCGGAGTTGGTGACGTTGCGATCGCCCAACCAGGACTAGCCCGACCGGGACTAGCCTGATCGGGAATAGGAGGGCTTTGCCCTAGCTGTCGTGACTGCTGTTGAATCGCTTGATCAGATGGGCGAATAAATCTTGGGCCCCTGAGACTGATGTTCCGCGACTACCCTCTAGGATTTGGTCGACTTCTGCTAAGACTTCCTCTTGTACTAGGGGGGTGATGGGTAAGCCGGAGGGGCGGGTCCAGCGGGCATCTAGACCGAGGGTGGTTTGTTTGCCGGCGATGGTGTTGGCACGGATCCGTTCGCCCAATTGAGGCAGTCCGCCGGCGTCGGCGATCGCCTGTTTAATTTCGGGGGAGATTTCTGCCGCTGCCGTTAATAGGGCATATAGGTTGGGGTGTACGGTCCCATTGGGATTGAGGAAAAGATAGGTGGGCTCGCTGAGGGTGCGGCCGGCGCGGCCGCCGTTGGAAAAGGCTTGGACCCCGTGCCCAATGATGCGATCGACCTCTAAATCGGGATAGGTGTTGAACAGCGCCCCTAAGAGTCGTCCCCCGGCTTGGACTTGTTGGGGGGTGGGGCGTTCCCGGCGGGGATCGTAGTGAAACTCAAAGCCAATCGCCCGGAGATTAATCCAGTTCACGGGATTACCGGTTTCAGGGTCCCGATAGGCGGCTTGTTTCACAATATGAAATGCGGTCTTCGCCACCGGTACCGCCATTAGGATTCTTCCCCTGGGACCGATGACAAAATGGGCACTGGCTTCCCTGGAGCTTTCCTGCCAGGAGCGGGCAACATTTTGTATGGGAATGGAGCGCCGGAGGGCGGTGTGGTGCAGGACGATGGTGTCGATGGGGTGATTTTGGGGGCGGTCTTCGTAGTCCAGTCGGGATAGGCTGCCATTGAGAATGTAGGGGGAAATCTCGATTTGGATGGTGGGGACCCCTAGGATTTGGGCAAAGACGGGCGGCATGCCCCGCGTATCGCCAGATAGGGCGATCAATAGTCCCAACAGCCCTAGGACGAGGAGGCTCATCCGGCGACTGTGGCGCCAAATTGTCGAGAATCGGAAAGAAGTCGCCATCGTACACCCTCGTTTGCTAGAGCTGGGGATGGAAGTCTCCGTTGCAGTGTATCCAGGATAGCCTTCGAGAGGCGTCGCCCAGGTGGGCTCCCAGTCTGCAGCCTAGACAGACTGAATTGCGCCTATTGTTGACCGTTGCTCCTAAACACGATGTAACGGTTATCACAATGTGAATCGTATTATCGCCGGATTGTCCCTAGGTTTGACCGGGTGGGTCGCCTAAGAAGGGTTTGAATTTTTTATGGCGGAGTTTTATGGCGGCCTTTGCACGCCGGACTGCGGTTACAGTCTGCGGTTAAAGTACCTCTACAGTGCCTCGACGTCGACGACCCGTATGCTATAGCGCTCGGGCGATCGCGGGATGGATACGGTGGTGCGGACGAGGCGAGTTTCGCCCTGCAGCAGGGGGGGACGGGTGCCAAAACTAACCAACAGCGGGCGAGTGCCGATGGATTGTCCCTGGCCGTCTAGGATGTCTAACTCCAATTTCAAGCGCTTTAGGTTGACGGTGCCAGTATTCGTAACCTCGGCGGTCATTTTGAAGTAGTTCGATGCGCCGGCGTTGTAGCTATTGACGGTTTGGTGTCGGATGCCGATTTTTATGTCTGCGCCGGGGGGCTGGGAAACGCCCCAGGTGAATTTGCCGACTTTGGCTGGGGGGTAGCTGGCGGCGGCGGGGGTGCTTTCTGAGTAGTTCGGGGTAAAGCGAACGCTAGCAAGGGTGCCGAGGGTGCCAACGTTGGTGCTGCTGTCTAGGACGGAGATGGGGTGGCGATCGCCGGGCCGGAGCACCGGTTGGAAGCTGTCTAATAATTTCACCGGTTTGGAATGGATGACGGTGCCATCGCTATCCAGGTATTCCAACATGGCATAGGTGCGGCTAATTTCCCGCTGGGTTTGGTTGACCAGCATAAATTGACCGCGATAGTTGGCGACGCCGTTGCTAAAGCGGGTTAGACCGGAGGTTCGGGTTTCTAAGACTAATCCAGGTTCCCCATCGCCGGTCTTTAATTCCGCTGGGATAGTGATTGCTCCTGAAGGTTGGTTGGAGGTGGTACGGGGGGAGTTGGGGCGGGTGATGGCGGGGGAGGCGCTGGGTAGGGGGGGCGATGCGATGGTATTGTTGCTTTCCTCGCCTTGGGGCGCGGGTTGGGGGACGGATATGCGCCTCTCTGCCCGGAGATAGCCGAGGGCGGCCGCGCCGGCGATCGCGACGACGCCTACGAGTACTGGTGCTACGCGACCCTTGAGTTTCGGTTGAATGGTGTCCGTTAGGTTTTGCCCGGTGCGTAGACCAATAGATTTGGCGCTGGAGACGATTCCTTTGGACGGGGGTGTGATCACGTCGAGTTCATTGAGCAGAATTGCCGCCGCTCGAAAGTTGGGCTGGATGTCTAAACATTGGCGGGCGAGTTGTTGGGCTTGATCGCGATCGGCTTTTTTTCCGGTTTCTTCGTAGCGCCCTTTGTGGGCTTTGGCCCAGTCCAGCAGGATATCGGGGCTGGTGACGGGAATCAGGGCTGAGCCTTCAAATTCGGCGATCGCATCTTCCCAGCGTCCCACCCGGCAATAGGTGCGCGCCCGTTGGCGGCAGGCTTTTGCTTCGGCTTGGGCCAATTTTAAGTCTGCCTTACTCAATCCCAGTTCCAGGGCTAGGCTTTCTAGCTCGGTTTGGGTGGGTAACTGTTGTCGCCGTTGGCTGAGTTCGGAGACCCGTTCGATGTAGCGGGCCACGATGTTGTCGGCGTTGGAGGATTTAGCCATGGCTCTGGGGCAAACGCTGCGATCGCAGGCTGAGAGTAACGCTTTATCCAGCATAGCCTTGGTTGTTTTCGTCGAGGCGGGCTACCGACAACGATAAAGTTTGGCACTGTAGCCGGGGACTCGATGTTTCGTGTCTGGTACCTGGTCACAGGGGTTGGTTTCTCGCAGGTTTTCCTCTGCCGAAAAATTCACTAGCCATAGGTCTAAGGGTCTGGGTAGGGGGGCGATCGCGGCGGTTAGGGTGTCGTTGGGGCTGGGATGGTCCGGTGCTTTGGTGGCTAATAAAAATTGTGGGGCTGGTGTTCGGTGCGATCGCCATTCCCAGGCTAGTCCTAGGATTTCTCCGGTTTGTTCGTGGTTTTTGTATACCGTCGCCACGAGGGTACTGGCGGTATCGGTCCGTTTTTCGGTGACCGATGCGATAAAGTCCACCATTAATTCGGGGCGATCGGGCCGCTGAAACGTCAATCCTTGGGCGACACAGCCGCCACTGATCCCCGCCACCAATAACCAGGCGATCGCCGTTCGTGGCCAGCGCTGGGCAAGCCCGATCCAACCGGCTGCCATAATGACCAGCACCACCGGCAGCGTCACAAATTGATATCGAGCGGCCACGGTAATGTCCTTGCCCAGGAGCAATACAATTCCCAAGATCACCCCCACAAGGGACACCGCTAGACTCGCGAAGGCGAGGATTTGCGGGGAATTTGCCTTAGACGTTTGTGGTTGCGATCGCCAAACAATAATCAATCCTGCCCCGATGGCTCCCGTCGCCAGTGCCATCACCAGCCCCGATCCAATGAGGACGCCGACGGGCGGCTGATTTTCTACCGGCAAGAGCACGCCCATGGTGACGGACCAGGCAACCAACCGGGCGATCGCTTTCAGTCCTGTGGTCCAGGTGACTGTTTCCGAGAGCCAGTCCGTTAATCCTGCTTTGGGGATGCTCTGGGCATAGGGCACCCAGGCCAGGGTGGTTGCGGCGGTGCCTAACCCCGCGATCGCAATGGTCCAGCGAGTTCGTAGGGGGGGAAACCCCCAGCGCCAAGCCAAAATTCCCAGGGTGATCGCCTGGCCCAGTAGCAAGATGCCGATAAAAAAATGGGTGGTGATCCCCAAACTATTAATCCCAAGCCAGACCCAGGGCAGCCAACGGGGGAGCGCTTCACGATCTTCGTCCGTCGGTGCCCAATGGCGGACGATCCAAACCCAGCAGGTGAGGGAGGCGATCGCCCACAGCACGCCTAGGGTGTAGTGACGGGTTTCTTGGGAGAGATAAATGCCAAAGGGGGACACCGCCATCAGTCCAGCGGCAACCCAGGGGAAAGGATGGCGACCTCCCGGTGCGATCAGCCTACCCAGGGCATACATGCCCGGAATGGCTAGGGTGCCCAACAATGCCGGGAGCGATCGGGCGACCCCTAAATTCACCAGCGTTCCGGGGGATTGCCAGAGGTGAATCCAAAGATTCGAGAGGACGAAATACAGTGGCGGATGATTACTTTCCGTTAGCAGTCGATCCAGAGTCGCCCCCGGTCCTAGCCCCGATGTCACCCGCAACGATTCCAGCAGGCGATCGCCGGACACCACTTGGTCTAGGGGAATGCCCACAAACCCGTGACCCAAGCTAAAGACGAGGGTGGCGAATTCATCGCTCCAGAGGGGATGGGCCGCCAAATTCCAGGCGCGCAGTGCTGCTCCCAATCCCGTCAGCAGTAGCAACGGAAGCCAAGGGTATTCCAATCGCGATCGCCCCCCAGATCCATGCTCCCTGGGGAACGGCGCCACTTATTTGGACGCTCGCACCAGCAACAATCCCCCGACGGCGGCAAAGGTTAGCACCGGGGTCCAAGTGGCGATGATCGGTGCGACCGCTTCTGTCAGCCCCAGGGCATCCATCACGAATGCAAAAATGTAGTAGGCAAAAATGAGCACGATGCTAATGCCGAAGCTGGTGGCCCGTCCCAGCCGCTGATGTCGTCGATTGCCCAATGCCGATCCAATCAGACCGAACGCGACACATACGAAGGGCAGCGCTAACTTTTGCTGAATCCGTAGCTCCAATTTGTTGATCGAACCGCGATCGCCACTTTCCCGAATTAGGTCTAATTGCTCCCGGGCTTGGGCAATATTCATCTCTTCGGTTTTATACCGTCCCCGCACGGCTAAATCTAAGGCGGTCCGGGGAAGCTGTACGCTCTGCTGATCAAAGTTCAAGATGTTGCGATAGGAGCCATCCTCCGACACCAGATAAATGGTGCCGTCAAAAAATTCCCATTGGCTGGTGCTGGGCTCCCAACGGGCGGATTTGGCCACAATAATTTGCTTCACCCCGTATTGCGATCGGTCGACGACGGTTAACTCCTTCATCAGTTCTCCGTCAAACCGCTCCGCATAGAACATCCGGGTCAGGGTGTTTTTCTCGCTGCCATCGGGTAGTTTGACGTCGCCATATTCCCGATAAAAAATATTTTCGTCCCGAAAGGAGGGGGATGAATCGGTTCCTAGGGCCTGTTCTAAAACCGTGGTTGCCTGGTAATTCGCCGCCGGGACCAGCCATTCATTAAAGAAAAAGGTCATGCCCGTTACGACAAAACTGAGGGCGATCGCGGGTACCACCAAGCGGTAAACACTGATCCCACAGCTTCGCAATGCCACCAGTTCGCTGTCATTGGACAGTCGCCCATAGGCCATCAATGTGGCCAACAGGGTTGCCATCGGGAAGGACAACACAATGAAATAGGGCATCCGCAGCATTAACACTTGGAGCGCTAACCCAATGGGCAGCCCGGCTTCCACCACCTGACGTACCAGGTCGAAGAGGGTGCCAACGGCGACCCCAATGGAGGAGAACGCCGCCACCCCAAACAAAAAGGGCATGACCAACTCCCGCGCCAGATACCGATCCATGATCGACACATGGGGTAGCCACTGGGGCCAAAAACGGGGCGGAGAGAAGGAGGCGGAACTCATGCGATGGCAGATACCTTGCAGGATGCATTCATTTGCCAGTCTACCTTAGCGTTTCACCCCGGCAATTCCGTACTCAATCCCATCGTTGCGCCAATTATTGTGCTGACATTGTGCTGAATTGCTGCGATCGCGATAGGGAGCGGGCGATATTGCTATCGGGCGAACTGTTCCCCCAGGTAGTATTGACGCACTAGGGGATTGGCGTAGAGTTCGTCGGCGCTGCCCGATGCCAGGATTTCTCCGTCTCGCATAATATACGCGCGGTCAATGATTTCCAGGGTTTCTCGCACGTTATGGTCGGTGATTAAGATGCCCATGCCCTGTTCCCGAAGGCGGGCGATCGTTCTTTGAATGTCCGCGACGGCGATCGGGTCGATGCCGGCGAAGGGTTCGTCCATCAGCAGAAACTGGGGCCCCTCTTGGCCGACGGCTAAGGCTCGGGCAATTTCTGTCCGCCGCCGTTCTCCCCCGGAGATCAGAGCGCCGGTGGTGTGGGCGACGGCTCCTAGGCCAAAGTCATCGATCAGGCCCGTGAGGCGCGATCGCCATTGGTTGGCGGGGACCTGGGTTTGTTGCATCACCAGCATCAAATTATCCTGCACGCTGAGGTGGCGAAAGACGCTGGGTTCTTGGGCTAAATATCCAATGCCGAGCCGGGCGCGCTGGTGGACCGGCAATGTTGTAATGTCCCGCCCATCCAATAGCACTCGCCCCCGTTCCGGACGCTCTAGCCCCGTGGCCATATAAAACACGGTGGTTTTGCCCGCTCCGTTGGGGCCCAATAGTCCGACCACTTCCCCTTTTTCGACCCGTAGGTTGACCCGGTTGACGACGGTCCGGTCATCGTAGGACTTTTGTACGTTCTCAAGGACAATTTTCAAGGGGAGTACCTAGTGTCACGGGGGGGATGGGAGGGGATCCCAAGGGGTGGGCGTTGATCTCGCAATCTGGGACCGCCCACAATAAGGTATGCCAAAAACGCATCACATACTAGAAGGATTTGGGGGGGTAAGGCAAACCCGGGTGGCGGATCGCACCAAACATCATTATCTATGCCATCTATGCTGATATCCCGGTTGTGCCGATATTTTGCTGATATTGCCGTCCATCGCCTGACGGATTTGGTGCTGACCGGCGATGGGGGCAATCATAGGGGAATGATATTAAAGGGGCGCACGGGGAGTTCGATGATAAAACTGCTGCCGCGATCAGTCGCCGATAGGCAATGGAGTTGACCGTTATGGTTGATGGCGACAATTTGATAGCAGGTGGATAGGCCGAGCCCAGTCCCTTGTCCGACAGGTTTTGTGGTGAAAAAGGGATCGAAAATTTTGGCCCGAACGTCGTCATCAATCCCCATGCCGTTGTCCGTGACGCGGACGGCAACGCGATCGCCATCAAGACATTCGGTGGTGATGGTGAGTCGGGGACGGTAGGGGACGGCGCTACTGCCCTCTCGATCCGCCAGACTATCTAGGGCGATTTGCAGCCCCTGTCGGGCATTCAAGGCGTCGATCGCATTGCGAATGATTTCCAGAAAGACCTGGTTAATCTGACTGGCATAGCATTCGACGGGGGGGAGGGTCCCATAGTGTTTTTGGACCTCGATGTCATGTTGCTTCCCTAGGCAGTTCTGCAGCACGGCGAGGGTGCTCTCGATGCCGTCGTGGAGATTGACGACCTTCAGCTCTGTTTCGTCGAGGCGGGAGAATTGGCGGAGCGATCGCACGATATTCCGTATCCGATCAGCACCGTGGTGCATGGACTCAATCACCTTGGGCAGGTCCGCCAAAATAAATTCCAAATCAATGTCCTTTTCCAACACTGACGCGGCCTTCACCTTGGCTCGGCTCTCCTCGGGGGTAATTTCATCGGCGACGGCCTGTTGATAGGCCTCGATGACCTCCCGTAGGGCGCCGACGTAGTCCTGGAGGTGGGCGAGGTTGCCGTAGATGAAGCTGATGGGGTTATTGATTTCGTGGGCGACCCCGGCGACGAGCTGCCCAAGGCTGGCCATTTTTTCCGTTTGGATGAGCTGGGCTTGGGTCTGTTTCAGTTCTTTTAGGTTTTGGGAGAGTTCGTAGGCCTGTTCCTGGGCATCCATGCTGGACTGCAAAAGGAGTTCTGCAGCTTGTTTCTGGGTGGTGACGTCCCGGATAATGGCGACTCCGCCGCTGATGTGTCCGGCGATGGAGTAAAGGGGGCTGGCTTGGATGCTGACCCATTGCCCGTTGTGGGTCATGGAGTCCTGTAGTTTGGCGGCATTGGGGGAGGGGCGGTTCATCCAAAGCTCTGCTTTGGCCGTGGGTTCCCCCGCCAGGACCCGCGTGAGGGGAAAGTATTTCAGGGGGCACAGGGTGCTGTTTTCTTCTTCCACAAAAAATTCGCAGCGTTCTACCCACACGGCGAGGGGCTCGGCGATCGCCACATTGCCAAGGAGGGTGAGGGCGGCGGGGTTGGCGAATTGTACGACCCCTTCTGTATTGACCACCAGCAGTCCATCCCCCATGCGTTCCAGGATGGTTTTGAGGCTGTCTAGGGCTTCTTGCGATCGCTCTAGGGCTTTGGCGCGGCGGGTGGAGTCCGCTAGGGCGGCGGCCAGTTGACGGGCCTGGAGGTTGGTTTCCTTTTCGTAGCGCAGGAGCCGTTTTTTCAGGGCCAGGTTCTGCGATCGCAGCTTTTCTAGCTCCGCCGTAATCGCTTGGCTGTGTTGGGAACCTGCGTCGGTCATAAACCCATCTTGGCTGCCGGGGCGGGGTTATGACCCGTCGCGGTGTGTGCTCCTTTTGGCGTTGCTCCTCTTGACCCTGTTCAGGATCCTAGACCTCTAAAGGCCTCGACGTCACGGTCTTTTTGTCTGGAGTACAACAAGCTTTTCAAAGGGGACTGATGGGATCCGGTTGGCATTGTCCCTGGGCATTGCCATATGCTCTCTTGTTTTGGGATGCCTCTGCCGTGTCCGATGGGCTGTGATTTTATCGCTATCATGCTAAGCGTACTTGAGCTGGAATGGCCATGGGACGGGCATGATGGGGAAGCGGTTGCAAAATAAGAGATGGCGCTGGGGAGCGTGGCTGGGCCTGATGGGGGCGATCGCTTGGCTGACGGTGAGCTGTTCCAATGTTGTGCTGCCCCGCAATGCCACCGAAGCGGCGATTCCCCGGGTGGTTAGCAGCATTATCATCAACCCCAAAACCTTTAACCCGGTCCTCAATAACGAAGCCACTAATGTTTTTACCTACACCTATGAAGGGTTGGTGGTGCTGAATCCCCAAAAGCGTGAGCTGGTGCCGGGGCTGGCGGAAAGTTGGGAGATTTCTGACGATGGGCTGCGGTACGTTTTCACCCTGCGGGAAAATTTGCGCTGGTCCGATGGCGAGCCCCTGACGTCGGACGATGTGCTGTTTAGTTTCAACGAGGTGTATTTCAACCCTAAAATTCCGTCCTCCACGGCGGATGTGTTTCGCATTGGTCCGGACCGTCAATTTCCGACCATTACGGCCCTGGATGAGCGCCGCATTGAGGTGGTGTTGCCGGCAACCTTTTCGCCCCTGCTGAATGCCATGCGGACTGATATTGTGCCGGCCCATGCGTTGCGGGACACGGTGACGGAAACCAATTCCAAGGGGGAGCCGGTGTTCCTGACCACCTGGGGCATCGATACGGATCCGAAGGATTTGGTTTCGAATGGCCCTTACGTGGTCGATTCCTATGCCACGAGTCAGCGGGTCATTTTTAAGAAGAATCCCTATTACTGGAAAACCAATGAGGCGGGCGAGTCTTTGCCGAAGATCGAACGGTTTATTTGGCAAATTGTGGAGTCTCAGGATACGGCGCTTCTACAATTCCGGTCCGGTGGTCTTGATGTGTTGGGGGTGTCGCCGGATTATTTTTCCCTGCTGAAGCGGGAGGAGGACCGGGGGGATTTCACGATTTATGAGGGGGGACCGGTTGCGTCGAAATCCTTTATTACGTTCAATCTCAATCGGCTGGAGCGTAATGGGAAGCCGGTGGTCGAACCTTACAAATCTGCTTGGTTTAATGATGTGCGATTCCGACGGGCGATCGCCCATGCTTTGGATCGCGATGCCCTGGTGAATAATATCTACCGGGGGTTGGGGGAGCCGCAGAATTCGCCGTTTTCGTTGCAGAGTCCGTTCTATCGCAGTGAGGGATTGGCCACCTACGATTACAACCTGGATCGGGCGCGATCGCTCTTAGAAGAGGCGGGATTCCGTGAGCGGGATGGCAAGCTCTACGACGCTGAGGACCATGAGGTGCGGTTTACCCTGATGACCAATGCGGGGAATAAAATCCGCGAGGCGATGGTGGGCCAAATGAAACAGGATCTGAGCAAGATTGGCATTCAAGTGGATACCCAGGCGTTGGCTTTTGGCACCCTGGTGGACAAGTTGGATACCACGTTTGATTGGGAAGCCTGTCTCCTATCGTTGACCGGTGGGGTGGAACCCCATGGGGGCACCAATGTGTGGAATGTGGATGGACGGCTGCATATGTTCAATCAGTCGCCGCCGCCGGGGGAGGGGCGGGAGGGGTGGACCGTTGCCGATTGGGAACAGGATATTTCGGATTTATATGTGAGGGGGAGTCAGGTGGTGGACCAGGCGGAGCGCAAGGCAATTTATGGGGAAGTCCAGGCGTTGGTCCAGGAGCAGTTGCCGTTTATTTATCTCATTGCGCCGTTGTCCATGGGGGCGGCGCGCGATCATATCCAAGGCATCGAGTTTAATGCGTTGGGGGGATTGCTCTGGAATTTGGAGTCTTTGACCTTGGCAGATCAGTTGAGTCCTGAATAGTGGCGATGGCGGATCCTTCTAACTCTGAAAAAGGGGCTCAGCACCGCCATTGGCAAACCCAGGCGGTACGGGCAGGGCGGTCTATTGATCCCAGCACTGGTGCGGTGACGTCGCCGATTCATCTGTCGACGACGTTTGAACGGGATGGGTCGGGGGAGTATCCCCGGGGGTATGTGTATGGGCGGTTGGATAATCCCAATCGCCATGCCCTGGAGGCGTATCTCGCCCAGTTGGAAGGGGGGGCGGGGGCGATCGCCTTTGCGTCGGGGGCGGCGGCGGCGATGGGGATTTTGCAAACCCTGCGACCGGGCGATCGGGTGCTGATTGCCCAGGATGCCTACCACGGAAATCATCAGATTCTGAGCCGTATTGCGGTGCCTTGGGGGCTGGAGATGGTGAGGGTGGATGCGACGGATATGGATGCGATCGCCCAGGCAATCACGCCCCAAACTCGGTTGATTTGGGTCGAAACCCCGTCCAATCCTCGGTTGCAAATTACTGATCTGGCGGCGGTGGCGGATTTAGGGCGCTCCCACGGCATTTTGACCCTGTGCGATAACACCTGGGCGAGTCCGGCATTGCAAAATCCCATCGCTTTGGGCGTTGATTGGGTGTTGCATTCCACAACGAAATATATTGGCGGCCATGGGGACGTGACCGGCGGCGCGGTGATTGGGGCGATCGCTGAGGAGGGTGAAGGGGCGAATAAAGGGGGCGAAAAATTTGCCCAGTTGCGGATGATTCAACAAACTGCCGGGGCGATTCCATCGCCGTTTGATTGTTGGTTGTTGAGCCGCAGTCTGCAAACGTTGCCAGTACGGATGGCGGCCCATTGCGATCATGCGATGCAGGTGGCTCAGTTTTTGCAAGAGCATCCGGCGATCGCTCGGGTCCATTACCCCGGTTTACCCAGCCATCCCGGCCATGCCATTGCGGTTCAGCAAATGAAACGGTTTGGGGGCATGATTTCGGCGGAGGTGCGGGGCGATCGCCAGACGGCGATGGAGGCGGTGGGGCGTTGCCAATTATTTACGCGGGCGACGAGTTTGGGGAGTACCGAAAGTCTGATTGAACATCGGGCGTCCATTGAAGGACCGGGGACGTCGACGCCGGAAACGTTGCTGCGGATTTCTATTGGTTTGGAACATCCTGAGGATTTGATGGCGGATTTGGATCAGGCGCTAGCCCGCTAACTCCCCTAACCCGCTCCCTTAACGGCAATTCCCTCATAGAAATAACCGACCACTTCCGGCAGCATCCGGGCAACATAAGTTTTCAAGTTGATCTCGGAAAATTCTTCGGCGACTAAATCACGGATGGGGCGATTGAGGTGGCATCCGTCGGCGATTTTCTTTTGCAAGGGCGTAATCCGGTCCTGCCATTTTTGGACCCCCGGGCGATCGCTTCGACCGTGCTCAATAAAATAAAATTTGCCGCCGGGTTTCAGGACTCGATGGGCTTCGGCGATCGCCTGATCGACATCGGGAATGCTGCATAGGGTCCAGGTGCTGACCACGCTGTCGAATTGGTTGGCGTCAAACGGCAAAGCTTCGCCGCCGATTTGTTTTTCGATGACGGGCATGGCGGCGCTTGCTAGGCGCTTTTGGGCCAGGCGATGGACGCCGGGATTGGGGTCGATGACCGTGAGCGATCGCACAGCATCGGGATAGTACGCCAAGTTGAGCCCGGTGCCGAAGCCGATTTCTAAGACATCGCCGGATACGTCGGACAGGAGCGATCGCCGATAGGACGAAAAGGGCTCCCCTGCCATGCCCCAGTCCAGCAAATACGGGAAAATGCGATCGCCATAAAATCCCACCGTCGCCCCCTGCCCCTGCGGACAATAACGGATTGCAAGCAATTAAAGTAATCAGAAAATCCAGGGTACAGGAATTGAACCTGTCTGAGGCGAATTATGAGTTCGCTGCCTAAACCGCTCGGCCAACCCTGGCTGGATATGGGGCTGTTGCTCATCTCTGGTGATGGTTAGGCTTCAGATCTCGGGGGCAATGCCCGAGCGTCAATGCCTTAACCAGACAGGTAAAATCGTACGTACGCTCCAGCCCTTTAATCTGTACTATCATACCAACTTCAAGTTGTCTGACTTCAAGTTGCCTGAGGGCGCGCGGATAATCTTCCCAGGCTGCGATCGCCCCGGGGACCATTCAAGGGACCATTGTGAATTCCACCGTTGGCTTAACACTACTCCTGCTGCTTACCATGGGCATTGCCGGAGCCATCAGTACGACCTGGGGCTACAACCTGGGGAAAGAGGCTCTCCAGGGGATTACCTCACCGGACTCTCGCCCCAATAGTGGTGGCGACCTGAGCGAAGTGGATCCGGAGACGGAAAGCACCCCCCAGCCCCTGGTGCTGATCGATGAGAAGACCGTCCTCAGTCAAATCCAAAGCCAAATTTCTGGACAAACCCCGACCACAACGGCGGCGGCATCCCCGGCACCGGCGGCCAGCCCCGCTCCCGATATTGAGCCAGTGGAAAATCCTGGGCGATCGCTCCCCCGATCCGCCACGTCCAAGGATGTCACCCTGACCATCGATGGGGTGCGATCGCAGGGGGGGACGGTGCTGTTGGATGTGGAGTTAAAAAATCGCAGCCAAAATTTGGTGCAGTTTCTCTATAGCTTTTTGGAAGTCACCGATGAGTTGGGGCGTCCCGTTAGTGCGATCGTGGAAGATTTGCCCAATGAGCTACCGCCGGGGAATATTTCCGCGCGGGGGGTGATTAGTATTCCTAGCATTCTGTTGGATGGGGTATTGACGGTGAATGTGCGGCTGACGGATTATCCCGAACAGACCATCGAGCTGAATTTAAACCGCATTCCCATCTCCCAGGAGGCGACCAACCGTTGATCCCTCCTAGATTGACCCCTCCTCGACAATGGTTTGGGCGCAAATTGGGGCGCAGACAGGACCGCCTTGTGCGACAAGGGTGGCGAGGGGTGTCCCTTGGGATTATGACCACCGCGGTGCTGATCGGTCTGGCCCTCCCGGTTTGGGGCGCAGAAGCGGCCCCGATGGAGATGGGGGCGGGGGAGATTACGGTGCGGGTGGTGGCGGTATTTTTGTTGATCGCCATCAATGGCTTTTTTGTGACCGCTGAGTTTGCCATGGTCTCCGTGCGGCGATCGCGCATTAATCAGTTGGTGGAGGAGGGGGATGGGTCTGCCCTGACGGTGCAGCAGTTTCAGCAAGACATTGAACGACTGTTGTCCACCACCCAGCTTGGGATTACGTTGTCTAGCCTGGCCCTGGGGTGGATCGGAGAGGGGGCGATCGCCCGTCCGTTGGCCCATTGGCTTCAGCTCCAAACTTTGCCCCCTTGGCTCCCCCTCGGATTTGCAAGCCATACCCTGGCTATTACGGTCGCTTTTACCCTGGTGGCCTATCTCCAAATTGTGTTGGGGGAGCTATGCCCAAAATCCCTGGCGCTGCTCCATGCGGAACAGTTGGCTCGGGTGTTGGGTCCGCCGAGTGTGGTGATCGCTCGAATTTTTCATCCCTTTATCTGGATTCTGAACCGCTCTACCCGGTGTCTGTTGCGATGGCTGGGGATTGATTATGGGGGGCAAAGTTGGCATAGCCGGGTCACTCCGGAGGAATTGCAGTTGATTATTGCCACGGACCATGAGTCAACCGGTTTGGAGGCCGGTGAGCGGGAGCTGTTGCAAAATATTTTTGAGTTTGGGGAGGTCACCGTTGAGGAGGTGATGACCCCCCGCACCAGCATGGCCTGTATTAACCAAAACGCCACGTTGCGGGAACTGCTCCAGGAAATTGCCACCACGCAATATACCCGCTATCCCGTGAGTGGCGAGTCCATTGACGATATCTGTGGGGTGGTGCCGACGAAGCTGGTGGTGGCGGCGTTGGCGGATCCGGATCGCAGTTTGGATGACCCGATCATTGATTGGATTCGGCCGGTGCGATTTGTGGCGAAGTCGATCACGTTGGATGAGTTGCTGAAGTTGATGCAGCGCAACCGGACGCCGTTGGTGATTGTGGTGGATGATTTTGGCGGGACGGCGGGGCTGGCGACCCTGGGGGATGTGATTGAGGAAATTATTGGACCGGCGGAGGATTCGGAGCGGATGGAGGCTCCCCTGGTGGAGTTTCTGGAGGAGCAGATGTTTCGGGTCCAGGCGCAAATCGATGTGGATGAGGCCAATGAGCTATTGGGCTTGGAGTTGCCGCCGGGGGACAATTATCAAACGTTGGCTGGGTTTGCCATTTATCAGCTCCAGCAGATTCCGCCGCCGGGGGCTGCGTTTACCTATGGGGCGTGGCATTTTACGATCGAATCCACTGACGGTCCCCGCATTGAGCGCATTTTGATCCAGCGGCAGGAACCGGATGTGCCGTTGCCGGGGTTAGATGTCCTGCCGGAGACTGCTGCCGATGCTGTGGCGGAGGCGGTGGAGGAGAGTGAGGCGTCGCCAGCGAATCCGGGTGATCAGAGGGATCAGGGGGATGGGAGCTGACGGGGACTCGGAATGCTGAACACCCTGAATGTTGAACACTCGGAATGCTGAAAAGTTTTGCGGGATGGGGGACGGGCAGGGCGGTCAGGGGGGGAATCGGTTATACCCAAGAAAGCGCCAATTAGAAGGTTGATTCTCTGACCGCTTCTGGCCGTCTGACCTGGCCTGTTTTGACCCTTTGATTTGAAGTCCTGCGTCTGCCCATGACAAGCTCAGTTGATCGCTATTTGTTCCAACGGACTGCCCAACAGATGGGGGTTCACTGGCCGATTTTGGCGGCGCTCAAGGAAACCCATGGACCGGCGGTCCCCAATGTGCCGGAGTTGGAATGGACGTTGGGGGTGGTTCTGGCGGAGGACGAGGCGTCAGGATTGGAGTCTGCGCTGGAGTCGACGTTGGATTTGGCGGAGCGATCGCGGTTGGCGGCCAAGGCGGTGCGCCGGTTGAATGATTTTTTAGCCCGGCAGGGATGGCGGGCGACTCGCCTTTGGGATGCGACGGAGGGGCAATACCAAGGGGAGTTTATTGAAAAGATCGCGGCGGGGATCGCGCCCACGGCCCAGGAGCCGGGGTTGGCCTCCTGTGAGCGCGATCGCCTGATTGCCACCTATCGCCGCATGGTGACGGCGGAACGGACGGAGTTGGCCACGCCGTCCTGGAAACAATCCCAGGCGGGGGGCGCGGCGATCGCCAATCGATTTAGCACCCTGGATTATGGGTTTGTGGACCAGGGCGTTTTGGATCTGGTGGAGCGGGTGCCCCAGTTTTATCAGGGGTTGGCTCACCAACGGCAGGCCCTGTTTGAAATGGTGCAGATCTGGCGCGGACTGGATAGCTATGAGGAAACCGTCGCTGCCCTGGGGCTGCCGCCGATTAATTTTACGAATCAGCAGGCGGACGAGGTTTTACTGAAATTTGTGTCGCGGGTGTCCCAGTATTACGGCGGCTATCCCCAACAGCGGGAGGGGCTTTTGCGGTTGGTACAGCTTTGGCGACAGTTACCCAACCGGCAAGCGGCGATCGAATCCCTGGCGGCCAGCACGACGCCGACGTTTCCCACGGAAGCCTACGATCTGGCGGCCCTGGAGTTTATTCTGCGCATTCCCACCTATTACGACGGGACGGGTGCCCAGCGGAATGCGTTGTCGGAAATGGTGCGGGTGTGGCGCAATCTGGACAGTCGTACGGCGGCGATTAATAGCTTGGGCATTAATCCCGCCCAATTTGCCAGCGATCGCCCGTTGGCGGTGCGTCAGGATACTTTAGGCAAGCTGGATCGGGAGTTGGTGGCGTTCCTGCAGCGGATTCCGGCGGTATATACGGGGCGTCCCCAGGAGCGCGGGGCTGTGATTCGTCTGGTGCAGCTTTGGCGGGGGTTAGATACCCGTCAGCAAGCCTTAGGCAGCCTGGAAAGCGACCTCCAATCCCTGGAATGGACGGTGATGTTGATCAATACCAGCACCCCTTTCAAAGCACGCCCCATCCAAGCCAGCAATCTCCCCAGCGATGAAAAGGTGACCATGCCCCGGGGGGAATTATCGTTGCTGGAATCCGCCTCTGAGGGCAGTCACTATCGGGTGATTACGGTGGAGCCCATTAACGATCGCCGTCAATGGTATGTGTATCGCGGCCATGTGGGTTTTCTGGACCCGGCCACAATGTTGATTAAGCAGAGCACGGTGTTTAAAACGAAGCCGGTTTCTTCCTCGAATCTGGGCGATCGCGACAAAGTTTCCATTTCCCCCGGTGAGTTCAACCTACGGGGCTACGAGGATGCCGGGGCTCACCTGAAAATTCGCCTGGTGACCCCCGTGGGCGATCGCATTACCTGGTTTGTCTATAAGGGACATATTGACCTGCTTAATCTGGATGACTATCCTCCCCCGAAGGATAAAGCCCCTGCGCCGGCTCCCGCCCCTGCGCCGTCCCCGGCTCCGAAATCCCCATCTCCGAGCCCGCCGCCTCGCAAGCGGGGGCGCGGCATTCGTATCCCCGGCGTCGGCTTGGTGGGAACTAACGACCTGATTATCCCCGGCGGGAATTTCACCTGGGGGGAGGCCACCAAGGGGGGCGATCGCATCCCCACCAGCAGCACCATTGCCCGCAATATCATCACCATGGCCCGCCGCATGGAACAGGTCCGCTCTCGCCTGGGGAATCGTCCCCTGCGCATCACGAGCTGGTACCGTCCCCCCGCCGTGAACCGGGCGATCGGCGGTGCGCGCAATTCTACCCACCTTCAGGGCCATGGCGTTGATTTCGTTGTGGTGGGATTATCCGCCCGTTCGGCTCAGCGAATTTTGGATCCCTGGTGGTCCGGCGGTCTCGGCTATGGTCCAAACTTTACCCACCTGGACAACCGAGGTTTTCGGGCTCGGTGGAATTATAGCTAGCGCTGCCGTTGCCGTGCCCAGCTCTCACCTATGAGCTTTTGTTGGGGGTTCACCATCGGTTCTGGGCGCACCATGAGCTAAGTTGAAGGAAGGATGCATTCTCTTGCCCGTCAGACCCCGCCCGTCAGAATCGATTCCTGAATCCTACCAACCCACTCCACGCGAAGGGTAAAACTGTGACTAGTCCATCCCCATCTGCCCCTGTTGCCTTAGTTTTGAGCCAAGCGCCGACCCCGGCCCCTGCTCCCGACCAGGGGCAGATGCCATCCATTTGGATGATGAGCACCGGTGCCATGGCGATCGTGCTGTTGGGGGGGGCGATTTATAGCAAGTGGCAGTGGGATAAGGTGCAAAAGCAACTCCGGCTGGAAACCTTTAGGACGCGGGAATTGAAGAAGCGGCTGGATACGGCCCTGAAGGTGGTCAGAAAGCTGGAAACCAATCCCGATTTGATTCATTCGCGGGAGTTTAATTTGGATTATTTGCGGATGCGGATGGAGGAGCAGACCTTCCATTTTGCGATCGTGAATCAAGTCAAGATGAAAATCAAAATGCTGGTGTCCCTGGCATTACGACCGACTCAGAAAACTGCTGGGGCGGTTCAGCAGGGGAACGCGGGCACCAACCGTAAGGTGGACCATACATTCGATGTGGAATATCAGACCAACGACGGGAATAAGCGGAAAAAACGGGTCCTCTTCCGCATTCAAATTTGTCTGATGAAATTGCCCACCCAGCCCACGTCAAAAACCATTGAAGAACTGATCAAGTGTCTGGAGCACTACCTCAGCTCTGATGATATGGAAGACCGTTGGCAGCCGACGTTACAGGGACGGATTGCCACCATTAGTTGGGATCAAAAAGCGAAGCCCACGCCGCTGTTGGTGATGAGCCAGTCCCAGGAGGGGATGAACGTGACTATGCGTAGCAAGATGAAGGATGTTACCGCTGCGAGGCGGGTGATTCCTGAGAAGAATGTCAGACGACAGCCGGCTCAAGCTGATAATTCCCAGTCAACGCAGTCGAGGGGGAGAAATTCGACCCGTAGTGGGGGAACCCAAGGACGGTCAGGGCAAGCGCGATCAGGGCAGACTAGAGCCCGTCGCGTTCGCTAGAGGTTCTGGCACGATCGCAGCATTCAACGCTATATCGTTCAACGCTATATCGCCCTCAAGGTGCAGTCCTCAAGGTGCAAAAAGAAGCAACAGCGCCAGTGATAATCCCATCACTGGCGCTGTTTGAGGTGTTTAGACGGTTGGGGACCGATCTTACCGACCTTAGCCGGCGATCGCGCCTTCGGTGCTGCCCCGAGCCCGACGGCGGGTCAGGCTGTTGAACAACATTTGTCCAATGGCTTTCACCAGGTTGCCTTCCAGCTCCTGGAACAGGTCCATGTTCATGCCGAAAGCGTCCTTGGCTTCCTGGACGATCGCCTCAGCCAAGGCATCATCAACGGGGGCGCTATCCAAGGAGGCACGGTAGTTATCCTTGAAACCCTTTTCGTCGGTGATGGTCTCAAATTCGTAGAAAGCGGTGCCTTCGCCTTCCGCCAAGCCCATGGCATTAACGGTGATCTTCTTCAGGATCTGACCGCCGGAGAGGTCACCGATGTAGCGGGTGTAGGAGTGGGAGGCCAACAGTTCGGGGCTGTTGTTGCCGATTTCCCGGATCCGCGCAATGTATTCGGTGGCAGCAGGGGACGGCTGGGTGGTTTCTTGCCAGTTGGCACCGAAGTAGTAGGCCATATCCTTCTCCAGGCTCTCCTTGCGGTGGAGTTCGGGGAAGTAAATCTTAGACACCACGGGATGGTCCTTGTGCCGGTCCATCTCCTCTTCCATGGCGGAGTAGATGTAGTAGAAGTTGCTGACCAGCTTGCGGTAGGACTTCTTCTCAACCACTCCCTTCAGGAAGCACTTGATGAAGCCCATGTTCTCAGCCATGGTGTGCACTTCTTGGGTGCCTTCACGGAGTTTGGCGGCTAGATTGCTGCTCATATTTAAACAGTCCAGTGGTTATCTAAAACGGTGCCTAAAGCGTGTCACTCAATCCCAAAATTTTTAATCCCAAAATTTTGCGAGAGCACGCCTTGAAGTAGTCAGATTATCGCGTCATTGGGGGCAAGACCCTGAAAAAACTTGAAGGTCTGTAACATTGATTGTAACGACTTACACCATTGTGTGGCAGCGTTGGGATAGCCACTAAGCATAACTACTTAGTTGAGCGTTGGGTCGGATCCCCGAATGGAAATCCGGACTTTTTTCGGATCGGGGGCGGGGCTGCCAACCGCTACAATCAGGACTTCCATCGGTGCGCCCCTGGGTGCGATCGCCGGGAAGAATCAATCAGATGGTCAATCAACCGATCATTTGCTATCCATCGCTCATTTTTAGGATCTAACGCTGTGTCTGTTCGTGTACGTTTGGCTCCTAGCCCCACCGGAAATTTGCACATTGGCACGGCCCGTACCGCTGTGTTCAATTGGTTATTCGCGCGCCATCATCAGGGCACGTTTATTTTGCGCATCGAGGACACCGACCAGGAGCGATCGCGCCAGGAGTATACCGATAATATTTTCGAGGGGCTGAAATGGCTGGGGATGGAATGGGATGAGGGTCCCTATTACCAGTCCGAACGGTTGGATTTGTATCGGGCGGCGATTCAAAAGCTGTTGGATGAGGGCTTGGCCTATCGCTGCTATACCAGTGCTGAAGAATTGACGGCGTTGCGGGAATCCCAAAAGGCGCGAAAGCAGGCCCCCCGTTATGACAATCGCCATCGGAATCTGACGCCGGAACAGGAGCAGGCGTTTATTGATGAAGGGCGTCAGCCGGTGATTCGGTTCAAAATTGACGACGATCGCTTGATCCGCTGGAAGGATATGGTGCGCGGCACGGTGACCTGGAAGGCGAGCGATCTGGGGGGGGATATGGTGATTGCCCGGGCAGCGGGGGATGGCATTGGTCAGCCCCTCTATAACCTGGCGGTGGTGGTGGATGACACCGATATGAACATTAGCCATGTGATTCGCGGGGAGGATCATATTGCCAATACGGCGAAGCAGATTCTGTTGTATGAGGCGTTGGGGGGCACGGTGCCTGAGTTTGCCCATACGCCGCTGATTCTCAACACGGAGGGGCGCAAGTTATCCAAGCGGGATGGGGTAACGTCGATTTCGGATTTTAAGGCGATGGGCTATACGGCCGAGGGGTTGGGCAACTATATGACCCTGTTGGGCTGGTCGCCGGAGGAGTCCACCCAGGAAGTGTTTACGTTGGCGGAGGCGGCGTCTGGGTTTAGTTTTGATCGGGTGAATAAGGCCGGTGCCAAGTTTGATTGGGATCGGTTGAATTGGCTGAATTCTCAATACCTGCACAAGTTGGAACCGGCGGAGTTGTTGCCGTTGGTGGAGCCCTATTGGAGAGAGGCGGGGTTTGAGTTTGATCGGGAGGCGGATGCGGCTTGGTTGGATCCTTTGGCGGAGCTGTTGCGGACGGCGTTGACGCGCTTGGATGAGGCGGCGGATACGGCGGCGTTGTTCTTTAAGGACGCGGTTGAGTATGACGAGAAGGCTCGCAAGCAGCTTGCTAATGAAGGGGCGGATCAGGTGCTTGAGGGTATTTTGGCGGGCTTGCCGGAAACTTTGGATTCTGATGGGGCCATGGCTTTGATTAAGCAAGTCACCAAAGACAAGGGCGTCAAAAAAGGGTTGGTGATGCGATCGCTCCGGGCGGGGTTGATGGGAACCATGCAGGGACCGGAGATGGTGCCGTCCTGGTTGATTTTGCATCAGCGCGGGGTGGCTAAGGCGCGTTTGGAAGCGGCTTTGGCGATCGCCCAGGGGTAGGAGCTAGTTCAGAGGGTCGGAAGTCTCGCGCACTCCGACCCAATTTGTTTTATGGGATATGACCACTTTTCACGGGTTCTCACTAAGCAGAATGGGGCCCGTAGCTCCGCTAGTATAGAAAAGGCAAAAAAGGGTGCTAGTTGACACAGGTCTTCTGAGGGTGGAGCCATACCATGATGCAGATGGAACAACTCAAGCAAGGAGCTGGGTTTCTGTTCTTTTCCAATGACGCTTATATGCCCCATGGCAATTGCTATTTGTGGCAAACCCCTTTGGTGGGACTCCATGTGGTGAGTGATGCCCTGATTGCGATCGCCTACCTTTCCATCACTGCAACGCTTTTATATTTCGTCCATCGCAAACGATCCGTAGTCTCGCCCCATTTGATCGTTATGTTTGGGGCGTTCATCGGGTTATGTGCTCTTGGTCACCTGCTGGAAATTTGGACCCTGTGGCATCCGGCGTACTGGTTATCGGGGGCGGAGCAAGCCATCACGGCGCTGGTTTCTTGCTACACCGCCATTTCCCTATTCACATTGCTCCCTCAGTTTCTTGCCCTCAAAAGCATGAATCAAAACCTTGAGCAATTAGTGGCGGAGCGGACTCAAGAATTAGAGACGACTAATGCCAATCTGAAAAAGGCTCAGACCCAATTGGTACAGTCTGAAAAGATGGCAGCTTTGGGACAGATGGTGGGGGGGATTGCCCATGAAATTAATAATCCCCTGAGCTTTATTCATGGGAATTTAGCTCACACGGAAGGATATACGAAGGATATTTTCCAGGCTTTGGATGTATACGATGACTATTATGAAAAACATTGTGCCGATCCTGATGGAACCTTGGCGATCGCCCTAGAACCCTTTGAGTTGTCGTTCCTCCGTGATGATTTTCCGAGACTTCTCAAGTCTATGAAGGTGGGAGCAAATCGGATCCAACAAATCGTACTTTCCCTACGAAATTTCTCTCGATTGGATGAGGTGGGGGCGAAGCATGTTGATATCCATGAAGGTCTGGATAGTAGTTTGCAATTGTTGCTGGGCCGGATGAATGCGAGTGCCCATCCGATTAAGCTGACTAAATCCTATGATTCGGATATTCCATCCTTTGAGTGTTTTCCGGGACCACTGAACCAGGTGTTTTTTAATTTGTTGTCTAATGCTTTGGATGCGATCGAGGATCGGCTCACTGGTGGGGTGAATTTTTCGCCAGTGTTAGGGGTGGAGACCCATTTTTGTTGTGCGCAGGGCGAGGGAATGGAAGGGGGGCAATCTTCTGTGGAAGTACGCTTTATTGATAATGGTAAGGCGGTGACTCCTACTGTGAAGGAGCGAATGTTTGATCCGTTTTTTACGACTAAATCTATTGGGCAGGGGACGGGGCTGGGGCTTTATCAATCCCGTGAAATTGTGGTGCGGCAGCATGGTGGAGATTTGCGCTTTGAAACTGCGCCGCCGGATCGGAAAGTGTTCACAATCAAGATTCCAATCCCGTCTGCGTCCCGCCGTCCTGCAAAGAGCCCTGTGGCTGTTTCAGAGAGGGCATGACCCGCATGGTTCTATGTCGTTCTATAGGGAGCTGACACAAAGCTGGCCGAATCGTTGAGGTTGATTGTCTAAGCCCTATCGGAATGCCCTATGGGAATAGGGGGCGTTGCTGTGGGGGCGGGGAGGGCGATCGCTGGGCGTCTAGTGAAAGAAATGTTAGGGAAATGCGGTACATTGGCGAGGCTGCTGAAAGATGAAATCACCCTAGCTATTTTGCTTTTCTGGAGGAGCGATCGCCGTGGATGCTCGTTATAACCCCAATGCTGTGGATGCCAAGTGGCAGAAGATCTGGGCGGAGCAAAACGCGGATCTAACTTCTGAAGACACCAGCAAACCTAAGTTTTATGCCCTGTCCATGTTTCCCTATCCGTCGGGAAATTTGCATATGGGCCATGTGCGTAACTATACGATTACCGATGCGATCGCCCGGGTGAAGCGGATGCAGGGCTTTCGGGTGTTACATCCGATGGGCTGGGATGCGTTTGGGTTGCCGGCGGAAAATGCGGCGATTGATCGGGGGGTTCATCCGGCGGAGTGGACGGAAAAAAATATTAGTCAGATGAAAACCCAGCTTGCGCAGTTGGGGTTGTCCTATGACTGGGATCGGGAGGTGGCGACCTGTCGTCCGGATTATTATCGGTGGACCCAGTGGATTTTTCAGCAGTTTCTGGAGGCGGGGTTGGCCTACCAGAAGGAAGCAACGGTGAATTGGGATCCCGTTGATCAGACGGTATTAGCGAACGAGCAGGTTGATAGTGAGGGGCGATCGTGGCGATCGGGGGCGTTGGTGGAACGTCGTCAGTTGCGCCAGTGGTTTTTTAAGATCACGGATTATGCTGAGGAGCTGTTGCAGGATTTGAACCAGCTCGACGGTTGGCCGGAGCGGGTGAAAACCATGCAGGCCAATTGGATTGGCAAGTCCACGGGGGCTTATCTGGAGTTTCCTATTGTGGGGAACCCTGAGCTGGAGGGCGAAAAAATCGCGGTGTTTACCACTCGCCCCGATACGGTCTATGGGGTGACTTATGTGGTCTTGGCGCCGGAGCATCCTTTGACCGCCAAAGTTACTGCGGGCGATCGCCGGGATGCGGTGGCGGCGTTTGTGGAGGAGGTTGGCAAGGAAAGCGAGATTGATCGCACGGCTGAGGATCGCCCTAAGCGGGGGATCCCCACCGGTGGTGTGGCGCTGAATCCCTTTACCGGTGAGGAAATTCCCATTTGGATTGCCGATTATGTGCTCTATGAATATGGCACTGGGGCGGTGATGGGGGTGCCCACCCATGATCAGCGGGATTTCCAGTTCGCCAAGAAAAATGAGTTGCCGTTGAAGGTGGTGATTGCGGCGGATGGGGCGGCGATTCCTAAGCCCGGTACCCTGGAGGCGGCTTATACCGATGCGGGGGTGTTGGTGAATTCTGGTGAGTTTGATGGGACGCCGTCGGTGGAGGCGAAGGAGAAAATTACGGCTTATGCGGAGGCGCAGGGCTATGGTCGTGCCAAGGTGCAATATCGTTTGCGGGATTGGTTGATTTCTCGGCAGCGCTATTGGGGGGTGCCGATTCCCATCATTCATTGCCCCGATTGTGGGCCGGTGCCGGTTCCCGCCGATCAGTTGCCGGTGGAGCTGCCGAGCAATGTGGAGTTTTCGGGGCGCGGTCCCTCGCCTCTGGCTCAGCTAGAGGACTGGATTAATGTCCCCTGTCCCACCTGCGGTACGCCGGCGAAGCGGGAGACCGATACCATGGACACTTTTATTGATTCGTCCTGGTATTACCTGCGCTATCCCGATGCCAACAATGCAGACGCAGTGTTTGACCCGGCGAAGACCAATGATTGGGCACCGGTCGACCAGTATGTAGGCGGGATTGAGCACGCGATTTTACACCTGTTGTACTCGCGATTCTTTACTAAGGTGCTGCGCGATCGCGGTTTGGTGAATTTCGATGAGCCCTTTAAGCGGCTGCTGACCCAGGGCATGGTGGAATCCATGGCTTACAAAAATGTCGCGACGGGCAAATATGTTGCCCCCGCCGATGTGGACCTGAGTGATCCTGATGCTCCTAGAACAGCCAGTGGGGAGCCGCTTCAGCCAGTCTTCGAAAAAATGTCCAAGTCGAAGTACAACGGCGTGGATCCTGGGGCGGTGTTGGAGCAGTATGGGGCGGATACGGCGCGGATGTTTATTCTGTTCAAAGCGCCGCCGGAGAAGGGGTTGGAGTGGGATGATGCCGATGTCGAGGGACAATTCCGCTTTTTGAATCGGGTCTGGCGGTTGGTAGGAGCCTATTTGGATGCCCAGGGCGGTGACGCTCAAAAAGTGGATGAAAAGGCGGAGAAGGAATTGCGCCGGGCAATTCATACCGCGATCAAAGAAGTTAGTGAGGATTTGAACGAGGATTATCAGTTCAATACGGCAATTTCTGAGCTAATGAAGCTGAGTAATACCCTCAATGATTACAAGGTGAAAACGTCGCCGGTCTATCAAGAGGGGGTAGTCACCTTAATTTCGCTGCTGGCTCCCTTTGCGCCCCACATTGCTGAGGAATTATGGGAAAACTTGGGCAATGAAACGTCAATTCATCAAGCCCCTTGGCCGGCGCTGGATGAGTCGGCATTGGTGGCCGATGAGATTACTATCGTGATTCAAATCAAAGGTAAGACTCGGGGCACGATTTTGGTCCCGGCGGGCTGCGATCGCGCTGAACAGGAAAAGTTGGCGACCGAAAGCGAATTGGCCCAAAAATATATCGCCGGGAAAGACGTTAAAAAGGTGATCGTCGTCCCCGGGCGATTGGTTAATTTTGTGGTGATTTAAGGATTGGCTCTGGATAATTAATCCAGATCAAAGCGATCGCTATTCATCACCTTCGTCCAGGCGGCGACAAAATCCTGGACGAATTTTTCCTGGTTGTCGTCCTGGGCATAGACTTCCGCATAGGACCGCAGAATCGAATTGGAGCCGAACACGAGATCAACTCGGGTTGCCGTCCATTTCACGGACTGAGATTTGCGATCGCAAATCTCATAGAGTCCCTCACTGGCAGGCTTCCACAGGTTGCTCATATCCGTTAGGTTCACGAAAAAGTCGGTGCTCAAAACCCCTTCGCGATCGGTGAAGACCCCATGTTTTGTGCCGCTGTGGTTGGTGCCCAACACCCGCATCCCGCCCACTAAGACGGTCATTTCGGGCGCCGTTAAGCCCATCAGTTGGGTGCGATCGACCAGCAGTTCTTCGGCGCTGACGGCATAATCAGCCTTCAACCAATTGCGATAGCCATCGTGGAGGGGCTCCAGAACTTCAAATGCTTCCACATCGGTCATCTCATCCGTGGCATCCCCCCGTCCCGGTGAGAAAGGAACGGTGATATCGAAGCCCGCTGCTTTTGCCGCTTGCTCGACGCCGACATTGCCGGCAAGGACGATCACGTCCGCAATGCTTGCCCCTGTGTCGGCCGCAATCCCTTCCAGAACCCCCAACACTTTTGCTAGACGGGGGGGCTCATTGCCTTCCCAGTCCTTTTGGGGAGCCAGGCGAATCCGCGCCCCATTAGCACCGCCGCGCATGTCCGAGCCTCGGAAGGTGCGGGCACTATCCCAGGCGGTGCAGACCATTTCGCTGATGCTCAATCCGCTCCCGGCGATGCGCCCTTTCACGGCGGCAACATCATAGCCACTATTCCCCGCCGGAATGGGATCCTGCCAGATCAGGTCCTCTGCCGGAACGTCGGGACCGATGTAGCGGGACTTCGGACCCATATCCCGGTGGGTGAGCTTGAACCAGGCCCGGGCAAATGCATCGCTGAAATAGGCCGGGTCTTGATAGAACTTTTCGGAGATTTCCCGATATTGCGGATCCATCTTCATGGCCATGTCCGCATCGGTCATCACCAGATTGCCCCGGAGGTTGGGATCTTCCACGTCCAGGGGGATGTCCTCCTCCTTCGGGTTGATGGGCTGCCATTGCGATGCCCCTGCCGGGCTCTTTTTCAGCTCCCAGTCGTAGTTGAGCAGCGTCTGGAAATAGCCGTTATCCCATTGGGTGGGCTGGGGGGTCCACGCCCCTTCCAATCCGCTGGTGACGGCGTGGCGACCTACCCCCTGGCTGGCGGTGCTCATCCATCCCAATCCCTGTTCTTTGACATCCGCTCCTTCGGGCTCTGCCTCCAGCAACCCCGCATCGCCGTTGCCGTGGCATTTCCCAACCGTGTGGCCCCCGGCGGTCAGGGCGACGGTTTCTTCGTCGTCCATGGCCATTCGCGCAAAGGTGAGGCGCACGTCGTGGGCAGTTTTGACGGGATCGGGGTTGCCGTCGACCCCCTCGGGATTGACGTAAATCAGACCCATCGTTACCGCTGCTAATGGATTCGTTAGCTCGCGATCGCCGGTATAGCGGCTGTTGGGATTATTGGTCGGGGGCACCCATTCCTTTTCCGGTCCCCAGTAAATATCCTGCTCGGGATGCCAGATATCTTCGCGCCCGAAGGCAAAGCCAAAGGTTTTTAGACCCATGGATTCGTAGGCGATCGTGCCCGCGTAGGCGATTAAATCGGCCCAACTGAGCTGGTTGCCATACTTCTTCTTGATGGGCCAGAGCAGACGGCGAGCCTTATCCAAGTTGGCGTTGTCCGGCCAGGAGTTGAGGGGTGCAAACCGTTGATTTCCCGTCCCCGCGCCTCCACGACCATCGGCAATGCGGTAAGTGCCAGCGGCGTGCCAGGTCATCCGAATCATTAGACCGCCGTAGTGTCCCCAGTCTGCGGGCCACCAATCTTGGCTGTCCGTCATCAGCGCATGTAGGTCGGTTTTGAGGGCGGCGACATCAAGATTTTTAACGGCGTCTCGATAGTTAAAATCCGCGCCCATCGGATCGGTTTTGCGATCATGCTGACTCAAAATATCAAGATTCAGTGCCTTTGGCCACCACTCCATCTGCGACGGGCTGCCAGTCGTCACGCCGCCGTGCATCACCGGACATTTTCCACCAGAGCTTGTCATGGGTCTTGAGTCTCTAGTCTCGACTCTCTTCAGGTTTTCGTGGAATCTCCACGGGATATGGAAACTCACGCATATCAATCTTATTAGGTAACATTATATGCCTGCCGAGATCTAGGTTGGAAAACATACAGGATAAGAATTGTTCTGATTTGGGTTGTGCGCCTGTAGGGATCGGTAAGGTTTGTTCACATTGGATATTGTTTTGGGTGTCGCTTTGGATGGCGCTGCCAGAGGCGTGAAAACATGATGGTTGTCCCCCTTTCTTGGGCTGTGGCGTTGTGAGTTAGGGGGCGGGCTTGATGGTTGAGTTTTAGTCCGCCGGGCTAGGCTGCTAGGGGTTAAAGCCCCACAGTTACGATCAGTAGCTACAAACCGATTGCTCTACCGCTTCTATAATTCAAGTTGCTTTTATGTTGCGTTACTTCAGCCTTTCCCTCCTCTTGCTTGTTTTGACCGCTTGCGGTGACTCGATATCTTCTGCATCGGGTGGTGCGGTCACTCCCAGCCCCGTTTCAGAGGCTGTGCCTCAATCCTCTACTTCGGCTGACCCCAGTGTTGATGGGCAAGGGGTGACTTACGATAAGTTTTTGGCCATTTCCTATGGGGATTCCCTTGAAACGGTGCAAGGGATGTTGGGCATGGAAGGGGAATGGTCCGGGGGGGATGATAGTGTCGGGGTTTCCTATGCGTTTCCGACGAATGAAGCGGATGCTACGCCTGAGGTGCCGTCTATTAGTGTTCAATTTGATAGCGACGGGGGCGTTCTTTCTAAGACTCAACAACGTTTAATGGCGTTCCAAGGAAATGTTTCTCCTGAACAATTTGCTCAAATTAAAATTGATGGGACGACCCTTGGGGAAGTGGAGGAGATTTTTGGTTCGGTTGGAATCCTGACGGCTGAATATGGTGTGGTTAAAACGTCGCCGGATTTTTCTGATCCAGAGGTTAATCCGACCTTAATCTATAAGTTTATGGGGGCGGATAATACGGTGGTTTTGGTGGTGGTCAATGGGAATGGGGTTGTGATTGATAAAGAACAGCATGATGCACAATCTCCATCTCAATCGGGTTTGTAGGGGGGAATTTGTTTAAGAATTAGGCGTGATTGTTTGGATTTTGCTACAAAGGGATGTCGATTTGTGATTGCCCGACCACAATAGGAAATGTAAGCTTTCTTGCGCGTTTTTGCGTGTGATCTATGGCGACTCAACCTATGGCGACTCAACAGTTGGATGGTTTAGATGCGGCGGTTGTGCAGACGCCTGAGGGTGCTTCCCCGGAAGCGGTGGCGGCGACGGGGGTGACCTGGTTGAAACAACAGTTGGTGACCTTGCGATCTCGGTTGGAAATGGAACGGGCGGAGGGGGTGCCGGATTTGGCGACCCTGGAGGCTCAGTTGACGAAGGCGAATCGTCAGGCGGATCGAGTGGCGGCGAAAATTGAGAAGACGAAGCGTAAGGCGAAGCAACGTAAGGCGGAAGTGGCGGAGTGGAAGCGGTGGTATGACGCGGAAGGGAAGTTGGATAAGTCGGAGGAGCATACGAAATTGATGGCGGAAACCCTCTGGCGGTCGGAGGCGATCGCGACGTTGGAAGCGAAGATTGTTCAGTTGGAATCGGATCAGTTGTCGGCGCAGACTACCGTCGAACAATTGGAAGAAAATATTGAGGCGGTGAAGGCTGGGGTATACGAATTGCCCGTTGATCAAGACCCTCGTATTTTGGAGCTGCGAGAGGCGATCGCGCGGATGGAAGCGGTGGAATAGAAGATGGAGTAGGAAGTGATCAAGATGGAGTCCTTATGCTTCTTTAGAAAAAAAGGATAAGGATAAGGTGGTCGCTTCGACTAAATCCTAAGCCGATCTCTTCTTTTGAATAGAACTTATTTTGGCGGGGGTTGACGGCTGGATGATTGATATCATGATTCTTGTGTTTTACAAGCAATCCGATAATGCAATCCCCGCTTCTGGATCAAGAACAGACTGATGATGATCAGGTTACTGCCATTATTTCCCACCTGGTTCGTCCGGGGCGCGAACAGGGCTATGAAGAGTGGGTTCATGGTATTGGTGCCGCGGCTAAAACCTTTGAGGGACATCAAGGGGTAAATATTATTTGCCCCTGCGATCACAGTAATCCTGAGTATGTGGTTATTTTGCGCTTTGATCGCTACGCTAATCTTAAGAAATGGCTGGAATCTGATATCCGTCGGGAATGGATTGAACGGCTGGGCCCACTGATCCAAAAATCAGAAGACATTCAAACTTTGACAGGGCTTGAAACTTGGTTTCATATTCCGGGCAAACCGCCAAAGGCTCCACCGCCGCGTCGAAAAATGGTTTTGGTGACCTGGCTAGGGGTATTTGTAACTGCGACTGTTGTTGGTGAAATTATGTCACTGGTGCTGTCGGTATTACCTCCATTGGTTGGTCGATTTATTACTATGGGAATAGTCGTTGTTTTGCTGACCTATTTTGTGATGCCCCGTTTAGTGAAGCTTTTTCATCCGTGGTTATATCCTAATTCTTAAGTTTCAATTCTTCTTGGGACTTAAAATTCCTATGGTTTAAGACCTTCTAGACTTCAACAATCTCAACTCCATAGGGCAGAATATTACGTTCAATTGCGTGCCCTTGGCAGGTTCTAAAATTCGCTGGATACCCTTGGTTTGTGCTGTTTTTATGTTCAGTGCGAACTTAAATTGAGGGGCTCCCTGTGGTGAATCTTACCGACGTCAAGAACCAGATTGTGGCTAGTTTTGACGCGGGTGAGGGGTTCCCGGCGATGCTGCCGCTCGATGCGCCGACGGTGGGGGAATTTTTGGCGGGGCTGGATTTGGACGGGGAGTCCCTGGCCTTTTCTCAGCCTGATGACCAGAGTTTGGCGATCGCCTGGACTAAGGCGAAAACGATTGATCTCCCGGGGGTTCTTCCCGGTAAGCTCACGCTGAATTCCCTGATTTTGACCCTGACTCAGGGCGAGACGCTGGGGGTGGCGCTGGAGGTGGCGGGATTTTTTAAACGAAAATCTTCTCAGAAAAAGTTGGATTTTACGGGGGCGTTGGCGCGGGGGGAGGTGGTGACCCTGGCGATCGCTCTGGATACGGAGGATGTGCCCCAGTTGCCGGAGTTGGCGCAGTGGGTGGGGCTGAAGAATCTGACGGCAAATTTAAATGGGTTGGGGTTTGAGTTGCCGACGTTGGCGACGGTGGCGTTTGGGGTGGATTTGAAGTTCCGCGAAATAACGGCGATCGCGGCGACGGGAAATCTGACATTGGCGTCCTGCAAGTTGGATGCGGCGATTACGATTGATCCCCATGCCACCCTGGAATTCAAAATTGCCGAAGGGGAGGCGTTGACCTTGACGGGGGCGATCGCGGCGTTGGGGGTGTCGGTGCAGGATTTGCCGGATATTGCCCTGGATAGTTTTGGGGTGACGGCTCAGCCAAGTGCCAAAACCTATGATGTGGCGGCGACGTTGGCGAGTGATTGGGCGGTGGATGTGGGGGGCAGTTCGTTGGCGGTGACCCAGGTGGGGGTTGCGGTGGCGGCGGCGGATGGGGCGAAGACATTGGGCTTGACCGGGGCGGTGCAGTTGGGGGCATCGACGTTGCTGGTGTCTGCGGCGCGGTCGGGGGATGAGCCGTTGACGTTGCTGTGTGATTTGGAGGATGGGGATACGGTGGAGCTGAGCAGCGCCGTGGAGCGGTTGATGGGCTCGGTGGCGGCGGTGCCGGTGGATTTGCCGGATTTTGTGCTCACGGAAATTAAATTTTCGATTGTGCCGAGTTCTG
>CAZZMD010000040.1:0-44064 GCA_964655355.1 uncultured bacterium
CGATCGCCCGATCAATATTGGCATTGGGCATCCCCGCCGCCTTCGCCTTTTCAATAGCTGTGCGCAACTGAAAATTCGCCGCCGGGTCACCGCCCCCCGCCCGCGCCGCCACAATCATTTCCCGCGACAGCTTCGTAAAAACCTTCCCACGGACCGCATCCACCCGAGCTTTCTGCCGCTTAATATTCGCCCATTTACTATGTCCAGCCACGGTCCCTCACCACCCCTCACCACTGAATCGACTCGCTTAATCGCGGTGCTCCAGTGTATCCTTTGACGTCCAGCACCCTCAACCGCCCAACCCTAGCTATCCTGATGACTATAAATTTGCCCATCGGAAAATAGCGAGGCGATCGCCGTTTTTACCGCACTGAAAAATCCATAAAAATAGAACGTCCCCCGCACAATTCCCTTCACCAGAGATTTGTCTTTATTACAGGGTGGATTCCCCAAAACATGGCAATCAAATAACCGAACATAAAGCCGTAAATTCTGCCAAAGGGTCAGATTCCGAAAGCCCATCCAGAAGTGATTATGGTAGTGGGTCACTTGATATTGAAACGTCCGGGTACTGATATTATGGCAGCCCCCCGTCGGCTCACCAATATGCACTAACGCCGCCTGGGGTTCGTACCAAATGTCATAGCCCGTCTTCCGCACCTGCAAACACAAATCCGACTCTTCTCGGATGGCACTCCCCTGCATCCGCTCATCGAAACCTAACCCATATTTCTCAAAAACTTGACGCCGGAACGACATATTACACCCCCGAGCCGACAGGACTTTCTGGGGATTTTCCACATAGGTAAAATCCAAGTAATACCAAGCAATACCCGGATCCAACGCTTCCGGTGGTAACTGTTGAACCGCAAAGGTTTTCAACTTAGTTTCATCCACCATCGGTGGCAACACTCGCCCCGCCACGGCCCCCACTTCAGGCTTCTCCAAAAACACATTGACATGATTGCGGATAAAGTCAGGTCCCATCCGAATATCATCATCAATAAAGATAATAATCTCTCCCTTGGCCCGCCGAATCGCATAGTTTCTCGCCGCCGGCAGGCTGGCAAAATCAGGCGTGAATAAAGCAATCTTTCCGTCTTGGAAAACCTTATTTAAATACTCCGCCACCTCCGGAGTATGCTTTTTCGTTTGATCAACAACAATCGTTTCAAAATTGGGATAATCCTGGGCGATCGCATCCATCAAAGTATTTTTCAAAGGCTCTTCCCGGTTATAGGTGGGAACTACCAAGGAAACCATGGGAAGGGAGTCAGAGTTGGGCGTATTCATGGGAGAGAACTGAGGTGGAAAGGTACGCTAGATAATTACACTAGACAAGACAATCTGAACTAGAGACTTTTATCGCATGGGTAGCGTTACCTCCTCAGTTTTCCCATCTAAGATCGATTGATAAACCCCCGCCAACTGACGCCCGACCACCCCCCAATCGAATTGCGATCGCGCCAGGGTTTCCCCTCGCTTCCCCATGTCCCGACACCACTCCGGCGATCGCAATAGTTTGCCCAGCGCCTCCACCCAACAGTCCCGCTCACCGGGGACAATCACCCCCGCCCCCGCCGCCTCAATCTCCGGTGCCAACTGCAAGGCGGGCGTCGTAATTACCGCCACCCGAGCCGCCATCGCTTCCACCGTCGAAATCCCAAAATTTTCCCCATAGGTGGGCAGGGCGAAAATATCCGCCGACTGCAACAGTAAGTCCTTATCTTTCCCCCCCACAAATCCGGCGAAGGTAACGCGATCGCCCAGGCCTAATCGATCAACCTGGTCGGACAAAACTCGCTCATACTCTGAACTCCCTGAGCCCCCGACCATCAAATGAAAGGGTGAATGGTCCTTTAATTCTGACAGCACATCTAACAGAAAATCCAATCGCTTCTTAGGGTGAAGGCGAGATAAAAACAAGACCACTGGCATGGTCGGGGGAATCCCATACTGATGCTGAAGCTGTTGTTTAGGGTTACTCAGATCGGGCGATCGCTCGACCCCATAGGGCACTACAAAAGGAGGGGATGCAATCCCAAATTGTTTAACGTCGAGGGCTTCCTGATGGGTCGAGCAATGAATACCCCTGGATTGGTTAAGGTTACCCCGCTCCACCAACGCCAGATAAATTTTCTTTTTCAGGGGTTTCTGGCTAATCACCCAAGGTAAGAAATGACCATGGGGATTCACAATATAAGGATGATTTTTAATGCGTGCAATCACCGCGGTACAGGTACACACATAGGAAAAGAAGGAGTGAATTTCAATCAGGTCGTAACGTCGAATATTTTCCCAAATCCAACAGGTGAAATCCTTGGAGAATGCAAATTCAGAGATCGCATTAATCGGGGAAACATACTTCTCAAAAAAACGGACCGGGATCCCCTGATAATCAATCAGCTGCCCCAGGGGAACATCTAAGCGCTTGGAGCCGTTATCATCCGTCGTCGCAATTTCCGCATCCACCCCCTGCGATCGCAACGCCCTGACCAGCTCCAACGCCGCCACACTGGTCCCACCGCGCACGGGCCCCACCGAAGGAATGACGTGTAAAACTTTCATGGTCGGATTGCCCCTCCGTCTAGCATCAGCACGCTCCATCTCCACATCCTAAGGATCAGACGCCAGGCAACTGGCTAGTCCACCCACTAGCCAAGCAATTCATAGCAATTCATCGTCGGGGACATAACTCCCGGCAGCTTCATATACTGTGGCATACACCTCCAAATAGCGACGGATCATCGTTGCCGATTGGAACCGTTGCACATTCACTTTTCCTTCTTCCGCCATTTTGGTCAGCACCTCCGGACTCAGGTGCTCGGCCATGGTCTGGGCCGCCTGGGCGGGATCCCGAGGATTGAGATAGACGGCCGCTGTCCCCCCCACTTCGGTCATGGGGGTGTCGTTAGACGTAAACACCGGGCAGCCACAGGCCTGGGCTTCGATGATGGGCCAGCCAAAGCCTTCCTGTAACGAGGGAAATAACAGCGCGATCGCCGCCGAATACAACGCCCGTAACTGTTCACTAGACACCGGTCCCACATCCACCACCGCATCCGTCAGACCATGGTCTCGAATAAAGTCCTGGGAATGGGGACCCAATTCCGTCCCGGCAATCACTAACCGCAATTGTTTGAGCCCTTGCTCCTGCACCAGACGGCGGAAAATCTCCAGCACCCCAGGGCGATTTTTATACCAAGCATCGCTGCCAATGTGGAACAGGAAGGGGGCACCTCCCAGCCCCAGGGGATCGATGTAAAGCTGTTGCTGCGCCGCTGACATAGGGGTATAGGGATAATTCAACCCCATATAGACCAAGCAGGTCAGCCGAGCGGGCACGGTGGTCAGCCGTAGCAATTCTTGCCGGGTACTTTCCGACACACAGACCACCTGTTCGGATCGGTTCAGCCCCCTCACAATGAGGGACTGAAGTTTCTGGCCACTCCACTGGGTCGGATTTTCCGGAATTTCCCCCAGGGCCGATCGCACCGCCAGGAGGTCATGGCAGGTCACGAGGTGGGGCTTACGCCGGAGATAGTGAACATAAAAGGCGTTGGAATGATCGCAGATATGGACCACATCCGCCCATCGTTTTTGCCACCGCAGGATTTGGGGATAAATCAAAAATTTATCGATATATCCCAACCACTTTCCGAGCCCCTGGGGAGACCGTTTAAAATAGCCAAAAATGGGCACGGGACGGCTGACCCTGACCTTATGCGGCGTTTGCTGAAGTTCTTTCTCCAGGAGGGTCGCAAAGCGCTGCATACTTTGCTGATTGTCCGGTAAATAATTGGAAACCAGAAGGATTTTCATTAAACAGAGGCTGAGCTCAAGGGTGCGACGGGAACGGGATCAGTTCAAGTCAATTTGCGATAAGATGCGATTCCAAGATAGGGCGGTTCGGGACGATTTAGCCGGACGACTTGACCAGGGGATTTGACCGGAGGATCTGACCGGAGGATTTGACCAGAGGATCTGACTGGTAAACCACAGCCGTTTTGAGCGCGATCGCCCCGACGGCGATTAGGATTTAAGGGTTTATCCGTGACGGTCAGGGCCTCACCAGTATGGCCTGTCTCCGGGACGCCGTAACCTGTCGCTGGGCCTATGGCAGCGTACGAAGGGGGCGCTTCATCGGTCATTACCGATTCCAGTCCCGACCTATCCAGTCTCCGCGACTTCAGTCTCTGCAAGGCGAAATTTCCTAAACTTATTCCTAAGCCCAATGGAATTGCCAGACGCATTGTTGAGCCTCTTCCCGTTTACGTCAATTTCATGTCAGAAGTGTCTATGGCCTCTTTCACCGTTCGAACTGCTCGAACCGGACTGGATAACAGCATTCCAAGGGAGGCGATCGCCCCCCTTCAGTCCCAGGGGAGCAGTGCAGTAGCGGGGGTTCCCTGCCAGGCGGGGGCCACTGCGCCACCGCGATCGCCCGGGACGGAGAAGCTGGGAACGGTGTATTTGGTGGGGGCGGGGCCGGGGGATCCGGGATTATTGACCGTGAAGGCGCTTCGACTATTAGAGCAGGCGGATGTGGTGGTCTATGACGCCCTGGTGAGTGCGCCGATTTTGGACCTAATTGCACCGACGGCGAAACAGATTAATGTGGGCAAGCGCTCTGGTCGCCATTCCCTGCCCCAAGAAGAAACCAACCAGTTGCTGGTGCATCAGGCCCAGCACCATCGCATCGTCGTGCGGCTGAAGGGGGGCGACCCGTTTATTTTTGGACGGGGCGGCGAGGAAATGGAAGATTTGGCCGCGGCGGGGGTGCCGGTGGAAGTGGTGCCTGGGATTACGGCGGGCATTGCGGCGCCGGCGTACGTTGGGATTCCGTTGACCCATCGCCAATACAGTTCATCGGTCACCTTCGTCACGGGCCACGAGTGCACCGGTAAATATCGATCGCCAGTGGATTGGGCCGCGATCGCCCGTGGGGCGGAGACCATTGTGATTTATATGGGGGTTCATACCTTGCCCCAGGTAACGGAGCAACTCATGGCAGCGGGGCGATCGCCGGACACGGCGGTGGCGCTGATCCGCTGGGGCACCCGTCCCGACGCGGAGGAGCTGTATGGCACCCTGGGGGACATTGTCGAGCAGGTTCACACAAAAAAATTTGCCGCCCCGGCGATCGCTGTGATTGGCGATGTGGTGATGTTCCGTCAGCATATCCTCCAGCTCCAGGACGCCGGAATAATGCCCCCCGTTGACGAGGTTGCCGATCGCCGAGGACAACGATGGCAAGCACAGGGCGCAAGCAATCTGGGAATGGCGGTCGGGGCTGAGCAATGGGAGACAATGTAGCGGGCAATGATGTAGCGGGCAATTGGGAGGCAGCTCTCGCCCAGGTGGAACAGCGCGCAGCAACAGGACTTTGGGACGAGGTCTGCGATGAACTGGCCTGGTTGATCCAAGAATGGGAGGACCAAGGGAAACCGGCGGCGATCGCCCAGGAGTTAGCCCACCTCATGGGATTGGTGGTGACCCTCGGTGATCGGGCGTCCCAGCGGGCTGTATCCCGCCTGTGGCGGCGTTTAGGGCTGCAAGGGGTATCTACCCTGCGGGATATTTTGACGGACCCAGAAGAAGACTTCCACGGGCGCTGGCTGGCGGGGCGATCGCTCGGGGAACTGGGCGCCGCCGGGATGACCGAAGCCCGGGATGTGGTGCTGGCGCTGCTGGGGGATCAACAGGACGAGGAAACCCTCGCGATCGTCTCCGGGGCCCTAACCCATATGGGAGCCCCCGCCATTGCATCCCTGGGGGCCTTATTAGACCAGCCCGACACCCGCCCCGCAGCGGTGCGATCGCTGGCAAAAATTTGCCATCCCGATATCGTGACGCCCCTGCTAACGGTGATGGATGACCCCACCCCCCAAATCCGGGCGATCGCCCTAGAAGCCATCGGCAATTTCCAGGACCGGCGATCGCTGCCCCTGCTGCTCCAAGCCTTGGACGATCCCGCCAGCGCGGTGCGTCGGGAAGCGGTGCGAGGACTGGGGCAAAAGGCAAAGGCAATCACTAAATCCCCGGTGGAGATCAACGGCAAGCCCTTGGGGCAGCCCCAACTCGAATCAATTTTGGTGACGTGCTTGAGGGATTTCAGCATCGAAGTCTGTCAGCAAGGGGCGATCGCCCTGGGCCGCCTCGCCACCCCAACGGCCGTGGACGCCCTAAACAAAACCCTCCAACGGGAAACAACCCCGGTCCCCCTCCGCAAAACCATCGTCCAAACCCTCGGCTGGAGCGATCGCCCCGAAGCCCTAGACGCCCTCGCCACCTACCTCAATCAATCCATCAAAAAACCGGACCAACTCCCAGCCAGTCCGGAAAAAAATCAGTCTGAAATTCCCCTCAACATTCACCCTGATGCCCAGGAAACGGTCCAGGCCATCATCCAAATGCTGGGGCGGGTCAACGGCACCCAGTCCAGATCCAAAGCCCGCCACATTCTCCACACTTGGTGGCATCAGGCAACCCAGACGCAACCTAAAGTCAACCCAGGGGAACAGCGATCGCCCAGCCCGGCCCTTGCAGTACCGATTCGAGAGGCGATCGCCCAATCCCTAGGCCAACTGGGCGATCCCAACAGCCGGGAGATCCTGGATACCCTGGTCCAGGATCCCGTTCCCAGCGTGCGCTATCGGGCAGAGGCGGCCCTACGAGCCCTATCTTGAGAGCCTGGCTACGCCTTCACCGTTGCGCCGAACTGCTTTTCCAGAATCTCCCCGAGGACCTCGGTCAAATCCTCGCAGGGAATCCCCTTGTCGGCCAGCTCGCCCAACTTGGCATCCTTGCCCACCTGGCCGCCCAGGAATAGCTTGACGCCCTCCACAGACTTGCCATCTTTCTTCGCCTTGGTACCCATCAAACCAATGCTTCCCGCCTGGGCTTGGCCGCAGGAATTGGGGCAGCCGGTCCAATGCATCCGCACCCGCTCAGGGATGTCGTATTTTGCATCCAGCTCCCGCGCCAGCTTCAGCGCCCGCTGCTTGGTTTCGATAATGGCGAAATTGCAATACTGAGCCCCCGTACAGGACACCAGCGATCGCTCCAACGGTGCCGGTGCCACTTTAAAGGTTTGTAGCAACGGCTCCGCCAACAGGTCATCGACCCGGTCATTCGGCACAAACGGAATAATGGCATTCTGCTCCACCGTCAGGCGAATCTCCCCATTACCATAGGCCTCCGCCAGGTCCGCCAACCCATACATGGTTTCCGCCGACAACCGTCCCGCCGGCACATGGACCCCCACAAAACTGAGCCCCTCCTGCTTCTGGGGATGCACCCCCAAATAATCCTTCTTATCCTGGACAATCTCATCGGAGTCCGCCGCATCGGCCAAGGGCTTACCCAACTCCTTCTCCACCTCAGCGCGGAACTTTTCCAAGCCCCACTTATCAATCAACCACCACAGCCGCGCCTTAGGCCGCTTCGTCCGCAAGCCCTCCTGTAGCCCGTTCTCCGTGTACACCGTCAAAATCGCCTCACACAGGGCAACGGCGTCATCGGTGGGCGGCACCCAAACCCCCATCGGGATCGATTCCTGACAATGCTGAGCCGACAGATAGCCGCCGACCACCACATTAAAACCAAGCTCCCCATCCTTATAGGCAGGCACAAACGCAATATCATTCAGCTCCGCATGGATGGAATTATCCCGACCCCCCTCGTAGGCAATATTCAGCTTCCGGGGCAGATTGGAATACTTGCGGTTGCCCTTGCCATGGGCCGTAATCGCATCCTGGGTCTTCTGGGTCAGCTCCCGCGTATCAATCAACTCATCGGGATCAATCCCCACCACCGGCGACCCGGTCAAATTCCGCACGTTGTCCATGCCGGACTGGATGGACGTTAGCCCCACCTCTTCCAAGGTCCGGAAAATCGCTGGGATATCTTCAATACGGACCCCCCGGAGCTGGATATTCTGACGGGTGGTAATGTCAGCGCTGCCATCGTCCCCATAGCGCTCGATCATATCCGCCAGCGATCGCATCTGGGTGACATTCAACAGACCACCGGGCACCCGCAAGCGCAACATAAACTTGCCAGGGGTCACCGGTCGGAAAAAGACCCCCAACCACTTCAGCCGAACCTCCAGGTCAGACTTTTCGATATTTTCCCAACCGGCTTCCGCAAAAGCCTCAATTTCTTCTAGGACATCTAGGCCATCCTTTGCAGCCTTGACCTTCTCAACGGGGTTAATTTTGATCGTCCCGGTATCTGCCACAAGCTCACTCCCGCTCTAGGGTTAAACGGTTTTTAGAGGCACGAATGCCCGCATCATAATAAGTATGAGCGGCCCCGTGTGTTTGTGCTGGCAGCTACGACACACCTGCCTCGATGCAAGTATCGCATCAGCACCATGTAGAAATATATATGCAAATCAGGGGACCCAACCCTGAGCCCAAAGCTTGCCCCAAAGCCAATCAGCCTCCATCATGGGATTCGGGATCGATTTGATCAGTCATTCAGCAGCGATTAAGCGAGCCGATTAATGTCCGCAGGTTAATGTCCGCAGGGGAAACGCCGCGATCGCCCCCAACTGCCGCCCCCATTCCTGCCCCATAGTCCCAAGGGTAAAGATGAGGGCTCGAAATATTTCTACACATATACCTCCAGAAATATTTCGTTTTTTTAAAAGAAAGAGGTCTTTACCAAACGCAACCTGACACCTTTATTAAGTTCTCAATAACTTGAAAAAGTCGGGTGATATCGTACGAAACATAACGATAAAGATTTTGAAAGGTATCTAGTGATGGACAACAACAAGGAACGGATTCTTGTCGTCGATGATGAGGCTAGTATCCGCCGTATCCTAGAAACCCGGTTGTCCATGATTGGCTATGAGGTGGTAACGGCAGCGGATGGGGAGGAAGCATTAGACACTTTCCGCGGCAATGCCCCCGATTTAGTGGTGCTGGACGTGATGATGCCCAAGCTGGACGGCTATGGGGTATGTCAGGAGCTGCGCAAGGAGTCGGATATTCCTATTATTATGTTGACCGCCCTGGGGGACGTGGCGGACCGCATTACCGGTTTGGAGTTGGGGGCGGATGATTACGTTGTAAAACCGTTTTCGCCGAAGGAACTGGAAGCGCGGATTCGGTCGGTGTTGCGCCGGGTGGATAAGGTGGGCGCGTCGGGGATTCCCAGTTCTGGCGTGATCCAGGTGGGTAGCATTCGGATCGATACCAATAAGCGCCAGGTGTACAAGGGGGATGAGCGCATTCGTCTCACCGGTATGGAATTTAGCCTGCTGGAGCTGTTGGTGTCCCGGTCCGGCGAACCGTTCTCCCGATCTGAGATTTTGCAAGAGGTGTGGGGCTATACCCCCGAGCGCCATGTGGATACGCGGGTGGTGGATGTCCATATCTCCCGGCTGCGGGCGAAGTTGGAAGAGGATCCCAGCAATCCGGAGCTGATTTTGACCGCTCGGGGAACCGGTTATTTATTCCAGCGGATTTTGGAGTCGGGCGAGTAGGACGCAACCTTGGAACCCGCTTGGCCGTTCAATCCCAGCTCCGATCCCAGCATTCGACCCCAGCAATTATGGGAAACTGTGGGCTGGGATTTGAGCTGGAAATGAGCCAGGAATATTGAGGGGGAAGGGTGGCGCAATCGAATCAGAATACGGTGTTGCAGCGGTTGCCGATCGCCGTGGGCATCCTATTGGGAACGGCGTTGATGGTAAATCGAGGGGTTACACCCCAGTTATTGACGTCCCAAGCCCGGTCTGATGTCCTCGGGGTGATTGCCTGTGCGGTATTAATTCTGACCGGTTTGCTATGGATTCGCATCCAGCCCAAACTGCCGGATGCGGTGGAGTTGGTGGGGCCCGAAGGATTTGAGTTAGACGAAACCTTGCCGGAGCCTGTGCAGCTAGAGCTAGCGTGGGCATCCCATTTGCTCCTGACCAATACGGTGACGCGATCGCTAGTCGTTTTTCTGCGAGAGTCTACGTCCAATAGCGACGCGAAGGATGGAGCGATCGCCGGCAAAACGGTCCTACGGCGGGGAATCTTGGGTAAAAATCCGGAGGTCAATCCGGGGCCGATTGTTAAGCAGGCGATCGCCCAGCAGCGGTCGATTTATCTGGTGGGGTTGGCGACCTATCCGGGCAAAATCGAATTTGATTATTTGCCCGACAATACCCAAGGGGTGATTGTGCAGCCCCTCGGCGATCGCGGTGTGATGATTTTGGGCGCTAATGCCCCCCGCAGCTACACCACCCAGGATGAACGCTGGGTGGCCGGGCTGGCGGATAAGCTGGCCGATTCCCTGGAGAAGGCGCTTTGATTTAAAACAGCACTTTGGAAAGGAGGATACGGGTAGAACCAGCCCCTTGTATAGGTTTTATCGACTCGGGGATCGGTTCTCGCGCTACCCTAACAGGCATGGAATTAATACTGATCTATTGGTTTTTAGTCGGCCTCATGTTGTTTGGGGTTGTGGGGGCCGTAATGCCTGCCCTGCCGGGCTCCAGTTTGATTGTACTGGCGGTCATCGTTTGGGGCGCGATTCAGGGGTTTAGCGGCGTTGGGGTTGCCCTGGCGGTGGCGATCGTGGTGCTGTTTCTGAGTGTGGCGATCGATACCCTGGGAAGTGTCCTGGGGGCGCAGCAGGCGGGAGCCAGCACCTGGGGACAGATTGGCGCAGTGGTGGGATTGATCCTGGGATTTTTTGGGCTACTGCCAGCCCTACCGGTGGGGGGACCACTGCTGGGAATTTTGATTGGTCCGATCGTGGGGGCATTTTGCGGTGAGTTGGCCTATGGGATGCGATCGCGCCTACCCTTTGATGTCAGTACCAAGCGATCGCTCAAGGCCACCGTCGGGATTGTGCTGGGGTCCGTCATTTCCAGCGTGATGCAGGGGGTATTGGCCCTGGTCGCCGTCATTGTCTTTCTGGCGACCACCTGGTCCCAAATCATGGGGTGAGTCTGGGCATTGGCGCTGGATCTGCAAAGCATCGGCGATCGCCCCTGGGAATTCCGCAATAACCGTAGATGCAGTCTTGGGGAGACGAGTACAGTAGAAGTAAATCAATCTGAGTGCGCACCTGTTCCGCTCGGAGCGACCCGGCCGGTTGACTCTGCGGACAGGGGGCACCACTCCCGTTTACCCTTGCCCCTCGCCTGCCTGTGCCATGTCAAAAAAAGCGGATAAGACCCAATCCCCGACAACGGCCGCTGCCGAAACCGCGACCCTCGGGGTCCCCATCGCTCGCCACTGGGGGAGCGTCACCCTTCTGGAAGAAAGCGACTATTACCGGATCAATCGGCTGACCATCAACCCCGGCCATCACATCACCAAGCAAATGCATTACCACCGCAGTGAACATTGGGTGGTGGTCGCCGGCACCGCAAAAGTAACCCAGGACAATCAGGAAACGATTATTGTCCAGAACCAATCCACCTACGTGCCCGCCACCACGATCCATTGCGTGGAAAATCCTGGGGTGATTCCCCTGGTGCTGATTGAGGTGCAAAATGGCGAATTTCTTGGGGATGAGGACATTACCCGCTTTGAGTTTGATGCCTAGCCGTTCTCCACTCGGCGTCTCGCAGAGGCCTCTAGATCAGCAAGGCCGATGGGAGGACGTGGGGGCCAGAGGATACTGTCCCAGGTGGTAAATTGAAGGCAATCGTTGCTTAACCCGATGTCTCCCATGAAGTTTGGCGTTATTGTTTTCCCCGGCTCCAATTGCGATCGCGATGTGCGCTGGGTGACCGAGGGAATTTTGCAGCAACCCACCCGGATGATTTGGCATCAGGAATCGGATGTGTCCGATGTGGATGCCATCGTTGTGCCCGGCGGATTTAGCTATGGGGATTATCTACGCTGCGGGGCGATCGCCCAATTTTCTCCGGCGATGCAGGCCACCATTGATGCGGCCAACGCGGGCAAGTTGGTATTAGGGATCTGCAACGGCTTCCAAATTTTGACCGAGGTGGGACTATTGCCAGGGGCGCTGACCCGCAATCGAGATCTACATTTCATTTGCGATCGCGTCGGGATCAAGGTGGAACATAACCGTAGCCCCTGGACCCAAGCCTATGCCCCCGGCACCGTATTGACCCTCCCCATCGCCCACGGGGAAGGGCGCTACCAAGCCGACGCGGCTACCCTAAAATCCTTAGAAGACAACGGCCAGGTACTTTTCCGCTATGCCTCTAATGGCAATGCAACCTGGCAAAATCCCAATGGTTCTTTGAACGACATTGCCGGCATTTGTAACGCGCGGGGCAATGTGGTGGGCATGATGCCCCACCCGGAACGAGCCGTGGAGAAAATTACCGGTGGTGCAGATGGTCTAACCATGTTTGAAGGGGTCATGAAAGCGTTAGTCGCAGCCCGCTAACCTGCCCCAAAAGCTCGCAAACACTGCCTGTGAAGGGGGTAGGAGACCTCAAACGCAAAACCACCTCAAACGCAAAACTAATTCTCTTCCAGCAGCTCCCGTGCCCAGGCTTCTTCTTCACTCACCTGGGACCAATCCACCCGTTCCGCAGGGGCATCAGCCTCAGCGCTGGCCACCCCTACCCCATTCTTAGCGGTCGCCTCCAATAGGGCCTCCTCCCGTAGAATGCCCGACTCCCGTGCTGCCGCCAGATCCGCTTCTAGCTCCTCATCAAACTCATCGTCCAACCCATCCCCCAACCGCGACAGGTCGAGATTGGCCGTAATGCGGCTGATATCCAGCCCCTCCAATTCCGCCTCTAGCCCCTCCGAATCCGAGGCGATCGCCTCACCCTGGGGATCCGGCTGCGTCAACCCGCCAAAGGACGCCACTCCCCCTTGGGAGGACCCGGTTTGGGCAAGATAATCCAACACCGCATTGCCATTATTGCCATCAGCGGTCCCAGCCCCCGTCACCTTTGGGCGCTGCTCCGCCATCTCCGCCATTGTCTGGGCTTCCGCCAGCAACGCTTCACACTGTAACCAGGGATTCGAGCTATCGGCCGCCGACAGGGTCCGACTCCGTTCCTGGGCTAGGGTTGCCAGGGCTCGCAACACCGCCGAAAGCTGAATTCCTTCCCGTTCGAAGGTATCCAGCATGGGGCGCAGCAGGCTACACAGCAACAGATTACGGTGCTCCGTAATAATGGCCCCCAATTCGTTTGCATTAATGGCATCGTAAAGACGTTCGGGGTGGTGTTGCATGGTCCTTCTTCCAATCCTTATCGTGCGCGCTGCCCAGCGGACCCGTCCCAAAAACTGCAGTCAAATTACAGTCAATTGACGGGACTCAGGTTACTTGATGCTTCGGGGTCATCAGATCCTTCATCCTCCGACCCTCCACCACCCGGACAGAGTTCGAATTGTATTATTGATTACGATCGCGATCTCGGTGCATCCCCTACTAAAATCATACCCAACCGTTCCCCTCCAGCCACTTTTATTCTGGGTTTTTTCCACCGCTATTCCTCGTTCCCGTTCCTATGGCTGTTGCTTCCCCCCTCGATAAATCGGTCATCTTCGTTGCTGGGCTCCCGCGATCGGGCTCGACCCTCCTCTGCCAACTCTTGGGGGAGCATCCCCTGGTAGATCCTTATACCCATAGCTCCCCCCTCTATAGTTGCCTCACCGCCCTACGGGAACAGCTCAGTAACAATGAGTTCCTGTTGTCTCAAATGGATCCCGACTTTGATCGCGCCTATGGTCGGTTAGATCGAGCATTTCGGGGATTTATCAACGGCTGGTTTGCGGATAGTGATTACGATTGGCGGGTGGATAAAAATCGAGGATGGCTCAGCCAGCTCGATTTGGTGAAATTGCTGGATCCCGGCAGCAAAATTTTGGTGTGTGTTCGGGAATTGGGACAGGTGTATGGCTCCATCGAAGCCCAGCATCAAAAAACCCTATGGCTCGATTTTCCCGATCATTTGGCCAAGCTGGCCCCCTTTGATCGAGCCGATCGCCTCTTTGGCAATACCGGCGTCGTCGGCTCGGCGCTGAATGCCCTGAAGGCCATGCAGGATCAGCCCGTTGCGATCCAAAACGATATTTTCTACGTCGTTTTTGAACATCTCATTTCGGAGCCAGTCCCGGTGATGCAGGGGATCTATCAATGGCTTGGGCTCCCGGACCATGAGATTAATCCCACCCAGCTCACGGTATTGCCCCACGAAAGCGATAGCTATTATCGATTCAAATATCGCCATTGCACCCATTCCAAAATTCAGCCCCCTACCCGCCATCAGGTGCCCCTCCGCATCGAACAGGAATTACGCAAGAATTTTGAGTGGTATTACCAAACCTTCTATCCGGGGTTGATGGCCCCAGGGCCGATCCAGGGGTAGCGCAAAATCTATTGCTGCTGAAGACTATGTAAGGCAGCGCGGATCAGGAGGATGGTGCGATCGCTTTGGGCCATCACCTGCTGGGGGAGGTTGCCACGGAGGGCCTGTTGCATAAAATTTTGCTGACTGGCCCCCAGGACCAGCACCGAGGCATCCTGGCGATCGCTCACGGATGCCACGCTAGACAACACATTATCCCCATAGGTTCGAGCCGTTGTGATGGGGATCGACGTTTGTTGCTGGAGATAGTGCTCGGCCGCCACCAACAGTTCAGGATCCGGCGCAATGCGCTGATGGTGCGTGACAATTTGGCACAGATGAATCCCCGCTGATCGCTCCAGGGACGTTAATCCCGGCAGGAGGCGCAGGGCACAACTGGCATTCGGCCCGCCCCCCAAAAACACTACCCACTGCCGAAGCTGTTGCAGGATTTCCAAAAGCTGGGGATCCTCAGGGGTGATCGCCGAAGATCCGTCCGGGGATCCATTCGAAGATCCATTCGGGGATCCATTCGGGGATCCATCCAATCCTGGGAACGGCATTGGGCGCTGTTCCAATTGTTGTCGGAGATGGGGCGCCCAACGCAGGATCGCCAACTCACAGGAGACTTTTTCCCCGAGCCGCTGGATCGCACTACTGAGCCCCCCCAGGGAACCAGCATTGGGCAAAATATCCAGATCCGCCGTCACCCGACTTTTTGCTTCCACGAGGACCAGGTCAATGCGGCGCTGTTCAACGGTTTCTAGGATGGCTTGGGACACATCATGGGTGGTCCGAGCCTGAACATGGATATTGACATTCGCCTGTTGCCCGAGCTGAAACGCATAGTCGAGCATGGCGGCGCGATCGCCCAGGTCAAAGGGGGTATCCGCCGGCGATCGCACCGAGGGGACCACCACCGGATGGAGGCACTCCACCTCAAAATCCCGTTCCTGGGCGATCGCAATGGCCAATCGGGTCAGGGCACTGGCCGTATAGGGATTTCCCAGGGACACCAATAAGCGCCCCCGCCCCCCATTGGGCGATCGCCGGGCATAGACCATATAGGACGGTTTTCGTGCGGTACAGGGATTCGCATCCCCCCCCAATAAATTGGCCTCCACCCGAAGCAGATCACTGCGGGTGACGATTCCCACCACCCGTCGCCCCTCCAACACCGGCACCCGACTGAGGCGATAGCGGCTAAACATATAGCGAATTTCCGCCACACTATCGTCCACCGTCGCCGTCAGGGGATGGTGGGTCATAATATCCCGCAACCGGGTCGAGGGCGGCAAATTGAGCTTGCTCCAGTCCGTAATATCCGATTCGGTGACGATGCCCACCAGATCCGCCCCATCGGTAACCGGAAACCCCCGATGGTGGGACTGTTGAAACGCCTGGAGCACCGCCTCCAACCGCAGCTCCGCATCCAACGTTTCCACCGGCCCATGCATCACATCTTCCGCCTTCAGGTGGGCCAGTAAATCATTACTCAGGGGTTTTTCCGGCAATCGAATGCCCCGTAAATCCAACAGGCGATCGTACAAAGAACCGGGATCTAACCGGTCCGCCACCAGATAGGCAATCACCACCCCGATCATCAACGGCAGCACCACATTAAAATCAGCGGTCATTTCAAACACGATCGCGATCGCCGTCATGGGCACCCGGGAGACCGCCGCAAACAACGCCCCCATCCCCACCAGGGAATAGGTCACCGTCACCGGCACCCCCAGGGCAATATGACTCATCCACCCCACCCAGGATCCCAACACCATCCCCAACACCAGCGACGGCGCAAACAATCCCCCCGGCGCACCGGACGCAAAGGCCATCGACGTCAGGGCAAAATTCCCCCCAAACACCAACAGCTTGAACCAGACCCCTGGGTCCACCGCCAGTAGCCCCTCCCGTAGCCAGGTGTAATTCCAAAACGCTTCCGGCAAAAACGCAACGGTCAGCCCCGACACCGCCCCCGCCAGGGCCATCTTCAACGGCAACGCAATGACCCATCGCTGGGTCCAGCGCAAACTCGCCAAAATCCCGCGGTTAAATAAGGCCCCCAATCCCCCCGCCAAAATCCCCAACACCACGTAGGCCGGGATCTCCATCGCCTCAAAACCCGTCGCCATCCCCAACCCATTCAGATTGACCGCCAGCGCCTCCCCCCCCAACGTCCGGGCCACCACCGCCCCCACAAACGACGCCAAAATCGCCGGACCCAAGGTCACCCGCGACATATCCCCCCGCAACAACTCCTCCACCACAAACAACACCCCCGCCAAGGGTGCATTAAACCCCGCCGCCAACCCCGCGCCCGCGCCCGCTGCAATCATCTGCCGCCGATACTCCGGCGACGTGGGCAACCATCGGCACAACTGCGCCGCCACCGCCGCCCCCACCTGCACCGTCGGTCCCTGTCGCCCCAGGGGTAACCCCGACCCCAAACTCAGCGCATTAGACAAAAACTTCACCACCGCCAGCCGCCAACCAATGGGCGATCGCACCAGGGCCAACACCGCTTTCACATGGGGGATCCCGCTACCCCCCGCCTCCGGCGCAAACCGATGCACTAACCATCCCGCCACACCGCATCCCACAAACCCAAACACCGGCAACCATAGCCACGGCGGCACGCCGGCCTCCGGCCCCCAGGTCACCCGAAAATGATTCAGACCCGACGCCGCCTGCTTCAGGGCCACCGCGGCCAGCCCCGACAACAGCCCAATCAAACACGCCTCCATCATGGCCAGCGATCGCGGTCGCACCAGGGATTGAAACAGCGTAATCCGACTCACAAGACGCTGGATCCGGTGACGCGTGAGTCGGAATGTAGATCCCCACGGCGATCGCCCAAGCATAGGTCATCTGGAAAAGTAGCAGCAGTACCGACGCCCTACTATCAGAGCATGAATCTTGATCCCAGATCTGCTCCCCCCGTCCCGAATGATCGCGATAACAAGCCCGTCCAGTGCCGGATTCCCGCCCCCCTCGACACCGTCCGTATAACCCGCCCAGCCCCCGTATCGTCTAGCGTTGCGCCCCAATCATGACGTTGCGATCGCAGGGGTGAGAGCCGCCCCCCACGATTTTGGGTGATTCCACTAAGCTGGGATGCAATCACCCTTCACCAGAGCAGCTATCTGCCCTCCCCTATGGTCACCTCCGCCGTTCAATCTTCCCGGTCGAATAACACCCCTACCGTTCCTGATTTTGGCGATCGCATTGGGTCTCCCCTCACCAAAACCCCCATTACGACCCTACAAATCAACCTGGGACGACGGTGTAATCTGGCTTGTACCCACTGTCATGTGGAAGCAGGGCCGAATCGGACCGAAGAATTATCGGGGGAGGTTTGCGACCAATTGGTGGAGCTAATCAATCGGTTTGAGCAAATCGAAACGGTGGATCTGACCGGTGGCGCACCGGAGATGAACTATGGATTTCGCCCCATTTTAGAAGCCGCCCGCCGCCACGGAAAAAAGGTCATTGTGCGCTCCAATTTGACCATTTATTTTGAGGAAGGTTTTGGGGATTTACCGGAATATTTCGCCCAGCATCAGGCGCACATTGTGGCGTCGCTGCCCTGTTATCTCCAGGACAATGTGGACAAGATGCGGGGAAATGGGGTGTTTGATCGGTCGATTGAAGCCCTGCAATGGCTGAATCGATTGGGATATGGCACCGACCCCAATCTCAACATTGATTTGGTTTACAACCCGCCGTTGCCCCTGGGGGAATCCTTTTCTTTGACGCCGGATCAGGTGGGGCTTCAAGCCGCTTATAAAAAACATCTCCAGGAGAATTTTGGGATTGTTTTTAACCAACTATTTGCCATTACCAATCTGCCCGTCGGTCGCACCAAACAGTTTTTTGAACGGCGGGGAACCCTAGACGCTTACCTAGAATTCCTATCCGATAATTTCAACGGGGCAACGGTGCCGGGGCTGATGTGTCGCAATCAGCTCTCGGTGGATTATTTCGGCCATGTCTATGACTGCGATTTCACCCAGATGGAAGGATTGCCCGCATTGGGGGCGGATGGCAAACCGTTGACCATCGGTGATTTCCTGGTGGCGGGACGATTGGATCTGATCCCCGAGGTCCAGACCGATGACTATTGCTATGGCTGCACGGCCGGCTGCGGCTCAAGCTGTGGCGGGTCTTTGACGTAGGCAACTTTAACGTAGGCTGAAGATACAGGACAGCGGAACGGTTGAAGTTAGTTGAAGTCAATGGTTGCCTCCAGACAATACGCAGCGGCTTGGATTCGGTGGGGAATGCTCGCCCTCCTGGGTATTGGATTAGCGATCGCCCTGCACCGTTTGGAGCTGCACCAGTGGTTTAATCAGGGCGGCGTCATCTGCTGGCTCCGGCAACTGGGGCCCTGGTCCGTGCTGGGATTTGTGGGGGCCCATATTCTGGCGACCGTACTCGGGATCCCCGGGACAGTGTTGGTGTTGGCGGGGGGGATATTTTTTGGCGTCCCCTATGGCACCCTATGGTCCGTCGTGGGGGCAACCCTAGGGGCGATCGCGGCCTTCGTCCTAGCGCGAACCCTACTGCGCGATCGCATCATGGATCGGTGGGGCCATTCCTCCCGATTGAAACGCCTGAACCGACGGCTGGAGCGATCGCCCCTATCTGTTGTCCTTGCCATCCGGTTTGCACCGATATCACCGTTTAATTTGGTGAATTTTCTATTCGGGCTAACGCCTATTTCCACCACCACCTATGCCATTGGCACCTTCTTCGGCATTATTCCTGGCACCGCCCTCTATACCTGGGTCGGGAGTGCGGGCGCAGATATTTTGTCAGGGGAAAATCCAGTGCCCTTTGCGATCGCCGTGATCTCCCTCGGGGTTCTTTCCCTCCTGCCCCTACTGTGCAAATGCCGGGCAAGGCAAAATCAGCACTCCTAAAACTTTCCTAAAACCATCCTAAAAACAACTATCCCGCCAACATCTTTGGATCAGAGCAAAACCTGAAATCTACTGAGATCTCTACTCTGATACTTAGATGAAGCGGGATGGCGGTGGATGCAGTCAGCAATCAAGCCCCTACGGACTTAATGACCGCAAAATCTAATTAACAGCCTAATTAACAGCGCGCGAGGGTAGGAAGCGACCATTGTCGACGGCGGCGCGATAGGGCTCCACCTGTTCGTTGTAATCGATGGGGAGCACCGCCACCACATTTTCGTGGGGGCGAGGAATAATCACCCAAGATTCGAGGGTGCCGCCGTAGGCTGTTTCCACGGCATTCACACCGGCATCCATGGCCTGCTTCACCTCGGACACATCGCCCCGAATATTGACGGTGAATCGGGCACTACCGACCCGAATGTAGCCCACCAGGGTCACACGGCCGGCTTTGACCATCGCATCTGCGGCGGCCAAAATTGCTGGGAAACCTTTGGTTTCAAGGGAACCGACCGCTTGCGGCATGGGGTATTCTCCTCGATCTCTCTAATAACTAAATGGTGGAAACAGATGCCCCAACGTTTGGGACGGCGCGAGGGTATACCCCCAGGGCGCATTTAGGGCGCACTCATTGTACGACGCAGGCTGAAGGGGAACCGCCGCATTCCATAACTGATCCTATCAGGTTATCTGATGGGTTTTAATATCAATTCTAAGTTCCCCTTGGGGAGGAGATCGGGGGCGACGGCGACCATGATCGCCCGGACTCAGGAACACGTAAGGGTTTTGTCACTATTGCGATCGCCCCCGCCGTCGTTGGTTACCCTAGGGGTTAGGTTGCAGGATGCTATTCAGAGCGTGTGCTGGGTAGCTAGACATTGATAGGAAAAAGGGGCCGGTATGGCGCGACTGTCAGACATTCAGGGGCATTGGGCTGAAGATTTTATTACGGCCCTGAGCGATCGCCGGATTATCAATGGTTTTCCCGACGGTACATTCCAGCCTGATCGTGCCCTGACCCGCGCCCAATTTGCGGCCCTGTTGCTCCCGTCCTTTAATCGGCCGAAGGTGCGCAACGCCATCACTTTTCGGGATGTGCCCAGTCGCCATTGGGCATCGTCCGCCATCGAGGAAGCCTATGAATCCGGCTTTATTAGCGGCTATCCCAATAATTATTTTCGACCGGATTGGAATATTACGCGATCGCAGCTTTGGGTGGCGTTGATTAATGGTCTGGGGCTGGCGAGCCGGGATTTAAGCAGCGATGAATTAGATGACCTCTATCGGGACGCCAAAGATATTCCCAGTTGGGCGATCGACCAGGTAGCGGCGGCGACCACCCACAATATGGTGGTGAACTATCCGAATTTGGATCGGTTGGAGCCCAATCGTCCGGCAACGCGGGGGGAAGTGGCGGCCATTTTGTATCAGGCATTGGTCAAAACTGCCCGCTATCCCCGCATTGACTCCCCCTATGTGCTGTCCGTGGAGGAGGCACCGCCCCCGGTGGCCACCGTCAGCCATAACCGCGAGCTGCGGGGGGCGTGGATTGCGTCGGTGTGGAATTTAAATTGGCCGTCCAAGCAGGGGATGACCGGCACGGCGCAACAGTTAGAGCTGATTACGATCCTGGATCGGCTGGCGGCATTGAAATTTAACGCCGTATTTTTGCAAGTGCGCCCCGAGGGGGATGCGCTCTATCAATCCAGCCTGGAGCCGTGGAGTCGTTGGTTAACGGGCACCCAAGGCCGACCGCCCTCGCCCTATTACGACCCCCTGGAATTTGCGATCGCCGAATGTCGCAAACGCAATCTAGAGCTACACGCTTGGTTTAATCCCTTCCGCGCCCGGTCATCGACGAATGCGCCCCGGGGAGTGGCTCCCCATATCGAAGCCACCATGCCCGATGCGGTCCATACCTATGGCACCCAACGGTGGATGGACCCTGGGCTGCGCACCGTTCGCGATCGCACCTACGAAGTCATCATGGATGTAGTAAAACGCTACGACATTGACGGCGTCCACCTGGATGATTATTTCTACCCCTACCCCGTCGCCGACTTAGATTTCCCCGATCGCCAAACCTATTACGCCTGGGGCGGCGGTCGCACCATCGAAGATTGGCGGCGACATAACGTCAATCGCATGGTGGAACAGCTCGCCAAGGGGATCCGCAATATCAAACCCCACGTCGCCTTTGGCATCAGTCCATTCGGGATTTATCGGTCCGGGGAACCGGCCGGGATTAAGGGACTCAGCCAATACGATGCCCTCTATGCGGATCCGAAATATTGGGTGCAACAGGGTTGGGTGGACTACATTGCGCCGCAGCTTTATTGGCCCATCGACCAAACGGGGCAAAGCTATCGCACCTTGCTGGACTGGTGGAGTAGCCTAAGCCGTAAAAATGGCCAGGGCAAAATCCCCGTCATTGCCGGCAATAATCTCGTCAAATTGGGCAGTAATAACTGGTCAATCACGGAATTTGAAAAACAAATTGCCCTATCCCGCGATCGCGGCCGCAATGACAATTCCGTGGGCAATATTTTCTATAACACCGACCCCTTGATGGAAAATCGCCAGGGCTTTAGCGATCGCCTGGGACGAAATATTTATAACGACTTGGCATTAGCCCCCGTCCTGAACACCACAAGTGTTGATCCCCTTGACCCGCCGACGATTACCAGCGAAAGCAACGGCACTATCCAATGGGACGGACAATTTGGGGTGCGCCATTGGACGGTATACAAGCAGGTGGGCGGAACCTGGGATCTCGTCAAAATCCTGCCCCCCGACGATCGCTCCGTACGCCTCGGCGATGGTCGCTATGCCATCTGTGCCGTCGACCGGTTTGCCCGCGAAAGCCAGGGACGTCTTATCAGCGTCTAAAAATAAGCGTCTAAAAATAATTGACCCAAAATAGCTAATTTATTAAGAGGTCAATGATTAAGAGGTCAACGTTCGTTTATCAAACATGGTCATCGCGGTCTTCATATCGCCGGAGACTTTGTCCTGAAGATTGAGTTGTTGAACCGCTTGGTCGAAGGTGGTCTCCCGGTCCAGTTTGTGAGCGATCGCCCGGACATCCTCCCAAGTCGCCGAACTTTCCACAAATGCACGGGTCAACCGAGTCAATAAAAACGCCAAGTCCATCCCCTCCGACGGCACCATCATGGTGTGGGGAACATCGTTAACCCGATCAAAAATCAAATACCAAGCCAGAGGCTGATAGGCATTGACATCCTCAAATAAGCGGCGATGGTCGTCATTGCCCACCGCGCGATCGCTCTCGCTAGAAATGACAAAAATCGGCGCACAGGGGCCCTTCGCATCCTGCTTTAGGACCTCAGTCCCCATCCCCAGCACCGTCGCCAGGGCAGGCAACGCAAAAAAGTTATACCCCGGTCGATGCTTTTTCACCCGTTGATCCCAGCAAAAACCACCCTTCCCTTTGGTAATGAACAGATCAATCACCCGATTACTGGAACTCAAATAGGCCGCATATAACAGCACCCGATAAATATCCTGGGACCGGTTCAGCGCCAGCCACGCGGACAACGTTCCCCCGCCGGACAGCCCCCCAACAATCACCTTCTTCCCAAGCTGCTTCGCCTCCTCCAACCATTGCAACGCAAAAGATTGATAAACCTTGGCATCCTCCGGCAGCGGGGGTAAATTCTCCAAACTCCACTCCCCCGCCACCCCATGCCCCGGCATCAACGGCGACAGCACCGTATACCCTGCCTTCGCCAGCTCCTTCCCCATCACCTCGCTCTGATAGGGAGCCGCCGTAAAGCCATGGAAAAACAAATACACATACTCCGTCGGACCATCCTGAAACCAAAATCGTGATCGACAGTCCGCATTCCGCACCGGTAACTTATCCTCCGTTGCTTTTGCCGTTTGGAGGATGCGATCGCGCCGTTGAGCAAAGGTTTCAGCCATGGTCAGACCCGAGGTAGAGCACAAAGAGATTCTAATCATCCCCAGCATAGCCCCCCCTAAAAATGCCCCTAAGAAGGCATAAAAAAATAGAGCCCCATCACAACCCTGACAGGACTCTATATTTTTCAACTAACCAGAATTTCAGCTAACCAGAGCAATCCTTTCTTAGAAATTGCCTAGGGAAGAGTCAGGCGAAAGATTAAGCGATCGCCCACCCTCACCTAGCGTGCGCAGCACTACTTGCTTTCGGAGAACTCAGCATCGATGACATCATCATCGCCAGCCGCCGCATCGGTGGTTGCGTCAGGACCAGGCGCACCGCCAGGGGCAGCCCCTTCCGGAGGCGCTTCACCGCCCGCCGCCTGATACATCTTGCTGGTGATGCCATAAAGGGTCTGCTGCAACTCTTCAGTCTTAGCCTTCATGCCGTCATAGTCTTCCGCCTCGACAGCCTCCTTCAGCGCGGCGATCGCAGCCTCAACAGCCGCCTTATCATCCGCCTCCAGCTTATCTTCCAGCTCACCCATCTGCTTCTCAGACTGGTAAACCAAAGAATCCGCCTGGTTCTTCAGGTCAATCTTCTCGCGACGCTCCTTATCCGCAGAGGCATTCTTCTCCGCCTCCTGGACCATCTTCTCCACCTCATCATCGGGCAGAGTCGACGCACCAGTAATACTGATGGACTGCTCCTTGCCGGTGCCCTTATCCTTCGCGGTCACATTCAAAATACCGTTGGCATCGATATCGAACGTCACCTCAATTTGGGGCACACCCCGCTGAGCAGGGGGAATCCCATCCAAGCGGAAGGTTCCCAAACTCTTGTTGTCGTTCGACATTTCCCGCTCACCCTGCAGGACGTGGATTTCCACGTTGGTCTGACCATCGGCAGCGGTGGAGAACACCTCAGACTTCTTGGTGGGAACGGTGGTGTTCCGGGGAATGATTTTGGTCATCACGCCGCCCAAGGTTTCCACACCCAAGGACAGAGGCGTCACATCCAACAGCAGGATGTCCTTAACCTCACCGGCGAGGACGCCACCCTGAATGGCAGCCCCAACCGCAACCACTTCGTCAGGGTTAACGCTTTGATTGGGCTCCTTATCCAGAACCTTTTGCACCAGGTCCTTCACCGCGGGGATTCGAGTCGAACCACCCACCAAAACGACCTCATCAATGGCGCTCTTGTTCAGCTTGGCATCCCGCAACGCATTCTCAACGGGGACGCGGCTGCGGTCAATCAGCTCCGATGCCAGCTCTTCAAACTTGGCCCGGGTCAACGTCACATCCAAGTGCTTAGGACCATCTTGGGTGGCGGTAATAAACGGAAGATTGATATCGGCCTGGGTTACGCTGGACAGCTCAATCTTGGCCTTCTCAGCCGCTTCAGTCAGACGCTGCAACGCTTGCTTATCTTTGCGCAGGTCAATGCCCTCGGCGCTCATAAACTCACCCGCCAGGTAGTCCACGATGACCTTATCGAAGTCATCACCCCCCAAGTGAGTATCACCAGAGGTTGCCAACACCTCAAACACACCATCGCCCACTTCCAGGATGGAAACGTCGAAGGTACCACCCCCCAAGTCAAAGACCAGGATGGTTTCGTTGTCGCGCTTCTCTAGACCGTAGGCCAGGGCAGCAGCGGTCGGCTCGTTGATAATCCGCAGCACTTCCACGCCTGCGATCCGACCGGCGTCCTTCGTAGCTTGACGCTGGGAGTCGTTGAAGTAGGCGGGAACGGTGATAACTGCTTGGGTGATCTGCTCGCCAACATACTGGCTCGCATCGTCGACCAGCTTGCGCAGCACCTGGGCAGAAATTTGCTCGGGCGCGAACTGCTCGCCCTTGTTGGAGCACTCAATTTTGACGTTGCCGCCAACATTAGCGACGTTGTAGGACACCTCAGTGGTTTCATGGGTCACTTCGTCGAAGCGGCTACCGATGAAACGCTTGACAGAATAGAAGGTGTTTTCGGGGTTCATTACCGCCTGGCGCTTGGCGATTTGTCCCACCAATTGGTCACCATTTTTCGCATAGGCGACGACGGAGGGGGTGGTGCGAAAACCTTCTGCGTTGGCAATGACAGTGGGCTTGCCGCCTTCCATCACGGCAACGCAGGAGTTGGTGGTACCTAGGTCAATTCCAACGACTTTTGCCATATCTCGAGGTGCTCCGGGTAGTTAGTGTTGAGTTACTGGTTACTTGAAGGAAGCGCGAGGGGTAGGCCCCTAAACGTCGGCTCTGGGCTCAGGGTTGAGGCAGAGTTCAATGGGGTTAGAGGGGGCGCTTCAGGCATCTAACATAGGGTTAGATTGCTAGAAGGTTTCAGTGCTACCGCCTGGTGGTCCTTGTGTCTTGTTCTTGCTTCCTATGGTCGTTTGCGATCGCCTTTGTTATAAGGGGTATTTACCGAACACTACCGGGGGCGGTTTCAGTCAGGGCGCGTTTCCCGGGCATTTTCCTGGGCATTTTTTCGGGATTTCCTGGACACTTTTTTGGGGTTTGCCGGGCACTTTTTTGGGACGGAGAGTGGGGTGATGTTGGCAAAAATTTTGGCGGTGTTGGTGGGGCTGAGCAGTGTGAGTTTTTATGGGTTGGCGTGGACGTTTCCCCAGCTCAGTCGCCGGTATGACGTGGTGTGGGCGGGGGCGGGATTGTTTTATGCCCTGGTGTTGTGGGTCTGTTCCGGACAGGTGACGGGAGCGATCGCTCTGGGGCAGCTTGTCATCATCGGATTGTTGGGGGCATTGGCATGGCAGGTCCTGCAGTTGCGGAGTGGCACCCCCGGGGAAAGTCCGGCATTAGCCCAAGGTATGGGGGCGATCGCATTGGCAGGAGCCGTGCGATCGCGGGTAACCGGTTTAAGCCTGTTTAAACGCGAAAGTATCGAGGAAACGGCAAAGCCAAATGCTCCTGCTGAGGTAAAACCAGAGCCAAAACCAGCAACGGAAGAAACGAAGGAAGCCCAACCAGCTAAAGCAGAGAAGAAATCGACAGTCAAAGCAGCGGATAAACAAGTAGCAGAAGACAAAACCGAGTCAAAACCTCAGAAAAAAGCACCCCCGAAAGCCGCGACAAAACCCATGCCCACCGGTAAGGGGGTCTATCAGCGGAAAAAAGTGCGCAAGTTCGATCAGCCAACCCAATCCCCAGGCAAGGCAACGGGACAGCCGGTCTATCAACGCAAGAAGGTACGCAAATTTGATGAGACCGCGGTAAAACCCGCTCAACCTACCCCCGAAAAAGTCGCAGCTAAGGCAGACATTCAACCCAAAACAGCGCCACCCGAGCAGTCCCCCAAAAAACAGGCCATTCCCACGTCTAAAGCCCCGGTAGCTGTGGTGGTGGTGGATATTGATCAGAATTTTTGGGAGATGGCAGCGATCGCCCCAGACGCCCTACTCATCCCCGACAACGCAGCAACCAGTACCCTACCGGCATTGGACGATCCCTGGACAACTCCGGAAGTCGATCCGGAGAGTCTCCAGCTAGGCGATGTTGAAGCAAAAACGCCGAAGGAGGCAACACCAGAGCCCGCCCGCAAACCGACGTCGGAGAAGCGATCGCCCCGCCGTCGCAAGCCAGCGCCCATGCCCCAGGACAGCAATTGGCCCGATGATGGGGACAGTAACTGGCCAGACGACAATGCCGATAGCAATTGGCCCGATGAACAGCCCGCTCGCCGTCCCCCAAAAAACCGCCGCAAGCCTCGTCCATCGGTGCCCGTCGTTGAAGCGGAAGTGGTGGAGCGATCGCCCCGTCGCCCGATTATTTTGGATGCGGAATTAGTCCAAGATGATGAGCCCTAATCAAGCTCAGAACTTAGCGTTCAAGGTTTAACGCCGTAGGAAATCCAAATTGGGTCGCCACTGAACGGAGAAGTAAAGTCCGTTTTCTTGCCAGGTATCCCGCTCGTCCACGTCCACATCGGTGAGGGGGAAACCATAATCTAAGCGAATGGTCAGCACGTCTCCCTGTTGCCAGCGCAGACCAACCCCCGCCCCCGCCAACACATCCGGATCCGGATCCGGGCGATCGCCCAAATTCCATCCCCGCCCAAAATCGAAAAACGGAATGACCTGGAGAAGCCCTCCCCCCGCCAAATCCGCCTCAGAAACCCGCCAAACCGGAATCCGCAACTCCGCCGACACCAAGACACCGCTATCGGTCAGCAACTGATCCTGGCGATAACCCCGCACGGAAAAGGGACCGCCCAAACTAAATTGCTCCAAGGGCACAATCGGGCGATCAGCAAGCTGCGCATCCCCCCGCAACAGAAATAGAAAATCACGCCCCAGTTGCCGTACCCACTGGGCCTGACCCCGCCAACTGAAAAACTGCCCCGTTGGCGGTTCCCGACCTGTGGACGCCCCTAGGGCATCCAACCCCCAAGTAAACTCCGATCGCAACGCGAACACCTGTTCCGTATCCCGCTGGGTCCATTCCTGAAAAAAGCCCACCGTCGCCAACCGGGTTTCACCGTCATCATCCGACCCCGGCGACAGGGAAAAATTTTCCCCCAGCAATTGGGTCTGGCTCTCCAGATAACTCAAATTCACCCCTAACGCCAATTCCCGATCCGGTTTTCGCAAGATGGGCTGACGATAGGTGAACTGAAACTGTCGAGAATCCGCCTCAATATCCAGCACATCAAAGGGCTCTTCGATGACTTCGCTGCTATTCAAAGCCGCCCGAAAGCCAACGCTGCCATCCATGCCATTAATCGGCACCTCATAGCTCAAATCCCAAGCGTCGCTCCCCTGGGTGTAGGTATAGCCCACTTGCAGGCGATCGCCCCAGCCCAGCAAATTCCCATGGGATCCCGTGATTTGTAATCGGGTACTGCCCACCGACGGCGATCGCCCATTATCCGTCCCCAACTCCAGGGCGATCGGATTTGCCTCCGTCAGCTCCACCCGCAACAGATTCTCCCCCGGTCGCAACCCCGCCGACAGCTCCGCCGAAATCGTTTCGATGAGGGGATCCAACTGCAGCAACTGCAACGCTTCCAACACTCGGTTGGTATTCAACGGAGCCCGAATTGCCCGCTCCAAACGGCTCCGGACATACCCCTCCTTGAGATGGTCCAGCCCAACAATTTCCAGGGCTTCCAAACGCCCCTCCAAAATGCGCAGCTCCACCACCCCATCGGTAATCGTTTGCAGGGGGACAAAAGCCCCCGACGTGGTGTAGCCCGCCTGAATATAATGCGCCGTAATCACGGACCGCGCTTCTAAAACCTCCTCGAAACGCAGCTCACGATTTTGATAGTCCTCTAATAGGGCCGACAACTCCTCATCGGAGAACACCGTATTGCCTTCAAATCGATAGCCCCGAATAAACACCGTATCCCCCAGCCCCGAACCGGGCATCGGCTCCGGTGCCGTCGGGGTGCGAGGGTCCTGGGGCAAGATTTCCTCTAGGGGCGGCAGAGGGCTGGGCTCCGAAGGGGGGCGATTATCCGGGAGGGGCGTCACAGGGGCACTATTGTCTGGGAATGGCCCTACCTGAGCGTGCCCCGGGGCAGAGACTCCCGCGATCGCCCCCGTACTGGCCAAGACCATTCCCAACAGGGACAGCGCGGAACGCCTAAGCGATCGCCCTGGGGCACAGTATGGAGCGCTGGGAAGGGTCATAGCTTCAGAAACGAAGAATGGGATTGTAACGGAGGATCGGCATCCCTAAGCCCCCCGATGGGACAGACGGATCCGTGCATTGCTGTCACAGTAAAAACATCACATCAACACATCACATCAAGGCACCGCACGCTGTCAGTGTACTGACGGTTCGACCAACAGACTGTTTACTTGACGTGCTGACTTGAGGACTATTTACTTACTGTTCGGCTCACCCATCAGTGGTCAGGATGAAGCCACGTCGCTTTTATAACACCCAATCTTTCGCATCGAGGAAACACCCCAGCACACCCTCCTCTCCTCTCCGCCCCCACTCCGCCATCGCCTGACGCTCATGTAGGGAGCTTCCACCCCGCTCCCGAGGTGCCCCCTCAGGGATAATTCCAATCATTCACCAATCATTTCGAAGGGGAGCGGCCTCAGGCTCAACAACCGGGATCCCCAAAATTCCAAAAAAAGTTCCCAAAATAAAGACGGCTGGCTCAAACCGTTTCCTTGGAAACTTTCGAACCAACCGTGCTCGCTCCGTCGATGTATTTAATATCTCAAGTCCAAATTCGCGATCGCGTATACGTTATGTTTGCGTTCTGGAAAAAGTCGTATAACTTTTCGAATACCTGATTGATCTGGGTCTAAGTTTTCGGAATTCCGCTACGTTACTCCTATTCACTCCTACCCCCAGCCACGTCCCCCGTCGCCAATGAATCCCCTGATCATTGCCCCCACCGCCAACGCCTGTCAACTGGCCCTTCGGCTCCAGACCGGATTAGACAATGCGCCGATATGGACCAAGCAGCCCCCGGCCAATGGGTCAGCGATAATCCACAGTTACGGAGACAGCGGGCGTACCCTGGGGGAAGTGGTAACGGAACTCTGGCAGCGGCGATCGCCCTTGATTTTTATCTTGGCGACCGGGGCCGTCGTTCGCACCATTGCCCCCCTGCTCCAGGATAAAAATACAGACCCACCGGTGATTGTCATTGATGAAACCGGTCGCCATGTGCAGTGCCTCTGTGGCGGCCATGGGGGCGGCGGCAATCCGTTGGCTCGGCAAGTGGCGGCATTGCTGGGGGTCGCGCCAATTTTAACCACCGCATCTGAAGTCCAGGGCAGTATACCGGTGGACATCCTAGGCACCCCCTATGGTTGGCGACGGGGGGACGGCGATTGGCTAGGGGTAGCGCGATCGCTCACCCACCGGGAAACGGTCGCCGTGGTCCAAACCTGTGGCTGGGACTTTTGGCGGGAAGATTTGCCCGACGGTCATACCCTGATTGCCCTCGCCCCCATTGATTTTGACTTCACCCCAGAGGAACCCAACCCCGCCGATGCAGTGCTATGGATTAGCGATCGCCGTGCCCCCGACCTGGGCGATCGCCAGCTTCCATTAGTGTGCTGGCACCCCCGTACCCTTTGGATTGGCGTCGGCTGCGAGCGGGGGACAGCGGCAGATTTACTGGCGGACAGCATCGAAACAGTATTGGCGGAAGCAGGACTGGCGACACAGGCGATCGCCGGTTTCGCGTCTCTGGATCTAAAGCGCGATGAGGTGGGACTGCTGACCTTGGCCGAGCGATGGGAGGTCCCCACCAAGTTCTATGACGCTCCAACCCTCAGATCCATCCCGGTGCCGAATCCATCGGCGATCGTGGAGCAGGCCGTAGGAACACCGGCAGTAGCAGAAGCCGCGTGCCAAGTGGCCGCAGACGCAGAATTACTGATTGAGAAACGAACCTTCCGGGACGATCGCGGCGCTTGCACCGTTGCCGTCGCGCGATCGCCCGTGGAATATACCCCCCGCCCCGGCGAACTGCATTTGATTGGGTTAGGGCCGGGAGCCCTCGACCAAATCACCCCCGCCGCCCAAGCCGCCCTCAGCCAATGCGACGTCATCATCGGTTACCAGCTTTACCTCACCCTGATCCAGCCCTTACTAGACAGCTTTCAAAATTCTCAACAGGTCGTCGAAGGCACCCCCATCACCAAGGAGCAGTACCGGGCGGAGCGGGCCATCTCCCTTGCCCAACGGGGTCTCACCGTCGGCGTCGTGTCCTCCGGCGACTGCGGCATCTATGCCATGGCGGGTTTGGTATTGGAATGTCTCGCCCAGCAAAAATGGGACGGCCAACGCCCCAGCGTCACCACCTATCCCGGCATCACCGCCCTGCAAGCCGCCGCCGCCCGAGCCGGTGCCCCCCTGATGCACGACTTCTGTGCCATTTCCCTCTCCGACCTGCTCACCCCGTGGGACGTGATTCAAAAACGCATCCAAGCCGCCGCCAGCGCCGATTTTGTCACCGCCCTCTACAATCCCAAATCCAAAAAGCGAGTCGAACAAATCGCCTACGCCATCGACCAATTCCGCCAATGGCGATCGCCCGAGACCCCAGTCATCGTGGCGCGATCGCTCTACCGCCCCGACGAAACTGTAATGACAACAACGCTAGCCGACGTAGATTTAGCGGCGATCGACATGCTCACCGTAGTAATCATCGGCAACCAAACCACCTTTAACCATCAGGGAACCGTCATTACCCCCCGCGGCTACCTATCTCAATAGGTCAGCGCCCATTACGCCCATTAGGTTGGCACCAGCTCACCGGGCCGAAGCTTCGCCCACTTGCCCATTGCCTCGACAAAACTATCGCACCCCACCACATCCCATTCAATTTCGATGGTGGTCGTATCCGGGTGGCGAATATTCACATTGACAGTCGGATTCGTCGCCTCAAAATCCGGCGCTTCCGTCAAATGGGGCTGCAAATGCTGTTCCTCCACCGCATGATAAGTCGTACAGCGATCAACAAACTCGCAGTTCACGCAAATGCACATGGAATAACCTCCGCAACACCATTAAGGATGATTTTGCTCACCCCCATTCTAGCGATCACCGTCAAAGGGGTTGGATCAATCAATAACACAACGTTATTTTCAATCATCCCAGGGCCATTTTGTCCCCATCTCCGTCGCCGCCGACCATAGGAAATATAGGAACAGGGCGATCGCCCCAAATCCAAGCCAATACCACTCCGGCATCCCGTCCATCTCGAGTCCCCAATGGTAATCAATGTTGCGAAGTTGGCGTCAACCAATTAACCTCTCCTGGACCAAAACCGACCAAATTTTCGGACGGCCAATGGCGTTCCAAATGGATTAACAACTGTCGATTCAAATCAACAAAATCCATAGCCAATTTTTGTTTAATTACCTCTGCCGCATCTGGATATTGACCAGAATTATAGCGTTCCTGAGTTGTAAAATCAAACTCTTCCAACCCTAAGAAACTCACTGTTTTCTGGAGTGTCAGAGATGGGTTCCGGTCAAAAAACTCGCTTTGAATAACAAGCATTTGATGGGGAGAAAAATATTGTTGCCATCGCTGAAGTTGCTCTAAATAACGCCCCCGCTTTTGATAGCTATAGTGTTGATAGGCATAGCTCTGATAGTGGGCATCCTGGACAAATTTATCCAGCTCGGAGCCTAGGCGATCGCCCTCATGATCCAGGGCATTTTTCAAGGAGTCAGATTCAAAGTCCCATCGACATTCATGATGATAATGGGACAGCGATCGCGCCACCGGATCCCGCAATAGAATAATCAGCTTAACGTTAGGCACCCTTTCAAATACGCGCGCCGGCACCAAAGGGTGAAACACATAGTAGGGACTCGCCTCACCGGTCACCAGAGTGTCACCATCAAATTCTGGATTATTGACCCCTAACTGCTGCCGATACCACTCCCATCCCTTCTCAAAATTCAAATCAAAAAAATGCACTTCTTTCGTTAAGGCAGGCTGAATCTGAGGATGCTGCTGGAGATATTCATAGAGAGAAGTAGTCCCCCCCTTCTGAACTCCAATAATTAGGAAATGAGGAATTGATCGGTTCCCTTCTGATTCAGGCTGTTGTCCCAAGAATCGCGCTTTAAGCCGTCGAAAAAATGTCAATTTAAGCACCCCATTATTCCCAGTATTTCGCCAGGTCCTATCTAGGATCGTCCCATCAGCGATCGCACCAGCCGCCCCATCTTAGCTTTAGCCTTCCACCAGGGATTGTCTAGAAAATGCTGATGAATCTGTCGCAAATTATTTAACTCCGCCAATACTTTGCTGTGTTCTGTTTGCCAATATTGTGCCTGTTCCGCCGAGGCTTCGACCTGTTGGAGTGATACTTGATCAGGAGCAATCCGTGCTTGATTATCCGTCTCAAACTGCTGGATCCGCTGCTGTAGGATTTGATTTTTCTCATAATATTGATCCCGTTCCTGCTGAGCGATCGCCAAGGCAGCCCGCGCCTCTGACAATGCAACGGAATATTCGAACGCCTCATCCAACGCTTCTAAACGCTGAGCTTCCTTCGTCGCAAACACCTCAGGAAACTGAGCAGAATACAGCCCATAATGTTTGCTACAAATATATTGAAACAATCGCTTCCGATTGGCAGGGAGATTACACCCACTCACCATCGATCCAGGGCGCGATCGATAACGAAAGGCCGCTTTCTCAAGGTAATGAAACTTCCAGCCCGCCTCAACCGCCCCTAACCAAAAATCCCAATCTTCATATCCCAATTGATCGGGAATTTTTGAGTCATATCCTCCGGCATCTTCCCAAACTTTTCGTCGGAATAGGGCACAGGCATCAATGAAATTTCCCAGCAACAATCGTCCTAAATCAAAATTCGCCAGTTTCACCTGTTGATCGTGCTCTCCAAAGACCCGGCGATCGCCATACACTACCCCCACCGATGAATTCTCCTCTAACACTTTTGCAGAGGCCTTAAGAAAACCCGGCTCCAGTTGATTATCCGCATCAAGGGGCAAAATATAAGGGCTAGACGTATGACGAATACCGTGGTTTCGTGCTTCCGATAATCCTTGATTTTCCGTATCTAAAATGGGGTATTGCTTATCCCGTAGCTGGTCCAAAATTGCTAGAGTTGTGGGTGAGGTCGACCCATCATTAACAATGACCAATTCCCCCGAAAACTCCGGCTCGTTCTCAACACTGGCGATCGCTTCCAATAGAAATTGACCATGGTTATAACAGGGAATAACCACCGCCACCGACTTCAAAATATCCTCCTGAGGTTCCACCATCATCGCCCCATCCTACTTTTTAAAACGATCCCAACGGTCTAAGAATCGGCGCTTCAACTTGACATATCCACGGGTAACAATCGACCGTTCATAGACCCGCAACGCCGACTCTAAATAATTCAATCGTTCCCCCAAGTTGTGGGCATCCTGGGCATACTGCCGCTCCTGCTGCAGTTTCTGGGCATATAGGGCAAGTAAATGCCGTTCTGGAAAGTTAAGCGGCGGCGTTTGTAAATCCTTGACTTCAACGGTTGGGGAAGCGGAATGATCCAGGGTGGAGGGCAAATCGGAGTGCTGATCGAGCTGCGACAATAGCGCCATGTAACGAGGGGTGATCGCCCGAATGCCTTGTACCAGGGGAGACTCCAGGGGAAGCTGTCCCATTAGCCCCGGTTCGATGATGTCCTGGGAATCCGGTCTAACAATGGAGGTGCCGTCGTAACCGAGTTTATGGACCAGCGCATCCACTAAAAAGTCGGGCTTTCTCTGGAGGGCATTGATATTAAACAGTACCGCTTGGTTAGAGTGGCGACGATAGAAATCCAACAGGTGCCAATTGTAGAAAAACCAGGCACGAATTCCCATGTCGGCCTGTTCGATAAAGTAAGGATGACCAATTCTAAAAATTGAATCTGCCACATCCCAAGGGAATCGATAAACCAAAATAAATTTGGCATCGGGTAGGCGCGATCGCCAAAAATCCAACATCAAGGTGGTTCGAGGATCCTTCCATCCCCAATGGCGTTTTTTCTGACGCGGTTCAATGAGGGTTTCCGCCTCAGAAATCTCCTGATTCCACTGACTTTTATCTAAGGTTTCCGCCGCTGTCCAACCCCAATCCGGCCAGCCGGGTTCGCGATCGCCACAGGACCGTTGCAAAATCTCTCGCTGAAATTCTAAAAAATCAACATCTTCAAAATAGCCCCGTTGATTATGTTGATCCGCCGAGAATAAATCACTTCCAATATCAATGCCTGATCGCTTCAAAATCGACGCCGTCAACGACGTTCCGGAGCGGTGCATTCCCGCAATAATCAAAGGCGATCGATTTATCCTAGAACGGTCTGACATGGGATTTTTAGCGTCTTTTTTCGCGTTTTTCTTTGATGTCTAAGCAAAGCATTAGAAAAGCATTAGACCAAGAATTTCGAGCGTCACGGCAAACCAACCTCAAGGGTTTCAATGGTGGCTTCTTGGTACACCGTCATATCCGGATCCACCAAAAAGTCAATCATCTCACTGCCCCAAAACACCTCGTCTTGCACATCCACTTTGAACATCACCGCATCCACCTGTCGATCCAAAAAACTAAAGCGATCGCCAATGGTGCCCGAGACGCCTGCGTTCATAAAATAAGTGCCCGCATTCAGTAAACATTTAAAGCGAAATTCAATCTTCGCCAAACTGCCCCCCTGAATAAACTCAACCGCATACCGCTTGGCTTCCAAAGAAGCGCCCCCCAATCCCAGCCCCCGCACGGTTTTAATCAACATGCCAAACCGCGCCTGCTTCACATCCTCGTCAAACCGCACCGTATATCGATACAAATATTCCTCCCGTCCAATCAGGCAATTAACGGGTTTGCCCCCTAGGGTTGTGATTTCGGGGTCCAGAATCTTCGCCCCTTGGGACTCATAATGCTCAGTGGTTTTGGGTTTGAGATCTGGGTCAAAGGTGGCTTTCAGATGATCGCTCCGACGAACCGTACGGGCGGGGGATCCATCCGGTCGAGAGCCATCCTCAAATGAGAGGGGCTTAGGGGCACTGCCATTGCTGGCTGTTTTATCGGTGGCGTTATTGGAGGAATTATCCGAAAGCTGGAGCGATCGCAATTCTTGCCGTTTGCCTTGGGGCGGGGCTTGGGCCAGGGTTACGTTCAAGCGACGGATCTGCTCTTTGACCGCCGGTGCCTTATCCGGCGGCGCATAAAGCAACTTTTGATATTTATCGACCACTAATTTAGGACGCCCCTCCAGCAATAGCTCCCCCTGATCCAACAGAACGGCGCGATCGCACAATTCCACGATGGTGGACGCCCCGTGGGACACGAACAAAATAGTGCCCCCCTGATCCCGAATATCCCGAATCCGCGCAAAACATTTTCGTTGGAACGCCTCATCCCCCACGGAGAGGGCCTCATCCACAATCAAAATATCGGGATCCGTATGGACCGCCACCGCAAACGCCAGCCGCACAAACATCCCGCTGGAATAGGTTTTAACCGGCTGGCTCAGAAACTCGCCAATTTCCGCAAACTTGACGATGCGATCATATTTTTTTTCCACCTCTTTCTTACTCAGACCCAACATCTGACCATTAAAGAAAATGTTTTGCTCGCCGGTGAACTCGGGATTAAACCCGCTGCCCAGCTCCAACAGCGCAGAAATCCGCCCCCGCAGGTCGACCGAGCCCCGGCTCGCCTGCAACGTCCCCACAATAATTTGCAGCAGGGTACTTTTCCCAGACCCATTGCGCCCCACAATCCCCAGGGTCTCGCCACTGGAAATCGAAAGATTAATATCCTTGAGCGCCTGAAATTTTTGCGCCGCAAACCGCCCCGGAAAAATCAGCTCCCGCAGGCGCTCCGATGGATTCTCATACCGCTGAAATTCCTTGGAAACATGGTTGATTTGAATGACGGTGTTATCCATGGAAAGTCAGAGGGCAGGCTGGTCAAGCACCAGAAACGAAAAAACTCGAAATCAACAAACTCGGAATTTTGGAGTATTGGAGGAGTCTCAAATACCAGAGGGCGCGATCGCTAGAGCACATCGGAGAAGCTAGAGCGCAAAGCGCGATAGGTTTTCCAGCCCAGGATGAACAGCAGCACCGATATACCACTGAAGAACAGCCATTCCGACAAGCGCGTCACGCTACCCACGATCAGTAACTCGCGATAGACCTCCGCGATCGCCGCCACCGGATTCAGCCAAAAGACCCAATCCCGCCAAGCGTTGGGAATAACAGTGACAGGATAAACCAAGGGGGTGAGGTAAAACCATAGATTGATGACAATCAGCACCAACTGGGGTAAATCGCGGATAAACACCGTCAATCCCGCCAGAAGATAGGACAGCCCCGTGGTAAAGAGCAATTGGGGGATCCAAATCAGGGGCAACAACAGCAGCGTGGCCGGAATGGTTTGATCCCCAAAAAAATCGAGCAGGATCAGCAGCACCACCCCCGGCAGGCTTTCGACAAAGGCGGTGGCCACCGGCACCAACGGCAACAGCCCCAGGGGAAACACCACTTTTTTCACCAGGTTGGGCTGGTTAAGCACCGACACACAGGCGTGGGTGATGCTGGCCACTAACGTATTCCAGGGCAGGAGTCCGGCATAGAGCCAGGTGCCAAACGTAAAATTGCTCTCGGGGACGTTGCTAATATTCAGCTTGACCTGGAGGATCACCGAAAACACATAGGTGTAGATAGCGATTTGGGAAAGCTGATGCACCAGCGCCCAAAAGGTACCCAGGAAGGAGCCACTATATTTGGCTTCTAAGTCACGAATCACCAATGAACGCAGCAGTTCGGCATGCTGGCGTGCGGTGGGGAAATTGATGAGTCTGCTTAGCAAGGTGGCGAAGGGAACACAAAGGTTGGGGATCGACATCCCTGACAAGGACATGGGCGGTACATGCCCTGACGGGTACATGAAGTATATAAGTTCCGGGGGGCGTTCCCGATCATCCCGATAGGACGGCGCAAGAACTGGGCGATCGCCCCTCCCCCCGCCTTTCTTTGATCCCCACCCCCAATCCATCCCCATGACAAACCCCTGGATCGGTCACAGGGACACAGTCCAGGGGGCGGGAATTATTCGTCAGTTACACCGATAATTCAAAGTCCCAGCAAAGGGATTTCGATTATTCGAGGTGCTTATCGAGAGTCTCAGCCAAGGTCTTCGCGGGAACCGCGCCGACGACCATATCCGCCTGCTCACCGCCCTTGAAAATCATCAGGGTGGGGATGCTGCGAATCCCATACTTGCTCGCAACCTGAGGATTCTCGTCGGTGTTCATTTTCATGACCTTCACCCGACCGTCATACTCTTCTGCAATGGACTCGACGACGGGGGCAACCATCCGGCAGGGACCGCACCAGGGAGCCCAGAAGTCTACCAGGACGGGGATGGGGCTTTCGATAACTTCAGTTTCAAAGCTTTGATCGGTAACTTCGGCTGCGGATGACATGCCTTTTATTTCCTAAACGCGATGGGTCTATTGGTGCCTCAGTATATCAAAGATCGATTCCGGCCCAATTCCCCGGCAGAGGGCGTGAAAGCCTCACCCAGAAGGGATGCGATCGCCCCTAGGAGTTCATCAAACGTTGCGATAAGGCGTTGCGATAAGGCGCCAAAGATTTAGGACTTAGGTCGTCATTTTTTTTGCGGCTTCCAATTGGCGAACAACGGTGAGGGCGGAGTAGCTAACCCCAGCAGTGCCTTCGCCCGGGTGGGTGGAATCGCCGACCAGCCAGAGACCGGGAATGGGGGTGCGATTGCCATAGCCAAAGGGACCAAAGGTGGACAGGCGCATACCAACACCGCCCACAATGCCGCGATCGCGCCCGGTGAAATCCACAAAACTGCGGGGGGTGGCCGCTTCCTGATAAACGATGGTGTCGTCGCCCAAATTGAAATAACCGCTGAGTTGGGCGATCGCCTGGTCCGTATAGGCCTGTTTCAATTGTTGATAGTCCGCCTCCGAGAGCCCATCCCATTTATGAATATCCGTAAAGGAGGAGGCGATCACCGTCGCCATGCCATCGGGGGCACGGCCATCGCCGGGACTGCTGACGGAGACAAACAAGGAATTATTTTCGCCGATGGGGCCCCCGTACTCGTAGAGGAATTGTAGGTGGGGCGGGCAATGGTCTGGGATCGCATCTTGGTTGACCCCGAGATATAGGACAAATGCACCAGACGGGTCTTCCAGATTTTCCGTCCGCAAGCGATAGGCTCCCCAGAGCCCAGCATTCACCGGGGATAGCCCCTGGGGATCATCCACCAGCTTGATCAGGTTTTGCACGGGGACATTGGCGATGACCGTGTCCGCCTTGACGGTCAACGGCGACTTATCGGCAGCCTTGGACTTGGGCGCAGGCTTAAGGGGACGAACGGTCAGGCTTTCAACGCGTCCATTCTTCACCTGAATCGATTCCACCCGATGCCGCAGGTGTAACTTGCCCCCATAACGGATCAACGCTTCGGTGAGGCGATCGCTCAACACCTGCATACTTCCCTTCAGGTGATAGAGCCCCAACGGTGCCTGGGAAACCCCCATCGCCGTTGCCGCATAAAGCAGCGCAGTCTCATCGGCATTCACCTGGGAATACAGCTTGAGCTGAATATCCAGAAAGGTTTTAAGACGGCGATCGCCCTCCAAACCGTATTGGCGCAACAGGTCACCCACGGAAGAGAAGGTATAGGGCACCGTCTCCAACGTCTCGGGGCGTAGGGCTTTGAGAAGCTGCCAGATATCCCAGGGGTGATAGGGGGGCAACACCGGATCCCGCCCCTGAAAGTCCCAACTGCGGCGGAAGAGACGATTGAGGGTCTCCCAAAAGCGATCGCTACCGGGAAACTGCCGTTGGCGTTCAGCAACCCATCGCTCCGGATCGCGCCAGACCGAAATCGGCTCCGATTCCCCCGGCAAAAACACCGCACAGGCAGGTTCACAGGGAGTTGCCTCCGGTAAAGGAATCTCCAACTCTTCAAAAATACGATGGTGGATGCCCCCCGGCTCCAGCCCGGCCACCTGGGTCGCCCCCACATCGAACGTAAACCCCTGGCGCTGGAACGTGGACGCACAGCCCCCCGGCACAATCCCCAGGTCAAACACGTTTACTTTGTAGCCTCGCTTAGCGAGCAGCGCCCCCGCCGTTAGCCCCCCAATGCCGCCGCCAATAATCGCCACAGATGATCGAGGCGATCGCCCCTCAATAGCTGGGGTATCGCGAACCGGGCGATCGCCACCAGCGGACGAGGAGACCGAGCGATCAACAGAACTTGAATCCGTTAGGCCAGTGGGAGACATGGGCAAAAGGGGGAATGGGGTGGGGCGAAAAAATGAGTTTTCCTCTCCAATCTACATGTTTCTTTACATTGGGTGCATTTCCAGGGAAGACCGTGGCGCGGACCCTGGCGCGGTAGGCTAAGGCTGATTTATTTTCCCCCTGCGCCCAATGGCGATCGCCCCGGCATGACCAAGCTGATCATTCAAATCCCCTGTTTCAACGAAGCGGAAACGTTAGGGATTACCCTCGATGCCCTACCCAAAACCGTCCCCGGTGTGGACGAAGTGGAAATTTTAATTGTGGACGACGGCAGTGTGGACGACACCGTGGCTGTTGCCAAGGCTTGGGGGGTGGACCATGTGGTGTCCCTGGGGGCAAATCGAGGACTAGCGCGAGCCTTTATGGCAGGGTTAGAGGCATCCCTAAAATCAGGGGCAGACATCATCGTCAACACCGACGCGGACAATCAATACTGCGCCGACGATATCCCCAAGCTGGTGCAGCCGATCCTCCTAAGCCAGTCAGAGATTGTGGTGGGAGCCCGCCCCATCAGCAAAATCAGCGATTTTTCGCCAGCCAAAAAGTTACTCCAAAAATTTGGAAGCTGGGTAGTGCGCCTCGCCAGCGACACCAACATTCCCGACGCCCCCAGTGGCTTCCGCGCCTTCAGTCGGGAAGCAGCGCTGCAAATGAACGTGTTCAACGAATATACCTACACCCTGGAGACCATTATCCAGGCAGGTCAGAAAGGCATCCCCATCACCTGGGTGCCCATTCGCACCAACGGTTATTTGCGCCCCTCCCGACTCGTCAAAAGCATTCCCAGCTATATTCGCCGGTCGATTTTTACGATCCTGCGAATTTTCCTCGCCTACAAACCCCTACGATTTTTCTTGATGACCGGATCCGTACCCTTCACCATTGGCGTTCTGCTCGGGGTGCGCTGGCTGGTGTTGTACTTCAGCGGCACCCCGCGATCGCACGTACCCAGCCTAATCCTGGCCGCGATCGCCATTTTGATTGGGGTCCAGCTCTGGATTTTGGGATTGGTAGCGGATGTCTTATCGGTGAATCGCAAATTATTAGAAGAGATCCAGGTGCGATCGCGGCGGGCAGATATTGATGCCGAACTAGCCGCCCGGAGTGCGGGCGCAGACGGCTGACCGTAACCGCCCCCATTGCATCCATAACGGCACCCTCAACAATCCAGAAAAAAACGGAAAAGATTGCAAAACGGCGAATCACTGTGCTACCTTTTCTTCTTGTGTTCGGGAAGCGATTCGCCCCTCCCAAAGCACGGGTCACTAGCTCAACGGTAGAGTACGCGGCTTTTAACCGCTTGGCTCTGGGTTCGAATCCCAGGTGACCCATTTTTTCAGAGCCCGCTTAATTCAGGCATTAGTCCGATTGAGACGTAATAATGTCGAATCAACTTCAGTTGCTGATTCGGTTGCTGAGACAAGGCGCGGAATCCGGTAGAATTTAGTCCGGATTAGCTTAGGTTGCATTGAAGTTGCATTAAAATCGCAGCGCCCCTAACACTCCGGCATTTCAATCAATCCCTCGTTTTCCCCACCATGGCTGCTCCCCGTAACTACCACGTTGTCACCTTCGGCTGTCAGATGAACAAAGCTGACTCCGAACGCATGGCAGGCGTGCTGGACGACATGGGGATGACCAGCGTGGAAGACCCGAACCAAGCGGATCTCGTCCTCTACAACACCTGCACCATCCGGGACAACGCCGAACAAAAGGTTTATTCGTACCTGGGCCGTCAGGCAAAACGCAAAAAAGACAAGCCCGATCTCACCCTAATCGTCGCCGGCTGCGTTGCCCAACAGGAAGGGGAAAAACTCCTACGTCGCGTCCCCGAGCTGGATCTCGTCATGGGTCCCCAGCACGCCAACCGCCTCGGCGATCTGTTGGAGCAGGTGATGGACGGAAACCAAGTGGTCGCCACCGAACCGATCCACATCATCGAAGACATCACCAAACCCCGCCGAGACAGCAGTGTGACGGCCTGGGTCAACGTTATCTATGGCTGCAACGAGCGCTGTTCCTACTGCGTCGTCCCCAACGTACGCGGCGTCGAACAATCCCGCTATCCCGAAGACATCCGCCGGGAAATGGAAGGACTCGCCCAACAGGGGTACAAAGAAATTACCCTACTGGGGCAAAACATCGATGCTTATGGCCGGGACCTGCCGGGGGTAACCCCCGAAGGACGGAATAAGTACAACTTCACCGACCTGCTGACCTACGTCCACGACATTGACGGCATCGAACGGATTCGCTTCGCCACCAGCCATCCCCGCTACTTCACCGAGCGCCTGATCAAAACCTGCGCCGAACTTCCGAAGGTTTGCAAACATTTCCATGTGCCCTTCCAATCCGGCGATAACGATATTTTGAAAGCGATGAAACGGGGCTATACCCGCGAAAAATATTTTCGGATCATCGACACCATTCGGCGCTACATGCCCGATGCGGCCATCAGCGCCGATGCGATCGTCGGCTTCCCGGGCGAAACCGAGGAGCAGTTCCTCCAAACCATGGATGTCACAGAGCGCGTCAGCTTCGACATGTTGAACACCGCCGCCTACTCCCCCCGACCGGGAACCCCCGCCGCCCTATGGGAGAACCAATTGGATGACGAAGTGAAGAGCGATCGCCTGCAACGGTTGAATCATCTGGTCTCCCAGAAAGCAGCCGAGCGATCGCAACGGTATGCCGGTCGTACGGAATATGTCCTGGTCGAAGGGCAGAATCCCAAAGATCCCAACCAGGTGATGGGACGCATTGACAGCAATCGCCTCGCCTTTTTCGAAGGAGATATTAATCAACTCAAAGGCGAAATTATCCCCGTCAAAATCACCGAAATCCGCCCCTTCAGCCTCACTGGCGAAGCCTTAACGGCAGTATCGGTCTAAACGGTACAACCGGCTGGGATTGTGAGCCTAGCTGGCTGATGCGATCGCCCGTCCGGCCAACCAACCGGTGGTCCAAGCACTTTGAAAATTAAATCCACCGGTCACCCCGTCAATGTCCAATACCTCACCGGCAAAGTGGAGGCTAGGACAGACCTTACTTTCCATAGTCTTGAAATTAACTTCCTTCAAACTGACGCCACCGCAGGTGACAAACTCCTCCTTGAAAACCCCCTTCCCGGCGATCGCAAACTCCCCCTGCACCAACTCCTGAGCCAACCGCCCCAACTGTTTTTTGGATACATCCGCCCAACGGCATTGGTCCTCGATCCCCGCCGCATCCACTAACCGTTGCCACAGGCGTTTAGGGAGGGAAAAGCGGGGGCGGCCAATAACAGTCTGCTTAGGGGTTTCGCCCTTCCAAGCCGTAAGTTGCGATCGCACGGTTTCCAGGTTTTCCCCCCCCAGCCAATTCACCCGTAACTTGCCACGATAGGCGGACTCATAGAGCGATCGCGCCCCCCAAGCGGAGAGTTTCAACACGGCAGGACCGCTCATCCCCCAATGGGTAATCAGCAGCGGTCCCGTTTGTTGAAGGGGATTATTTTTCTTATTTTTGGATTTTTTGGGGGAGGCGATCGCGGCTTCGGGCGTCAGGGTGGCGATCGCCATTTCGACCGACACCCCGGCAAGGTCCGTTAGGCGAGGGTCTTTCACATTGAAGGTGAAGAGGGACGGCACGGGCGCTTCAACGGTATGGCCCAGCTTTTTTGCCCATCGGTGGCCGGCCGCAGAACTGCCGGTGGCCACCAACACCGCATCGGCGTGGATGATTTCGTCATTCCGCAATTGCACTTCAAAGCCGGGATCAAGGTAGGTGACATCGGCAACGGGAGTGCGCGATCGCAGGTAGACCCCCGCCATTTTTGCCGCCTGGATCAGGGCATCGGCGATGGTTTCGGAATTATCGGTGGTGGGAAACATCCGCCCGTCGGCTTCAGTTTTCAGGTCCACCCCTTCGGTATTGAACCAGGCCACGGTGTCCTGGGGCTGAAACCGCGAAAATGCCCCCCGCAACGCTCGACCACCGCGGGGATAGTGGTTAATCAACTGGGCGGGATCAAAACAATGGTGGGTGACATTGCAGCGCCCGCCGCCGGAAATTAATACTTTGCTGAGGAATTTACGACCCGCCTCTAGGATCGTCACCGTCGCCGTCGGAC
>CAZZMD010000041.1:0-12795 GCA_964655355.1 uncultured bacterium
CTTCTAGGGAGTCCTTCCATCTAACCATCGTCACCATTACTTCGCAGCACTACCCGATTAATTTCTTCAACGCCACCCTGACCCAAAACACTGCCACTAACTATGGCGGAGGGATTTTTCGGAATGGCGGCGCGGTGAACGTGTCTAACAGTATTGTCGCGGGGAACAATGCCGGTGGTTCAGGCTCTGATCTGTCCGGCACCATCGCTAACAGCACTTCCAATATTCTGGGGACCCTTGCTGGAGCAACTATCAGTAACGAATCTGGGTCCATGGTGTTGGATAGCTTGGGGCTGAGTGCAGAAGATGTTCTGAATCCCACCCTCGCCGACAACGGCGGTCCCACCCACACCCATAACCTGCTTCCCGACGGCATTGCCATTGACAATGCCGGATCCGGAGCAACCAACAATGGTCAACGGAGCTTGGGTCTAAATGACCTCCGCGATATTGGCGCCCTAGAATTCTTTCCCGAGCCGTCAATTCCCGCCCCAGCCACTCCAACACCTGCTGTTCCCTTCAGTATCCTGAACGGCACGCCGATCAATATCTTCACCACGGTTCTAGAAGCGGGCGAAGGTAAATTCTTCATTGGCAACAATAGCGGTCGTCCCTTAGGCGTCAGCAGCATCGATTTTGCGGAGGCTGCTAACCAATTCATCGCCGATCGCACCAGCGTCAACTTCGACCCCAACGACGGTGTTACGTTTACCATCCGCACCGCCACCGACCTTGCCCCCGGCTTCTATTCCACCACCGTCGGCATCGTCAACACCCAGACGGAAGACCCCGTCACCTTTGACCTCACCGCAACGGTCGTCCTACCCACCGCCTTTGATGTGGCCCCGGCCTTAGGGGTGCCACTGCCGCAGGACACGCCGCTTTGGAGTTCGGGGGACGACACTTTGAAAGGGGCAGATATTGATGGTGATGGCAAACAGTGGCTGAACGGCAGCCTGGGAGATGATCTAATTTTCGGCAATGTCGACCAGGATGTTTTAACCGGCGGTCCCGGCCGGGATACGTTGTATGGCGGCCAGGGGGATGATTGGCTGAAGGGTGCCGAGGGGGATGATTTCCTGGCAGGGGATTTTGGCAATGACACTTTGATTGGTGGAGTCGGGAGCGATCGCATTCTGATCGGTGCAGGCAGAGGCTCCGACGTCCTCCTAGATTTCGAGGACGGCATCGATAAGTTTGAACTTGAAGCGCCGCTAACGGTGAGTCAATTAACCTTTGTAGGGGCAGGCAATTCCACTCAAATCAAATTTGGCGATGAAGTATTGGTGACGGTGATTGGCGTGGGACCGTCTCTGGTAGATGCCGCTGATTTTGTTTGAGTGATGCCAGGAGGCGGACTTGAACCGCCGACACGAGGATTTTCAGTCCTCTGCTCTACCAGCTGAGCTATCCCGGCTTGCGTGTCTGGGAAACGTCTTTTCCCTGCAGCGCCCAATTAAGTTAGCAAACTTAACCCCCTTTGACAAGGAAAACAGAATTTATCTTGGGCGGTGGGGAAATCAGTGATCGCCCATTACTTTAAATTGATTTAAATTGGCTCAGCTTGGGCGATCGCTCCCCTGGAAAGGAAGAGAATTCGCGCGCTACACTGCTTGGATAGTCTGCGGGCACGACAGATATCCGCTGGGCGATCGCCCCGTCCCGCCCCCCTTGGTTTTCGCTCATCCCAATTGATGCCACACTAGAAAATCAAGATTTTATTATGGCGACGTTATGGTGGCGTATCCTACCGCCTGCTTATCTCGCTTCCCTAGCATCCCTTAACCGTTTCGAGCAGCCATGCAACATTTAACGCGATTACGCGAGGCCAGTCAGTCCGGTGAATTTTTGGTGACGGCGGAGGTGATGCCGCCGAAGGGGGGGGATGCCAGCCATATGGTTGCGATGGCGGAACACCTAAAACCGTGGACCCATGGGGTGAATATTACTGACGGTAGCCGGGCGGTGATGCGGATGTCGTCGCTGGCGGCGGCGGTGTTGTTGCAACAGCGGGGCATTGAGCCGATTTATCAGTTGACCTGTCGCGATCGCAATCGGATTGCGCTGCAGGCGGATTTGATGGGGGCCCATGCGTTGGGCATTCGCAATGTGCTGGCCCTGACGGGGGATCCGGTGAAGGCGGGGGATAATCCTGAGGCGCGGGCGGTGTTTGATTTTGAGTCGGTGCGGCTGCTGACGGCGGCGGGCAAGCTGAATGACGGCGTGGATTGGGAAGGGCGATCGCTGCCGGAGGGTCCGACGGATTTATTTATGGGGGCGGCGGTTGATCCCCAAAGTAAGAGTTGGTCGGGGCTTCAGCGGCGGTTTGAGAAAAAGGTGGAGGCGGGGGCACAGTTTTTCCAAAGCCAGTTGGTGTCAGATTTTGATCGCCTGGCAACGTTTATGGATAAGATTGCGATCCCCAGTGGGAAGCCGGTGCTGGCGGGAATTTTTCTGTTGAAGTCGGCGAAAAATGCTCAGTTTTTGAACCGTTGTGTGCCGGGGGTGACGATTCCTGATCGCATTATTGACCGCTTGGCCCAGGCGCAGCATCCCCTACGGGAGGGAATGGCGATCGCGGCGGAGCAGGTCCAGCAAGCGCGGGAACTATGCCAGGGGGTCCATATGATGGCGGTGCGGCGGGAGGATTTGATCCCGGATATTTTGTCCATGGCGGGGATTCAGCCCATGGTGGCGGAAGCTCCGCGATCGCGCGCTAAGTCCACCCAGCGATCGCCGATGTCGCTGGTTTAGGATCGCCGACTCAAAAATCTATTCCAAACATCGAAGGGGGAACGGCCCCTAATGCAAGAGCGCAAGCACGCAAAACTATGGCGGATTGGTTAAGCATCGGCACCATTGTGGGGGCCCAGGGATTGAAGGGGGAAGTACGGGTTAAGCCGGAGTCGGAGTTTCCGGAGCGGTTTATGGAGCCGGGGACCCGTTGGATTTTGCCCCCAGGCGTAAACCTTCCCCAGGGGGAGCCCCAACCGGTCGAACTGTTGACCGGGCGAGCTAACGGTAAGGGCACGGTCTATATCTTGAAATTGGAGGGGACTCGCACCCGCACGGCTGCGGAAGGGCTTCAGGGCTCAACGCTATATGTGCCGGCCGATAGTCGACCGCCGCTAGAAGAAGGAGAATTTCATTATCTAGATCTGGTGGGGCTGACGGTCATTGATCAGGCCACCCAAACCGCGGTCGGCACCGTGCTCGATCTCAAAACCCAGGCGCAGGATTTATTACAGGTCAAACTCACGGAGGGCGATCGCACGGTGTTGATTCCGTTTGTGGATGCGATCGTCCCGGTGGTGGATTTGGAGCAGGGTCGGGTAGAAATTACACCGCCCCCTGGTCTGTTGGACTTGAGCTAATGGAATTGGACTAATGAAATTGGACTAAATCCCTAATCCTGGCGGATCAAATGCTCTAGGGACGACTCCTCAATCAGTTCCACCCCATCCTCCTCCGACGGGTCGTCCTTGGGCAGGACCCGCACCCGCACATATCGCAGGCCATTAGCTCCCTGGAGGGATTCAATTTCCCCATGCTCCCGCTCCGGCGCAATCAACTCCTCCCGCGTGAGATACCGCAGATATTCTTGGTATTCCGACACCTCATCATCGGTGGCATAGACGATCGTCAACTGTCCTGGCTGGGTGATGCGCTCGCCCGTTTCCGCATCCCGCGCCTTGTCAATGCGCTTTTTCACAATTTCATAGCGGGTGTCACGGGTGCCGCGCACATTAAATAATTTCTCCGTGGTTTCGTCGTGGACAATATCCACCGGCGTTCCCTGGGTCAGGATCAAATGGGTGAGCTGCCATTGGTTGTCATAGTGCTTTTCAATGCGGAATCCGGTGCGGGCACAGGCGCACATGGCCCGCAGTTGCTCATACCGTAAATTCTGCAAATGGAACGGCGTCATCCCCGGAGCGATGGACGCCCCCGTATAGATCATGTGGTCCAGACCGTCCGTGGCATCCACATCGCAATAGTGGGGGGCGATCGCCTGCATCCGCTGCTGCCATCGATCCCAGGTTTTCCGCAGGGTGCGATTAATGCTGCCGATGGTGGCGTCATATTTTCCTTGGGCACGGTACACGCTCTGACGCTCCGCATCCCACGCTTCGCGATAGGCCATCACCGCGATCGCCACGGGTCCGTCGAGCTGGGATAGATAATCCAGATGCACCTCAAAATTGCGCTGGAGGAATTGCACCCCCGTCACCTCCGCTTCCACCGTCACGCCGGTCTCAATAGTCGCCAGATATTCGTTCATATCCTGCCGGAGCTGGGTCAACAGGGGCCAATCCTGCACCCCACAGGCAGCATCCAACGTGGCGATCGCCAGTCGAAACTGGGTCAATAAATCCGTCTGAATGGCCAGATCTCGCCCCAGGGACGATCCCCGCAGATCGGAAATGCCATAGAGGGGATAAACGTCTTCAAACACCAATGGCTCCGGCTTCAATCCCCAGCTCCGCCGCTCCGCCTCCTGGGCAAAGCGCCATTTCACCGCCGGATGAATATGGCTAAATCGAGCCTGGGCCGATTCCCGCAAAGCAGCGGTCAATGTCGGCGAAAGTTGATAGGCGCGATCGCGATCCAACCGATCAAAATGATTTGGGCGGCGACTGGCCAATCCCACCACGCCGCCGGAGAAACACTCCCGCGATCGCGCCCCCTGGGGCTGCTCCTGGTCCGCCATCATCTCCAACCGCAGGGGAATCAACAGCACCGATCGCATCCCCAGATCCAAAAAATACTGCTCCACCGGTCCCGCCGTCCCATCCCCCAAATCGGCAATATTCACCGGATCGGTCTGGGCGATCGCCGCCAAAAATTCCGACGTTGTTCCCGGGGGCACCGATAGATGGGAAACCTGCCGGGGGCAGTCCGCCGCCGTGCGGGAAATTTGCACCTGATCCCGATCCGTCCTCAGCACAAATCCCTGATCCGCCTGGAAAATTTGCCGGAGTATCTGGCCCACCTGGCGAAATTTTTCCAGCCCCAGAATCGACTCCCCATTCAACAATAGTTTTGTTAGATCGTGCATCCGCTCCCGGATCGTCACCTCGATCGCCTCCAGGAACAGCCAGCCACTCACCTCGTAAAAACTCAAATCAAACTGCTGTTCCAAATCATCCAACGACGCATGGTCCGGATCGCACGGCCAACTCGCCACCGGGTCCGTCATGCCCGCCCGGCATCGCACCTGCAGGGGTCCCGACTGGAGCCAAGCATGGAGATATTGCCGCTCTTCCCGGGGGCGATCGCCCTTCAACAGCATTCGCTGGGGGGCCTCCAACCACCGCTGGATCCGAGAATCCTGGGGATGATAAGACGCCCACACCCGACAGAACACCTGACGGCGATACCACTGATCAAAGGAAAACCCATGGGTCACGCTCAATCGATCTGGCAGGGCAAAATCCCCTAACGCCCGAAATCCCTGGCCATGGAGATCCGCCAGAGTAGCCACCGATTGCGCCCTCTCCTCCGACGCACCCTCAGCGATCGCCGCAGCATGGTCATCGGGAGCGATCGCCTCCCCAGCCAACGATCCCCCATCCTTCCCATTGCTGCCAGGCTTCTGATTCGGCGGCAGCGGGGCAGCAATCTCCAAGGCCTCACAAAAGCTGGCATTGGCCGCCAACACCGTCAACGACTGGGGGGCCACCACCGCCATCAAAATACGGCTATGGCGGGCAAGTTTAGAGAAATCCGCCGTCGAGCTAGCGAGCGGTAAGGGATCGGAGCCAGGGCTGATCCCATTGGCAAGGGCGGTGGACGCGGGGGGAGATGCAGGCCGGTTCATGGTCGTATCAGACTGGAGTAGGGCAGGCGAAACAGTGGGAAGTACGACGGACGGGAATCGGAAGCCAGAGCGTGAGCCGAGCAGTCAATTGATGGGAGCAGTAGGCTGGGTCAGGGGGAATGGACATCGGACATCTGGGATACCCACTGCGAATGCCGTGCCGATGCCATTGGATATCTATGATGCTAATGCCCTTTGGGAGGGTTGGGTGTAAGCAACTTCACCAGCCAGGGCGTTAGGGGAATTCAATAACGGATTTACCGCCATTGTCTCCAGCAAACACTCATCCCTGGCAGTCCCGAAAAAGAGGTGAAATAGGTATTGAGCCCCCGGTTTACCTCCCCTTAAGGGGCTCAGCCCATGGGACGAGGTTACGCGATCCGGACAATTTACGGTTTTGTTAAATTCGTTAACAATAGAACAGAGCGAAATCATCAGGAATTGGATACAGGGCTTGAGTGAAGGAGGTTAAAGCGGCCGTGAACGGTATCAGTGTCGGGCGGGTGTGGGCGATCGCCACGAATGTTATTCGGGAATTATGGCGGGCCAAGGTGTCCTATTTTTTGGCGGCCTATGGTCTGGTCCTGGTCTTGGCGATCGCGCTGCTGCCGGAAATTGCAGCGGGCAACACCACCGGCAAAATCCTGTTGGACATCACCCTCGCGGGGACCAGCCTACTGGGGTTAGCGGTGGTGGTATTCATCGGCACCCGACTCCTGGATCGAGAAATTGAGCGGCGCACGATTCTGCTCTCCATCGCCAAGCCCCTGAGCCCCACCGAGCTGATCCTGGGTAAGCACGTGGGGCTTTCGGTGGTGTTGATGCTAATCGCCTTGGGCGCAACGGGGCTCGGGCTCCTGGTGCTCCTGCCCACGGGAGACATTGAGCTGGACTGGGGGGCGATCGCCCTGACCACGGGGTTCGCCATGGTGGAGCTGATTCTGATTGCGGCGATCGCCCTTTTGTTTAGCGTCCTCACCAACGGCGTCCTAGCCTCAGGACTCACCCTCGCGGTCTACTTCATGGGGCATCTAAGTCAGGATCTCTTGACCATCGGTGTGCAGTTAGATACCCCTTGGTTACGCCAACTCACAGAAGTCTTGTACCTGATTCTTCCGGATTTGGAGCGCCTAAACTTGAAAAACTTAGCGGTTTACGGACTTTTGCCCGACCCAACGACCCTGGGGCTCAATCTTCTGTATGGCAGTGGCTACACTATTGCTGTGCTCTGTTTAACGACCTTCCTCTTCGCCCGACGGGAATTTTGAAGACGATAGTCGGAGCCTTTACCCCTTATATCAAGGGTATGCTAGCGGACTTGAAGGGAACACCCTGAGTCACTCCGTATTCAAAAATTGCGATCCTTAAACTTTGATTGCTGTTTTTTGTCCGGAAGTTTGGCTGAAGTCGACGTTGACCGTTACGGTTAAATCGTTGGGAACCGGCATTGGATCAGAGATTCAGCGCCAGATTTAGCGCCAGATCCAGCGCCATTGCTGCCACTGACGCGCCTAAAGCGTCGGTGAATCACTGAGTGGCTTTTTTCCCTTTTTTCCTAGGCTCCTTTTCCTAGACTCCTTTTCCTAGACTCCGTCGAGTCCTCGCTTCTCACACGTCCCCTCATGCTTGCCCACCTATGACCTCTGAGTTCGACTGCATTGTGATTGGGGCTGGCCCCGGCGGCAGCACAGCGGCGCTGACTTTGGCCCAGTCCCAGCGGCGCGTGCTGTTGTTAGATCGGTCCCCCTGGCCGCGCGATCGCCCCTGTGGGGGAGGGGTAGCCCCGGCGGTGGCTCAATATTTTGAGTTTGATTTATCCCCAGCGATTCAGCATAGCCTAACTCAGTTGCAACTGAGCTGGCAGTTGGGGGATGCGGTGGACGTGGATGTGGAGTCGGAAGAGCCCCTATGGTCCATCGATCGCAAGGTCTTTGATGATTTTTTGGTCCAGCAGGCGATCGCCCGAGGGGTAACGTTCAAGGGCAATTGCCCGGCAACCCAAGCCCAGCGCCAAGGCGATCGCTGGCGGGTGACCACCCCTGAGGGGACATTTACGGCTCCCTATTTAATTGGTGCCGATGGTCCTGAGGGGCCGAGCAGCCAGTGGCTGAAGTTGAAGCCGGTCAAGGCGCAGCTCGGGGCGGTGCTGGTGACCCAAGGGCAAGTGAATAATATCGGCTATTTCGATTTTGGGCTGCTTAAAAATGGTTCCGTTTGGGCCCTGCCCAAGGGGGATCAAACCTGGCTCTGTGCCGCCACCACTCGCGGCGGGGGTGTTAAGGAAGCCAAACTGAAGGATGTCCTTCACACCTTTGCTAAGCACCTCAAGGTAACCCCCGTTGGAGAGGTCCAATCGATTCCCATGCGCCTGTGGGATGGCGATCGCCCGATCCATGGGGATCATGGTGTCCTGGTGGGGGATGCGGCTGGGGTGGCCGATCCCTTTAGCAGTGAAGGGGTACGCCAAGCGATTATGACGGGATCAGAGGCGGCCAAGGCGGTTGATCAGGCTTTGACCGGCGATTCCCAGGCGATCGCCCGCTATAGCCAAACCATTGCAGACACCCTAGGGAGCGACCTGGCGTGGGCCCAGCGCCTTGCCAGCCTCTTCCACAAATTTCCGAAGCTAGCTTACAAAATTGGCACCCGCCGCCCGTCGGTGAAAACCTACATTGGCAAAATGATGTGTGGTGATATGAGCTACACCTATGTCGCCCAGCGCGCGATCCGTCGCATCACCCAAAATCTAGGCAGTTTCATTCCCGGCTTCGGCAAATCCTGACCCCGCAGCCCCGTTCCCGCAGCCCTGTTATTGACCCGCTCCCCATTTACCCATTCCCCCATCGCTCCTAAGCCCCCATTTGCGCCCCTGACCCCACCGCCATCCTCGAGTTAAGCCATGTCACAATAAGCCATCCTCCCCCCTCTCGCTCCATCCCCCTTTGTTTCGGTATCTGCAGGAGTCCCCTGACTCACGCCCCCAAGAAACTCCCCAAAGGCTAGGGCACCCGGCCCCGCCCCTCCCTATCCTCCGTTCTCCCCACCGTGTCACATCTTCAGGGTTTCCCGGGCCATGGAACTGTTTAATCTCGATTCATTCTCGGTCAACCCCAGTCCCAGCGCCACGCCTTCCTTGCCCGGTACTCTCCTGGGGGGAGAACAGGAGATTTACACGATTCTCGCGGTGGATGATACGCCGTCTAATCTTCACCTCATTAAGCGCATCCTACGCCGCCAACCCCAACTCTCTTTGATCACAGCAGACGGCGGCTTAGAAGCCCTTCAGATCCTGAATCAGCAGGCCGTTGATCTGATTTTGATGGACATGATGATGCCGGGGATGGACGGGGTGGAAACCTGCCAGCGGATCCGGGCCCTCGACACCTATGCCCACATTCCCATTATTTTTATGACGGCGCTGGATGATACGTCGTCGAAGGTGCAAGGACTGGCGGTGGCGATGGATTACCTGGTCAAACCCTTTGATGCGGAGGAGTTTTTGGCGCGGGTGTATTTACATTTGCGGCTTCTGAGCCTAACGCGTCAGCTCCAGGTGCGCAATGACCAGCTTCGGCAGGAAATTAAGGAGCGGGAGTTGGCGGAGACTAAGCTGCAACGGCGAAATCGGCGGCTGATGTTACTGAACGATATTGTCGATGATATTCGCTCCACGCTGGAGCCGGAGCAGATTCTGGCGGTGGCAGCGACGAAGGTTGGGCAGGCGTTGGAGGCGGATTACTGTTGCATTTATACCCTGCGAGAAGGGGGCAGTACGCTGGATCTGGAAGCGGAGTATTTGGAGGCGTCTTTGGCACGGGGTGGGGATCAGAGTCAGCCTGATCCCACCGCGACACCAACCGCCCATCAGGATGGCGATCGCCCCCCAAAGTCCGTGGGCAGACTGGTCTCTGGTTTGGGGGCGCGGCTGCCTCGCCATACGCCGTGGATGGAAGCACGATTAACGGACGATGCGGTCCTTGGGATCACGACTGGCGCGGTTTCTGACCTTTCTGATCTATCCTCTGATCCCTCTGAGCCCTCTGATCCGCAATCAACCGACCCGCAATCAACCGACCCGCAATCAACCGACCCGCAATCAACCGACCCGCAATCAACCGAGCTGCAATCAACTGATTCGCCAGCAACCGAGCCGCCAGCCATCGTGGGATCCGGACCAGATGATTTGGAGGACTGGGCGGAGGAGCTACCCATCCCGTTGCCCTTACAGGCGTTGCTGGTGTGTCGCGCTTCCTATCGCGATCGCCCCAATGGTTTGGTGTTGGCGGGGCATTACCGTAGCCCACGGATTTGGAGTGAGGATGATCGGGAGTTGTTGGGGAATGTGGCCGCCCAGCTTGGGGTGGCCCTCAATCAGGCGTATTTGTTGAAGCGGGAGCGGCGCAATAGTCAACAGCTCCAGCAGCGGAATGTGGCATTGTCCCAGCAGGAGGCGGAGTTGCGATCGCTCAATGCCCAGCTACACCAGTGGGCGACGCGGGACTCGCTGACCTTGCTGTCCAATCGGCGGGCCTTCGACGAAAAGCTCCAGCACCTGTGGGAGCGCCCCCAAACCCCAAATCCTAAAATTGGGCTCCTGATGTGCGATGTGGATTATTTCAAGCGGTATAACGACAACTATGGGCATCCGGCCGGCGATGAATGTTTACGGCGGGTGGCTGCGGTCCTGAAGCGATCGCTGTTGCGCGGAGAAGATTTTGCCGCTCGGTATGGGGGGGAAGAATTTGTGGTGGTGCTCCCAGGGACGGCCGAGGGGGGGGCGATCGCCGTCGCCCAACGCATCCTCAACCTGCTGTCGGAGGAGAAAATCCCCCATGCTTATTCCGATCTCAGCAAATACCTCACCCTGAGCATCGGCGTTGCCTGTCTTGCCCCGGAAGAGACCAGCCATCCCAAAGTTTTACTGGATTTAGCAGATCAAGCCCTCTACGATGCGAAATCTCAAGGTCGCAACCGATACTGCGTTCTTAATAGCCTGAACCTTTAACCCTGGCCTGCTGGACGGAAAACCTCGACGGAAGACCCCAGGCAAACAACGCGGTTCTCAATCAAACACCAGCAATCCCCCAGAAAAATCCCCCAGAAAAATCCCCCAGAAAAATCCTCCAGAAACAACAGTGGCTGACTGGGAGGAATTATCCCAATCAGCCACCATTCATAACAATCTGTTTAGAAGAAGCGCCCCCGCGGGTATAGCCTAAACAGTCCTAGACTTTAGCCCCGCCAGGGCATCTTTCAACCTAGCGATATCTATTGCCAGATCCCTTATCCCTTAGTACAGACCACGGATGGGTGCGGAGAAGGTCTCCTGGGGAGCAGGGGTGGTGAAGCCGCGTTGCTGAACGGTCACCTGGCTGCACTGGATTGCAGAAACGGGAACTGCGCGACCCACAAACTGGGAGCACACGGCCTTGCCGGAAGCGTTGTAAACGATCTCGCCGTTCAACAGCTCACCGTCGCTGTTGTAGACGTTGACCTCGTTGCCGGTCAGGTCGCGGATCAAGGCAGGACCGGAGGCCATGCACTCACGGATTTCCTCGGCCCAAGCGGTGACCATGGCGGTGCAGTTGCTGTGGAAAGCATCTGCGTCGGACAGGTCGATCGCGTTGTCGCCGGTGCAATCGCCGAAGGTACCCATCTTGTAACGGTCGGTGATGGGGGTGCTGGTGGAGATGCTGCTGTCGGTCGCAACGGAAAGCTCGATGGGGAACTCAAAGCTACGGCGCAGAGCAGCACCTTTGGGATCGGTTACGACGCGCAGCTTCTCGCCGTCGTACACGGTACCGTAGATGACTTCCTGAGCCAAGCTTTGCTCGTGGTAATCCACTTCGATGTGGGGATGATGACCGTCAGCGAAGGCCGGTAGGGGCAAGCTGGCAACTGCAACGGATGCAATGCCCAGGGCAATTTTGGCTTTCATGGGGTATTGTCTGTAGTTTTCGTTCACTCCTTGGTCTGGCGCGATCGCAGACGACGGGTCGTCCAGGATATTGCCAGACTAACTCCAGCACTAGGCAAGATTGCTCCTAAATTAACAAATTTTCTCGGTGAACCTCGATCTTTTTACGGTAACGCCATAGATCTTGAGGATATCAGGACATTAATGCCCCTTTTTTGGGGGGCGGGATGGGCTGGAACAGTGATCGCCCCTCGCTGTTGCCCACCAATTACCTGTCCGTCACCTGCCCCCGAGCCGGTAGAATTTACCCCGGACAGCTACGGATTTAGATAGCAGACCTAGGGAACGAACGGGGCGACGGACTCAGGAGGGGGGAACCATGGGCATGGATGCTGGGGGTAATGCTGGGGCAGATGAGGCGGGGCGATCGCTGCGGGAGGTGTTTGCCCGCACGGCGTTGGCGGAGATTCCTAAGATTTTGACCCTGGGCGATCGCAATCCCCATAGCCCGACCTATGGCTGTTTTGATCGCAATTATTGGCAGTACAAAATCATTGATTTTCCGACGGCCATGAGCCAGGAGTTCGTGTGGCCCCTGGCGCTGGCCTATTCCTTGGACTGTCCCGACAATATTTATTTCCAGGAGCCGAAGCTAAAGGAGTGGGCTAAGGCGGGGATTCGATTTGCGGCCATCAGCTCCCACCCCGATGGCTCCTGTGATGATTATTTTCCCTTTGAGCGGGCGGGGGGGGCGGCAGCCTTTTCCCTGCTGGCGTTTATCGAATCCTATGAGCTGCTGGGGTTAGATGAGCCGGACTTATTGACCTTTATGGGGACGCGGGCGGATTGGTTGGCCCATCACCAGGAGAGCGGACGGCTGACCAATCACCAGGCGTTAATTGTGTTGGTTTTGGAACGGCTCGGACAGTTGACGGGCGATCGCCGGTGGGATGGGGCTAAAGCCCAACGGTTGGAGACGGTGCTGTCTTGGCAGGATTCGGAGGGGTGGTTCCAGGAATATGAGGGGTGCGACCCGGGCTATCACACCTTAACGGTG
>CAZZMD010000041.1:12810-43799 GCA_964655355.1 uncultured bacterium
TCAGATGGGATTGGAGCGGGGGACACCAGACCCTCGCCTGAAGGAGGCGTTGATCAAGGCGGTGGATCTGGCGGCATTATTTGTCCACCCCGATGGCTCTTTTGGGGGCGAGTACACCAGCCGCAACACCTATAATTTCTTCCCCCATGGGTTTGAGCTGGTGGGGCAATGGTATCCCCCGGCGCTGAATATTAACGACCAAATCGCGGCGGGACTATTGGCGGGGCGGGGCGCTTGCTATGCCGATGACCATATCGTCGGACACCATGTGTGGAATTATCTGTTGACCTGGCGGGATTTTGCGGGCGATCGCCCCCCGGTGCCCCAAGCCCAACCGGGCCGTACCTGGCTCCCCAATGCGCGGATCTTGATTGATCGACGCTGGTCTAAGCTGAACGACCAGTCGGAATTGGTGACGTTGATTTTGGCGTTGAATAAGGGGGGCGTCTACAAGATTTTCCGGGGCGATCGCCTGACCGCGTCGGACACGCAATTTTCCCTACTGGTGGCGGAGGGGAAAAAGCCAAAAAATGCCGTCGGTCATCTGGTGGACGACTACGACATCACCGTAGATACGGACAGCATCGGCATCCAAGGCAAACTGGGCTGGGCGAAGCAAACCCAAATGACCACCCCCAAACTGATTATTTTGCGGCTGGTGATGACCACGGTCGGGCGGTTCTTTCCCAACTTGATCCGCAGCATTTTGCAGAAAATTTTGATTGTGGGCAAACAGGACAGCCCCTTCCGATTTGCCCGTCGCCTGACCTGGGATACGGAGACGGAACAGTGGTGCATCAGCGATGACCTCCAGGGGGGCGATTGGCGCACCGTGAAAGCCATTGAATTGGGGGTCGATGCCACGTCTATTTATGTCGTCATGAGCCGCACCTTCCAGCGGGGACAACTCCAAGAATCTTGGGATCTGGGCGATCGCATCGTTGACCTTGCCCCCAAGGAGCCGCTCCACGTCGAGCAATATTACTAATGCGTCCTAAACACCGCTGCTCTGTCTCCCTATCCCGTACGCCATTGCCATGAAGCGCCTCATTTCCATCATCGTTAGCGCCATCATCCTGGTGGTGATCTACACCCGCATCGACTTTCTGGGCTTGATCGACGTTTTCAAAAATTGCGATCCCCTATGGATGGTCATCAGCCTGGGCATGGTGGTGCCCCTCACCCTATCCACCGCCTGGCGCTTACAACAGCTGATGCCCCGGGACTATGCCCACCTGCTGGGGTTCGGCGAAGCGAATAAGCTCATCCTCGCCGCCAGCGTGCTCAATATGGTCCTCCCCTCCAAAATGGGGGACATCGCCAAAGCCTATTTCATGCGCGATCGCGGCCACCTGGACGGCAGTCTGGCTGTCTCCCTAGTGATCTTCGAGAAAGCCTGCGACCTCCTATCCCTGCTCCTTTGGTGCGCCTTTGGCCTATTTCTCGTGCCGGAGAAAAACCTCCTGTTTTGGGCCATGACCATCGCCATCACCAGCGGCTTAATCCTGGGTGGACTGCTGTTGGGCTGGCCCCCCTTCGCTCGCTTTTTCTTCCGTGTGCTGCGAAAAATCGCCCCCCAAAAACTCAAACAAAAATTTCAGCGCATGGATACCAGTTGGCAAGCCATGCACGATTATTTCTGGAGCGATCGCCAACAACTTTTGAAAATCACCCTCACCTCCATCGGCATCTGGTTCCTCCACCTGCTGCAAATCTGGTTCTTTATCCTCGCCCTCAAAGCCTGGACCCCATTCCTCGCCAACCTGGCCCTCTCCCCCCTAGCCATCCTTGCCGGACTGCTTCCCCTGACATTCGCCGGCGTTGGCACCCGCGATGCCGCCCTGATCGCCTTCTATGCCCCCTACTTCCCCGCCGCAACGGGCGCAGCCCTGGGACTACTTTGTACCTCCCGCTACCTGATGCCGGCGATCGGTGGACTGCCCTTCCTTAACGAATACCTATCGACCCTCCGCCAGGTCCAGGGAACTAAAGTCTGATGAAGGTCTAGGTAATCGCCCTGCCACCACGGCGGCGTGTCCCATTGCCCCCTACAGTGCCCCTTCATGCCACTGAAAAACCCCGCAGACCATTGCCCTAGGGGGTAACAGACTGCGGGGTTTTTATTGCTAATTGCTATCGGTCAGTCAACGGGACAACGAAACGCCTCCCGCGAACTCACAGCAAAACCGCTTATTCAGCAGCTTCTTCCTCAGGCTCAGCAGACTCCTCAGCCTTGGGCTCAGCAGACTCCTCAGCAGCGGGCTCAGCAGCTTCTTCAGCGGGCTCAGCAGCTTCTTCAGCAGGAGCCGCTTCTTCAGCAGGCTCAGCAGCTTCTTCTTCAGGAGCAGCAGTCTCTTCGGTAGCGGGAGACTCGCCCTCAGCAGGTGCGGTATCGCCACCGCCACAGGCAGTTGCCAAACCAGCCATCAGCACAGCGGCGGCCAGGGTACGCAGGATAGTTTTCATGATCACTCCTCAGTAGTACGAAACAAGTAGTGGGGAAAGCGGGTTAGATCGAGTCACCCCAGGGATGGCTCCGAATGGAATTCCCCCAAGGGATGAGCCGTCACTGACTTACCCACACCTAGAAATTCGCCCGGGTCTAGAGTCCGGCAAAAATTGCTGAACCGACCGATCAGGCTTGTGAATTCTTAGGTATTGCAATTTTAATCACTAATTTTTGAGAAAATCTCCTTCTCTCAAGGAATGAATCATAGGAATTCTTAATCATTCCCTTTGAGGGGACTCTCCTCCGACCCCCCATGGGACCAGTCTCCAAGGGGGCTGCTTCGGGGAAAATGGGGCGATCGCGGACTAATCACGGACTAATCGCAGACTAAAAACTATGCCTTATCTGTGGCCATGGGTACAGCGCCCAGGATCCGATTTAGCTTGCCACTGACCAGTCCTTCCAGGTCCAACGTCACAAAAAGGAAACCCAAGGATTGGAGTTTGGCCGTGAGTTCGGGGAGGTCGGTGTCACACACGAAAGATTGGATCTGGTCTGGGGGAATTTCGATGCGGGCGGTGTTGCCTTCGGAGCGGACGCGCAGCTCCCGAAACCCTAGGGTGCGGAGATAATATTCGGCGCGACCCACTCGACGCAGTTTTTCGATGGTGATTTCTTCGCCGTAGGGGAATCGGGAACTTAGGCACGGTTGGGCGGGCTTATCCCACCAGGGAAGGTCAAGGTGGCGGGACAGGTCGCGGATGTCGCTTTTGGTGATGCCGAGTTCGGCTAGGGGCGATCGCGCGCCTCGTTCTTTTGCCGCTTGGATGCCGGGGCGGTAATCCTGCAGATCGTCCGCGTTGACCCCGTCCATCACGTAGGGATAGCCCCGCTCTAGAGCTAACGGCTTGAGGGTGTCGTGGAGTTCGCTTTTGCAAAAGTAGCAGCGGTTGATCGGGTTGGCCGTGTAGTTGGGATTGTCCATTTCGTGGGTTTGGACAATGTCGTGGCGGATCCCAATCATGGCGGCTTGGGTGCGGGCGTCTTCCAAATCCTCCGGCAGCAGAGACGGGGATTCGGCGGTGATGGCCAGGGCGCGATCGCCCAATACATCGTAGGCAACCTTGGCGACGAGAGTGCTATCAATGCCGCCGGAGTAGGCAATCAAAGCCTTGGGCTGATCCCGGAAGAATGCTTGGAGCTGGTGGAATTTGCGCTGCAGGGTGGGGGAGAGGTCAGTTGCGATCGCCATAGCTAGGTCAGGGAACATCCCTCGAAGGAACAGGTTTCGTAAAGAAACTTGATCCTAGCGAAAATTGGTCGCGAACATTGGCTACGAACATGGGTAGACCGAGGCGCAATCCTAGTTCTCTCCCAAAGACGTTTTTACTTGTACCGAATGGGCTTGCCGGCAGGAAGGGGCTTTTGGGCAGGAGGCTGCGCTGCCGGGCAGGGGGCGTATTCGTAGCTATAACAGGTGTTGCTACCGCACGGCTGGGCCTGGGGGGCACAGGGATCACCGAAGGTTAGCCGGGGCAGTAGGGGAAATAGACAGGAGCCATAGGGACATTCCCGAAGCAACGGCCTTAGTATCTGCAACATGATTAGGAATGTCACAGCGGCGACCACAATACGGGTTCCGGTGTAGATAGGAGAAGGCATGGTCCTGGGGCGTTTCTATCGTCTGCGGTAGATGATTCGATGGATCCGACGGATGCATCGGCAATGGATTTCTGGATGGGCGATCGCGTCCCTCCATCTCCGGCTCTCTCCGGGCAGCCAACCTATCGCGTCTCAATTATGACCTACCACCCCCAAACGCCCAAGTTTCCTAGAGTTGCAGTGCTTAGTGGCCGCGCTTAGTTGCGATATCGTTCCTGGGTCCAAGGATTGCCGCGCATATGGTACCCATTGCGCTCCCAAAACCCGGGCTCATCTTCCGCCAAAAATTCCAAACCGCTAATCCACTTGGCACTTTTCCAGGCATAGAGATGGGGCACCACCGATCGCACGGGTCCCCCATGTTCCGCATCCAGGGGCTCGTCAAATACCGTATGGGCCAAAAAATTCTCGTCCCGAACAAAATCATCCAGGGATAGATTCGTGGTGTAACCGCCGGTGCAATGCTGCATTACATGGGTCGCCTTGGGATCCAAAGTTACCTGAGCCATCAGATCCGTTAGTTTGACCCCCATCCACTTCACATCCAGCTTTGACCAGTGGGTAACACAATGAAAATCCGCCGTAAATTCTGATTGGGGCAGCGCCAGCAGGTCTTGCCACGTAAACGTTTTCGGTTCAGCCAATCCAGAAATCGTTAATGTCCAGCCCGCCGGGTCAACGGTCGGCGTTTCCCCATAGGTCAGCACCGGAAATCCCGTCGCCAAATGTTGTCCCGGTGGCACCCGATCCTTCAAATTAGAATCCGGTTTCTGGAAAAATTTACCCATCATTGCGGTTGCCGCTTGTCGTAGCGAGGGACGGTATCAACCTCTTCAGTTTAGACAAATCCCCAAAAATCTCCCCCAACATCAAATGGACAGAGGCGATCGCGAGATCATCTCTGCCCATTAATTCTGATGTTATTGGAAAACATCGCTTCATCCCTCTGAATATGAGGGCCCTCTGAATTGAGGGTGACCTTACTCCTCGTCGTCCCCTTCCTCATCCTTGACGGGGTAGACGAAGTTAGACCGACCGCTGAGGACGGCCTTACCCAGGGACAGAGCGCGCTGGGCTTGGAGGTCTGCCTTGCGAACCCAATGGGCGCGGCGGGAGTTTTTCTTTTGTTTGGATGTGCGTTTCTTAGGGACTGCCATGGCGGGTTGCCTGCGGACTCATATTTCAATACAGCCTTCCAATAGTAGTCGAGGTTTTGAGTTTGGCCAAAGTTTTATTCTTGCTCTATCCCTGAGATGCTTGCTAGGGGGCTTTGACGAGGCAGTTGGCATCAAGGACGTAGAGTTCAGGTGTCTCAAAGGTTTTGCAGGTTTCCAGTTGGGTAGCGAGATAGCTGGAGGAGGGGGATTCACGGGCGATCGCAAAGGCTGGCTCATATTGTCTCAACCATTTTTGATTCTCAAAATAGTCGGGGGTAAAGGCGTTGCGGTCAATCAGCCAGTGGGTGATGCCGTGGGTGGCGATCGCCTGGGCGAGGACGGTGGGATCGGGGGTGTATTGGGCGGTGATCAGGTCGAGGGTGGTTTGGCGGAATGGTTCGTAGTAGCCCCAGTGGTAGGGGATGGCGTATTCAGCGCCGGTTAGGACGGTGCGTTGGGCGAAGGTGGGGAGGTTGTTGGCGATGCCGGAGAGGCTGGCGATACGTATAGTTTTTGGTTGGGTTTGTAGGTACGCGTAGAGGTCCGGGCGATCGCCGGTGACATAGTTGGTTTTCGGGAAATTTTTGTAGGTGAGGGGGTAGAGGAGGGCGAAGGCAACGAGGGCGATCGCGATGAGTTTGCCGGCGATGGCGTTAAGGCGATTCCATAGGACATCCAGCAAGGCAAACAGGGCGATCGCGGCGGCGCTGGCGAGGACGATGCGCAAGCTGTGCTGGGTGTAGCGACTGGGGAGGTGAAGGCGAAAGAGTAAGAGATGGGCGGTAAAAAAGGTGATGAAGCTGGCAAGGGTGAGGCGATTGAGCAGATTTACGTTTGAGCTGACCTGTTGCAGCAGGGGAAATTTATGTTTCCAGCGATAGAGGATGGGCAGGAGTAGACCGAAGCAATACAGGGGGGGATTTAGGGGGATTTGGATGCCGCTACGACCGCCGGATAGCCAGAAACGCCCAAAATCGTCATAGAAAAATCGGGTGCGACCGTCAGGGAGAAATTCCGGCAGGGTTTGGGCGATCGCTCGCGAAATCGTGGGTCCAAATTCGGAGGCGTTGATGGCAAACGGCAATAGCACCAAGATGCAGGCGATCGCCCCGCCCAATTCCAGGCTCCACAGGTTGAATCTTTTTTTGTCCCAAATCAGTTGCCGCAAGAGTTCTAGACCCAAGATGACGCCGGTGATTAGGACGTAGTGGGGATAAAAGCCGCCGAGGATAAGGATGGCGGGGATCAAAAGCTGGGGCGATCGCCGTTGAATACCGAGCAGCACTAACAAAAATAAGGGATTTAAAAAGGCGCGGGCGGTGCCGGATGCCAGGTCATCCCTTAGCCAGAGATTTTGTAAGAGCAGGATGGACGTAAGCGCATTGGCGGCGGGGAGGGGGAGCCAGGTTTCGCCAACTAAAAATGCACCCCAGGCGGTGGCAAGGCTGAGGGGAATGGGGATCCATTTGGCAATGTCCCAGGGGGCAAGGTTGAACAGTGCGCCGAGCCGATAAATACTCTGAAATCCCCAGGGGGCGACGGATTGGAAATAGTCGGCAATGCGATCGCCGGGGAATAGGTCTGGGTCCAAAAATCGCGCCGTCCAGAAAAGATGTTGGCGGCCGTCGTCGGGGATTAGGTATTGCACCGAAAAATCGGGGAGGGCGGCGATGCCATAGCCAATGCCGATGATCAGGGCGATCGCCAGCCAGAACCAACGCACCAGCAGCGGCGGATTTACCACGAGCCAAAGCTGACGACTGAGGAGATAGTGAGCGCGAGTCAGGCAATTAAACATCGGCGATTAAGACTCATGACTCATTCGTGGGGGGCGTCGCCTGGATAAGCTGACCGGGAGCATGGATGGTTTCGAGCTGCCAGCCTTGGGCCTGCAAGCCGTTCACCAATTCGGCGTAGGGACGATAGAGATAGATATTGGTGAATCGCTGGGTCAAATCGGCGGGGAGGGCGGGGACCGCAGGTTTGGCGATAAATAATACGGTGGGGCTGACAGCAGTTTTTAAGGGCTGAGTCTTCAAAGGCGGGAGATAGTGGGCGATGGACATCAGGCGGCCATTTTTCTCAGCGCCCGTGATGATTAACGGCGTGTCGCCACTGACGAGGATATCTGCCACCGCTGGGTCGTAGTAACTGGTGTATTTATTCCATCCCACGGGCGATCGCCCCGATCCCACCGTCGATCCAACCCCCAACATCACAATCACAACCAATGTAATTTTGGTAAGCGTAGACGACGAAATGCCTGCACGGGATGATGGCTTGAAAGCATTGCCCAGGGCGTACCCCAGCGTCATCTGTAACGACAAGACCACAGGCATCAAAAACCGTCCCACGGTCGATCGCTGCCCGCCATCCACCACATCCGGCAACGCCAACATTAAAAACGGCACCCATCCCAACGCCGTCACAACAAACGCCGATCGCCGCGCCCCTCGCCACAGTTTCCACGCACTCCAACCCCATAGCCCACCACAAAGGGCAATCAATCCCCAACCCCAACCCAAGTTCGTCAGATCTTGGACCGCTGCCACATCGAACAACTGGTCGGCATACAAAATCTGCAAATCAAAAATAGGTAACGTCCAACCCACCGCCCAGCGACGCAATAACCCCACAAATCCCAAATCACGACCAATCCAGCCCATACCCCGGAAGTAGATGAGATAGACGACGATCCAGGGGACAAATGTGGCCACAGCTCCCGCGATCGCCAGCCCAAACCTCCTGGCAACGGGCGATCGCCATCCCTGCACCGCCAAGACCATCACCCCATGGGCAACCACCACATATCCCATGAGCAAATGCGTATAAAACCCAACGGCGATCGCCCCGCCATAAGTCCACCATCCCCGGCGCGTCCCGTCCATTGCCCGCACCAATAGCCCCGTGGTCAACGCGACCATCGCCGCCAAAAGGCTATATTCCCGGGCTTCCTGGGCATAGGCAATTTGAAACGGCGACACCGCCGCGATCGCCATGGTCACGAGGGAGATGTGGGGCGATCGCCATAGCACCCACGCCAACCAGCCCATGGCAGGAATTAAGGCTACGCCGAAGAACGCTGCCGTCCCCCGCAGAATTGACACGCCGGGTCCAAAAATTCCCGCCATCAATCGCGCCGCCAAATAATAGACCGGGGGATGTTGGGGATTATCGGTGGCGAGGGCATGGATGGTGGCCCCCAGACCGGTCAGTAAATTTTGGGAGACAGGGGGACGCTGCAATTGGAGTAAATCCTCCAGCGGCATCAGGGTGCCGGGTCGGGTTTCGGTGGCGGCGATGGTTTGTTCAAATTGCTCCACTAGGGCGGTTTTGCCGTAGCCCCCCACCCGCATAAAACTATGGATTTCGTCGATCCAGACGACTTTGCTATCGAGGTTGACGAAGCGGAGCAGGATCCCGAGGCAAATCACTAGGGTTAGGGCGATCGCTCCCCATTGTTGACGGCGATCGCCCCGAAAGATTTGCGCTAGTTCCCGAAAAAATTCGCTCAAAGGTCCTGACAAAATACCTGATTCAATATTCGCCTTAACGCCCCAAACTACCGTCGCACAGTAACCATAGCCCAGTCTCGGTCATGCCGGAATCATCGGGGCGAATCAGCAAAAAATGGAGCCCATGGGTGGAGCGTTTGCGATTTTCATAGGTGCGCCCCGCCTGTCCCACTTCCGGATCGTCAAAGGTGGTCAAAATCCAACGGTCCACTAATTTGACTTCCAAAATCAACCCGTCCGGCTGACCACTTTGGTAACGAATGGCGGCGGGGGACTGACTCAACAGCCATTGGGCGAGCACCATCGCCGATCGCCCCGCATCGATAATCACCCCCGGCAGGGGCTGGTCACTGGTCAACCCAAAATTATCCGGGTGCAACACACTGGGCAGATGCTTGATCGGGATCGCCCGGGGGACCAATTGATCCAACACCGCCCCCACCGGCAAACTGGCAAATCGCCATTGATCTCCCCATAACTTATTGGGCAACGGGACGGGGGCCGGTCGCTCCAACGCCAGCACATCATAGGGGGTGCGGGTCGTGGGGTCGATTAGCGGATGTTTCCGTTGGCGATCGCGCAGCCAAGTTTTCAGCGCCAACGTATGTCGGGTCAGCTTCACAGGGATATTGAGGGCATTCCCCGCCACTTGCAGGAGCTGCGCCGTAGCCGGTCGAAAGGCACATAGTTGCTCCGGCAGCGGATTTTTATCCCCCGCCGCCGCCTTGATCCGCCCCACCAACCAATCGGCGCTAACGCGGGATTGGGGACATAAATCGCGAAAAACAAACGATCGCGCCTGATCACACAACACCAATTCCCACAGGATCGTCTCCCCTTGCTGTGGCTCCGGCGGACGACGATAACAATCCACTTCCCACACCCGGCGGGGATCCAATTGCGGCTGGAACATCGACACACTACCTCGCGATCGGCACCCTAATTCACACGGCCATTGGCATAGTCCCAATGAGCACTGACCCAATGAACACTGACCCAACGGACACAGCCCCAATGGACACTGATTAAACCGTCATTCTTACATCTTCCACCTTCGGAACTGTCCCGTCATCCGCACCAGCGGGCGTTTCCTATGCGAGAAAGGCAATATGAAGCTCAAGCTCGCCAAAGGGTGAAGCGACGTGGTTATGGCTAAGGGAACAGGACCGTTAAGTAGCATTGCAAGTGGCGTGGCGATCGCCCTGCTGGTATCCGCCTGCAACGGGGGCGGGGTTGAATCCACCGGTGCCCCGGCAGATCAACTCGGGGCGGCAACCGAAGAAGCGGCCGTTGCTCCCCCCGAGGCTGCTGAGGCAGGAGCCGAGCCGGCCGCCAATGATGGCGAGGGCTCCCAACAGGCGACCCCAGCGTCGCGACGTCGACAGCTCATCAAAACCGTCTCGGTCGATCTCCGGGTAGATTCCGTCGAGGAGACGGTGGACGATCTCCGGGCGATCGCCCAGAAACATCAGGGGGATATCCTCAGCCTGAACGACAGCAAAATTGACGATCGCCCCTCCGCCCGCCTTGAACTCAGTATTCCCCAAGGCAACCTGGAAGCGGCCCTCGCCGACGCCCAAACCTTGGGACAGGTGGACCAGCGCAATATTTCCGCCCAGGATGTCACCAATCAAATTGTGGACACCGATGCCCGCCTGCGGAACCTCCGCCGCACCGAAGAACAACTCTTGAAAATTATGGATCGCGCGGGCAGCATCAAAGACGTACTGAGCGTCACGGAGCAGCTCAGCAGCGTTCGCCAGCAGATCGAACAAATCGATGCCCAGCTCAAATCCCTGCGGGAACGGGTCGCCTACTCCACCCTGACCATCACCGTGCAGCAAAAACAAGCGGCGATCGCCCTGGACAATCCTTTGGGTCAACAGCTCGGCGACACCTGGACCGGTGCCACCCGCTCCATGGGCGATCTGACCGTGGGTCTGCTCAAAATCAGCCTCTGGCTATTGGCCTATACCCCCTACTGGCTGCTGCTAGTCGGACTGGGCTGGGGAACCCACAAAATGCTGAAGCGCCAGAAGAGAGGACAAGATGCCTAGCATTCCGTATGCGTAGCATCCCTTAGCAGCCATCACCAGGCAACGGACCACGGGCAGCGATCGCCCTAGATCCAGATATCAATCCCCAGCCCCTGGATAGATCTAGCTAGATCCAGGCTGATCGTCACCCCCTTAGCTTCCAGATTATGAAACTGATTTACGAAGCTGATTTATGAAGCTGGTTTATGAAGCGGAGATGAAGACGACCCTTTTTTCTTAAAGAGTCTGTGAAGTCTGCCATTGCCCCCTAGGCCCTCTCGGGCAGCGCTGATAAGTTATAGTCACGGCGAATTAAAAAATGCAGCAGCTATTAATTCCCTAACGGCTCTCTCCTCTAGCCTCCTTAATTGTGGGGGGAATGAAGCATCTAGCCTGTTTCTTTAAACTCTAATCGCACAATTCCCATCGGCAGACTAAAGACCCCTCGAGTCATGAAACTATCCGCCCTAATCACCACCGGAGCGATCGCCAGCCTTTCCAGCCTCGGCATCGCCGCCCAGGCCGCTAGCGCCCTGACCATTGACTTCGATGAAGGATTAGCAGGGACCCCTGGCGACGGCACCATCATCACCGACCAGTATGAGAAGGATTACGGCGTAACCTTCAGCGTGGAGGACAATCGGAGCGGTAGTGATTACGGACTTGTGCTCTACGATACCGAATGTATTAGCCGGACAATTAAAGGAGAGAAGTCTTCTGCCAAAAACCCGGTGACGAATGAGAAATTCAAGGATCTTTGCGCTGGTCAAGATGAAGACCTAGCGACAGGGCGAGGGCGGTACGGCATCAGTGATGCCCTGCGAGAGACTCTGGAAAAGACCGGGTCGGTCCAAAAGAATCACAAGCGTTACAAGTACGATACGCCTGCCCAAGGCAATGTTCTGATCATTCAGGAGAATAGCGATTACAGCGATCCTGATGATGATGCGAAAGGGGGCAAGGTAACTCTCGACTTCAATACAGATACCAATTCCGAAAATCTGTCCTTCGTGAACGGTATTACCTTAGAGAAGTTTGGCTTTGTTGATCTTGATGAAGCCATTATCCGGGATCAGCGGTTATCTTTCGTTTTTGAGTACGTGGATCCCAGCCGCGACACGTTTACGATTGACGATAGCAACTACGCTGATTTCATTACCGAAACGCTTCTGTCCACGGACTGGAAAGGCAACGACTTGGAAGGAGACAACTCCCTGCGAGAGTATTCCTTCAATAATGAGAATGGTGAGTTCGACGCCATCAAAAACATCACCGTTGAATATCACCAAATCAGCGGGGCGATCGCCTACGTTGAATACGAAGAGACGCCGGTATCCGTCCCCGAGCCGGGCATGCTGATGGGGCTTGGTGCCTTTGCCCTAGGCGGTCTCAAGCTACGCCGTCGCAAGGAGAATAACGACGGGGAATAAGCTGGGAAGTTAGGGCAGCGTTTGTTGTTAAGCGAACTGATGCCTTGATTGCAACCGTGCCCATCCTCTTTAAGGCTTGCCTTTTGCTAAAGCGAAGGGCGGGCCTTTGTCATGTTTGAGACCTATCATCCGGGATAGTATCCTTCGGGAAATACCACCCGAGACTGGGCAAAGTGCGGTATTGTTAGCCCGTCAGCGCGACCGGGGCAGGCAAACCCATCTGGTAAAATTTTGAGGATTTCGGGCGGATAAACCTATGGGCTCAGCGATGGGATCAGGCGGAGAAATAATTGCATTGGATGCCATGGGCGGTGATCATGCCCCCGAGGCGATTGTTGCCGGTGCCGTCAAGGCCTGTGAAGAGTTGGGCGTTTCGGTACGGCTGGTGGGCGATCGCGATGCCATCCAAAAATGCCTCGACACCAATGGCTCCCATCCCAACATTGAAATTGTCGACGCCGCGGACATTATCGGGATGCACGAAGATCCCGTGAAAGGGTTACGGCGTAAACCCAAAGCGTCCATTAGCGTCACCATGCAACAGGTGCGCAAGGGATTCGCCGACGCGGCAGTCTCGGCGGGGCATTCCGGCGCAGCCATGGCGGCGGGGTTATTGCGCTTAGGGCGGATTCCAGGCATTGATCGTCCGGCGATCGCCGCCGTATTCCCCACCGTCAAAGCAGGGAAGCCGGTGCTCCTCTTGGATGTGGGCGCCAATGTGGACTGCCGCCCCAAATTTTTGGAACAGTTCGCCGTGATGGGCTCGGTCTATAGCAATTTGGTCCTAGGCACCCCGAATCCCACCGTCGGTCTGGTCAACATCGGCGAAGAAGAATCCAAGGGGAACGACCTCGCCCTCAAAACCTACCCCCTCCTGGAAGCGAATCCCAATATCAACTTCGCGGGCAATGCTGAGGGGCGCGATATCCTCTCCGGGGAGTTCGATGTGGCGGTGTGCGATGGGTTTGTGGGCAATGTCGTCCTAAAGTTTGCCGAAGCCGTGGGGTCGGTCCTGCTTGAGCTTTTAAAAGAAGAATTGCCCCGGGGGAAACGCGGTAAGCTCGGTTGCCTCGTCCTCAAGTCCAACCTCAAACGCCTCAAAACTCGCATTGACCATGCGGAGCACGGCGGCGGTTTACTGCTGGGGGTGAACGGGGTATGTGTCATCGGCCACGGCAGCTCCGATGCGGCGTCCGTCTGTAGTGCCATTCGCATTGCCCGCGATGCCGTCCGCAGCAAAGTTTTGGAACAGCTACGGGAAAAATGCAATAGTACGGTGCAAGAGCCTGCGGCGGAGACCCCATCCACCCCCTCCCCAGCAGTTTCCCCAGAACCAGTCACCACGGAAAGTTAATGCAGAATCAGATGGGCAGCGGTGTATCTCTGATCGGTGTTGGGGCCGCAACCCCGCCGGCGACGCTGGATAATGGCGGGCTGGAAAAACTGGTGGAGACCTCCGATGAGTGGATCAAGACCCGCACCGGGATCAGTGAGCGGCGGTTAACGTCCCCCGAAGGCAGCCTGACGGCGTTGGCTACGGAGGCGTCTCAAAATGCTCTGGAAATGGCGGGGGTTTCTCCGGACGAGCTGGATTTGATTATTTTGGCCACGTCGACGCCGGATGATTTGTTTGGATCGGCGGCGGCGGTACAGGGGCGACTGGGGGCAACCCAAGCGGTGGCGTTTGATTTGACGGCGGCATGTTCAGGCTTTGTGTTTGGTCTGGTGACGGCGGCGCAGTATATCCGCACCGGGGTCTATCAGCGGGTGTTGTTGATTGGGGCGGATGTGTTATCCCGGTGGGTGGATTGGAGCGATCGCCGCACCTGTATTTTGTTTGGCGATGGGGCTGGCGCGGTGGTCCTACAGGCCAGCGAGGAGGATCAACTGCTGGGCTTTGAGATGCGCAGTAACGGGACGGATAATGGCGTTCTGAATTTAAACTATCAGAGCCAGGAAAAAGAGTTGTTGCCGAACCTGAGGGTGAGTGATGGCGAATATCAAACCCTCTCGATGAATGGGAAAGAGGTGTATAAATTTGCGGTGCGGAAGGTACCGGAGGTGATTGAAAAGGCGATGTATCGGGCGAATGTGACGGCCGACCAGATTGATTGGTTGGTGTTGCACCAGGCGAATTTACGGATTGTGGAGGCGGCAGCCCAGCGGTTGAAGTTGCCGTTGGAGAAGAGTTTGGTGAATTTACAACGCCATGGCAATACGTCGGCGGCGTCGATTCCGTTGGTGCTAAATGAGGCGGTTCGAGATGGTCGCATCCAGCCGGGGCACACGATCGCGGCGTCGGGATTTGGGGCGGGCTTAAGTTGGGGCGCCGCCATCTTCCGCTGGGGGAGCTAGCGCTCAGCGTTTCAAGAGGCTTAGCAGCCGGCGTTTCAGACCTAGCGGTCAGCATTTCAGCCCCGCGGTCAGCTTTGAGACTTGGCGCCCAAGGTTTAACGGCGGCCATGGTCTCGGGCGAGGCGTTCGATCGCCGCTTCCCAATACCAGTTTTCGGGTTTACCAGGGACGCGCGATCGCTCATAACCCACTAAGCGCTCCGCTGTTTTAGCTCCCACCTTATTTTCTAATGCCCTCCGCAGTCTCGGTTTGACACGCCCCCGAAACTTCTGAGAACTATTTCCTCTCCCCCACGCCTGTCTCGCCTTTGCCAGGTTTCGAGCCCGTCCCCTATCTATAGAACGATAGCTTTGTTCCCAAGACTGGGATTTCTTAGTCCTAGCCCTGCTTTTCTGAAAAATCACCGCCAGCACAATCAGCGTTGTTAAGGCGATCGCTAAACCGGTGGCAAGAGTTTGCTGCTGAGCTTGCGAGGAGACGGGTCGAGAAGGCTGGGTCGTGACCTGGGCCAAAAGCGTCATGGTGGGGCAGCACCTCCATCAGTGCCAGAAAATCAATGCCAGAAAATCAGTGCCAAAAGAAGGCTTTCCGCCAGTCTAGCGTTTTGCCCCCTGAACGCTTGCCTGCCGAGGATCGGCTCTCCCCCCTAGGCCACTCCCCTAGGCGACCAAAATATCCGGCGAGTCGACGGTGCCCAATTCCCCCTCCGCCACCATGGCCTGATGAACAAAGGCAGCAACTTCGGCGCGGGTGATGGCGCGATCGCCTTCAAAACGTTCCGGTTCGGGATAGTTCACCAAAATATCCCGCTCGATGGCCGCCGCCACTTTGCCCATAGCCCAATCGGGTACGGTTTCTGCATCTTGTAATAGCTCCAAGTGCTCCTGGGATTCATCCAACCATCCCAATCCGCTCGCCAGCGCTAGGGTCAGTTGCAGCCGCGTCACCGGTTCATTGGGGGCAAAGCGATCGCTGTTCACGCCGCTCATAAATCCTCCCTGGTACGCCTGATTAATAGCCGTCGCTGCCCAGAAATCGGGGGGCACATCAATAAAGTCCTTGGGCGATCGCCAGGGTTCGGGCTTAAAAGCGTGGGCCAAGAGCGCCGCCAATTGGGCACGATTCACCGCTTCGTCCGGCTTGAACGTGCCGTCGAGATAGCCACTCATCACTTTTTCTAGGGCCATCACCTCCACAAATTCCTGGGCCCAATGCCCCGCCAAATCCGAAAACATCGGGCTGGCGCTGCTCCCTAGCCAGGTCCCCGGCTCCACAATGTAGTCCGAGTCAATCGGGGGAGCCTTACCCGTCGCCACCAGCGCCTGATAGAGTGCCGCCGACATTTCCCCCCGCGTCATGGGCTGGTTGGGACGCAATCGATTGGTATCCGGATAGGCCACCACCAATCGCCGCAGGGTGGCGGTGGCAATTTCATCCTTCGCATAGTCGGGAATATCCGTGCGATCGCCATAGACCCCCAACAAGTCCAAGGGGCCACCGGTCATGCCCAACCCGTTGACGAGGGCCACCGTTGCCTGGGCGCGGGTCAGGGGATCGTTGGGGCGAAAGCTACCGTCGGGGAAGCCCGATAAAAATCCCATGCGGTAACAGCGATCAATGGCCGACGCCCCCCAAAATGTGCTGGCCACATCCCAGAAACGGGCGGAAGACCGTTTCAAGGGCAACGAAAAGGCTTTAATCAACAGCGCCGCAAACTGCGCCCGGGTCAAATCATTTTGGGGGCGAAAGGTGCCATCCTCCGCAAACCCCTTCATAATGTCCCGCTCAATCAGCGCCTTAATAAACGCCTCCGCCCAATGCCCCGTCACATCATCCCGAGGGGTCGTGACACCGCCGCCGGTATTGCCACCGGATCCCCCGGCCGCCCGTCGCACCGCCGCATAGGCATTCACCTTGCCATAGCCAAACCATGGGGAATGGCCACGGGAATTGTAGGTGCCATAGCGGAATCCAAATTGGGGATCGGGATTGTTATCCACGATTTTGTCGGCGGTTTCTTCCAAAATCTGTTTCACCTGGGATGCCGTCAAATTGGCATTAGCGGACAGCACCAACGCCGCCACCCCCGCCACCGCCGGGCAAGCGCTAGAAGTCCCCCCAAACGTCCCCGTAAAATCCGTGCGGCTATAGCCGGCCGATCCCAACCGATCCGCCGTAAACACCCCCTTACCCGGCAAATGGGTGCGCACTTCCGGCGGCGTCAAAATACTCCCGGTTTCCGCCAGCCACACCCCCGGCGGCGCATTATTACTGGGGGCACAGACGGAAATATTCGGTCCCCAATTGCTATAGGCAGCCTTGCGGGCCAAGCTCGTTGACGCCGACACCGCAATCACATCGGGATGCACCGAATAGCCCGACAGCCATTCCGTATTGCCGCTCACCGCGTTTTTCGGCCAGCCCCGCTCACTTATCGTGCCGCTCACCGGTCGGTTGGCATTGCCCGACGCAAACACCACCACACAGCCCTTACCATTGCGCCCCCGGGTCGCGGCCTTACTAATCGCCGCCTGCTGCCGGGCCGACAGGGGAAAATACACCGAACTGGGGCCCCAGCTACAGGAAATCACCGCCGCCCCGCGATCAATACACCAATTAAATAAATTCTCAATGGAGCGATCGTCCAGGTAGCCCGTGGTGCGGATGGGCATCATGGCACAACCGGGAGCCACGCCCACAATACCGGTCCCCGTCTCTTCCCCCACCGCCACCCCAGCACAGGCGGTACCATGGCTATCCTCCGCGCCACCGGGCAACGGCGTAAAATCGTTGTCGCGAAAATCCCGAGGGGCGACGATTTTGCCCGGCCCCCGCAAATCCGGGTGATTGATATCAATGCCGTCATCGGTAATGGCCACCACCACCGATCGCGAGCCCCGGGTAATATCCCAAGCCCGCTCCACATCGATATGGGAATTGGCCGCCAAATCCCGCCCGCCCCGATGATTCAAATACCACTGCTGGGGGTAATAACTATCCCGGGGGGTATAAAACCGCTGGGTGGGCATCAACACATTGGGCTCCGCCAACAGCACCGATGGATTCACCATCAGATCATTCGCCAGGGCAATGGGATTCGCCGGCGATCGCTCCGTCAGCTCATAGACAAACCCATTGGGCAGCCCCTCAATGGGCTCCACCTGCTGCACCCCCAAACCCATCACCAGGGCCGCCGCCCCCTCCGCCGTCACCTCCGGCGCAAACTGGATCGTCAACTCACGGGTGGTATAAATCAACGTCTCCGGCTCATCCGCCAGATGATACACATGGCTCACATACTCAAAGCGCCCCGACAGCCGCGCCGTCTCCATGGCAAAATCCCGCTGTTCCGGATCCACCCGCACCTCGTCCAGCGGCACCCCCAACCCCAAACTGCGATAGTCCCGAAACCCCTCCAGCATCTCCCAGGCAAAATCCATCAAGTCCTTCGGCACCACGACAAAGCGATCGCGACTGCGCGTCAACAACACCTCATCCCCGCCCCGCTGAAGAATGAGCGATCGCGCCTCCGGTGCTACGCCCCGCCCCCAAGCCGCCCCGTCCGACTCCTGCACCAGAATGTCGCTCGCATCGCCAAACGGAAAACTGGCATTGGTCATAGCCGCACACTATATCAAGTAAAATTGTTATATCAGCCGAGGCACGGGTTTCGTCCCGGGCGCCAAGCCCCCTTGGGAGGACATCCCCATCTTCGGTTGTAACTGGTGTCATCGGCATTCAGCCAGTCTCCCTGGGGAATCCCCATAGGAGGCGGTGTCCTAAATGGTTTAATAATGTTTTAATGAGTCTGCTGGTTGGATAGGTCCTGTTCCCTATGGTTAGTTTTCAGAGCGTCATGAATCTCCAATGGCTGGGCCGTGCTGTGGCCGTAGCGTCGATCGCGATCGCCGCTGTACCGGCCGGGATCGCCCGTGCCCAAGAGGCAACCCCCCCCGCCGACGAAGCCACTGGTCCCGTGGAGTTGGTTCCCGTGGATCAGGTGCAGCAAAACACCGGACTGCTGAGCCTTGCGGGCGGTGCCCAACTGTTAGCCGATGCAGAAGTGGCGGTTGCCAATCAAAATTACGATCTGGCCGAGCAGCGTCTACGGCAGGCGCGCCAGATTTTCAATCAGCTGTCTAACTTCCATCAACAGCTCGCCGGTGCCTTTTCCGGCATTGATAACATCGTCTCCCAGGACCAGCGGCGCAAAGCCCTAGAGGCCGCCCAACAGCGGGACAGCTCCACCTACCGCCTGGCTTTGGTTCACCGGTTCCAGGGCAAGCCGGAGTTGGCCATTCCCCTATTGGTTCAAATCATTGGCAGCCAGTCCCCCACCCGTGAACTGGGCATGAAGGCGACCCAACAGCTCAAAGAACTGGGCTTTATTGGCACCCCTGAGACGGCCCAGCAATAGCGATCGCCCGAACATCGCCCGAACCTCACTCCAGAATCACTCCAGAATCGCTCTAGAATCGCCTTAGATAACGACCGGCTGACGGTCTCCGCCCCGGTCATTTATCACGCTCCGACCTTGAGGGAGCAGATCCATCCTCGCCTGGCGCTAGCTCCGACCGATCTACCCCCTCCCTTCCATCCCTAGCTCAGGATGGTCAATCAAGTGGATTGGGTATAACACCATGGAAACTCCGCGCTTAGCCCGTATTGATATCTTTCCCATCAAAGCCTTGGATGGGGTATCCGTTGACCGCGTGGGTATCTCCGCCGCCGGCACCCTGGTCATGGATCGGGAATTTGGGTTTGTGGACCAAAATCGCCAATGGATTAATGGCAAACGGTCAACGGCAATCCACCACGTCCGAGCGACCTATGATTTAGCGCAGCGCAAAGTGACCCTCAGGATTCAAGACAATCCTGATGAGGCAACGTTTTCGCTAGACCGGGGGCGCGATCGCCTGGTCACGTGGGTCGGGCGATATTTACAGCAGTCGGTTCAGCTACGCCGGTGCCAGGAGGGAAGCTTTTCGGATGATTTGCGCGCCTCGGGGCCGACCATTATCAGCACGGCCACCCTAGAAGCCCTGACGGATTGGTATCCCCATCTCTCCCTTGAGGAGCTACGCCGCCGTTTTCGCACCAACCTGGAAATTGATGGGGTGCCAGCCTTCTGGGAAGATCACCTCTATGGCGAGCCCGGTGATCTCAAACCGTTCTCCATCGGCTCCGTTCCATTTCTGGGCTGCTACCCCTGTCAGCGGTGTGTCGTGCCCACCCGAGATTCTCGTACCGGGCAGGGCGATCGCGAGTTTCAGAAAACCCTAGCGAAAAAGCGCAAGGAAACCCTGCCTGACTGGGCCAATGAGCAGCAATTCAAGCATTATTTCCGGCTGGCGGTGAATACGAAAATCCCAGAGCCCACGGAGGAATTGTGGCTGACCGTGGGCGATCGCCTCACCTTCCCCACCGATTCCCCAAAATCATCGGATAATAGCGAAGCATGATCCTCGCCTGATGGTTTAGATTTTTCGCCAAATTCTTCGACGGAGCACCCGATGATTCACGGCTTGATGTGGTTTCCCCTGCTCGGCGTTTTTATCGGGCTTGCCTATGCTGGCTGGAATGAATATCAGCGTCTGGAGGCCTATAAATTATGGGCGGTGGATTTTGAGCGGGCAAAATTTGATGTGAAGGCGGTGCTCGGGCAACAGGGTCGAGACCTCACCTGGGGCAAGCCCACACGCCAAGGACCCACAGACCTACAAACCGTGTCGCTGGACGATATTCAGCAACTGCGGGTCAGTTTGGATGGGGAATTAATTGATCCCCAGGCGATCGCCCCGGAGGAGCTAGAGAAAAATCCCTATCCCGGCAAGAAACAAATTGCGATCGCGTTAACCCTAAAATCCACTGAGTCCCCGGCCAGTATTCCTTTTACGGACAGTGTTTTGGCGATTCGCTGGGGTCAAGCCTTGCAAAAACTGATGGACGCCAACGTTAACTCGCCCGCCCTCTAAGACGAGCGCCGTAGATCCCACCCTGAGATTCAGTTGAGGGCTAGGGATTCGCGGTGGATCCGTCCCATCACGAGCGATCGCCCGGCAACTTTTTCCAACAATCCCCGCACTAGCTCGGGGCGCAACACCGTCCCATCGTTGCGGCATAATCCGGTGAATTTCAGGGTGACGGCCTCTACCATCGCGTCGCGATCGCCCTTATTGTCTAAGGTCAGATCCAATAGCCAGGGGCGCAGATCGACCACTTTTTTCTTCTTTTTCTTGGTGAGTTTTTCCCATTCCCAGTGGTCCGCCGCGAGCACCTGATCAATCCATCCCTGCCAAGTACTCAGGGGGACGGTGGGTGTGGTGGCCGGGACTAGGTTGGGGGCATCGTCATCCTCATCGCTGGGATCCGCGTCGGAGATTGGGGCGATCGCCACTTCAATTTCGTAGGTCGCACTGTCCAATAATTGCGACGCGGCTTTACTTTTGACATCAACGGCTTCCACGGAATAGAGCGGCAAGGTGGAGGGCAACTCCTGGGCGAGGCGATCGCGCACCGTTTCGGGATCCAATTCTTCCGTTAGGTCAATGTCCAAAATTTCGCCGCTGCTGGTGATGCCCAGGGATAACGCATTCGCCGGGACAATACGGGGACCGGGATGAAACCCACCTGTGAAGGAGAGGGGGATGCTTGCCCGACGGAGGGCGCGGTCAAACAAACGCATCAGGTCGAGGTGACCGAGCAGCGCCATATCGTCCTGTTTACCGAAGCGGAATCGTAGCCGTTGGGCGCGGGTGGTATTAGGTTTGAAGTGGCCCGTAAATTCGGGAATTTCTGGGGGTTTGACGACAATATTGTGGCCAAAATCCAGACCGCAAACGCCGCAGTGGGAACAACCGTCAAAGGAGCAATCAGGAACCACCGCTGCTTCCAATGCCTTGCGCAAATCATCCACCAACCATTGTTTGCTGATGCCGGTGTCCAGATGATCCCAGGGCAACGGACGCTGGGCGATCACCTCCCAGTCCATTTCCACGCCGGTCATGGTTTCGGAATCGGTATCTCCTTCGCCCTCTTCAAATAAATTCCATTCGCCATCTTCGACCTGGCGATATTTCCAGCTCAGCCCCGCTTCTTCAATGGCTTGGGTCCAAGCACCGTGGGCTTTTTCCACGCTTTCCCACCAGGCATCCATCCCAGCCCCCAGTTCCCACGCCCGTTTCACCACCGCCCCCAAACGGCGATCGCCCCGACCCACAAAATCCTCCATGGCGGAGATTTGATAGTCGGTGTAGTTGGTTTTGAGACCGCGAATGGTGCGCAATTCGGCGGCCAACATTTCCCGTTTCCGGCGGAATTCGGTGGTGGACACCGAGTGCCATTGGAAGGGGGTGTGGGGCTTGGGCGTGAAGTTGGAAATGGTGAGATTGAACTGCATGCGGCGGCGGTTATCCATCCGGCATTCCCGCTGAAGCCAACGCACGGTTTCGGCAATGCCCAGCACATCAGCGTCGGTTTCACCGGGCAAACCAATCATGAAATAGAGTTTGACCTTGTCCCAGCCTTGCTCGCGGGCGGTTTTAATCCCCCGCAGGAGTTCCTCATTCGTGAGTCCTTTGTTGACGATATCCCGGAGCCGTTGGGTACCCGCTTCCGGCGCAAAGGTCAGACTGCTGGTGCGGATACCGCCGACAATATTGGCAATATTTTCATCGAAGCGATCGACCCGTTGGCTGGGCAGCGACAGGGAAATATTTTCGCCGGGCAGTCGGTTTTTAATTTCCAATCCCACGGCGGGTAGGGCGAGATAGTCGGAGCAGCTCAGGGAGAGCAATGAAAACTCATTGAAGCCGGTTTTATGCATCCCTTCGACGACCGCATCCACCACCTCATCAGGGGCCACATCCCGCGCCGGTCGGGTTAGCATTCCCGGCTGACAAAAGCGACAGCCTCGGGTACAGCCCCGGCGGATTTCCATGGTGAGGCGATCGTGGACTGTTTCCACATAGGGCACGAGACCAATGGAATAGGCGGGGATGGGGGTAGCAACGCGGCGCAATATTTTTTCGGGCACATCCGGGCGATCGCGCTGGACCGAGCCATCCTCCCGTATGGAATAAAACTGGGGCACATACACGCCGGGCACCTGGGCCAAATCCAACAGGGTTTCCTGGCGCGTTAATCCATTGGCCTTAGCTTCATCCAACACCAAGCCAATTTCCGGCAACAGCTCTTCCCCATCCCCCAGCACAATGAAGTCGAAGAAATCAGCGTAGGGCTCGGGGTTGGATGTTGCCGTCTGTCCCCCCGCAAAAATCAGCGGCTCCCCCCAATCAGCGCCCTTAGCCCCTTGATTTCGTTCTTCCCAGGTCAGCGGCACCTGAGCCAGGGTAAGCATTTCCAAAATATTGGTCGCCCCCAGCTCATAGCTCAAGCTAAACCCCAAAATGTCGTAATCCGTCAGAGGGCGCTTATTTTCGACCCCAAAAAGAGGCGTATTGCTAGCTTTGAGTTTGTCCGCCAGGTCAGGCGCGGGCAGATAGGCGCGATCGCACAATTGTCGCGGCTGGGCATTGAGGATGTTGTAGAGGATCACATGCCCCAGATTCGACGCGCCCACTTCATAAATTTCGGGATAGGTGAGCACCCATCGCACCGTCGCCGAGTCCCACGGCTTGTGATGGGATCCATATTCCGTGCCCAAATAGCGCCCCGGCCGGTTGATATCAGAGGTGAGAAGCTGATCCACCGCAGCATTAGCAGCGTTGGATACGTTAGCGTTGGCAAATGTGGTTGCTGATACTGCCGTCACGGGCGATCGCCTCTCAAAATCAGGGTGCGAAGGGCTCAATACAAGCGCGGATTCGATCATAAGGCAAATACAACCGACCCATCAAAAACCGTTGAGGCTGGGGGAAATAATGGGGGAACAAACAACGGGGCGATCGCGGGTGGTGATTGTGGGGGCTGGGTTTGGGGGCTTTCAGGCGGCCCAATCCCTAGCGGGGGATTCACGGCTGGATATTACGCTCATTGATCGCCATGGTCGCCATGTGTTTACGCCGCTGATTTATCAGGTGGCCACGGGAATTCTTAAACCGGACGCCGTCATCGCCGCACCGCGATCGCACCTCCCCCCTCGGGTAAACGTCGTAGCGGCAACGGTGGAACGGGTTGACTTTGCAAAGCGTCAGGTGGTGACCCAGCAGGGGACGCTACCCTATGATTTTTTGATTTTGGCAACGGGGGCGCGATCGCAAATCGCCGATATTCCCGGTGCCCGCCGCCATGCCTTGCCCCTAGGCACCCTGGAAGATGCGATCGCCATTCATGAGCGGCTATCGGCAGCACTGACCCAAGCGGGGCCCGACCATTGCCCGGCGATCGCCATTGTGGGCGGCGGCACCACAGGGGCAGAGTTGGCAGGCTCCCTAGCGGAATGGGCGCGATCGCTCGGCAAACCGATCGCCATTCGACTGATCCACGGCAGCGACGAAATCCTGTCGGAATTTATCCCCCGTTCCGGTCGGGCAGCGCGGCGACGATTGCAACGGATCGGCGTCGACGTCATGCTGCGATCGCGGGTGCAACAGGTGGGCGATCGCACCGTCACCTGCAGCACCAGCACCGGCGATACCACCGAACTCCCCGCCGATCTGGTCATTTGGACCGCCGGCGTCACCGCCGCCCTCCCCGATTTTTCGGCAGCGATCGCCACCGGTCCCAAACACAAACTCCGCATCCGCCCCACCCTACAACTGGATAGCCCGCTGCACCCCCTGCAACATCTGGAACAGGTCTACGCCATTGGCGATGTCTCCACCTTGGACGGGCCCCGCTCACACCCCATCGACGCCGTTGCCCCCGCGGCCCTCCAACAGGGCGTCGCCGTCGCCCGCAACATTCGCCGCCAGGTTCGCGGCCAAGTCCCTCGCCCCTTCCGATATCTCAACAAAGGCCGCCTAGCGATCGTCGGCGGCTACTTAGGCGTCGGCAAAATCGCCGGCATTTCCTTCGCTGGGGCGATCGCCTGGGCCATGTGGCTCGGCGTCCACTGGGTTTACCTACCGGGTTGGAAAAATCGCAAAACCGCCGCGATCGCCTGGTGGCAAATCTATTGCTTCAGATCGCGATCGCGTTATTTGGCAAGCAGTACCGGGCGATCGTCCCAACACAGTCGCCACTCCTCTACACTCTGACTAAACATCGCCCATACCTACAGCGATCCCATGAGCTTTTCCCCGTCTCCCCTCGCCCAACTGCGCCGCCGCGACATCGTCGCCGCTTACACCCTGCTGCGCATCCTGTTCGGCGTCAACTTCTTCAACCACGGTTTTACGCGTTTGGGGGCCATCCCCGAATTTGCCCAAAGCATGGTGGACCTCTTCCAAGACACCTTCATTCCCGATCCCCTAGTCCGCGGTCCCGCCCTGCTCGTGCCCATCGTCGAACTCATCGTCGGCATCGGCATCACCCTCGGGCTCGGCACCGAAATCTCCCTCGTCACCGGCATGGGACTCATGGTCATGCTCACCTACGGCGTCACCCTCATCCAAAACTGGGACGCCGCCTCCAGCCAACTTATTTACGCCCTCGTCTTCACGCTCTTAATTGCCTGCCGCTGCTTCAATGATTTTTCATTGGATCGCGTCATTGCCCGCCGCAAACGCTAGAGCCTGTCCTATCCCCGAGTCACTGCCTAAAGTAATCAAGCTACGCTAAAGCTATCGCCCCCCGTTGCCAGCCAACGTTAACCCCATGGTTGCCCCCATAGTCACCACCGATCACCCCCCTGCGCCGCCACAAACCAAGCCGGCAGAAGCAACATCATCACCACCCACGCTCTACCGTTTCACCACGGTCGACTATAACCACCTGTACGAACAGCACATCATCTCGCCCGATCGCCGCACTGAACTCATCGACGGAACCATCCTTGACATGTCTCCTATCGGGGTTCCCCACTTCAACTGTGTCAACGCCCTCACGCAGCAACTGGTCCTGAAGACAGTCGGCAGCGCCATTGTCTCAATTCAAAATTCAATTCAGCTAGATGAGCATTCCCAACCCCAGCCCGATGTGGCGCTGCTAACCATTGAGGGCGAGAACGAAAGAACAGCGCTGCCTAAACCCGAGGAAATATTGCTCTTAATCGAAGTCGCCGATAGCACTCTGACCTACGATCGCGACATTAAGGGACCGCTCTATGCGGCGGCGGGGATTCGCGAATTTTGGCTGATCGACTTACAGGGGGACTGCGTTGAGCTGTACCGCGACCCCAGCCCCAACGGCTATCGCACCAAATTGACCCGCGATCGCCCCGACACCATCGCCCCCGAAGCCTTACCTGACTGCCAACTGGCCCTAGACACCATTCTGCCTAAGCCGGAACCAACCCCATCTGAATCTTGAGTTTCGCCGCTGCGGCCTGAAGGGGCGGCAACAAATCCGTCGAAATTTCAAATCGATTCAGCCCCTGGCGATCGCCCGACCGATGCGTATTGTTGGGACCGTGATAATCACTCCCCCCAGTCATCAGCAGCCCGTATTCTTCGCACCAGTCCTCAAGCTGACGGCGATCGCTTGCACTGTGATAGGGATGCTGAATTTCCAGCCCCATCAGCCCCGCGTCCACAAGGGTTTTCAAGGTCTCACCAATGCGACCGCCCTTAAACAAAAAGGCATGGGCCCACACCGGCACCGCCCCACATGCCCGCAAAACCTGAATCCCCTCCATCGGCGAAAAAGGGTCGTAGGGCACATACCCCGGCTTCCCATCCGCCAACAGTTGTTGGAACGCATCATTCACAGAGTCGACGTAGCCTGCCGCCACCAATGCCCGCGCCAGATGGGGTCGTCCGGGCACCGCCCCCGAGGGTAATTCCGGCATCTCGATGGCATAACCCAGCTCCGCCAGTCGCTTGATCATCGCCTCCGCCCGTCGCCATCGACTTTCGGTGCGCTGCGCCAAGGGTTTCTCGATGGCCACAGGATCGGGATAAAACCCCAATATATGGAGCGATCGCCCCCGATGGATCGTACTTAGCTCAATCCCCGGCACGATGGTCAAGTCGTAGTCAGGTTTATGGGCTTCGGCCGCCGCGATCGCCTCATCCCAGCCATTGCAGGTGTCATGGTCCGTAATCGCCAACACTCGAACGCCCCGGCGAACCGCTTCCGCCACCAACTCCGTCGGCGTTAACGTCCCATCAGAAAAAGTGGTGTGGCAATGGAGTTCAAGCATGGGGATCAGGCATAGCAGCCAGAGATTCGGCAGGACCGGTCAGCGAGTGAAGGGAGAGTCACCCGGTCATTGTAAAACCATTTCCCGACCCACCAATTCTTGGAATTCGTTACATTAGTCAATACAAAACCAAACAAATCTGGCGCAACCACCGATCCCGTGGGGCAAACTCCAGCCCCGATAAACCCTGGAAAGTATCGGTTGTGGCAGCGATCGCAAATGCTGCAATCCCTTTACCATTGGCGGCTGGGGGCAATGCACAGATAAAAACTTGGTAGAGTAATGAAAATACCCGAAAACACCCAATATTATGAGCGTCATTAGCCAAGTCATCCTTAAAGCAGACGATGAACTGCGCTATCCCAGCAGCGGTGAGCTAAATAATATCGCTGACTTTCTAAAAACTGGTGAGCAGCGGGTGCGAATCGTCAAAACCCTGACTGAGAACGAAAAGAAAATTGTTCAAGAGTGCAGCCGTAACCTCTGGCAGCTCCGCCCGGATTTCATTGCCCCCGGCGGTAATGCCAACGGTCAACGGGAGCGGGCCCAGTGTCTACGGGACTATGGCTGGTATCTGCGTCTGGTCACCTACGGCGTGCTGGCGGGCGACAAGGATCCCATTGAAAGCATTGGCATCATTGGCGTCCGGGAAATGTACAACTCCTTGGGCGTACCCGTTCCCGGTATGGTCCTAGCCATCCAATGCTTGCGGGATGCGTCTTTGGCACTGCTGAGCCCCGATGATGCGGCGGCCACTGCCCCCTACTTCGACTACATCATTCAGGCAATGTCCTAGGTCGTATCGCAGGTCAACTGGGGTTACCGGGTTGGGGGTGCATTGCCGTGCCCCCTAGGGTGCTTCTGGCGATTGATGATCTGCCGAATTTTAATCACCAAAAAATTCCCCGGCTGTTATGGCGATCGCGCCCATAGCCGGGGAATTTTTTAAGCTTGTACCGCTAGGGCGATCCAGCGCTATACCGGGCGGCGCTCGATAACACGGTCAATCAAACCGTATTCTTGCGCTTCGGTGGCGGCCATGAAGAAGTCCCGCTCGGTATCTTCCTCAATGCGGTCCAGGGGTTGACCGGTGTGGTCTGCCAACAAGCGATTCAGATTTTGCTTGTGATACAAGATTTCCTTCGCCTGGATTTCGATATCGGTCGCCTGGCCTTGGGCGCCCCCCAAAGGCTGGTGAATCATAATCCGGGAGTTGGGCAGGCTCATGCGCTTACCCTTGGTGCCGGCGCTCAGCAGGAATGCCCCCATGCTGGCCGCCAAGCCCACACAGATGGTGCTGACATCGGGGCGAATATGCTTCAGGGTGTCGTAAATTCCCATGCCGGCGGTCACAGAGCCACCGGGGGAGTTGATGTAGAGATAGATATCCTGCTCCGGATCGTCCGCATCCAAGAAGAGCAACTGCGCCACAATCGAGTTGGCAACGTCCGCATCCACTTGCGTTCCCAAGAACACGATACGCTCGCGCAGAAGTCGAGAATAGATGTCAAAGGCGCGTTCGCCACGACCGGAGTTTTCAATAACGGTTGGGATCATGCGTTTCGTTTGACCTGTGTGATGACGCGGAATACGAGGTCGAAAACCAGCGGGGCAGCCTCTTTGGGTCCCCTGAGTTGCTTTCGATCTGATTCTTGATTTTGTTCTAAGTATTGTAGCGTCCCCCCTGGGCTGCGCCCAACTCTGACAAGGGGCGGAAAGCCGTAGCATTCGCCGCTTTTTCTAAGACAAAGAGCACCAGGAGGGGTTGGTGGTTGAGCGATCGCCAAGGCTATCATCGGTGGGATATCCAATGCTATATATCCAACCTGGCCAGCCTGACCGCGGCCCCACCGCCCCCCCCCACTGCCAATGGTTCCCGTCACCCAGTTTTCAAACGCCTTTTCGAGTCCCCAATCCCCCTCCCAGCGATCGCCGGCCACCATGGTGTCACTGCGGGGGGTAACGAAGGTGTACGGTCGCAGCCATCGCGGGCTCTGGAACGTAAATCTAGAAATTCCCACCGGGTCGTTTATGGCGATCGCTGGAGCATCGGGGGCGGGCAAATCGACCCTGTTGAAATTGCTCTATGGGGAAGAACAGCCAGATCAGGGCAATGTGACGGTGAATGGGCAAGAGGTCACCGGGCTACAGGGCAATAAGCTGGCCTATTTCCGGCGGCAGGTGGGGATTGTGTTTCAGGATTACAAACTGCTGCCCCGGCGGACGGTGGCGGAAAATATCAGTTTTGTGTTGATGGCGCGCGGCTGTCCCCCCCGGGAAATCCAGCGGCGATTGATCCCCACCTTGAAACTCGTAGGACTACTGGAAAAGTCAGATCGGTTTCCCGCCCAGCTATCCGGGGGCGAACAGCAACGGGTCAGCATTGCCCGGGCGATCGTCGGGACACCGCCGTTAATTTTGGCGGACGAACCTACGGGGAATTTGGATGGGGAAAATGCCCGCCAGATTATGGGGATTTTGGAACGGCTCCATCAGTTCGGCGCGACGGTGATTGTGACCACCCACGATGAGCTATGGCTACGGCGATCGCCCCATCCGGTTTGGGAATTGCGAGATGGTCAACTTTTCCAGGCTTAAGGTATTTTCCAGGCTTAAGGCATAGGCCCAAGACATCGACCATTTGACGCTAACCCAAGCAAAAAAATCAGAGCAAAAAAAAAGGGACCATGCCCATGGCACCGGTCCCCGTGATTAGTCCTATTGCGACGGTTATTTGAAACAGGGTCAACCGTCTTTTTTCCCTGGCGTAAAATGCGCTAGATGCTAGGCATTATCGGATTTGCGGCGCTTCACTTGCCACATCCCCAAGCCCAAGCCCAGCAGCCCGACCATGGCAGAAGGCTCAGGAACATCAGCAGACGGCTCTACGCGATCGCCCGTGATACCACGCACCGCGAACACCGCATCATTGAAATCGCGATCAGAATGTCCGCCCTCGCTCGTGTGAACGCCGAACAGATCTTCGAAGCCCATGATGACCCAGTTTTCACCGGTCGACTCATCAAAGTACTCATAGGCAATCACATGCTGCAGCCCATCAGGATTCTCAGCAGCGCTGGCACCGTACAGATGACCGTTGGGATTGTTCTTACCATTTGCCCGGATCACGAAGTCCAGGGAAGTGTCCCCTTCAAACATGCCCAGTCTGACGCCATCACCCAGAGCGAGGGGACCATCAGAATTTTTCAGAATGCTGTCCGGGGAAGACACGTCATCGAAAATGGTCACCAAAGGCCCGCCGTTCGCAGTATAGAAAAGCTGATTGCGGAAACCAGCCCCCTCATTGATGAAGAAAACATCAACAGAGTCCACGCCACCGGACCAGCGCAAGCTTTCAACGTCCAGTTCTTTAAGCGCAATCTCGCTATCTGCGAGCTGGAACCGCTCCTGATTCACCAGGGAGTTAAAGGTATCGAAGAGGTCGCCGTACTTTTCAGCCTTCAAAGACAGGGCATTGGCAGGGGCGGCAATGGCAGCGATACCGGCGATCGCCGCAGTGGACAGGAAGATTTTTTGATAGCTCAGCATGGAACTAGGGAAATGAAGATAGGGAGTGAGTGATTGCTATTCCTGATGCACATTTCAACTTTAGGGTCAGAAGGAGTGCCACAACAATGCTCAAATCCACTCTTCAAAAAAAATTTTTGATATGAAGCCAATTCTTTTTTTCGGTCCCATAAACGCATCTTTTATGAAAGCTTTTTAAAGCCGCTATAGAGCGCGTAAAACAGCAGCCATCCCCACGGTCGGAGCAATATCCCCAGCAGTCAATCCCAGACACCATCTAGCCTCTAGGGTTTTTCGAGGCACAAAAAATAAGGGAGATGCGGTTACATCCCCCCCATGCAGTCAACCCTGCAATCAATCTGGCTTTACCAAACAGCGTTCATCAATTGTCCATCGGAGTCCGTTTGCGCCAACGTGCAACCTGAACAGTCAAGACAGTATCTACCACTTCTAAATCTGTTATTTCTAATTCACGTCTATCTCTAATTAAGAATACGTCCACTCGTCAGTGGAAAGAATCATTAGTCACGGTATCCAGCCCCTTTATGGATAAAGAACACATCCGCACTCTCAGAGGATGTCTGAACAGTAAAACAGCTAATACCAATTCTCTAAATTCCTGCGATTGAGAGTCCTTCATGGAGCCAGTCCC
>CAZZMD010000042.1:0-43174 GCA_964655355.1 uncultured bacterium
GGATTGTGTGTGGCTGGATCTGCGCCCTATCCCGCGTGATCGCCTGCAATATCGGTTTCCCAATATTCTGGATTTTTGCCAAAAACACGGACTCGATCCCCTTAATTCCCCGATCCCCGTCGCCCCCGCCGCCCACTATTGGATGGGCGGCATCGCCACCGATCGCCACAACCAAACCTCCATCCCTGGGTTATACGCCGTCGGCGAAACCACCAGCACCGGCGTCCATGGGGCCAACCGCCTCGCCAGCAACTCCCTCCTAGAATGCATCGTCTTCGGGGCCCAATTCCGCCACCTGGACCTATCCCCAACCCCAACCCCATCAGAGTCCGCCCCCATCGCCAACATCGCCGACAATGCACCCTCCCCTTCAATGCCCCCCCAACTCTCCGACGATGAGACCACCCTAGCGGCGATCGCCCAGGACTTACCCCAATGGGTGTGGCAGGGGGCCGGCATTTCCCGCACCCAAGCGGGACTACAACAAACCCTCACCCAAATCCAACAGTGGCAACACACCTTCGACACCCTCACCCTCACCCAACAGTTCACCCACCCCACCGCCCCCGCGATCGCCGCGCCCCTACCCCTGCTGCGCCGCTGGTCCGAAGTGCGTAATCTGCTAGCGATCGCCCGACTGATTCTCACCAGCGCCGAGCAACGCACCGAAAGCCGAGGGGGCCATTACCGCAAGGACTATCCCGAAACCGATCCCCAATGGCAAACCCACACCTGGATCCAAGGCGATCGCTGGTGGACCAGTCCCAGCTCCGCCTTTGCTACCGTGCCGACCCACTCCCCTTAATCCCCCCTATCAACCAAGCTCCATCTACCAGGAACCACCAGGAAAATCCCCTATGATTTGGTATCAAGACGCCATTTTCTACGAAGTTTATCTCCCCAGCTTTCAAGATTCCAATGGGGACGGCATGGGAGATTTAGGGGGCGTTCGACAGCGACTCGACTATTTCCAAGACCTTGGCATTGATGCCCTGTGGATCACGCCATTTTACCAATCCCCTGGGGTCGACAATGGCTACGATATCAGCGACCATATGGCGATCGATCCCAAATATGGAACGATGGCCGAATTTGAAGCGCTCGTGGAAGAAGCATCTCAGCGCAACATCAAAATTGTGGTGGATATTATCCTGAACCACACCTCCGATGAACATCCCTTTTTCCTAGAGTCCCGTGCGTCGAAAAATTCGCCCAAACGGGATTGGTATATCTGGAAAGACGCCAAGCCTGATGGGTCCCCCCCGAATAACTGGGAAGGGTTTGAAAAGTCAAGCTGGACCTGGGATGAAACGACCCAGCAGTACTACTACCATTTCCACTATCCCCAACAGCCGGACCTCAATTGGCGTAATCCAGACGTGGTGAAAGCCATGTTTGAAATCTGCACCTTTTGGGTCGAGAAAGGGGTCGCCGGATTACGCTTAGACGCCATTAATTTCCTATTAGAAAATGAGACCTTTGAGGACAATCCCGAGGTAGATGAGCTACCGGAATATATCCAAAATATTTATCAATTTAAGCAGCTCCCCATCAATAATATTGACCATCCCGGGAACCATGGCTTACTTCAGCAACTACGCACCGAAGTCTCCCGCGATCGCGACATTGATCCGCTATTAATTGGGGAAGTTTGGGTCAAAGATGCCGACGCCCTAAGCCAGTTTTATGGCAGTGGCGATAACGAACTACAGCTACCTTTTAACTTCCTGCTCAGCTCGATCCAAAAATTCGAAGCGGGTCGATTCTATGACTGTTTAAGCGATAGCTATCAAGCCCTAGCCAATCACCCGACCACCGTCGTCCTCAGCAACCACGATTTCCCGAGATCGACCACCCGCTATATCCCCGAAGCCCATAACCTCGCCGGCGCAAAACTGTTAGCCACCTTACTGCTCACCGCCTACGGCGCTCCCTTCCTGTACTACGGCGAAGAGCTAGGGCTGCGGGATGTGCCCCCAGAAACCCTGGAAGAAGTGCGGGACCCCCGTGGCCATGTCCGCTGGCCCGACTACAAAGGGCGGGACGGTTGCCGTCGCCCCATGCCCTGGGATAGCAGCCCCAATGGCGGATTTACAGAGGGGACACCCTGGCTCGGCACCACCCCCAGCTACGACACCCTGACCGTCGAAGCACAGCGTCAAGATCCCAACTCTGTCTGGAATTTTTACAAATCGCTCATCACTTACCGCAAAGCCTCCCCCGCCCTCACCCACGGCACCTGCCAATTCGCCCCGCGATCGCCCGAGATACTCGCCTACGAACGCCGGGAGGGAAGCGATCGCCGCTGGATCATCCTAAACTTCACCGCCAACGCGCTTACGTATAATCTTTACTCCCTAGCTGCCCTCTCCAACGATGCAGCGCCAGCATGGACGATCGCGATGTCGAATTTAGGCGATCGCACCCAAGAAACCATCACCACCGCCCTTGAACTAAAACCCTTTGAAGCCCTAATCCTCGCCCCCAAACACTCCTAAAGCACCTAAACCAGCAGCAAATCCTCAAGATCGAGCCTAAAACCCGGCAGAACCGTATCCCCAGATAAGATCAAATTCTGTCGGGTTTCCAGGTCAAAGGAAATCACATCTATCCCCTGCCCCGGACGATACACCTCCACCCGCTGCCCCTGGATATCCAGCAACCATCCCAGGCGGCAACCATTGTCGCCATACTCCTGCATCTTGTCTTGAAGGGGTTTGAGGGAATCCGACGCCGATCGCAACTCCACGACAAAATCCGGACATAGGGGAGGAAACGATTGACGCTCCTCCGCCGTCAGCGCCATCCAGCGATCGCGGGCAACCCAGGACGCATCCGGCGATCGGATCGCCCCATTCGGCAACTTAAACGCCGTCGAAGAATCGAAGGCATACCCCAATTTCTTGCGTCGATTCCAATCCCAAAGCTGCCCGCACAAGCTAGTATTACGGCGGCCTGTATCTCCCCCCGTTGGTGGCATCGCAATCAAGGCTCCGGTGGCAGTCAATTCAAAACGAATATCGCGGTTGTGCTCGCAGATGTCGGCAAACTGGCGATCGCTCAGGATCAAGGTCGGCGCTAATTCAATGGTGAGTGGGTCCATCATTCCCTATTCCCAAAATCACTCAATCGTCCGCTAACACGTTCACAACAGATTCAGCGGATCAACATCTATCGTCAGCTTAACGCTGGCAGCACAGTGGGTGTGGAGCGATCGCACAATATCCGGGGTCGGGGCATCCCGGTCTAACTTCAATACAATCCGCCAGCGAAACCGACGGGCAACACGCATCACCTGGGCAGGAACAGGGCCAAGGACCGTCCAGGGTTCACCGGGTTGCGCTTCGGCGATCGCGATAAGAAGATTGGCAATTTTGGTAGCAGTCTTCTCCACCACCTCCGAGTCAGGACCACTAAACCGCAATAGGATCATTCGCCCGACGGGAGGGTAGTTAAGGTCGGCTCGATCAGCGATTTCTTTGTCTAGAAATTTTGGATATTGATAGGTCTGCACTGCTTTGATGGCGGGGTGTTCGGGGGTATAGGTTTGCAGGATCACTTGCCCCGGATCGTCCCCTCGCCCCGCTCGCCCGGCCACCTGGGTTAGGGTTTGCACCGCCCGTTCCCCAGCGCGATAGTCCGAAAAATGCAGCAATCCATCGGCCGAGACAATGCCCACGAGGGTCACCTGGGGCAGGTCAATTCCCTTGGCCAACATCTGGGTACCCACCAACACATCCGCTTCGCCCTGGGCAAATCGATCCAGAAGGTGGCGATGGGCATTTTTGGCGCGGGTGGTGTCGCTGTCGTAGCGCAGAATTTTTAAGTCGGGCAACTCGGTCTGGAGCGATCGCACCACTCGCTGGGTACCACTGCCAAAATGCTTCAGGTAGGGGGAGCCACACTTGGGACATTTGGGGGGATGGAGCTGTCCATAATTGCAAAGATGACAGCGTAAAATTTCCCGCGCATCCGCATGGGAGTGGTGGTAAGACAGGGACACATCACAGTGGGGACAGTCCATGACATGGCCACAGCTCCGGCAGGAGACAAATGTGCTGTGGCCCCGCCGATGCATAAACAAAATCCCTTGGCGTCCCTGCTCCTTCAGGGCTTCGAGGGCGGTGAGGAGGCGACGGCTAAATATAGACCGGTGCCCGTCTTTGAGTTCCTCCCGCATATCCACGACGGAAATCGGGGGGAGGGGTTGATTGTTAACCCGTTTCGGCAGGCTGAGATATTGGGTTTTATGGGTCGTGGTATCAGCGCCATCGGCATCGCCATTGGCATTAACCCAACTTTCTAGGGAGGGGGTCGCAGATCCCAAAATCAAAGGACAGCCATCCAAGTGCGATCGCCACTCTGCCAAGGTACGGGCGTGATAACAGGGGGCCGGTTGATCCTGCTTAAAACTGCTGTCGTGTTCTTCGTCGAGCACCAAAATGCCCAACTTCGGCAACGGGGAAAAAATAGCGGACCGGGTGCCAATCACCACCTGGGCACTCCCCTGCAACATTTGCCGCCAAGTGTCATACCGTTCCCCGTCCGATAAACCACTGTGATACACACAAACGCGATCGCCAAACCGTGCCCGAAAGCGATCGACCAATTGGGGCGTCAACCCAATTTCCGGCACCAGGACCAGGGCAGATTTCCCCTGGGCTAACACCGGCGCGATCGCCTGTAAATAAACCTCTGTTTTGCCCGATCCGGTAATGCCATGGAGCAATGCCGTTTCCCCTGCCCCCAGCGCTTGGATCTGGGAGAGGGCATTTTGCTGATCAGGCGTCAGGGATTTGGGGCGATCGCGTCCCCGATCTGCCCCCCGCTCCGTTCGCAATACCTCCCGCGCCTGGAGGGTGACATAACCCTTTTCCGCAAGCGATCGCACCGTGCCACTGCTAGTGCGGGCCAACTGCACCAAATTTTGTAACCATAGCTCGCCTCCCCGACGCTCCAAAATGCCCAAAATTTCCCGCTGTCGCGCCGTCAAATCCCCATCCGCCGCCGCAGCGCGCACCAAACTAACCGCCTGTTTCCGTTTCGGCTGCGGCGTTTTCGGAGCCGCTAAATAGCCCTCAATATAGCCCCGCTTAAGTAACTCCTTGACTGCCTGATTCGCCCCCGAAAACCGTTGTCCCAGATAACGCCAGGTATAGGACTTCGTACTCGACTGCTCCCGCCACCAATACAGCAACTTCACAGCCTTCGGGCTAAGCTCCACTGCGCCGTTGCCGTCAGGGGCAGTTTTTGAGGGCGTCGGACTGAGTTTGAAACGGCGCTGACCTCGCGCCAACAAGCCCGGCGGCAGGGCCGTTTTAATCACGGCAATCAAGGGGGTGCAATAGTGATCCGCCACCCGCTCCAACAAGCGCCAATAGGACTCGGGAAACAGCCCCGAACACACCACACTTTCAATGGGCCGTAGCGTAACATCCCCCGCCAAAGCAGTCGTCGTCGGCATACCCGGCGAACCACATTGGACAGCGATCGCCCCCACCTGTTGATGGCCAAAGGGCACCGACAAAATATCCCCAGCGGCCACAGTCCACCCATCCGGGATCGCATAGGTATACAGCCCTTGCGCCCCCGGACAATCCACCAACGCTTCCACCCATTGGGATTGGTGTGTCATAGATGTGTCATCACTACCAAAGCAATCAGGCACTAGGACTCGGGCACTCGGGCATCGGGCACTAGGATATCGGGAACTCGGGCATCGGGAACTAGGACATCAGAGGCTAAGAAATTAGAGGCTGATCAAGACGCCCCTGGCTTAGGGCTTGCCAAAATTCCAGCAAAATACCCCGATGGAATTCCCCCATGGGACGCGTTTCAGCGATCGCCCCGGACCAGGCTTTCCCCGCGTCCAACTCCGCCAAAGACACCAACTTTAAATCCATCCCTTCCCCCAACACCAACTCCTCCACCGGCACCGTCAGAACTCCATGGTACATATGACGGATCACCCGCGTTTCCTCGACCACCCGATAAAGGTCTAACTGGGGAATATCATGACCAATTTCCTCCACCAATTCCCGATGGATACACGCATCAGCCGTTTCCCCCGGATCCAAATGCCCCCCAAACAACCCCCACTGGCCAGGGCAAGGAATATTAGGCAGATCATCCCGAAGCTGCATCAGAAAGATCGGAGAGTCTGAGGACGGCGATCGCAGTGGGGATCGCAGTGGAGATCGCAATAATGCCAGCGCAATTTGGATCGGGGGTTCCACGGACGGATTAGCAAACATAGGAAAAATAGAAACACCGGGACAACGACATAACCCTAGGTCCCCAAACAAATTTTAATCTCCGCCCGCCCAAGATTGGTCATGGATTCCCCCCATTACACGAACCGGGGTCCCCCGTACAATCGCCCAGGCTTTACAAAAAGTCACGGTGTAAAATGTCGCTGTTAAAGTAGGAAAGCTAAAGACACACTAGCCAGGCGATCGCGCCGCTGCGCTATGACTCTCATTCCATCCCCCCACGCCACCTCGAGTCAAACGCTGCTGCAAGGCATTGCGATCGCCGCGAATCAACTATTGGTTATTGAGGACGATCACGACGCCGTTCAACAGGCACTGACAACCCTCGGGCGCACCACCCAAACCGATCGCATCTACGTTTTTGAAAACCATCCCCATCCCGAGACCGGCGTCCCCGCCATCAGCCAACGCTGGGAATGGGTCGCCCCCGGCATCACGCCACAGCTGGATAACCCCGACACCCACAACCTCATCTGGGAAGAAATGTTGCCACGCTGGTATGCCACCTTCCTAGACGGGCAGATTATCTCAGGCTTAGTCAAAAACTTTCCCGACAACGAGCGAGAGTATCTACAGGCCCAATCCATACAGTCGATTCTCCTGGTGCCAATGCGGGTACGCGGCACCTTTTGGGGAGTGATTGGATTCGAAGATTGTCGGCGAGAACGCCTTTGGCATGAGGTGGAACAAACAGCCCTAATGGCACTCGCCGGCACCGTGGGGGGAACCATTATCCAGCGCCGTACCGACGCTCAACTCAAACAACTGAATCAGGATCTGGAGCAACGGGTCCGCGATCGCACGGAAGAATTGCGCCAGGAAAAGGACAAAGCCGAACACCGTAGCCGCCAACTGGAGCAAACCCTACAACAACTCCAACAGGCCCAAGACCAACTGGTTCATTCGGAAAAAATGTCTGCATTGGGTCAACTGGTGGCCGGGGTTGCCCATGAAATCAACAACCCATTGAATTTTATCCGCGGCAACCTCCGGTACACGGAAAAATACTGGCAGAGTGTGGTGGAGATTTTATCCCTGTACAACCAGCATTATCCGGATCCACCAACGGAGTTGCAGGACGCTCAACAGGACGCTGATTTAGAGTTCATCACCCAGGACGTCCCGGAAATGTTGGGGGCGATGCGGATGGGAGCCGAGCGCATCACCTCCATTGTGCGATCGCTCAAAACCTTCTCCCGCGTCAGCGATGGCAAACTACACCCCACAGACTTACATGCCCAGATCGATGACACGCTCACGATCCTGAATTCCCGTCTGACGAAACAGCCCACGATACAAGTCATCAAAGACTACGGCACCCTACCCGTGGTGACCTGTTCTCCGGTGCAAATGGGCCAGGTCTTTATGAATATTCTGACCAACGCGATCGACTGCTTCGAGGAACAGGAGGAACAGGAGGAACAGGAAGCCCCCCTCAATCCGCCCACGATTCGGATTCAGACCCGGGCCCTAGACGGAGCCGTAGCGATCGCCATATCCGACAATGGTCCAGGCATGAGTGCCGCCACCCAACGGCAAATGTTTAACCCCTTTTTCACCACCAAAGAAGTCGGCAAAGGCACCGGACTCGGCATGGCGATCGTCCACGAAATCGTGATCCAAAAGCACAAAGGCACCATCGACTGCACCTCAGAGCTAGGCAAAGGCACCACCTTTACCCTGACCTTCCCCCTCAACTAGGGGCTGTCATCAATTGAATCTCTAAGTCAAAAGCCATAAGGGTTTCAGCCCCTAGCATTTTTTGTTTTGAAAGGGCGTGTACTCCACACTGCTCAAGGCTTCTGGAGCTTAATTGATGACACGCCCTAGCGGTCTAACAGCCAACAGTCTCCCTAAGATTCAGGAACGGTAAACTCTGTCGTTGCTTCCACCACGCCCTCGCCCACCTTCAAATCCCGATGGTCATTGGTGTTGAGGGTAACGCGCAGGGTGCGATCGCCCGGCTCAACCCCGGTCAAATGGAACCAGGGACCATATAGCCGCGCCACCTTCTTACCGTCCAAATACAGATGGGCATGGCCAGCATTCCAATCCCCTGGATTCGCGACCTCCTCCGGCGCAAACCGGAAATTCTCCGCCGTCACCTGCACATTCCAACCCGCCACCGGATCCGGCTCCACCGCCAGATCCACCGTCGGGACCGGCTCTCCCTCAGGAATCGCAAACGGCTCCCCATGGTCATGGTCCCCATGGTCGTGGCCCCCGTGGGCATGGTCTCCATGCTCGCCGTGATCGCCATGCCCATGGTCACCATGATCATGCTCCCCTTCACCGTGGGCTTTTTCCGCATGCCCGTCGTGGTTTTCCTCAGGCATAGCAGAGTCAGCCGAGGCTTCCGTTTGGGCCCCTTGCTCCGCAGACGTTTCTGGACTGCTTTCACCACAGCCCCACAGGCTTGCCACAATCATCAATCCTGCGATCGCCCGAATTCCTGTTTGACGGGTCATGCTCACCACTCCAACCATTGTGCTCCGCTATTTTGCCGGAGACGCCAGGGGAAATCGAGAGACAGGGCGTCTAATACGTCGCCTTATTACCCTTATTACCGCCTTATTATTGTCTTGTTCAAGAGTGCACAGCCTTGTAAAAGCGGCTCAACGTCCTAAAGCCAGAAGCATCCCTAGGGCAACTCAGGCAACTGCTGCAAGGCCGCCTCCACCTGCATGAGCTGATCCGATTTACCCTGCTCTTTCAACAGGGCTTGGGCTTGGGTCAGGGTTTCCCGCGCTTCGTCATAGGCTTGGCGCTGGGCCAATAAAATTCCCAGGTTGTTATAGGCCTCGGCAAATTGGGCATTCCCCGCGATCGCATCGCGATAGGCCTGTTCCGCCTGTTCCGTTTGCCCCAAACTCAGAAAGCTATTGCCCAGGTTGTAATGGGCATTGGCATAGTCCGGTCGCAGGATAATCGCCTGTTGATAGGACGCAATCGCCTCAGCAGTCTGGCCGGTCTGGCTGTAGGCATTGCCCAAGTTGTAATGCAACTCCGGCACCGAATCATCCAGGCGGCGCGCCTGTTCATATTCCGCCAACGCCTCTTGAACCCGTCCCTTCTGCATCAAGGCCGCCCCCAAATTAAGCCGCGGGGCGATCGCCTCTCGATTGCGCAGGATGGCTTCCCGATACGTAGCAATCACCTGATCCAAATCCGGCTCCGCAGAAGAGCCACTAATATCAGGGGTCGGCGGCGGCGCAGCCTCGGGGCGGGTGGGGAATTCTACCTGCGGGGGAGCGGTTGGGGTGGAATTCGCCTCAGCGCCAGTCCCGTCGGGGAACGCCTCAGAAGCAATGGGGCGATCGCCCGACGGCGCGCCAGAGGTCGCAGGATCATCCGCAAAGGGCGATCGCACCAGCAATAACCCGCTCACAAGAATCAACCCCGTCCCCATTGCTAGGGCCCCCCCCAGCAATAGCCGTCGAAGATTCGGTGGCAACTCGTCCATGACCCTGCTCCAATAGTTTGCTGGGGATACCCCCAAATAATCGAGATACTCGTGGGCCAGGATAGCGTTCCCAACAAAAGCACTTTTACAAACGCACTTTTATCAACGCATTTTTATCAACGCACTTCTGCAAACGCACTTTAAATAAAGCCCCCCTTACACAGGTGCGCTACACAGGCACTACACGGCCGCCTGAACCCCCAACCGATCCAGCATCATGGCTCGTCCCTGGTCCGCCCAAGAATCATCCAGCGGTGTCAGGTCAACCGGCTCCCCTGTCCGCCGTTCCAGCGCCTTCATCAATAACCAATCCGCCAAAAATGGATTTTTCGGCAACAACGGCCCGTGGGAATAGGTAGCGATCGCATTTTGATGAAACGCCCCCTCAGTCCCATCCTGCCCATTATTCCCATAGCCCTTCACCACCTGGGCAAAGGCCTCCGCACTTTTCAACTGGGTCCGCCCCCCATGGTTTTCAAACCCAATCACGTAAGGCACCCGCCCCAGCATCCCCCGCAAATCCGCCGCCAACTGGGACGCCGTAATCTTCAACACCACATTGCCAATACAGCGATCGGCATCGGGACCAGGATGCACCGTCACCAAATCCAACACCCCCAACCCCTCAATCCGCTGCCCCACCCCCGGCTCATAATAATGACCCAACAACTGCGGCGACCCACAGGTAAACACCCCCGGCGTACCATCATCCAGAGCAGCCTTCAGGGCGATCGCCTTCTCCCCCTTCAAATCCCGCATCACCAGCTCCTGCTGCCGATCCTGAGCCCCACCGCCCACAATAATATCCACCTGCGCGAACTTTTCCGCCGGCGCATCCCGATCCAACGGCACCACCTCCGTCACCACCGCCCGCCATTCCGCCCGCCGTTGCAAACAGGTCAAATTACCGCGATCGCCATAGGTACTCATCAACGTGGGATAGAGCCATCCCAAGCGCAATACCGGACTCATACCCCTATCCCCCCAAAATTCATAGCCATGATCGTGGCAACCATCACAAAATCCCCCGCCCCGTCAAAATCTGCCGCACCTCCAACATGGCGGAATAGGTCGGAACAATATATAAAATCTCTCCCTCCGGCAACGCGTCCAAAGCCCGCCGCAGCGCCTTCTCCAAATCCGGCTCCGGGATGATTTCTGCCCCCATATTCGCCCCCGCTTTCGCATCAGCAATAGGCGGCGTCATCGTACCAACCGCACTGGCCCCCGATGCGATCGCCGAGGGCTGGGGTTGAGCTTGAGGTTGGGACTGAGAGTAGGCCAACCGCAACGCCATATCGTAAAGGCGATCGCCACTCACCACAATCGTCTGAGCACTCTGGGCCACCCCCTCCATATCCGCATCCCAAATCCAGGACACATCGGTGCCGTCGGGAATGCGATCATTCAACACCATCAACACCGTCGCCCCGTGCGATCGCCCCTCCGTCAGCTCCACAATCGCCCGCAACGTTTCATTGGTCCCCACCGGATTTTTAGACAACAAAATCCGCACCGACTTCCCCTCAACAACCAGTTCTTCGGCTCGCCCAAACGCCGCCTTAAACTCCCGAATCGAGCCCCGCAGCGTTGAGTCTTCTACCCCAAACAACTGAGCCGTCGTCGCCGCCGCCAAGGTGTTGTACTTGTTATAAAGCCCAATCAAAATCTGCGGCCAATCGCTACTTTTCAGGCGCGGTACCGACTTCGCAAACCCACAGGACGGGCAATCATAATCCCCCAAATGGGACAAATACACCCCGCGATAATCCAACGACGTGCCGCACCGGGGGCAATAAATGGAATCCACCGCATGGGGAATATCCGGCAAATAGCGATCCGGCTCATCCAGCCCAAAATACTGAACCCGCGATAAATCCCCCCACTGGCTTTCCAACTGCTGGCCAAACTCACTCAACGCCGGATCATCCGCATTCAGCACCACCGTAGCCCCCTCCAACGGGGCGATCGCCTCCCGCCATCGCCGGGCGATCGTATCCACCTCCCCATAGCGATCCAACTGATCCCGAAACAAATTCAACGCCAACAACACCCGCGGTCGAATCTCCGGCAACACCAACCGCAGCACATTTTCGTCCACCTCCAGGATGGCCACATCCCGATCGATGCGCCCCCACCAATCCGCATCCGCCAACAGCGCCGCCGTCAGCCCATTCACCAAATTTGCCCCGGTGGCATTATGGGTCACCGAAAACCCATGATCCTCAAACATACTCCGCAACAGCAAAGACGTCGTCGTCTTCCCATTGGTCCCCGCCACCAACACCACCCCCTGTGCATACTGGCGCGCCAATAATCGTAGGGCTTTCGGCTGAATCCGCCGCGCCACACTCCCCGGCAGGACACTCGCCGCCCCCGCCCCCAGCGATCGCACCACGGCCGTGACCGCCCGCGCCACCCAAACCGCCAATCCCAATCGAATGCGATCAATCATGCAGCTTCACACCCGCCCCAAAGAACCCACGCCCCTCGCCAACTCCAAAAATAATAATTAGTGGCGCGCGTCGTTTGCCCAATGACAATACCCCATAACCATCCCACCGAACAGCCAAGCAATCCTCCCCCCATCCCAACGTTTCCGGTCCTGAAACCCATGCTAACGTCGGAATAAAGACAGACAGGCATCTGCGCCGTCCCCACCCACCAATCCATCCCCCATCACTTCCAAGACCTGACATCAACCATGGTAGAGAGACTCATCCAGTCAGAGCACGCCAAAAAAATGTGGGACTTTCGACCGGGGGTCACAGTCGGGGGACCAGAAGGGCTGAGTCTTCAGCAAAAAGCGAAAATCCTGTGGGACTTCCATCAGGATGAAATCAGCAATTACATCACCAACCTGACCACCGATCTCCCGACGGAGCAAACCCGAGCCATCATCTTTGGCCAAGGGCGATCAGGCAGCACCCTGCTAGAAAACCTCATCTGTTCCAGCCGATATTTCAAACAAGCCGGCGAGCTGCTCTCGCCCTACTACAAAACCATCAATCGCCATGGGATCAGAATCCACCAGGGAGAACCCCTATTTCCCAGCCACTATATCCATGGGCTCCTGAAGAAACAGCCCGACAAGAACTTTATTTTTCACCTCAAGGTTTACCACCTCACTGAAGAGCGATGCCGCCCGGTCAACCCCAAACGGATACTGCGAACCTTCTATGACCATGGATGGAAAATCATCTTTCTACGCCGCCGCAATCGCATCAAACATGTCCTGTCGGATTGGGTGCGCGATCGCCGAGGTCGCCCTCACAAAAAGGATGACGAGAATGAGCGGTATCGCCTTCAGATTGACTGCGATGTCTTTGCGGAAATGGTGCAAGGTCGGGAAAAATTCGAAGCCATGGAACGGGATTGTCTAGCGTCAATGGACTTCCACGAAGTGGTCTATGACGATGACCTAGAGGACGCCAGCCGTCACCAGAGCACCGTAGACGGCATTTTTCAGTTTCTACAAATGCCCTCGGTCCCCGTCTCCACCCGCTATCGCAAAGTAAATACCCAGTCCATGGAAGACTTAATTATCAATTACGACGAATTTAAGGCATCCATGATCGCCCATGGCTGGGGAGAATCGTTGGACTAGACCAAAGGGGCAACCATGGGCACAGTCATCGGAATAACGGGGGGAATTGCAACCGGGAAAACGACCGTCACCCGATATCTCCAGAATGAGTTTCATTGCCCCGTGCTAGATGCCGATGTCCTAGCCCGCGAAGCCGTCTTACCCGGCACCGAAGGATTAGACGCGATCGCCCGGCGATATGGATTAACCATGCTGCAACCGGACGGCACCCTAGATCGGGCTCGACTAGGACGACTGGTATTTGAAGATCCCCGCGAACGCCGATGGCTAGAGCAACTTATCCATCCCTGGGTGCGCGATCGCCTGGAACAGGGCATCCAAACCTGGCGCGATTGCCAAACCGCCGGGCAACCGTCTCTCCCCCTAGTGCTGGCGGTGCCCCTCCTATTCGAAGCCAACCTGGAAACTCTAGTGGATCAAACCTGGGTCGTGGCTTGCGAAGAACCTCTACAGCAACAGCGACTGATTGAGCGCGATCGCCTCACCCCCCAAGCCGCCCAAAATCGCATCGCCGCCCAAATGCCCCTAGCGAAAAAATGTCAGCGCGCGGACATCATCATCCCCAACAATGGCAACCTCCAGCAGCTCCAACACCAAATCCGTCAAACCTGGATCGCAAATCAGTATTAGTGCATCAGTATCAGTACATCGGAATTAGTGCATCGGGATCAGCGCCTCGGAATCAGTGCACCAGATCAACCCGAATAACAAAAAACAGGGGAATACTTCACATTTCCTTACCTAAAAAACGGGAACTTTTGCCAATTTCCATCTCCCCCGAACCGGAATAAAGCGCCCTGTGCGTGGAGACCCCCCAATCGCCAGTTTTAGCAATATTCTATACCTCTCTGAAACCCACGAGGCAAGCAAAGGACTCGCCCCTAAAACTCGCCTCAATCCCTTTATTTTTGCGCATTTCTAGCCAACAACAGGTCTACTTCACGGAAGGTCAACGCCCAAACCAGTGGGTACAAACCCGCGATCGCCACCCCCAAAACGTCAAATCAGATACACTTCAAATCCCCCCCTGAGTGCAGCTTTTAAACCTTAAGCCAAGCCAGCTTCATCTCAGCTTCATATAAAACCGAGCAAGCTTCACACAAGCTTTAACTAAAAGACCAGGCATTTGACTATGATCAACTCACCTGCAAAAGGTAGTTCCTGGTGAGCGTTGAGTTCTTGAGTCCAGGAATAATTGCCCCAGATTTGCAAGGCATCCCGCAATTACTCTCTTGTGCAATTACTCTCTATCTGAAGTCCTATGAAAACCTCCTCCTTCCTTTCTACCCTTGCTGTTGGCGTAACCGGTGCTGTTGCCGTCAACCTGGCAACTCCCTTGCCTGAGGCACATGCATTTGTAGCACCCAGCGATAATGTATGGACCTATGAGCTATCCAGCCACCCGGACGGCAACGCAGCCGATCCACTGTATGGATTGCGTTTAGATAACTTGTTGGGCGACGGCGTCAACACCTTTGATTTCAACTATGACCATGAAAAAGTCGGCATGTGGCTTGACTACGACATGGACAATGACAAGATTCACATCTACGGTACGGCTTTTGGCGGCGTAGATGCCGGCAACACCTATGGCGATCCCGCAGGCTTCGTTGACATCAGCTTTTGGTACAGCGGTGTCACGTCCCTTGGAGGAGACACTGCCGCGGTTTATGGCAAGACGGGTGCAGGAACGATCACCTACCGCGGTGAAGACGGTATGACCAACGGTCCGACCTATGACTTGCGGGCCAAGTCCAACGGCAACTTCAGCTTCAAGTTTGACCATGGTCACCGTCTAACGACCGACGACCTCGTGGGCTGGGGATGGCTCGAGTACAAACTGAGCGGCAGTGAAGACGATTGGACAAGCGGTGGTACCAGTGACTGGTTGTTCACGGCAGAGAAGGTGCCCGAGCCTTCCATGACTCTGGGATTGCTGGCGATTGGTGGTTTGATGATGAGCCGTCGTAAGCGCTCTCAGAAAGCCTAGGCATTCATTCCCAACAGGACTAAACTAACGTCCCCCTCAACCTGATCAAGGAGCGACTCAGGTTGAGGGGGACTTCTTCGTGGATATGGCCAGCCCAACGAACGGGGGCAACAGTGACGGCAGGATAGGGGAAAGCCATGATTTATTTCAAAGACGCAGCTTGACACCATGGCTTACAACATCGCCGACTTAGATAACGACAAAGTCGGATGCACCAAAGGCACTGGCGGCCACATTCGCAGCGCGGGCCAACAACTCAGTCCCCGTGCGAATCTCCGTAACCGGGACAACCGCCCCATCTGCCAGGGTGACGCTGCCATCGGTAAAGGACAAACTCGCAAAGGATAAGCCCCCGATCAGCACAATGCGATCGCTCCCATCCTCAAAATCCACAAACGTATCAGTGCCCTCACCCGGACCAATCACAAACTGATCGCTGCCACCGCGGCCAATGAGGACATCATCCCCAAGGCCCCCGGCCAGCAGATCATCCCCACTGCCCCCAGTTAGCACATCCAACCCATCAAAGCCCGCCGCGAAGAAATCCCCATCGGCAGCCGTCAACACATCATTGCCAGCGGTTCCCCGGAGAAACGTCGCGCCATCCTGTCCCAAATTCGCATAGCCATTCGCCCGTTCCCAAGCAAACGTCCCAGCTTGCCGGCCGAGCGATCGCCCGTTCTGGTCACCATCATCAAAGTGAATCCCCCCATACAAACGGGAAATCCCCCCTTCATCCGAAGCCTCCGAGAAGGTCTCCCAGGACAAAGTCGTGGTCTGCTGCGGCGTAACGCCCGGTTCAAAACGAGATTCCCCCGGCTGGAACGTCACCGAACCGCCAAAATCATCACTCCCGGTAAACGCCGCCAAAACCGTCCCGCCAGCCGCACTAAACGCACTATGCCCCGACGTATACTCCGCAAATGGAGGCGACGGATCACTCCCCGGCGTTTGGTAGGTTAGGAAATTCTCCGCCAGAATCGTCTGGGTACCAGCCGTCTGGGGTGTCCAGGCCTGGATCACATTTCCCGTTTCCCCCGTCACCGCATCGACGCCCGGAGTACCGATGAGCCCCAAAGCCCCCAAATCCCGAATCGCCCGAACTGGACGGGCATAATCATAAAATCGCTTCGCCTCCCAGGTGGCAACCCCCGCATCAAAGACCGCATTGCCCAAGGCGAAAAATAGCAGGGCATCATCATCCACGGAGTTATCATCCCGCGCCGAGACGAACTGACCAAAGGTCATCCAAGTGCCCGGGGGGAAAGACGTCCCCCCACCATCCTCCCAAAACTCAGCAACCAGCTTTTGCTCATCAGTGAGGGTAGCGCTGATGTCAACCACCTCTTGCGCCTGGGTAATAAACCCTGGATTGATGACGGTGCCCACCAAATCCCCCGTAATGGGAAGGACATTCCCATCGCTCAGGGTAATGGTGCGGGCTTGACTGTTAACAGTGCCCTCGACCCCCGGGAGCAAAAATGGCTCGGGGGCAACTGGGCGAATCTGGCTGCCAGTATTCAGCCCAAAGGGCACCACATCCCCCCACTGCGGGGTTAGAAAACTCTGGAGCCTCGCCGTCAGATCATCAATGGGAACATGCTCCGGCGTCCAGAAGAAGGGATCGGTAGCGGCTTCGGGGGAGCTATTGACAGGGGTATAGCCAGAATTATCGACATAGCCATTGAGTTGGTTAGATCCATCCACCCGGCGGATCCCCATCAGGGCCTCGGCGGAGACATTACCAATCCCTGCAGGGGTCGACGTATCGGTGGTGGTATTGGCAGGATCCAGGCCCAACTGCGCCATAACGCCATCAAAAACGGCCTGCTGATCGGGGAAGAGTTCCGTGGCGACTCGATAGGCCGCGTAGCTCATGGCCGCAGTTTTATTGGCGTCAGTGTTTTCACCCTCGGGACGCTGAAGATTATCCCAAAGTTGGGTCGCGATCGCCTCTGGATCGTAGGCAGCCCAAGCGTCATACATGGCGGTGTGCAGAACACCATAAGCCCGGGAGGCGACCGTTGGCCCCGGCGCTTCGTTAATCACGGCCCGTTGAATTGCCTGGTCCCATAGGACCGACGGGGTGGGCGAATCATCACCGGAAACCGTTACAAGTTGGTCGACGGGATCGAGAACAAGATTAGCTGTCATGGTCTTAGCTGTTGATCGGCCTGAGGCACGAGACGAAATGAGTGATGGTGCTCGAATAGGGAGTCTGCTATTTCAATACCCCGGTTCTAGGCAATGCAACCAGAAGGCCAGGCAGAACCAATCAGAGCGTTGCTCATCGACAACGCGGCTGACGTCGGGTATTCATAGCGCTTTATCAACTCGGCGATCGCGCGGCGATCGCGAAGAGCGCTGGTTCGTACTCCTTATCGATGGAGGGAGCAAGGCTCCCCAAACGGTAGGCGAACAGGGAAACCTATCCCCCATCAATACTCAACATCGACGGGCGATCGCCCTAATTTTTCATAAATTAACGGAGAGGTCAGCGTAAGCTAAGTTGCTCACAGCGATCGCCCGCCTCCAATCCAGGTCTTCCCCCCTAGGGAACCGGGGGATTATTGGCGCTATTGGTCGTTAGTGTCCTAGTCGTTAGTGTCCTGCGATCGCGCAGCCTTTTGGGCAAAGTAAGCGGCAAATACATCGCGGGTAACGGGGCCAGCAACACCGGCACCACCGCCACCATTTTCCACGAAGGCTACAACCACAATTTCTGGATTATCAAAGGGGGCATAGCCGGCAAACCAGGCATGGTTTTCGCGCGGGGGATCCTCGGCCGTCCCACTCTTGCCCGCGGCGGGGGGGATACCAACGGCGACGCCTTGGCCGGTACCGCGGGTGAGCACAGCCCGAAGGGATTGGCGGACGGCGTTGAGGGTAGAGTCCTTGAGGTTGAGATCAATCTGGTAAGCGTCGTCGGGTTTTCCTTCTTGCACGAGGTGGGGAGACACCCGTTTACCACCATTGGCGATCGCCGCAAACAGCACCGCAATTTGCAGGGGCGACGCCTGGAGGAAGCCCTGCCCAATGGAGGTATTCACCGTATCAATGGTGTGCCATTTTTTGCCGCGATTGGCCAACTTCCACTCCTGGGACGGCACCAGCCCCGGAGATTCTTCGAATTCGACCTCAATCCCGGTCTTCTCACCAAAGCCCAGCTTACGGCTCCACTCCAGCAAAGTATCCGCCCCGGTACGGATGCCCGTTTTGCCAAAGAACGTATTACTACTCCAAGCCATCGCCGTGCCCAAGCCAATGGGGCCATACCCCGCCTTATTCCATTCCCAGACTTTGGTGCCGCCGGTGGCCAGGTAGGGGCTGGTCTGAAGAATGGTGTCAGGGTTCGTGGCACCGGACTCTAAACCGGCGATCGCCGTCGCCACCTTAAAAGTACTGGCGGGGGGATAGACCCGCAGGGCGCGATTAATGAAGGGATACTTCTTTTCCTGGAGTTTTTCCCAAGTCGCATCATCGATCCGGCGCGTAAAAATATTCGGGTCATAGGTGGGCTGACTCGCCAGGGCCAACACTTCCCCATTCTCCGGATTCAGGGCCACCACCGCCCCCAGACGATTGCCCAACGCTTTTTCAGCCGCTTGCTGAAGGTCCAAATCCAACGTCAGGGTTAAATCGTTACCCGCAATGGGAGGGCGCTCCTCAAGCACCTCCAACAGTTCCCCTTGACCATTAATTTCCACCCGTTGCCGACCAGTGCGCCCTCGCAACTGGGACTCCAACGCCTTTTCGAGGCCCGTTTTACCGATGATGTCGCCATAGCGATAATCACTTTGACGGCGATCGCCCTGTTCTTTCTGCCGATCCAGCTCTTCTTGACTAATCTCTCCGATATAGCCAATGGTTTGGGCCGCGGCTTCCCCCTGGGGATAGTAGCGAGACGATTGGCGAGAAATATCAACGCCAGTGAGGCCGCTGGTGCGTTCCAATAACGTCGTGACCTGGCTGGGGGGAACGTTATGGGCCAGGGTGATCAAAAAGCGAGATTCGTAGGCAATGTGCTCGACCCGTTCCTGAAGTTCGGCTTCCGGTTGCTCCAAAACCTCAGATAGGATGCCTCGCAGTTGCGGCCAGGTCGGACTATTAACGGCGGTGCGCCACACAGAAACAGAATTGCTGAGCTGGCTAGCGGCGAGCAGCGTACCATTGCGGTCAAACAGATTTCCCCGACTGGGCACCGTCGGGATGGTCTGAACACGATTGCTGTCGGCCTTCTCGCTGTAAGTGTCCCCTTCCACGAGCTGCAAAAAGTAAAGTCGCTGGGCTAGACCGCCGAAAATGAGGAGAGAGGCGATCGCCATTAGGGCCCAGCTCTGCCGGTCACGGCCGACCGTCTTTCGCTGGGAAGCGGATTTAGTAAAAGGGACTTGAAACAGCGTCATACGCGAGCAGTAGGAACGGAGAGGGCGTTAGGGTGATCTCCAAATACCCGATAAGTTCTATAGGGGCAGGGTACTACACTTGACGCCTTCCTGCATCAAGAGGCGTGGATCGGCCCTAGGGATCAAGGGAGCAAACTACCCTTGGGGAGCGGATGCCGGGGCGATCGCCTGGACCAGGGATGGGTAGACATTGGCGATGGATTTTTTACCCCGCAGAAATCCCACATTGGCACCGGGACAGCAGTGTTGGAGCGTGTCAGCCGTGAAGCGCGATCGCAGTAATTCGCAGCTCCGTTGCTGTCGGGGCCAATGAAACGTTTTGGATTGGCGCTGGGGACGAAGCTCACCGGAAGGCGTGGGCAGCAAATGGCGGCCGCTAAACAAAATGCCCCCATGGCGATTCAAATACACACAGCTCGAACCGGGGGAATAGCCAGGAGTCCAAATGACGTCTAGGTCATCGGCGATCGCCCGATCCCGATGGAACGTCGTCAACTCCAACCCCGGCAGCAAATACGCCTCCTGCTCCTGGATAATGACCTGACAGTGAAATATTTCTTGGATTTCTCGCACCACCTTAAGGGAAGCGATCGCATCCCGATGGGTAATCACGAACCAGCGCACGCCCCCATGGCGGCTTAAAAATTCCTGAGTCGTCCCATCCCAGGGGGGACAATCCACCAAACAATTCCCACCCCCGGGATCAGCACCGCCCGAATCAGCACCGCCCGAATCAGCACCGCCCGAATCAGCACTGGGATCCCCTACAACACCGTCCCCAACATGCTTTGACTCCCCTGATCGAGAAGCACCCTCAGCACCATTCCCTAAAATGAGATAAGACGTTCCCCCCAAGGTCGCCCGGTTGGGGGAAAAGGCAAACACGGATTCAAAAGCAGCCTGGGGTTGTTTCGGCATCAGTATGATTTTTTGGCTAGTGCTAGTGGGATTGATGGCCTATTGGGTCGTTCGCCAGAGTGTGGGAGAACTCACCAAAACATCAGTCTGGGTTCTATGGCTCGTGATGATGACGCCAGCCCTCATTTGGACCACCTGGGTGGTGGTCTATGGCAACGATCGCCCCTTGCCGATGGCCCTGGCCGTAATCCCATTTCTGGTATGTCCAGTGCTCTACGCCGTCCTAGTGCAGCGCGGCCGACGGGAGCGATCGCCCGATGCATCTGGATCCTCCCAAAACACCGCCCATCCCTCCAGGGAGGGCAAAGCGTCCGATCCATCAACCCCCAGCTCTCCCCAGGAAGCCCACACCCTGGCCACCCTGCGCATGGCCATAGAAGGCAAGCTGGACACTACCATACCGCGCCTACTGGATCGCCAAGAAGAAGAGCGCCTCGAAGCCTGTTTTTCCTGGTCGACGTTTTACCTGCGCCAGGTGGAATATCGCCCCCAAGCGGCCATTTGTCACGGACAACTGCGGACCAACCCAGACGCCGCCTACGCCACCATCGGAAACAAACTCTCCCAAGCCTTCAGTGATCGCTTCATCCTGCTGCTCCAGGAAGGACAACACGGCAAACCCTTCTTTGCGATCGTCCCCAATCCCCGCGCCCAATCCCAACCCCAAACCAGCGCCCCCCAAAACGCGAATAATGCAACAAATCGCGAGGACAGTGCCCCCTCAGGGTCTTCCCCCTCAACCCAACCCTCGCGATCGCCAACCCCAGCCTCAAAGCGACCCACCGCGGCGAGTTCGACCCAGTGGCTCGTTGATTACCAGGTCTTTTTGGCCCTGCTGCTGCTGGCCCTGACCCTACTGACCACCACCCTAATGGGAGCCGAACTCCTCAATAACCAAACGGTGCTGCAGCGGGATTGGGCATTTCTCAGCAGCGGGCTGCCCTATAGCCTATCCGTCGTGACCATCCTGCTGGCCCACGAAGGCAGTTATTACCTAGCCGCGCGATCGCACCGTATCCCCGTCACCCTGCCCTATCTGATCCCCATCCCCGCCTTCCTGGGCACCTGCGGCGTATTCTCCCACCTGCACGGTCCCATCCCCGATCGCAAATCCCTCTTGGACATGAGCGTTGCCGGTCCCTGGGGCGGGTTATTGGTGAGCCTACCCCTACTGGGATGGGGACTCAGCCAATCCAGCCTTGTCCCGTTGGAAACCGTCCCCAACCTATTCAACGTGAACGCGCTGGATCCCCGCTATTCCCTGCTGCTATTCCTCACCAGCAAAATCGCCCTCCCCAGCTTCCCCGCCCCCTCCCAAGGGATCGCCCTCCATCCCATTGCGATCGCCGGCTATGTGGGGCTCTGGTTCACCGCCATCAAACTCCTCCCCATCGGCTCCTTCTGCGGCGGACGCATTATTCACGCCATGGTCGGACAGCGAGTAGGGGCGATCGTCGGGCAACTCACCCGGCTCATATTGCTAGCCCTCTCCCTGGTGCGCACCGAATTTCTCATCATTGCCCTCGCCCTATTCTTCGTCCCCGCCGGCGATCGCCCCGCCCTAAACGATGTTTCCGCCCTGGACAACTACCGTGATTTCGCCGGACTGATCACCCTAGTGCTGGCTGCCCTCATTCTGCTCCCCACCCCGCGGGTCTTGATTCAGTGGCTGGGCTAACCAATGGCTGGGCTAACCAGGGGATAACGCGGACAGCAAAACAGGCGGAAAGGCGAGCGGAAAAATAGGCAAAAACGCAACAGCGCGATCGCGGTCAATGTCCGGTGATCTAAATCATCTCCTAGGGGGGATATGGGTCAGCCCCCAGGGGGAGTCCCGTCAACGGCGATCGCGAACGCCGTCATCGGTCCCATTGCGACACATCATCCCGAAGCTCGATCCCCGGCACGGCGGCCGCCCCGCCAAAACGGGATAGTAGAGACATCAAGCAAACCAAGGTTTGTTAACACCGTCCCCCAAGGGGGCACGGTTAACCCACCGCGGTCGCTCCCGTCGTCCACTGCTCACGATCTGACCTGTCGAGACCTGCACCAGAACCGTTCCATGACTCACTCCCCCTCCCCGATTACTCTTCTCCCGACCCGCACCAGCCATGATTGCCAGAGCTGGGGTTGCATCACCCGCGAACTAGAGCACCACTCCCAAACCAGCACCGCGATCGCCGACCATCCCAGCCTGCCCCCCCGTCGCCAGCCATCCGCCCTATTGATGGCAGCGGGCATCATGACCACCATCCTGATCGGAAGCGCCACCCTGATGCAACTTCAACAGGCCAGCGTCAGAATTCTGACCGGTGCCAGCGCCGACTTCACCCAGCAAAACTTTTAACGGGGGGTCACTGGCGGAGTTACTGACGGGGTCACTGGCGGGTCCAGGCTGGGAGGGGGTAACCTTGCCCGGTCAGCCCCCCGTCACAGCCCCCCCCAAGCTCAGTCCAGCACAGTACACTGGTGCAAGGACAGCCCCGCATCAGCGCGACGCGCAGAATCATGGTTGTATTGTTAGGTCGTTCCTCCATACTCTCCCCAGCCCGCCCCCTGTTCCGCCTCCCGATTTAATCCATCAGCCCCACCCGCCATGTCTTTCGAGATTAACCGCGGATTATTCGCCCTCGATACGATTGACCACCATGCAATCCTGGGAATCCCCCTCAACAGTGCGAGTCGGGGCATTCGCAAGCGCTTTCTTCGGATTGCCCCCCGCTTGCACCCGGATACCTGTGCGGCCGAAACGGCAACCGAGAAAGAGTACGCCAAGGATCTCATGTCCAAGCTGGTGAATCCGGCCTACGCCCTACTTTCCAACGATGGCAAACGGGGGGAATACGAAGCCGTATTGAGGATGCTTCAGGGGCGGCTGGCGGAGAAGCCCAATGCGATCGCCCTAAAAAGCTCCATGGCCCAGCGACTGGGTCGGGAATCCAATGTACAGGCGGCCTATGTCCAAATGGTGGACCAGGTAGCCAAGATTCAATATGAAGATCTCACCAAAACCCTAGCGGCGATCGCGACGATCAGTGAACTCAACCTGGTGTACCTGATCCGCAGTGGCAGCACGATTAAAACCCCCAGCCGCCCCGCCCCAGCCGCCGCTCGCCCCAGCAGCCCATCCCCAGCCCGGTCCGCGTCTCCGGGAGCCGAACCCACGAACCCTCCCACCAGCCCTGGGATAAGCTTTATCGAGCGTGCCCTGCAGCGGGCAACGGAACTGGTCAACAAAGGTCAATTCAGCATGGCCGTGCAGGAGCTGAAAGATGCCCTGAAGCGGGATGGCAATAACGCCGCCTGCCACGCCCTGTTGGGACGGGTTTATTTGCAACAGAACCAAACGACGTTGGCCAAAGTCCATCTCAACCGAGCCCTCGCCCTGGAACCCGGTCACCCGATCGCGATCGCCGCCAAACAAAAACTAGACAAATTAGCGGGAACGTCAAGCAGCACCAGCAACCGCTCCCAAAATACGCGCCAATCGGGCAGCAAAAGCAAAGGCAAATCCGACGGGGGTGGACTATTCGGCGGGCTATTCGGCGGACGGAAAAAGTAGAGCTGCGCCGTAGAGCTGCTGCGCCGACTACCTATCACAGCCCCCTAGCCCAGCTTCTTGGCATGGTTCCGATAGCGGACGTACTCCCCCATAAAGGCGATCGCCCCAGAGAACAAAATCAGCAACACACTCAGGGCATTCACATCGGGCTTCACCCCGGTCCGGATCCGGCTGAAAATCTCCATGGGCAGGGTCGTGGCACCGCTGCCGGACGTGAAGCTGGAAATCAAGAAATCATCCAGACTCAACACAAACGCCAACAAACAGCCCGATAAAATCCCCGGTGCCAACTGGGGCAACAACACCTGAAAAAAGGACTGCACCGGCGTCGCCCCCAAATCGAGGGCCGCCTCTTCCAAATGGGGATCCAAATCCGCCAGCCGGGTCGACACGACGATCGCAATATACGCCAGACAAAACACGACGTGAGCACCAATAATCGTCCACAGGCTGAGGGGAATCGCCAACGCCGCCAGGAACACCAACGTCGCCACCGCCATAGCAATATCCGGCACGATGGTGGGGAGATAGGACATGCCCAGATACAGCTTCTTGCCGCGAAACTTATAGCGAGAGAGCCCCACCGACATCATGGTGCCCAACACCGCCGAGACGCCCACCGCCACCAAAGCCACCAACAAACTCGTGCGCAGGGCCGCCAAAATCCGACTGTCCCCAAACAACTGGGCATACCATCGCCAGGTAAACCCCTTCCAGCCCGCGCTGTAGGGGGACTCGTTAAAGCTATAGACCGTCAGGACCAAAATCGGCAAGTACATCAAAAAGTACATCGCCGTCGAAAATGCCCCTTGCCAGGAAATTTTAAAGGGTGGCTTTGGCATGGCTTCGATGAACTCCTCCTGTGGGTCCAGGTCCGGTGGGGTGGCAGCACTCATGAATCGTTGCAAAGTTGCGAGGGTTGCGGGGGCACGATGGGTGCGGTTGGGGCGATCGCGGGAGCTCTAGACCTTCCCAGAGGAAGTATTCCCATAGCGGATCAACAGCGCCAAGGCAGCACTCACCGCGAAAATCATAATCATGCTCAGGGAAGACCCAAAGCCCCAGTTCTGAGTCGCCCCCAGAAACTGGTTGTAGATGAGCCGCGACACGGTCATGCTGGATGCCCCCCCCAACAGCTCCGGGTTAATAAAATCCCCCAGGCTAATGATAAACACCAGGAGGGAGCCCGCAGCGATACCCTGAATACTTTGCGGAACGGTGATTTTCCAAAAGGCCTGGATGGGGGTCGCCCCCAAATCCGCCGCCGCCTCCAATAACTGCAAATCCAACTTTTCCAGGGACGAATACAAAATCAGCACCATATAGGGCAAAAAGCTATAGCCCATACCCACCAACACCGCCGGCGTCTGGTTCAAAATATCCAGCGCAGGCAGATTAAGCGCCTCCAGAAGAGAATTCAACACCCCCGTGGGACGCAGGATAGAAATCCAGGCATAGGACCGCAACAACGACGACGTCCACAGGGGCAAGATAAAGGCCACCAGCAGCAGGTTACGCCAGCGCTTAGGGGACATCAGAGCAATCCAGTAAGCCACCGGAAAGCCCAGGACGAGGCTAATCAATGTTGTGCCCAATGCAAAGCCCAGCGATCGCCCCATCACCCGCAGATAAACGGGCTCAAACACCTGCGTATAATTCTCAAGCCCCGACGGAATAACCAAATCCCCCGGTCGAATCCCCGGCACCAGACTCAGCTCAAAAATCACCAGGGTAGGCAGCACCAACAACAGCACCAGCCATAATCCCGGCGGGCCAAGCAACACCCACGGTCCAACCCAATTCTTCTTCGGGGTCAGGGCCGGCGCATCGGGGGCAACCGGCGGATTAGGGGGAGGAGCGGTTTGAGTCACGGGTCAGCGGGAGGATAGGTCACGCGCGTCAAATTTTGATCGAGATCATTATCGGAAAAATCAGACGAATCAAGCTCAGTCTAAGATATCTTGCCCGAGACCGTCTTAACCACCGGGTCAGCCCTTAACCGCTGGGTCAAATCCTAACCACTGGTTAATTGGTTCCAATATTTCTCATAGAGGGCCGTTGACGCGCCGACCGGGGCTAACCCTTCACACTTAGCCAACACGTCCTCCGGCGGAAATAGGCTGGGATTTTCAGAAATATCCGTGGGCAATAGGGCGAAGGCCTCCCGGCTAGGGGTCGCAAAATTCAGGGATTCCGTGACGGAAGCCGCCACATCAGGGCGCAACATAAAGTCAATCCAGGCATGGGCCCCATCCGGATTAGGAGCCGTGATAGGAATCGCCATGGTATCCGTCCACAGGGAAGCACCGCTCTCAGGAATGACGTATCCCAGATCTGGATTTTCCGTCTCGACGCCCACCGCATCAACGGAATAGCCCATGGCCACATACAAATCCCCCGCCACAATGCGATCGCGCCAGGCATCGGTGGTGAAATTCGCAATATAGGGTCGCAGCTCCCGCAGAGCGTCAAAAGCTTTCTCAATGGCAGCAGGATCTTCTTCGTTGTAAGAAAACCCCAATCGCCGCAGGGATGCCCCCATGGTTTCCCGCGTATCATTCATCAGGGTCATCCGCCGCCGTAGGGATTCCCGGTTTTCCCATAGAAACTCCCAATCAGTCGGCACCGTGCCCAACGCCTTGCGGTTATAGACCAACCCCGTCGTCCCCCAGGACACCGGCACACTGTGGCGATTATCGGGATCATAGGACGGATTTTGGTAGGGCTCAAACAGACTGCTCAATCCCGTAATGCGATCGCGGTCTAATTCCTGGAGCAACTCCAGCTCCCGCATCCGCCGCACCATATAATCCGACGGATAGACAATGCTGTAAGCGCCCCCCCCGCCAGATTGGAGCCGAGCCAACATCGCCTCATTGGAGTCGTAGATATCCACCACCACGGAGATGCCCGTCTCCTCGGTGAATTTATCCAAAAGAGCCTTATCGGTATAGCCGGCCCAGGTAAAAATGAAAAGCTTACTCGTATCCGCCCCTTGATTATTGGACGGACGGACATTGGCTAAGCGCCAACCGCAGCTGGATAGGGACATGCCCATGGCCGCTGCCGCCGTTTGCTGTAGAAAAGATCGTCGGGAGTAACCAGCACCAGCCATTGTTGTCTAAATCCCAGTATTCAAACCCAGTCCAGAACCCAACCCGTAAAACTCGAACGCTTAGAACCCGCAGCAGCAGCGGTAAGCTCCCCTAACCTTAGCCCATCGGGGCGGGCTTATCGGGGCAGTCCCTACACAGGCATCGCAAATCCATCCTTGGGAGACCAGTGGACATACACCGAGGTATCGATCGCCGGCATTTCCCCACCCGTATTCACCTGCATCACCGTGACATGCTCCCCAGATCGCAACTCCACGGCGTAATGGACATGGGTGCCCAAATACATAATGTTCCGGAGCTGCCCCTCGAAGCAATTCACCGCCGCCTCAGGGGGATACAAACTCAAGCCCACCTTCTCGGGACGAATACTCACGGCGATCGCCTCGCCACCAGTGGGCTGCCAATCCTGAGCCGGTCCCACCATCGTCCGCAATCCATGGTCCGTTTCCACGGTCCAGGCATGGTGATCGATCAGGGCTAACCGACCCCGCAACAGGTTGGTTTCCCCAATAAAGTCTGCAACAAAGGGCGATCGCGGCGACTCGTAAATTTCGCTGGGGCTGCCCACCTGCTCCACCCGTCCCTCATTCATGACCGCGATCCGGTCCGACAAACTGAGGGCTTCCTCCTGGTCGTGGGTCACCATCACAAAGGTCATGCCCAACTCCCGGTGCAGGCTGGATAACTCCATCTGCATCTCCTTCCGCAATTTCAGGTCGAGCGCCCCCAACGGCTCATCCAACAGCAACACCGCCGGACGATTCACCAACGCCCGAGCCAATGCAACCCGCTGCCGTTGTCCCCCCGACAACTGCGCCGGATAGCGCCGCGCAAAAGACTCCATTTTCACCAGGGCCAACGCGTCCCGTACCTGGTCCTCCAGCTCTGCCTTGGTCAACCCCTTAATCTTTAGGCCAAATGCCACGTTATCCCAGATGGTCATATGGCCAAACAGGGCATAGCTCTGGAACACCGTATTCACCGGCCGCTGATTGGGGGGCACATTCAGCATGGACTGTCCCCGCACCAGCACCTCCCCCGCCGAGGGGGTTTCAAACCCGGCGATCAGTCGAAGGGTAGTGGTTTTACCGCAGCCAGAGGGGCCTAAAATGCTGAAAAATTCCCCCTGCCCGATGGTTAAATCCACCCCTCGGACCGCCGTCTCACCGTTAAAAACCTTAAAAACTTTGCGAAGCTCAACATCAGAGCTGGTTTCCGTCGGCACCACTCGCTGGGAAGGCAGGGTTGTCTGGGACATGGCGAAGGGGGAGGGAGACACCAAGAAGGAATGAAGCAGAGGGAGCACCACAGCCTTGATCCCGGTTCGGGCGATCGGCAGCGGCATCCTGGAGATAGCTCGCGCTTATCCTATCAAGAATAACCTAGACCTTTGGTTCCTAGGGAACTTGAGTCTCAACGCGGGGCTCCAGGGGACGACGCGATATCAATCCAGGATGGGCAAAACCTATGGCAGGCAAAACATCGGGGGTTTCCCCGGAGCTTTATGACTATCTTCTGTCGGTGTCCCTGCGAGAGCCGGAGATATTGCAAGCCCTACGGCAGATGAGCCGCGATCGCCCGGGATCCCAGATGCTGATCCCCCCGGACCAGGGACAATTTTTAAATTTGTTGCTAAAGCTAATGGGGGCGAAACGGGTGATAGAGGTAGGTACTTTTGTCGGCTATAGCACCCTGTGGATGGCACTCGCCCTACCGGAAGACGGGGAAATCATCGCCTGCGATATCGACAAAGAATCAGGGGCGATCGCCCAGGACTTTTGGCAGCGGGCGGGGGTTGCCGACCGGATCGACCTCCGCCTAGCCCCAGCCCTGGACACCCTCGATGCATTGATCGACCAAGGAGCAGCGGACAGCTTTGATTTCGCCTTTATCGATGCGGATAAACGTAACTACGGAGCCTACTACGAGCACTGCCTGACCCTAATCCGTCCCGGTGGGCTAGTGGCGATCGACAATGTGCTGTGGGGCGGGCGAGTCACCGACACCGACACAACCGATAAACGCACCCAGGCCATCCGACAATTTAACCAGGACCGACTCAGCGATCGCCGGGGGGATCTCAGTGTGTTGACCGTGGGCGATGGACTGACGTTAGTGCGGAAGGCATAGATTCAGAGGGAGGGCAAAGATATTGCGCTTCAAACTCCACCGCCGGCAGGGGCTTAGCAAAGAGAAACCCCTGGCCATACTCACAGCCCAAATTCCTTAAATAATGGATCTGGGCTTCCGTCTCAATCCCTTCGGCGATAACCGCCAACCCCAACTGTTGCCCCAGGGCGACAATGGTATTGACAACATAGGAGTGACGCCCATTGGGCTTTTCAATTTGGTCCACAAAAGACCGATCAATCTTGAGATTATCCAAAGAAAACTGATGCAGGTGCCCCAAGGACGAATAGCCCGTTCCAAAGTCATCGATGCTGATTTCAATGTGGCGCGATCGCAGGGCATCGGTAATTTTCACCGCCTCCGTAGCGCTTTCCATAATGGCGCTCTCGGTAATCTCAAACTTCAAGCGGCGAGGATCCAGCCCCGTCTCCGCCAAAATGGCATCAATATCCGCCAGCAAGCTGGCACAGGAAAACTGCCGCACCGATAAATTCACACTCAGGGTGAGATCGGGCCAGCCCTGGGTATGCCAGCGATGCATCCGATAAGCCGCCTGACGGAGCACCATCATCCCCACCCGAATCACCAGCCCGGTCCCCTCCATACAGGGAATAAAGCTATCGGGGGGCACCAACCCCCGCTCCGGATGTTGCCACCGCACCAGCGCTTCCACCCCCGCCACCCGTCCGGTCTCAAGCTCCACAATCGGCTGATAGTAGGTAATAAAATCCTGCTGATCCAGCGATCGCTGCAAATCATTTTCCAGGGTCAACTGCTGCAACAGGGCCAAATGCATCGCCCGATCAAACACCTGCCAACTCCCCTTCCCCCGCCGCTTTGCCTGATACATCGCCGTATCCGCCTCCTGCAACAGCGCCTCGGGGGATTGCTCCGTCGTCGCGCCCCCCCACGTCACCCCCGCACAAACGGTCATAAAAAATTCACCGTAGGTAATCGGAAAGGGCGAGCTAAAACTCCCCAGCAACCGCTCTAAAACTGGGGTCAACGCCTCAATCGTGGACACCCCCCGGAGCAACAAGCAAAATTCATCCTCCCCCAAGCGGGCCAACAAATCCTGAGGGCCACAAAATTGCTGAAGGCGCTGGGCGATCGCCACCAACAGCTCATCCCCAATGACATTGCCAAAGGACCCATTCACCACCTGAAACTGATCACAATCCAACAAAACAATGGCAAACGCCTCCGCCCCCTGCTCCAGACAATCCGCCACCGCCTTCAGGAAAAACGCCCGGCTGGGCAACTGGGTCAGCCCATCCCGGAAAATCAACCGTTCCAACTCCGCCGTGCGCTGCTGCACCATCAACTCCAGCCGGGAATTAAACGTCGTCAGCTCGTAATATTGCTGACGAATCCGCAACATAGAACGCACCCGCGCATTTAACTCCACCCGATGCACCGGCTTACCAATAAAATCATCCGCCCCGGCTGCCAAACACTGCGCCAAATCCGCCTTACCGACCAGGGCCGTCACCATAATCACCGGCACCGGCTGCCATTGGGGCATCGCCTTTAACCGTCGGCACACCTCAATGCCATCCAGATCGGGCATCATGACATCTAACAAAATCAAATCCGGCTGGTAACGATCCAGCGATCGCAGGGCCTCATGGCCATCGGCTGCGTAATGAATATTGGAACGGGTCGTAATTTTCGATGCGGTAAGGAGGCGCGCTAAGACATCGAAATTATCCAGCTCATCATCGACAACCAAGATAGACGGTGATGTGGTCACGATCGCGCTCCCTAGCCAGTGCTGCTGACAGTAGATGAAGGGGTGGCAAAAAGATGTGAGATGTCATCAGCAAGCTTAGACACCATCGAGCCTAGGGACAGTCACTTGGGCTCAGCTCAGGGGCAGACGGAGGGATGCCCCATTGGGAAGATCCACCCAACCGGCCCGTCTCAACCAGACAGCGCTCACGGGGTGGATAGCATAAATCCCATCTCACTATCCTAGCAAGGACGGGCAATTAGGGCATTTAGCCCCGGGTCCGGTCCCAGATAAGGCGATCGGGAGAACACAGCGACAGCGTTGCCCATAACGCAGGGCCAGGACTGCCAATATCAGCTGCCAATATCAGCCGCCAATATCAGCTGCCAAGATCAAAGGAATGCGGAGGGCAAGATGATGGTAGTGATAACGATGCTTCTACACTGGACGGGGCAGCCCGCGATCGCGATTCTTCCATCGCCCTTTCCATCGCCGGCATGCCCGGTCTATTGCCCGGTCTACCGTCCGTGCCCGTCTGTTATCCAAATGGATCTTACCTATCACTATGTTTCAAGATTTACCCAGTGGCGAGCGTTATCTGTACGGACTGTTCTCATTGATTGAGAATGGGTTCCTAACGGTGGTCAACCCCGATGGTAAGCAGTTTCAATTTGGTAACCCCGATGCCCCCCATCCCCTGACGCTGACAATCCGCAACCCCAAAACCTATGACCGGGTGTTGAGCTTTGGGTCATTGGGCTTTGGCGAAGCCTATATGGACGGCTGGTGGGACGTGGACAACGATGAAGTGGCGGCGCTCCTGGAACTCTTCCACCGGGAGCAGGTTTACGAAAAAGCCCGCCAAAAGCCCAGTCTGGCGTTAATCATCAAAGTGTTGCTCCAACGGTTAGCGACGGTGCCCACCAACATCAACAACAGCCGAAAAAATGTGCAGCACCACTACGACCTGGGCAACGACTTCTACCAGTATTTCCTCGATCCCACCTGGACCTACTCCTGTGGCTATCAGCAAGCCCCGGAAGACACCTTGGAACAGATGCAGTTGCAAAAATATGAGCTGATCTGTCGCAAGCTGGGGCTGAAACCGGGGGAATCCCTAGTCGACGTGGGCTGTGGCTGGGGGGGCATGTTGATCTATGCCGCCGAACGCTATGGCATCACCGGCACCGGCATCACCCTAAGCGTGGAGCAGGCGAAGCTAGCCCGGGAGCGGATTGCCGAAAAAGGACTGGGCGATCGCATCAAAATCGAAATCATTGACTATCGGGAACTCACCGGCAAATTCGATAAATTCGTCAGCATCGGCATGTTCGAGCACGTGGGCAAGGGCAGCTTTACGACCTTTATGGAAAAGGCCAAAGCATTCCTCAAACCCGACGGCATTGGTCTGCTCCATACGATCGCGATCGAAAGCGAAGAACGGAACGGTCCCTGGGTGGAGAAATATATTTTCCCCGGGGGGTATATCCCGAAGTTCTGCGAATTGGCGACCGAAATGTCCCAGGCCAAGCTGCTGGTGGCCCACTGCGAAAATCTGAAGCCCCACTATGCGGAAACCCTAAAGCGATGGACCCAAAATTTTGTCGCCAATCGGGACAAAATCACCGCCCTGGGGGACACCTACGATGACCGCTTTATGCGCATGTGGTACCTGTACCTACAATCCTGCGAAGCATCCTTTAACACCGGATCCCTCCAGATTTACCAGATGCTCTTCATCAATGGTCGGGAGTGGAACCTGGGCCGCCCCACGGAATTTGCCACCCCATTAGACGTAAAAGACGTAAAACCAGTGGACAGCCCTAACCCTGCCGCTCTAACCGCTTAAGGGCCGCCTCATAAACGGGATCACCGGAAATATCCTGGACCGCTGCCTTACTCAGCGCCTGGGCCTTGCCGAGATCCCGACCCGAATTTTGCGCCAGGGCGATCGCCTCCACCCGCTCATCGGGCTCAATGCCCAATTGATTAATATCCCGATGACTGGGGGTTTCATACTTCGCGACGGTCACCGCCACCCCCGACCCATCGGACAGGTCAAACAGGGATTGGATCAACCCCTTCCCAAAGGTGCGATCGCCCACCAACACGGCCCGGCCACTATCCTGCAACGCCCCCGCCAGAATTTCACTGGCGCTCGCCGTCCCCCGGTTCACCAACACCGCCAACGGCGCATCGGTCATCGCGCTATCGGTGGCATTAAACCCATCAAAAATCCCCTGGCGATTCACCGTATAGACGATCGCCCCCTCATCAATCCACAGGCGCGCAATCTCCACCCCCGCCTGCAACAGCCCCCCAGGATTATTCCGCAAATCCAACACATAGGCCTGCGCCCCCTGATCCTCCAGGTCTTCAATCGCCAACTCCATATCTTCCGTGGCATTGCTATTGAACTGGGTCAGCCGGATATAGCCCACCTTCAATCCCGAGTCAGATTGCCGTAATTCATAGGTCACCGGATTAATCTCCACCCGCGCCCGCGTCACCGTCACATTCTCCTGCTGCCCATCCTGATGGCGCACCGCCAGCAAAACTTGGGTCCCCACGGTGCCCCGCATCCGCGCCGCCGCCTCATCCAAGGTCAAATCCTTCGTCGGCACCCCATCGATCGCCTCAATCACATCCCGGGGAACGAACCCGGCTGCCTCCGCCGGCGACCCCGCCAACGGGGCCACCACCACCAACTGTCCCGACTCTCCGTCTAGCCCAATCTGCAACCCAACCCCCGTCAACGCCCCCGCCGTATTGGTGCGCAGGCTTCGATACTGCTCCGGCGTCATAAACCGCGTAAACGGATCCCCCAACGTCCCCAACAAATCCCGAATCGCATCATAGGTAGCCTCGCGATCGCGGAACGGCTTTTTCAGCGCCTTCTCCCGCAACATCCACCAGTTCTGACCATTAAACGAGTCATCTAAATAGGCGCGACTGATGGCCCGCCACGCCTCGTTATAAAGCTTTTGATCATCCGTCAGGGCATGGGCCGGCGCATGGCCAAAACTCAGCCACCCCAACGCCACCGCGATCACCACCGCGATCGCCCCCTTCCAAGACCGACGCCACCATTGCACAGCACCAGCCACCATCCCCTGATCGGGGACAGCAACCTTAGACGCATCTGACTTAGACAGGTCTGACGCGATAGAACGGGGACGAGGCGATCGCAACATGGGAGAACGGTAGTAGAAGACTGACGTGAAAGGCGCTCAAAATGCAGAGATAGAGGCCCCCACAATCCTGCTAAAGCCTAGCAACAGTTGCCCAGGATGGGGGCCAAAACCCCAACAATTCGCCAAATACGCCAACAATTCGCCAAATACTTCGCCAACATTTGCATCAATTCTGAGAATTCCCCGAGAAGTCTCCGAGAATTTACCCCACGCCCATCGCCCGCAACGCCCATAAAGCGCCCATAATCCCGCCCCTAGGCCGCCCCCAGATCAAAAAACCTTGATCGGATCAATCGACGGTCAGAATCCAGAAACCACACCCCGTGGTCGATCCCCAAACCTTACAAACCAGTAATATCAGCCCTAACTCCGATGATCTGATCCAGGGGGTCATGTTACATTTTTTAGGAATAGGAATCATATTTCCCAATTTCCCGCAGTCTAGAGATCCTGCAGTTATGTCCAAAGTTTATGAGTGGTTCGATGAGCGCTTGGAGATCCAAGCCCTCGCCGATGACGTTACGTCGAAGTACGTACCGCCCCACGTCAACATTTTCTACTGCCTGGGGGGCATTACCCTCACCTGCTTCCTAATCCAGTTCGCCACTGGATTTGCGATGACCTTCTACTATAAGCCGACGGTCACCGAGGCCTTTTCTTCCGTGCAGTATCTGATGACCGAAGTGAACTTCGGTTGGCTGATTCGCTCCGTCCACCGCTGGTCCGCCAGCATGATGGTGCTGATGATGATCCTGCACGTCTTCCGCGTTTACCTCACCGGCGGTTTCAAAAAGCCCCGTGAGCTGACCTGGGTAACCGGCGTCATCTTGGCAGTCATCACCGTATCCTTCGGTGTGACCGGCTACTCCCTGCCCTGGGACCAAGTGGGCTACTGGGCCGTGAAAATTGTATCCGGTGTTCCCGAAGCAATTCCCGTTGTGGGCTCTACTATTGTTGAGCTGCTGCGGGGCGGTGAGAGCGTTGGCCAAGGCACCTTGACCCGCTACTACAGCCTGCACACCTTCGTATTGCCCTGGTTCATCGCAGTGTTCATGCTGGCTCACTTCCTGATGATCCGTAAGCAAGGGATCTCCGGTCCCCTCTAAATCCAAAGCCGACTTCCCACACCGTCGACCCTGTAATAACTGCCAGCGTCGATTGGGAACTGGATTGGATAAGGCGATCGCCCCATAAAACCCTTGGTGGATGGGCGATCGCCAAACCTCGGGAGGAATAACCGTGCCAGGCGCGAAGAAATCCTCAAGAACCACTCATAATGCGGCTGAGGGCAACGATGACAGGGTGTTAAGCACCCCAGCCATCCTTGCCCACCCCTGTCACAATGAGACATTGGACTTCGCGGCACATTTGGTCGTTCCGTCCCCAGCCTCCCCCTGGAATCAATCTTTATAAGGAGAAACCTTAAGTCATGTCCGTACTTAAGAAGCCGGATCTGAGCGATCCCCAGTTGCGCCTGAAATTGGCCAAGGGCATGGGCCACAACTACTACGGTGAGCCCGCTTGGCCGAACGACCTACTCTACACCTTCCCCATCGCCATCATGGGCACGATCGCCCTGTGCGTAGGTTTGGGTGTGTTGGATCCCGCGTTGGTCGGTGAGCCCGCGGATCCCTTCGCGACCCCTCTGGAAATTCTGCCTGAGTGGTACCTATACCCCGTCTTCCAACTGTTGCGCGTTCTGCCCAACAAGTTGCTGGGTATCGCCTGCATGGGCGCTGTGCCCCTAGGCTTGATCGTCGTTCCCTTCCTGGAGAACGTGAACAAGTTTCAAAATCCCTTCCGCCGTCCCTTGGCGATGGCCGTGTTCCTCTTCGGAACCCTCTTCACCATCTACTTGGGTATTGGCGCTGTGCTGCCCATCGACAAGTCCCTGACCTTGGGTCTGTTCTAAGCAGCCATAATCAGCAGCCGTAATCAATAGATTGCACCCGATCGCGCATTTCATTTGAAATAGCGAGATCCAAAAAAATCCCTGGTTTCCAAGTGAGACCAGGGATTTTTGGATCAGGGATCGCGATGGAAAAAATCAAGTCTGGAGCAATCAAGTCTGGAGTGCTGACGCTTGGGGCGGATATCCCCAGAGAATGGTCTCGTTTTTATAGATCGCCATCCCCGGCTTGGCCCCTTTAGGTTTATAAACCGATTTGGGCTTCGTATAGACCACCGGCACCGCATCGGACTGGCGGCCGCGACTATGTAGGGCAGCAATATTCGCCGCAGTTTGCAGATCCGTTTCATCAGCACTTTCACCAGGAGGAAGCCGCAACAGCACATGGCTCCCGGCAATCTCCTGGGCATGGAACCACAGGTCATAATCCCCCGCAAGGCGGAAGGTGAGGCGATCGTTTTGGGTATTGTTGCGCCCCACCCAAATTTCATAGCCACTGTCGGTGTGATAGCGACGATAGACAGTCGTATCATCCGCCCGCTTTGGACGCTGATAACCGGTATCCGCCATATAGTTTTGCTGAATCAGCTCCTCCCGAATTTCCTCCAGGGATTCTAAATCCGCAACGCTACGGTAGCGATCGCACTCATCCAGCGCCTCATCCACCTGTTCCAGATATTCAATCTCGCCCTTAACCTCATTGAGCAACGGTTCAATAGCCTGGCGCGATCGCTTCAACTTCTGGTGTTTTTTGTAGAGCTTCTGGGCATTGCCCTGGGCATTCAGCGTGGGATCCAGCGGAATTTTGACCGGCTCCCCCGTTTCAAAATCATCAAGCACAATACTCTCCATGCCGATTTTCCATTCATGGAGATACGCCATCAACAAATCCGCCCGTTGACGATAGGCCTCCGCATCCTCCGACAGATCCAAGCGATCGCCAAAACCATCCCGTTTTTTAATCAATTTCTTCAAATGCCCGACAATCTTTTGGCGAAGCTGATGGTGCAGCCGTTTAAACGCATCCTCATTTAGGCGATCGCCATAATACCGATCCAATAAATCCTGGACAGACCCAGTCTCGGACTCTTCCCCTAAAACGGTATAGCCCGGCTTCTTGGGGGTACCAAATGTTAGAGCAGGCGTGAAAGTCTTATGTTCGAGGGCTTCGAGCCAGGTTTGCCATTGGGTGAATAGGTCCGTCCATTGGCGATCGCTCAGCTCATCGGTGGCAATCTCCGGCGATAGCCCAGCCCGACCGATCAAAGTACGGGCAAGGGGGGTACTAATACCGCGATAGGTCTTGACTAGCTGGCGTTGGAGGCGATCGGGGATCAATCCCACCCGGTCTTGCCAATCTTTTTGGGATTCCGCCAACGTAGGAACCGCATCCGTCAGCTTGGGCGGTGGGACATAAAGCTGTCCCGTTTGGATGGGACGCAGGCTGGATTGTTGATCGCTGACCTGGTGAGCCGCAGTGACGATGGTGTTATCCGCATGGGTGAGGATGGCATTGCTGTATTTGCCCATGACCTCCACATACAAGTGCCACTGGACAGGATCCCCAGAACGCTTAGCAAATTGCAGGTCCACAACCCGCTCCCACGGGGCGACCCAGCCATAATCCACCAGGGCAAACCCCTTAATTTGGTGGAGCAATTGCTGACTAAACGTAAACGTATCCGGAACCTTGGGCGGTGGCTCAGCGATATGCAGCCGTGCCGCTTGGGGATGCCAAGAAATACAGAGCCAGCCCCGACCATTCAAGGTCCGCAAACACAGAAAAACCGTAAAGCGATCGCGCTGAAACACCTGTTCCACCCGCGCCGGCTGCCAGCGATCGTTCAAATCCGCACAAACCGCCGCTAAAGTAGTGAAGTCTACGGGCTGCATGGATCCCTCCGTTGGTCGCCACTGGCTAGATAATGTCGCCACTGGCTGGATAATAGAGTACTGCGATCGCCCGCCATTCCCCTAATTTCAGTGACGCTGCTCTGTGCCTAAGTCTCGTACCCCATCGTCCCGTTCCAAGACCGCCCGCCATTCCTCCAAGCAAAAGCAATCCACCGGCACTGCCCGTCAAGTGGCACTGCAAGCCCTGCGATCTGTATTTGCCGGCAGCTATGCCGATGCCGCCCTTGATCGATACCTACGCCAGGCGACTCATTTAGGGGGGCAAGATCGAGGACTCGTGACAGAGCTGGTCTATGGCTGCACCCGCCAGCGCCGGACCTTAGATGCTCTGATCGATCGCCTCGCCAAGAAACCCGCCCACGGGCAAGCGCCGGAATTAAGGGCGGTCCTACATCTGGGACTCTATCAAATTGGATTTTTGACCCAAATTCCCAACGGCATCGCCGTCCATGAAACGGTGGAGCTAGCAAAAACCTCAGGTCTCAAAGGACTGAGTGGGCTGGTCAACGGCCTTTTGCGCAATTATGTGCGCCGCAGAGAGGGAGACGATGCCCCCCAAACCGGTCCCTTTTGTTTCCCATTACCCGAGAATCCCATCGAAAAATTAGCGATCGCCCATAGCTACCCCAATTGGATCGTGCAATCTTGGTGCGATCGCCTGGGCATCGAAGCAGCGGAACAACTCTGCCAATGGTTTAACCAAGTCCCCACCCTAGACTTACGCGTCAACCAACGGCGGGGCGATCGCACCACCGTCCTCGCAGCCCTAAAAGAAACAGGCGCAGAAGCAGAAGTGATCGACAACCTCCCCCAAGGCATTCGGGTGAGGAAGCTGGGTCAATCCGCCTCCAGCGGCCGAAAAATAATGGAACTGCCGGGCTTCAAAGAAGGGTGGTGGACCGTCCAAGATGCCAGCGCCCAATTGGTAACGCTGCTGCTAGATCCCCAACCCGGCGAAATCGTGGTGGATGCCTGCGCCGCCCCCGGCGGCAAAACCGCCCACATTGCCGATTTGATGAGTGATGACGGCTGCATCATCGCCCTCGATCGCACCCTATCTCGCCTAAAAAAACTACGGCAAAACGTCCAACGCCTCCAACTGGACAGCGTCCGCAGCCTCGCCATCGACGCCTGCACCTGGCAAGACTACGCAACCGTAACCGAAGATTATCCCGATGAACTGCTGGAGATATTCCCCGACGGGCTGCCCAAGCAATGCGATCGCCTGCTCCTGGACGTACCCTGTTCCGGCCTAGGCACCCTCCACCGCCGCGCCGATGCCCGTTGGCGACAAACCCCGGACAACATCGCCGAAATCGTCCAACTCCAACGCCAAATCCTCAACGCCACCGAATCCTGGGTCAAGCCTGGCGGCACCCTGGTCTACGCCACCTGCACCATCAACCCACCAGAAAACCTGGGCCTAATCAACACCTTCCTCACCGACCATCCCCAATGGGCGATCGCCCCGCCGGATCCAGAATCCATCCCCGCCCAATTTGCCAACCCCGACGGCACCCTCGAAGTCTGGCCCCATCTATATCAAATGGACGGCTTCTTTATGGTGAAACTTTTAAAGCAGCCCTAAGACGACCGCACCGACAATCGCAACCATGAGCACCCAACCCCCTTCCCTCAAAACCCTAGCCACCTACCTCGCCGGGGAATTCGACAACCAAGCCCAAGCCCGCGAAGAGCCCGTCTGGTATGTCCCCGTCCGGCTATGGCATCGCCCGCTCAACTTCTGGGGCGATCGCGGTTTTGCCTTTTATGCCGAACAATCCAACGCCTTAAAACTCGACCAGCCCTACCGTCCCCGCGTCTTCCTCATCTCCGACACCAACGGGCAAATGCAGGTGGAATACTTCCAAATTAAAGACCCATCCCCCCTGCGAGGCGGCGGGCGATCGCCCGAAAAACTCACCCAACTCCACCCGGACAATTTAGTTGCCTTACCGGGATGCACCCTAACCGTCACCCCCGGCGCGACCGAATTCTCCGCACGCCCCCAACCGGACTGCAAATGCCAATTCACCGTTGACGGCGCGGTACGCGAAGTCAAGCTCGGCTTTGACGCCGGGCCATCCTCCCTTAAAACCTATGACCAAGGTATAAACCCCGACACCGGCCAACCCATCTGGGGAGCCCTAATGGGCCCCTACCAATACCAAAAGATCAATACTTACGGACTGAGGACCGATTGAATTAGGCGATCGCCAGCGCCCCTAATCAGCGCCCAGAAAGGGCCAAACTACCCCACCGCGCTGCGGGGGCTTCCCTCCAGAGCTTCCTCTTCCGTGTCACAAATTTCAAACACCGAATCCATCATGGTGACTTCAAACACCAGCTTCGATTCAGGATGGACATTACAAAGGCGGAAGCTCCCGCCCTCCTTATCCGCATCTCGCATGCCTGCCACCAAAGCGGTCAGCCCAGAACTATCAATAAAGCCAACCTCACTGAGGTTGACTACGACATGGGGGCTCAGCTTGGAAATACACTCTTGAAGTTTCAGGCGAAATTGCCATGCTGTCGCAATGTCCAAGCGCCCATTGGGACTCAGGACAATAACAGTCACGTTATCTTTCGTCGTGTAGGTCTTTTGCTTCATGGTGAATCGTTGTGATGCCTTCGCGGGACTAGTGAACGAAGGGGTTGAGAGGAAGGCAGATCGAAAGCAAGCAAGCTTGATCTGAGCGATCGCAAACGGGCAGTGGGAACGAACGTCCCTCTTACATCAGCAGTGGTCGGATACTATACCCACGGGCTGTTTTGCTTCAAGTTTATTAAACCTTAATCACCCTCAGCCAAGCCTTGTTATGGCCTAGTATAGTCGACTTGATGAGGATGATCTGGCAATCTAACCGCTGATCTCAAAGGGCAAGGGAGCGCTTTTCCAACGACTACAATCCCCAGCGGGCAGAACCAGGAAACGGCCCACTGGGGGAAAGAGAAACGCCAGATCTCGGCCCTCAACCCTGGCCGAGCCAATCTTGGGGTTTCAGGTAAATATCATAAAGTTCTGCCTCAGGCGTACCAGGTTCAGGGGTATAGCCATATTCCCAGCGAACCAGGGGCGGCAGGGACATCAGAATGGATTCGGTCCGGCCATTGGTCTGCAACCCGAAGATGGTTCCCCGGTCATAAACCAAGTTGAATTCCACGTAGCGACCCCGACGATAGAGCTGGAAATTGCGCTCGCGATCGCCATATTCCGTATTCTGACGCTTCTCAATAATGGGCACGTAAGCCGGCAAGAAAGCCCGCCCACAATCCTGAACAAAAGCGAACAAATCCTCCCAGCTACGGCTTTCCAAATCGGGAAGACTACGACTGTACTCAGCAGCAGGACCATCCGGCTTAGGACCGCAATAAAGCTGATCGGTGGTGCCATCTTGGTAGTCAAAAAAGATACCGCCGACCCCCCGAGTTTCGTCCCGATGCTTCAGATAAAAATACTCATCGCACCAGCGCTTGAAGACGTTGTAATACTCGCTGTGGTGCTTATCGCAAGCATTTTTCAGGGTGCGGTGGAAATTCTCCACATCCTCCCGCACCGGATAGTAGGGCGTCAGATCAATCCCGCCGCCGAACCACCAAACGGGACCCGCTTCAAAATAACGGTAATTGAGGTGCACCGTGGGAATGTAAGGGTTTTTGGGATGCAACACCATCGAGGTGCCCGTGGCATAGAACCCATGCCCCTTAGCCTCGGGGCGCTGGCTCAGAATCGAGGGGGGAAGATGATCGCCCCACACCTCAGAAAAATTAACACCGCCCTGCTCAAAAACTTTGCCATCGCGCATCACCCGCGATCGCCCGCCGCCGCCCTCGGGGCGCTCCCAAGCATCCTGCTGGAACTCACCGCCCCCATCAGCCTCTGCCAACCCCTGACAAATCTCATCCTGGATTTGACGCATCCACTGACCAACCCGCTCCCGGGAATCCTTGGGGGGGGCGCTGGGACTGGTTTTTTGAGGCGTAGCAAATGCTGTCATGGCCGCTGAATATTAAAAATCTAGGACAGAAGGTCTCGAACAGGATTGCTCAGGATTTCGATTGAAGAGGAAACCTGGTGGACGGAAAGCTAGCGGATATGCGCTTTCGATTCGCTATAGCCTACCGCGATCGCCGAAACCCGGATCAAGCGCTCCTATAGAACTTAATAAAGCGATAAAAAATCCTAACCGACTCTCCAACCAGCCACAGGAGAGAGCTGAGATTGGGACAATTATGGGGCAGCTATATCGATATGATGATGACTTCGGTCCTTGGCAACCTTGCGAGAGGACTGAGCCAAATCACCGTCCATCCCCGTTGCTAACCGGCTGACTTTTTAAGCAGTTCTTATCCATGACCAGCGCCCCCAACACCAGCGCCCCTACGGCAGAAGCCATTCTCGAGGTCTTGCGTCCCGTTCAAGATCCCGAACTGCAAAAAAGCCTGGTCGAACTGAATATGATTCGCCATGTTGCCGTCGACGGGGGCGACGTGAGTTTTACGTTAGTGTTGACGACGCCGGCGTGCCCACTCCGGGAATTTATTGTGGATGACTGCAAACGGGCGGTGCAGAAACTGGACGGGGTGACGTCCGTTGAGGTGGCCGTGACCGCAGAAACTCCGAAACAGCCGTCTTTACCGGATCGGGCAGGCATTGACGGGGTGAAAAACATCATCGCCGTCTCCAGCGGTAAGGGGGGCGTCGGAAAGTCCACGGTGGCGATTAATTTAGCGGTTGCCCTGGCCAAAAGTGGAGCCGCTGTGGGACTGATTGACGCGGATATTTATGGTCCCAATGCGCCGACGATGTTGGGGGTTGCCGACACCAAAGTGATGGTGCGCCAGGAAAATGGGCAGGACATTTTGGAGCCCCCCGTCGCCCACGGCATCAAGCTAGTCTCCATGGCATTGTTGATTGATCCCGATCAGCCCGTGGTGTGGCGTGGACCCATGCGCAACGG
>CAZZMD010000043.1:0-42802 GCA_964655355.1 uncultured bacterium
CCTCAATCACTACAACCTCTCCCAACAAGCTTAACCATTACATTGCAGCACTACCGGACATTGTATCGAACCTCTTACTGGATGATTTTGAATTTTGATGGGGGATAACTACGGAGTGATGTTTGAAAAATTGTTTTCTACCGTTATTCGATTGGTTTCTGATCTTTTGGTTTTTGATCTTTTGGCTTTCGATCTTTTTAAATAGGGTAGAAAGAGTCTGTGAGCGATCGCTCCAGCGCAATAAACACAAATCAGTCAGAGCACCCAAGGCGGGAATGCTCCCCAACACAAATGATTCAGTGGCTCAGATATGGAAGGGGTCGCTACATCAATGAATGGGGAAAGGATTAGAATCAGGGTGCTGTTGTTCATGTTTATTTCTCCTAGGGAATGAAAAGCCGTAAAGCTAGATTTTACGGCGATTTCTGTTGCGGATTAAGTCATCTTTTACCGATCACCGACCGATCATCCTTCGGTCATGGTCACTTCAACTATATTCTTGGCGAAGCTGCTGTAAGCACCCCAAATTTGCTTTGCCATTGAGTCGGGGAAAGCGTGAAACTCTCCAGCCTCCAAGGCTTGGATGATGCCTTCGGGAACGAGTGTCGGGGGCTCGGCGATCGCCGTGAGTCCAGCGGTATCTCCCATGTCTGTGGCGATGGGACCGGGGTGTACACTCAGCACCTTCGTTCCTTGAGCTTCCAGCAGTTCACGCAACGCTTGAGTAATTGAATAGGCTGCTGCTTTGGAGGCTGAGTAAGTTGTAAAGTTAGAAAAACACTTCATCGAAACGATGGAGTTAAGCTGTACAAAAGCACCGCCACCGTTATCTTTGAGAATTGGGGCAAATGCCTGAACCATATTAATGAGTCCATAGACATTAATGTCCATCTCAAACTTGAGGGCGTCTACGGCACCTTCCTCAAGGGGAGTCGAAACTTTTAAAACACCGGCGTTGTTAATGACAACATCAACGTCTTGGGCTTGCCCAGCAGCTTCCTTAATAGAATCAGGGTCTCCCAGATCAATATAGATGGGCACTATCTTTTCAGCGTATTTCTCCACAAGAGGCGCGACAGAGTATAAATTACGCACTGCCGCATAAATTTTTGCCACGCCATAGTCTAGAAAGGAATCGACCATGACTTTGCCGATTCCGCGGTTTGCTCCTGTAATGAATACAACTTTGTCTTTGATGTCGTAGCCCATTGCTTTGTCCTTCCGTCTATGTATGCTGCCAAGGTCTTTTCAGATGCCTGTCCCAAAAGACTTTCTCGAGCTTCTCTAATCCAGAGGTTAAAGGATAAGGAATAAATAGTGCTATCAAGATGTTGCTGATTCTATGTCTATTCTTGCTATGTCTATTCTTGCCATAAAAATGGCAATGGTTCTTCTGGTTTTTTAAATAGATAATTTTATTGGGCAAGCATTGGGCAAGCATTGGGCAATCAGACTTTTGTCGCGATGGATATTTTGACAATCTCGCGAACTAAAATGTCCTGATTTTAAAGAATGCTTTTTCAGCCTAAATATGCGAAATAGGCCAATGGGTAGGAAAAAGCAGTTTATCAGTACGGCTATTTGTTGATTTTTATGGGGGTGCTGACATGGGTTGCTTAGTGTTTTCGATAGCTTTTTGCGGTCATGCCGGTGAGCTGGCGAAAGTGTTTGGCGAGGTGGCTTTGGCTGTTGAAACCACAATCCAGGGCAATGTCTGCGATCGCCCGTTGTTGGTCTTTTCTGAGCAACTGCTTGGCCCGCTCCACCCGCTGCTTAATGACGTATTGATAGGGGGGGATGCCCATGGAGTTGCGAAACTGTCGGCAAAAGTAATACTGACTCATGCCCAATAGTTGAGCGATGTCAGCTAGTTTGATGGTTTGGTCTAAGTGTCCATGGATGTAGGCGATCGCCTGTTTTAGTTGATAGCGAGATAGTCCATTCTCATACTCATGTAGCTTAGGGGGGCGCGTGGCATACTGGCGCAATAAGTGCAGCCCCAAAGCAGTTTTGAGTTGATCGACATACAGATTGCTGTTGAGTCCCTCAGTTTCTAGCTCTGTTTTTAAGGCGAATAAAAATGCCTGGAGTAACGGATCTTTGAGGGGTGGGGCGTGGGGAATGAGTTGGCTATGCTGGCACCCTGGCCAGTCTTGTCCTAATTGCTCAAACCAAGACGGCTCAAATCCTAATACAAAAAAGGATGCCCTATGCTTCCATTGGGAGCGATGAACCGCTCCGGCTGGCACGATAACGATGTCTCCAAAGTCAAGGTTTTCGGTTTGAAACTTACCGTCAAGCCATCGCTCAGCTGGATTGGAAATACTTGGACAACACAGTCCAATCTGGTGAATTGGTGCAACTATTTCACCGGTATCTAACCCCGGTTGGTCATGATATTCCAAGACGATATCTGTCCAACTGGTACCGTGGCTGGTCAGTAGCGGCGATTCTTCAAAAACCTGGCTGGAGTCCCCCGACTGGCGGAAATCCACCACTAGAGGGTCTTCTGTTGAGAGTTGAGTCTTAGACATTACATTCTTGCCCGATAGGCTTTGGCGGTGGTGCCGGTGAGCTGACGAAAATGTTTGGCGAGGTGGCTTTGGCTGTTGAAACCACAGTCTAGGGCGATGTCTGCGATCGCCCGCTGTTGGTCTTTTCTGAGCAACTGCTTGGCCCGCTCCACCCGTTGCTTGATGACGTATTGATAGGGCGGAATACCCATGGAGTCGCGAAACTGTCGGCAAAAATAATACTGACTCATGCCCAGGAGTTTAGCGATATCAGCCAGTTTGATGTGTTGGTCTAAGTGTGCGTGGATGTAGGCGATCGCCTGTTTCAGTTGATAGCGAGATAGTCCATCTTCATATTCACGAACTGTGACTGGGCGAGTGGTGTACTTTTTCAGTACATGCATCGATAACGTCGTGGTTAGCTGCTCTACATAGGGGGTAATTCCGATTCCACTAGAAATCAACTCTTCTTCAAGGGCGATGGCAATTCCCTGTAATAAAGGGTCTTGCTCCTGACCCCATTGAGGAATGAGTTCTACTTTGCTAGCTTCAATGAGATCGGGGTCCGCTTGCTTCCATAGGCCTGCATCGAAAGCAATAATTGAAAAGTGCGCTGTTGTGGAATCTAGCCATTGAGAACGATGCTCAATATGGGCTGGGATGATAACCGTGCACCCAGAAAAGATAGGCTTTCGTATAAACTTGCCATCTAGCCAACGTTCTACCAATCCCGTTGTTTTGGTTACTGCGATCGAATGGGTTGCTAGGGAATGTATATCTGTATCGTGAGGCGGCTGCCGATGCTCTTCAAACACCAAATCTTGCCATCCTTTGCCATGGCTCGATAGCACCGGTGCTTTAGGGAAAAATGAGCTAGATTCGTCGGGCCGGGTGAAATCAACAACGCGAGGTTTTGCTTGAGTCACGAGCTTGTCCTCCGATAGGCCTTGGCGGTGGTGCCGGTGATCTGACGAAAATGTTTGGCGAGGTGGCTTTGGCTGTTGAAACCACAGTCCAGGGCAATGTCCGCGATCGCCCGCGATCTATCTTTTCTGAGCAATTGCTTGGCCCGCTCCACCCGTTGCTTGATGACGTATTGATAGGGCGGAATGCCCATGGAGTCGCGAAATTGCCGGCAAAAATAATACTGACTCATGCCCAATAGTTGAGCGATGTCAGCCAGTTTGATGGTTTGGTCTAAGTGTGCGTGGATATAGGCGATCGCCTGTTTTAGTTGATAGCGAGACAGCCCATCTTCATACTCGCGAACCGTAACGGGGCGAGTGGCATAATTTTTCAACAGGTGAACCGCTAACGATTGACTTAGGGACTCCGCATAAAGACGACTCGCCGCCGAGCCATCCTTCTCTAGGGCTGCCTGGAGAGCCAGCCCAGTGCCATACACGAAAGGATCGGACTTAGCAAAGGTCGGTATCAGCTCAGTACGGTCAGGCTCGGCAATCTCATAGGCAGCGTGGGCTAAAAACGCTGGGTCAATTGTCAGTACCAGAAAGCTAGTCGTTGATTGTGACCAAGCGCACCAATGCTCAACACTAGCGGGCATAACGATGACATCGCCCACTTGAGCGGGGTCCGCCCTTCGGATTTCCCCCATCCTTCTTTCTATGGTTTTGTTGGGTTCAGTCGTAATTGTTAGCAGATGCTGCTGGGTTGTATGAACGGGGGTGTCCCACGCAGGAGCATTGTCATACTGCTGCAAAGTAATATTCTCCCAATCTGCCGAATTGCTCTGCTTCTGAGGGGCAATGGGTAGTACCTGCAACACATCGCCTAGGTTGGAAAAATCAGCCTCTAGGACTGGAGCTTTAGGGGTCATGTCAACTGCTCCCGGTAGCGTTTGGGGGTGGTACCGACGATTTGGCGAAACTGGCGAGTGAAGTAGCTAGCGCTCTTAAATCCACAGGCTTGGGCGATCGAGCTAATGGACTGTTGGGATTGTCGCAAAAGGGTCTTCGCCCGTTCAATGCGGCACTGCAAAACATAGTGATAGGGCGCGACGCCCATGGACTGCTTGAACTGGTGGGCAAAGTGATATTGACTGAGCCCCACCACTGTCGCCATGGCTTGTAGGGTTAGCGGCTGTTCCAAGTTCGCCTGAATGTAATCAATCACCGCCGCCTTTTTCGCTGGGGGTAGCCCCCCCGCATAGACTGGCAATGGCAACATTTGGGTCCCATATTTGCTCAGCACATGGAGCCCCAGGGCTTGCAAGAGGGCGTCGTGATAGAGCGGTTCCCCCGCCCCGGTCTGGGCTTCCTCCCGTAGGGTCAGGGCAATACTGCGCACTAGGCGATCGCGCAGTCCCCGCTGCCATACCAGCTCCACCCGATCCTGCCCCGTGCTGCCTTGGGTGATCCCCTGAAGCCACACATCGGGCAACGCCATCACTAAAAAGTCGATGGGGTCCTGCCAGCGGACACTATAGACCGATCCCTGGGGGATGACACAGATGGCTCCCGGTGCCACTGAGCATGGATTGCTTCTGCCGCGATCGCCATACTCTAAGGTGACTTCGGAACTGAGATTCACCACGACAAAATGTTGAGGCGCAACGATTTCGGGAATCTCTGCCGGAGCCAACCTGTGCTGTTCCAGCACAACCCCCTGCCATCCAGAATCCTCGTTAGACATAACCAGCGAAGCATCTGGACAGGGCGTCAATGATGCTCCCGTTTGGCGATCAATCACAGCAATACGACTCAGCGGCATAGGCGGCGGAGACTAGTAACAATACAGCGCCAAGGCTAATTCGTCGGGCACCCCAGCGATAAACCCATCATAGGCATAGCCTACCCATTAAACTGCCAGCATCTTGTTACCTTTAGCACGATGTTGCTGTTAGCTGTCCCAAGCTTCTCAAAGACTGGTTTTGGCGGTGATCACCCGATCAATAGGCTCTATGTCAGGGCTTGAAATCAGGGCTTGAATGGATCGTGTGAATCGCAAAATCATGCTCACTTCAGCAAAAATTTGAAAGAAATGATTGACAGTTTTTCATAAAAATTAAGCCAGAGGTGAAATTGGCAAATCCCTCCACATGTCGTCGCATTTTGTAATATTTAATTACCATGTCTGCATCTCAATCTGCATCCCAAAATTATGCTGAGAAAGTGCTTGCTTCATCGGTAAAGTTCTACCCCACTCAGCATGATCTTCCGGAAGATATCCGTATCCAAGTCGCGGAAATTCTCAATCAAACTCTGTTTGTGCTGATCGATCTTAAAGGTCAAGTTAAATATGCTCACTGGAATGTCAAGGGATTAAATTTCTACCCACTTCATCAGTTATTCGATGAAATTGCCGGTCAGCTGGAAGGGTTTAGTGACGCAGTGGCAGAGCGAGTGGCTACCTTGGGTAGTACCGCTTTGGGCACCGTAAGGCTAGCCGCTCAGGGCTCGAATTTACCTGAATATGATTTGAACAGTGTGGATGGCAAGGAACATTTGGCGGCCCTGGTTCAACCGATGACTTTAACGGCTCAAATGGTTAGGGTCGCGATCGAGCAGACGGCTGATTTGGGTGATGCAGATACTTCAGACCTTTATACAGAGATTTCGCGGAGCATTGATAAATATTTATGGTTTATTGAATCTCACTTACAAACACCTGATAGGGCAGAGATTCGGTAAATGGCACCGCTATCAGAACGCGGAGAACACGGTATTTAGAGTGCCTATATGCTTTGAGGTGGGAGGTTTATGCTGCTGAGGTATTTTGATGAAACTTGCTTTTCCCAAGAGCAAAAGTTGCCTGAATCTGCGCCTGGCTAGTCCCAAATCTTCTTTGTTTCATGGGCATCAGTTCCTTGCGTTTCCTTCTCGGAAAGTTTTAGAAGAGTATCTAGGTTTTGCTGGAAAGGGGCTTGTTTCAGAGAAATCCTGACTCATCGTTGCCCGATTTTCATGCTCAGGTTGTTGAGGTTAATGGGGATGGAAGTAACCTCGAATTGGCTCAAACGCGGCGAGGAATCGTTGGGCTCCTCCTGGAGATTTGAAACGCCCTGTCTGTCTTTCTCGGACTTTAGTTGGGCGATGGGATTTTTCTGCCCGATTACTCGATTATTTAACCCTCGATGATGACATTTTTAGGGCGAGGGGTGGAGGCACGGGCATCCTTTGACCGGATGATGCGGTGGCCATCGGAAAAAATTGTGCTGTCCCATGGTCAGTGTTATGAGGTCAACGTTATGAGGACCAACGTTATGAGGTCAACGTTATGAGGTCAATGGCACTGGGGAATTACAGCGGGCGTTTCGCTGGGTGCCGTGATCGGGGGAGACTCCCATCCCGCGTCAGATCGTCCGGATGCAGGAAATAGGGTGAGGTTTCCGCACTAAAGGTAGTGGTATTGCCACACCGGGCAGTTGCAAGGGACTGTGTTTGGATCGGGATGCATACGATTCATTCCCGGAGACAGGATCTCGGCTATGGCTTTACTTGAAAATCCGTCTGGTAACGTGACGAAGGCTTTGCGGGCGATCGCCTTGGCGGCTGCATTGGGGGGCTCTTTGGTGTTCCTTCCCGGGTGTTTGGGCAAAACGCCCGTTGAACCTGTTTCTGGGGAAGAATTATTGGCGAAGTCTAAGGTGGCGCAGGGGGAGGCGTTCACTTACGACGATTACAACGAGGTTTTAAGCACCTACGTCACCGAGGATGGGCTGGTTGATTACGAAGGTTTGTTGGCTAATCGAGATGCTTTGGATCGGTTTAATGCGGATGTGGCGGCGATTTCTCCTGAAACTTATAACCGTTGGTCGGAACCGGAACAGATTGCTTTTCTGATTAATATTTATAATTCCCTAACGTTGCAGGCGATTATTGATAATTACCCCGTGGATAGCATTCGCGAGATCAATGGGGTTTGGAAAAGTCTTGAGTTCACGGTGATGGGGGAGCCGCGGACCCTGGATCATATTGAGCATGAGATGTTGCGGAAGGATTTTAATGAGCCGCGGCTCCATATGGGGATTGTGTGTGCGTCCATTGGTTGCCCGGTGTTGCGGACGGAGGCGTTTGTGGGCGATCGCCTGGATGAGCAGCTGGATGAGCAAACGGTGAAGTTTTTGGCGGAGAGTCGCCATTTCGTTATTGATCGGGAGGCGAATGAGGTTGGGGTGTCGTCCATCTTCAATTGGTTTGGGGATGATTTCATCAAAACCTATGGCACTGAGGAGGGCTACGAGGGCCATAACGATAAGGATCGCTCAGTGTTAAACTTCGTTGCTCAATATTTAGAAGATGGCGATCGCACTTATCTGCAGGAGTCTAAGTATCGCCTGAAGCATTTGGACTATGACTGGGGGCTGAATGCCCAATAGGGACCTCTGAAATGGGGATGTGGGGGGGCGGAATCCTAGGGATGACGCCCCCTCACGCTGTGTTGTTATCTTCGCTACAAAATCCATATTTGGTGTGATGTTTGCGACGAGGGCTCATAAATCTCCATATTTGGGGGTGCTCGACGGTTTTCGATGGGCGGTCAGGGAGGCTATGATGTTGGCTCGTTAATCCATTGACACCCCCAGAGACATCCATGGTTCGAGAACTTGATCGCCCCCAATATCAGGAATTTCCCGATGCTGCGCCGACGGCGTATCCGGTGTTTTACCGGACCTATAGTCGGCGAATTGATGGTCAGCGCGAGACGTGGCAGCAGGTGGGCGATCGCGTCGTTCGAGGGTTGCGGAAGTTGGGCAAGCTGAATGATGAGGAGTGCGATTTGCTCCGGCGGATGCATCGCAATATTCAGTCCCTGCCTTCTGGGCGTTGGCTTTGGGTCGGGGGTACGGAATGGTTGGAAAATCCGGCGAATTTTTCCGGGGCCTATAACTGCACCAGTACCAACGTTGTTGACTGGCGCGCCTTTGGTCTGATGATGGACTTGGCAATGATGGGCTGCGGTACCGGTGCGGTTCTGGAGCCGGAGTATATTGAGCAGTTGCCGGCCATTCGCAATGAGCTGACGGTGGCTGTGGAGGGTACCCAGGGGGATATTCCCGCCGGGGAACGCCAGGAAGAAACCTCGGTGGCGATCGCGGGGAATGCGGCGACCATTGTGGTGGGCGACAGCCGTCAGGGTTGGGTGAAGTCTTATCAGACGGTGCTTGAGCTGGCTAGCTCTGAGGACGTGTCTGGCACGGTCGATATCACTATCGATATTCGCCATATTCGTCCCACGGGGGAAGTGTTGAAAGGGTTTGGCGGCGTGGCGAATCCGATCAAAGTGCCGGAGATGTACCACAAGCTGGTCAGGATTTTGAATAAGGCGGTGGGGCGTCAGCTCACTTCCGTGGAGTGTTGTCTGTTGATTGACCAGGCGGCCGTGGTGGTGGTGGCGGGGAATGTTCGCCGTAGTGCCGGGATGCGCCAGTTTTCTAGTGAAGATAAGGACGGCGCAACGGCGAAGGATAATCTGTGGCAGTGCGGGGATGATGGCAATTGGCGCATTGACCCTGAGCGGGATGCCCTACGGATGGCGAATCATACTCGGGTTTTCCATCGCAAGCCGACCCTGGAAGACTGTACCGATGCGGTGCGTAAGCAGTTCTATTCCGGTGAGGGGGCGATTCAGTGGGCCGGTGAGGCGATCGCTCGGGCAAATGCTGACCTGGTGACCCCGGAGCTGAAGACGGAGTTTATCCAAGCCTATGAGGCGGGCAACGGTCGCGAGTGGCTGAAGGCGCGGGACGAGAACCAGAGCGATCGCGATTTGGATCATCGGTTGGGGCGTTATGGTCTCAATCCCTGCGGCGAGATTATTGGGGAAGATTTTCATTGCAATTTGGCGGAGATTCACCTGAATCAAATTGCTGCAGATGACCTACAAGGCCAGGAGGATGCGTTCCGTGCTGGGGGGCTGGCGGTGGCGTCGTTGCTCCATCACCAGTTCCAAGAGGAGCGGTATCGGTTTAGCCGGGAGTTGGATCCCATTGTGGGGGTGTCCTTTACCGGTTTGTTTGACTTTTTCGTCAAAGCCTTTGGGGTGGAGTGGTTGAAGTGGTGGGAAGCGGGACGTCCCGATACGGTCAGCGGCCTAACCTACAAAGCGAAGGAGGCGGAATTCCTGGAGCGATGGCGGCAGATTGTCCATGACACCGTTTGGGAGTATTGCGATCGCCATGGGCTACGTCGTCCCAATCGGTGTACCACGGTCCAGCCCGCCGGTACTAAATCCCTGTTGACGGGCTCGTCTCCTGGCTGGCATCCCCCTAAGGCGGCTCGCTTTATCCGTCGGATCACCTTCCGTAAAAATGACCCGGTGGCGATGGCTTGCATGGATTATGGCTATAACGTGGTGCCTTCCCAGGCTGATAAAGACGACGAAGGGAATCTGTTGAATGATCCCTTTGATCCTCGCTGTTCTGAGTGGTTGGTGGAAATTCCGGTGGCGGTGTCCTGGGCGGATTTGCCGGGGGCAGATCAAATTGCGATCGAGAAATTCTCGGCGCTGGCGCAGTTTGATTTTTATATGCAGGTGCAAACCCATTACACTGCCCATAACACCTCCGCCACCATTGAACTGCGGGAGGAGGAGGTGGAGCCCTTGGCTCAGCGGATTTATGAGGCGGTCAAAAATGATGAGGGCTATATGAGTGCGGCATTGTTGGCGCGCTTCGACGCCCCGTTCCCTCGGTTGCCCTTCGAGAAGATTGATCGCAAGACCTACGATCGCCTGGTGAAGGAAATGCTGGAGCGCCGCACCATTGATAATTTCAATCTGGCGCTCGCGCGTTACGATTCCGGGGAACGCATCGAAGCGGGACCGGCGGGCTGCGATTCCGATAAGTGCCTATTGCCGGAAAAGAAGTAGTTGCCGGAAAATAAGTCAATAAACCCTCTAGCTCCTGTTGCCTGGAACTAGAGGGTTTTATTAATGGCTCTACCCAGTTAGTTGGGCGACTGAGCTTGTCCATAGGCAGGCATAGAGAGCGCCAAGCAGTGGCCTAGACGACTCATTAGATCCCCCTGCCAGGTCTGCCTGGATATGTTGGACTCCTTGCATGAACCACTTATCCCCCAGTCCCTTCTCCCAGGGAGAGTGGTTGAGGGTGAGAATTGGTGCAAGGGGGCGAGTCTCTGTGGGGTTCTAGCGGCTAATGTTGTTAGGGGGGTGAGCTGCCGGAGTAAGCGTGATCTGACATTGGTTAGATATGACGGGTTCTCGCTGTAGTGTGGTGCGTTCGTTGTGACCCTTATCAATGTCGTGGTGGTGTGCCGTGGTGGTGTGCTAGTCGCGGCTAGGGGACGTTTGCTTCATCAAAACTTTATACAAATCAGAGCCAACTTCGTCGAATCTTCGCATTCATAGCCCAATAGTAAGGTTATATTCAATTTGAGCTTATCTATACAAGCGCAACGGTCAAAACGTATTTCAAGTGAGAAGCTTGACTAATTAAGGAGCTAATTATGTTGATCAAGAATCTAGCTACGTTGGCGGGTGTGATGGCAATTGGTGTGGGCTTTGCTGCTCCTGCTAATGCAATCAGTTTCATTGGTGAAACCACCCAAAATATGGATGGGTCTATCGATATTTCTACGGGTGGGGATGCTGTCAGTGATACTGGTTTGGAAAATTTCTTCGGGCTGTCTGATGGGACTCTAAATAGTCTGCTGCCCCTGCCAGGTGGAAGCGGCGTTAATGCGACCGAAGGTTCTGCATTCTCAGAGCAGTTTGAAGTGTCCGTGGGAGATATTTTGTCCTTTGACTGGGAATGGAATTCTAACGAGGACCCTGGTACAACCCTTTTCTCCGACTTTGCCTTTGGCGTGATCAGCTCTGATGTAGAAGTGCTTGCTAGTACGATTGATAATGTCAATGGAGATACGGGAACGTTTAGCTGGGTTTCCACGATTGATGGTTTAGTGACCTTTGGTGCTGGTGCCGTTGACGTCACGGACTCAATTTTTGACTCTGTGTTCACCGTTAGCAACCTTGAGAAGACGGAGGTTCCTGAGCCCAGCGCTGTGCTTGCGTTGGTGACGGTTGCGGGGCTTGCGGCGGCATCACGGCGTAAAGTGAAGTCGGCTTCTTCCGACTCCTAGGGCGTGTCATTCACTAAACGCTGCAAGTAAAAGCTACAGGCTAATCAAAGCCACCAGTTAAGGGCTGGCTGCAATTGGCCAGAGCAGAACTAGATTGATAATGGCGCATTAGAATGAACGACTCATCAGGATCACACCATTCGTTTGGTTGGGCATCACTGCTTGTTTCGTTCTAGCTTCGTCGACCGTTGCGCCTAAGCGTTCCCAAATAGCGGGAAACTGTTAATAATAAGGACTGGGTGAGATCGCAAGCTGCGGTCATTGCCCAGTCTTTTTTGTTGGTCCCCGCGATTGACCCCCTAGGTTGGCTCTTTGCTTTGATTGCCTCCTGTCGCCTCAGAAGTCTTTAGTCCAATCCCCCTATGGCTCCCGCAGTTTCGATCCAAAATCTGAAAAAGTTTTACGGTTCAGTGGAAGCGGTGCGCGATGTGTCGTTTCAGGTGCAGCCGGGGGAGTTGTTTGGATTATTGGGACCCAATGGCGCTGGCAAAAGTACGACGATGCGCTGCCTGTGTACCCTCGCCAAGCCCGATGCGGGCACCGTCGAAGTGTCCGGCATTTCGGCGATCGCCCAGCCCAAACAGGTGCGCCGTCGCCTGGGTTATGTGGCCCAGGAAGTGGCCCTCGATAAGGTCCTGACGGGGCGGGAACTCTTGGAATTGCAAGGGGCGCTGTATCATTTGCCGGCGCATTTATTGGGCGATCGCATTGATGCCATGACGGACCTCCTGGGCATGGGGGACTGGCTGGATACCAAGACCGGCACCTATTCTGGCGGGATGCGCCGGCGGTTGGATTTGGCGGCGGGGTTGCTTCATCGTCCTGATGTGCTGGTGTTGGATGAGCCCACCGTCGGTCTGGATATTGAAAGTCGACAGGTGGTGTGGGAGCTGTTGCGGGAGCTACCCAAACAGGGCACCACGGTGATTATGAGTAGTCACTATTTAGAAGAAGTGGATGCCCTGGCCGATCGCGTCGCCATTATTGATCGCGGTGAGGTGATTGCTGAGGGCACCCCCGACGCGCTGAAACAACGGGTCGGAGGCGATCGCATTACCCTGCGCATCCGAGAATTTACGCCCACGGACGAAGCGACCCAAGCGAAAACCCTCCTGGAATCTCAGCCCTGGGTGCAGGAAGCGATTATTAATACCGCCCAAGGCAACTCCCTGAATCTGGTGGTCGATGCCAGTGCCAACGGTTTGGGACAGGTACAATCCACCCTGTCCGACGCCAACTTGCCAGTGTTTGGGCTGTCTCAGTCCCGCCCTAGCCTTGACGATGTTTATCTGGCGGCCACCGGACGCACCTTGATGGATGCAGAACTCGCAGCCGTCGGCACCCGCGATCTGAAAAAAGAAAAAAAGCAAAGTATGCGGTAGACCCCGATTCCCTTTGGGCGGGCGGCTCCACTGCCAGTGTTTTTCGGGCGATGTTTTCTGGGCGATCCATGGAAGCGATCGCCCACCTTTGATGCTGTTTGGCACTACCGACTATCTAGGCGATCTATTGGATCACTGATGAATCACTGATGTGCGCACATCAAAAAACTTTAATTTTGGTAAACTTATGTAAATAATTGAAATACGTCTGCGTTATAGCTAACTTCCCATGAATCCCTTAAATCTCCTGGTGCGGCTGCTGAAGCCCACCGTCGCCCCTGGTTTTGCGTCTCAAACGAGCTGGGCCATCCTGCGCCTTGTGGTCGGCACCGTCATGATCCATAACGGTATGGATAAGTTGGCGGATATTGAAGCTTTTGCAGAAGCCTATGTCGCTTACCTCGGCTTGCCGTTCCCTATTTTCCTGAGCTACGTTGCCGCTTACACCGAGCTGATCGGCGCTCCTATGGTGGTTTTGGGCGTTTTCACTCGCCCCGCAGCTTTTGGTCTGTTCGGTACGATGGCTGTGGCTTGCTATCACCACTATTCCGTGGCGGGCTTGAACATTCCTTACCTGGAACTGTCTTCCATTTATGCCGTGGTGTTCCTGCTGTTCGCGGTGAATGGCGGTGGACTCTTCTCCTTTGACGCCCTGTTCACCAACATCCTGGACAGCACTGCCTTGTCAACCCGTGAAAAAGTGGTGATGCGTCTGGAAAAGGCGTTTGAATCTGGCAGCTCTGAAAAAGAAGAAGCGATCGCCTCCTAAATCCCCATCCAATCCAGGGCGATCGCCACTTTCAGGGACTACAGCAATCCATCCATCAGATCCATGATTTGTTGTTGGATTGCTGTTACATCATCCTCGCGATCGCCCTGGGCTTTGGGATGTTCCAATAATCCTTTTAGGGAATAGAGTTTCAAACTATTTTCCGCTTCCGTATTAAAGATGGCTTCCGCCGCGTCTAGATAGCCGATCGCTCCAACATCGGATAGCGCGGTCCGTCGCAATTGCAAATCGGGGCCCCCCAACGCCGTGACTAAGCGTTCCCCATACTGGGCATCCTGGGTGAGCTGATACATCGCCCGCGCTGCCCCATAGGCCACCTTTTCCAGGGGGTGCGCTACAAACGGTTTGATTTCTGCGATCGCTTCCATCGCGCCCAACTCCCCCAACGCCTCCAGCACTGAATCATAGGGCTGGACGAGGTGGGGTTTTCCAGGGGCTTGGACTGCTGCTGCAACGCCCCCGGCTAATAATTTCCGCAACGGTTCAATGGCTTGGCGATCGCCCAACATTCCCAACGACTGCGCCGCCGCTTCCCGCACATAGAAATCCGGCGAGTTTAATTTTTCGATCAGCAGGGGGACGGCTTGGCGATCGCCCAATTTTCCTAGAGCTCGGGCCACATTCCGCTGCAATGGAAACGCTCCATCTTCCGTGGCGTCTTCCGTAAAACTTAGCCCGTCAATCAGCGCCTCAATCACCTCCGGCAAATCCACCCGAAAACGCCCGACCCACCAGGCTGCGTAATAGCGCAATGACGCATCCTCGGACCGGAGGTTGGCGATCGCCTCCTCCAGGGTCAACGACTCTGCCGAAATACCCGTTTCCCCGCCCGTTTCCCCGGTTGACTGCCCCATGCTTTTCTCCTGACTCACCCCAATAAGATGCTTGAAAAATATGCTTGAAAAATAATATGCCTGAAAAAACGGATGAAAAACCTGAAAAATAACCAAAAAAAAAGCTCCCGGAAAGGAGCCAACAGAATCAAGTTCAACCGGTCTTAAGCATGTGCCCTTGACCTAGCTCACCTGAATCAGCAGAGTTACTTTCCGGGAAAACTACTGGAATTACACCAAAGCGTTGATGGCGTAATCGAAGTAGCTGTTAGCTTGTACTGCAGCATCACCAGACAAACCGTGGTTCGCCTTGATGTACTTCAGCGCTTCAACGTACCAGCTGGGAGACAGTTCGAAGGTCTGGTTGATTTCACCCAAACCAGCCAACAGGTAGTCGTCCATGGGACCGGTACCACCAGCGATCAAGCAGTAGGTGACCATGCGCAGGTAGTAACCCACGTCACGGGCGCACTTCTCTTTACCCACAGCGGTGGAGGCGTAGTTAGGACCAGCCATCTGAGTGGTGTAAGGGAACTTGGTGTAAACCGCTTGGGTTGCACCGCTGATCAAGCTGTCCTTCTTGGCGGTCAAAGCCTTAGCAGCATCCAAGGAAGACTGAGCGCGGTCAAAACGACCAAACGCAGCCTGCATTTCGGTGTTGCCCAAGAAGCGACCTTGGGAATCAGCAGCGGCGATAGCCTCGGTGATGGGAGTTTTCATGAATCTAGTTCAATCTCTAAGTGTTCAAATGTCTAAAGTCAGTGTCACTGGAGGCGGTGATTACACCACAGCAGCAGCAGCACGGTCGAAGTAGCCAGAAACTTCTGCCATAATGGCGCTGCAATCACCGGAGGTAATACCGGTGGGATCGCCAACAATCTTCAGGGCAGCGTCCTTCATATTTTGAACACCCACAGCCACGGAAGCACCGGGGGTACCCAGGGCCAAGTAAGTCTCGCGCAGACCGTTCAGGCAGCGATCATCCAACACGCTTGCGTCGCCGGCCAACACGGAGTAGGTGACGTAGCGCAAGATGATTTCCATATCGCGCAAGCAAGCAGCCATACGACGGCTGGTGTAAGCGTTTCCGCCGGGCTGGATCAACTGGGGCTGATCAGCGAACAGGCTACGAGCAGCTTCAGCGACGATCGCAGAAGCGTTGCTGGTCAAACGGTTAACGGTGTCCAGGCGCTTGTTGCTGTCGCTCACCATGGAGCTCAGAGCGTTGAACTGAGCATCGCTTAGGAAATCGCCACGGGCATCGGCTTGGGATACAACCTTTGCAAATGCGTCAAACATGGATTTTAGTCTCCTGATATTAGGATGGGTCGAATTCGGTTGTGGTTTTATCTAATTAGACAACACAAACGCTGCCTTGTGCACGGAATCGTGCGGTGTGCATGAGGGCATATGCAAGGGACTAACACCACGGAACACAGGTTCATTAAGATTTGGTCACCGGCTGAAGCAGTAAGGCAGGATCGACCCTATGCCCTTTAATCTGAGAGACTGCCCAGGATTTATGAGAGTGGTGATCAATCGCTGAACTGTGGCGTGTGGCTAGATTTTGCTTGCTATGAACATCTCAGCTTCATTCTTTATACAATGTTGCTGTTGGTTTGTTCGTTACAAGTTATTAAAAAGGATCGTTAAATATTGTTGGTTGTAGCGCCGGTTGCGGAGGAGGGCGATCGCCGTCCTAAAAGCCAGTAGGTTTTCATTGCGCCTCGCCCTTTGACCTGGATTTCGCCGCGATAGTTAAAGTGAAATTGTTGGGAGAGGGCCTGATAGGTGGACTCGGTGACTTGGATTTGTCCGGGTTCCCCGTGGGACTCCATTCGGCTGGCGATGTTGACGGTGTCCCCCCACAGGTCATAGATAAATTTTTTGATGCCAATGACGCCGGCGACGACGGGACCGCTGTTGATGCCGATGCGAATATTGAGGGAGTGGTTGAATTGTTCCATGAATTCGGGCTCGAGGGTCTGGATGGTTTCTCGCATTCCCAGGGCCATGTTGGCGATCGCGACGGCGGGGTTGGGGATGGGGGTGGGTAGGCCGGCGGCGACCATGTAGGCGTCCCCGATGGTTTTGATTTTTTCGAGCTGGTATTGTTCGGCGAGGCGATCGAATTCGGAGAATAGGCGGTTGAGCCAGTCCACGAGTTCGATGGGGGTCAGTTCGGCGGAGAGTTCGGTGAATCCTACGATGTCGGCGAAGAGGATGCTGACGGATTCGTAGTTGTCGGCGATGGGTTTTTGGTCGGCGGCGGCGTTGGCGGTGGGGGTGTTGGCGATCGGGGATTCTTTGAGTTGATCGGCGATCGCGTGGGGCAGGATGTTGAGCAGCAGTCGCTCGGACCGTTCTTTTTCCAGTTTGAGGGCTTCTTCGGCCTGTTTGCGTAGGGTGATGTCGTCGATGACTCCCAGAATGCCGACGACTTCGCCGTTGGCGCCGTTGATGGGGATTTTGCTGATGTCGAGCCAGCGGGTTTCGCCGTTGGGACCGGCTTTTTGTTTGGGGGCAACGGTGTGCCAAACGGGTTGGCCGGTTTCGATGATGGTGCGGTCCTGGATGCGAAATTCGGCGGCTGCGTCCTGGTCTGGGATGAGGTCGTAGTCGGTTTTGCCGATTACATCCCCGGGGTTGGTGAGCCCTGCGGCGTCGGCCCAGTTGCGGTTACAGCCGAGGAAGTTGAGATCTACGTCTTTCCAAAACACGTGTTGGGGGATGCTGTCGAGGATTGACCGTAAATATTCTTCTTTTTCCCGCAGGGCGGCTTCGCTTTGTTTTTGTTCGGTGATGTCGTTCCCCGCCCATAGGATGCAGTGCTGATCGTCGAGGGTGGCTAGCTCGGCGGAGACTAACAAAATATGGCGATCGCCCCAGCGGCTGCGGAAGACAATTTCTCGCCCATGGACCATGCCGTGTTTCTGCAGGTCGGCGACGATGGCTTCGCGATCGGACCAGTTGATCCAGAGGTTGAGATCGGCGGCGGTGTAGCCCACCACTTCGTCAGGGCTGTATTGCAGCATTTCGAAGAAGCAGTCGTTGGCGTCGATGATTCGCCCCTCGTCACAGGTGCTGATGACGATGGGATTGGGGCTGGAGCGAAACATTTTGGCGAATTTTTCTTCCGATTGGCGCACGGCGATGGTGCGCTGGGTCACGGTTGTTTCTAGGTTTTGGTTGGCTTCTTCCCAGGCGTCAAAGGCTTGGGTAAGCTGGGCGGCCATGCGGTTGAAGGCGGTGCTCAGGCGGTTGGCTTCGGTGATGCCGCTGGGGGGGACTGTCACTTCTAGGGTGCCGTTGGCGATCGCCTCTGCGGCTTGGGTGATGTCTTGGATGGGGCGGGTGAGTCGTTTGGCGAGCCATACACTGCTGACTAAGGCCAGGGCGATCGCCCCCGCCATCAATAGCAATGTCTGCCGGTTTTTCTGATCCAAGGCGGCCCGAAAATCCGCCTCGGGTACGACCACCACGAGCTGCCAATCCGTGCCCCGCTGCATATTTAGGGGGAGTCGCTGGATCAATAATCCTTCGCCATTAGCGGCCGTCACCTTCGCTGAGGGGGGAAGGTTAGCGGCGGTGGATTGGGTGCGCCGCATTTCCTGCTGTATCCATTGCCCGGCGGCGGCGAGCCAAGGGTCCTCCGTTTTCGCTAGGGGCATCGAGCTGGGGCGATCGCCACGTTCTTCGGTCAGGGCCGGGCGATCGCTCCCGGAGGTGGCGACGATGGTGCCGTTGCCCTGGACGATCGCGACCTGGCCCCGGCGATCGGGGTTTAATCCTTGCAAAAATTCCGTGATTTCCGCCAGGGATAAATCCGCCGACAAAATACCCTGCAAATCGCCCGAGGGGGTTCGGATAGGCACCGAAACCGTTAGCCCGAGCACTTGGGGATCCTGAAAGAGGTAGACGCTCGACCAGGTGAGTTTTTGCCGCTGGAGGGTGGTGCGGAACCAGGGGCGATCGCGGGGGTCAAAGGGTTCTTGCTTGAGGAGTTGTCCCTGGTGTCCCGTTTCACTCAGGGCATACACCTGCCAATTGGGCTGGGTTTCTGGGGTGCGGATCGACAGTTTTGCCTGGGGCCACTTCTCCACCTGGAGTAGGTTGCCGTCCAGATCGGTGTAATACAGGGTGCGGGCCGCCGTCGAAAGCTGGGCTTGCTCCCATAGGAGTTGCTGAAGTCCCTGGCGACGGTCCCCCGTGGCGGTTAAATCCCATTGGCCACTTTGGGCCGCTGCCTGATTGACCTTGAGTAATAATTCCGGCTGTTCAAAATAGGTCTGGACCTTTTCCCGCACCGCCCCGGCGGTCCATTTCCCTAAATCTTCAACGGCTTTCGCGGTGGTTTGTTCGTTATGACCGATGGATAGCCAACTCAGGATCCCCGCCAATAAAGTCACCTCCGCCACCAGGGACAAAAGCACGACCCAGCGTAAAGCCATGGGCGGGCGGGAACGATAGAGTCGTTGAAGCACCATATGGGGTCGAGGCTGCCGCGGGATAAGCGCTGCCAAAGGGATACAACATTATGCGACGGCCCGGGAACGGAGGACAATCTGACCTCAACGACCGAACCCCAGACCCTACTCAGCCACTGTACCCATACAGTAGGGGGCGATCGCCAGAATCTGCGATCGCCCCCTATATTCAGACCAATCGAAGTAGCATCGGATCGTACCGCTTCAATTAATCAGCGCGTATGGGCTAAGCAATGATGATCAAGAGGACCTAGGCTGCGCGACGGTCCTGGCTGGCTGGGCGGGGTTGAATGACCCCATAACCACCATGGTTCCGCTCATAGATCACATTGATCTCACCCGTATCGGCATTGGTGAACATGAAGAAATCATGGTCCACCAGCTCAAGCTGCTCCAATGCCTCCGCGACGGACATGGGCTGCATGGGGAAATACTTCGTCCGTACTACCGCTTCCGGCAGTTCAGGCTCCCGATCCGGAATAACGGTGCCGCCCACAGCGGCCTCGTCTAGGACATCAACGGTCTTAACGGCAGCGTGACGCTTGTCCTGGCGCTTCTCCTTATATTTGCGCATCTGCCGGGTGATTTTATCGGCGACCAGGTCGATGCTGGCGTAGAGGTTCTCGCTACTCTCTTCGGCGCGCACCACGGCACCATTGGCATAGATGGTGACCTCGGCCGTTTGTCTGGGTTCGATCCGGGGGTTGTTGGCAACAGATAGGTGTACATCAACTTCCATAGCCAGGCGGTCAAAATGGTTGACGGCCTTCTCTACCTTGGCTTGAACGTAGTTGTGCAGTGACTCTGTCACTTCAATGTTCTTACCCTGGATGACAAGCTTCATATAAGCTTCCTCCCCTTACGTTATTGGGTGATACTTTTACGGTACCACCTGAGTTTTGGCGGGGTCTTCGAATTCAAGATCTGTTGCATCCCGTGATGCTTCTTGATAGGAGCTTAGGTAAACAATCATGATCCCCCCTAGGCCGTTGGGGATTTCCGCGCTACTTATTTCAAGTTTGACTGAAGTGGGGCGATCGCTAGGAAGTTCTCTGAGCACTCATCGAGGGTGGGGATCAGATGCGGCGATCAGAGTTGGGGATAAGAGTTGAGATCAAAAATATGTAAGGGATAAGGCAGAGGTTGGACGTTGGCGGATTGGGTCGGTGAATAGGATTTGCGATGTGTGGGATGGGGGGCTGATGCCCTACGAGGTTGCGTGGCAATGGCAGCGCGATCGCCTTGAGGAGCGGCGTCAGAATCCAGAGCTGCGGGATGTGGTGTTATTGGTCGAGCATCCGCCGGTTTATACCTTGGGTAAGGGGTCGACGACGGCGCATTTAAGATTTGATCCGGAGCGATCGCCTTATCCGGTGGTGCGTATTGAGCGGGGGGGGGAGGTGACTCACCATGCGCCGGGGCAGTTGGTGGGCTATCCGATTTTGAATCTGAAGCGGCATACCCCGGATTTACATCTCTATTTGCGGCAGTTGGAGGAGGTGTTGATCCTGACGTTGGCGGAGCTGGGGTTGCGGGGGGAGCGGATTGCGGGGCTGACGGGGATTTGGGTGGACGGGGCGAAGGTGGCGGCGATCGGGATTAAGGTCAGCCGGTGGATTACGATGCATGGGTTTGCTTTGAATGTGTGCCCCGATATGGTGGGGTTTGACCATATTGTTCCCTGTGGTATCGGCGATCGCCCGGTCGCGAGTCTGGAACGATGGTTGCCGGGGATTGTGGTCGAGGAGGTGAAACCCATTGTGGTGCGATCGCTGGAGCAGGTGTTTGGGTTTCGCTGTGACAATGCGGGCTCTCTGGGCGCTTCTACTGGCCAAACTTCAGACGCAGTCCCCTAACAATCTCCCCATCAAAAAGGGCACGATCAAAAAAGGGCATGGTCAAGCCACGCCCTTAGCGGATTATTCAGTTATTAAGACCCGAGGGGATATCGTGATCCCAATTGGTCTTTAGTTGAAGGGTTAGGTTTTGGCGATCGCCTTTTCCAACTTGGTGGGCAATTTAACGTCCTTTGCCAGACCGACCAGTTCTAGGGCGCGAATCGTCAGCCACGTCATATCAAACTCCCACCATTCCAAACCATGACGGGCGGAATATTGGTAAGCGTGGTGGTTGTTGTGCCAGCCTTCGCCGTAGGTCAGCAGCGCTACCCACCAGCAGTTGGTGGATGCGTCGCCGGAGTCGTGGGAGCGATAGCCGAATTTATGGGTGGCGCTGTTCACAAACCAGGTGCAGTGGAAGGTGAACACTAGCCGAACGAAGGTGCCCCAGAACAGGAAGGGTAGACCGCCCACCAAATAAAACACCACTGCCAGGGCAATTTGGATTGGGAGGAAGTATTTATCCAAAAACTGGTAGAACTTGTCGTCGCCGATGTCCTTAATGAATTTGGGCAGCTCTTTTTCTACCGGCACTTCGTAGAACATCCACTGCATATGGCTCCACCAGAAGCCTTTGCGGGAATCATGGTGATCATTAGGTTGATCGGAGTAGAGGTGGTGGTGACGGTGCAAACCGACCCACCAAATCACGCCCCCTTGGCAAGACAACGTGCCACAGAACGCCAGGAAATACTCCAGCCATTTGGGCGCTTTAAAGCTGCGGTGGGCTAGGAGTCGGTGCCACCCTAGGGTCACCCCTAGACCACCGGTGACCCAGTGGAAGAAGACGGCCAGACCGACCGCGGCCCAACTGAAATTTCCCGGCAAGAATGCACAGATGGCAGCGATGTGAATCACTGCCATAAAGATAATGACGCCCCAATCGTAGGCGAGTTTTTCCTGTGGCGTTGCAACAGTCATTGAATGTCCTGGTAACGAATGTTCTATGAAGCGCGGTTCGCTCAGGTTAGCGTAGCATCTTTTAATACGCCTTCTGTCGGTTAGGATGTAGGCTTGCCTTTTTGCATTTGCTGATGCTGCGTTGAGGGAGACTTGATTTTGGTGAGTGATGTTCGCGATCGCCTGGGGATGGCCATTGAAAAATTGCGGCCGACGTTTCAGGGGATTGATGATCGCGTCCGGGGCAATTTATCGCGGGTATTGACGGCGTTTCGGGATGAGAAGGTGGGCGCTCACCATTTTGCGGGGGTGTCTGGCTATGGCCATGATGATATGGGACGGGCGGCGTTGGATCGGGTGTATGCCCGGGTGATGGGGGCGGAGTCGGCGGCGGTGCGGGTGCAGTTTGTTTCAGGGACCCATGCGATCGCCTGTGCCCTGTTTGGGGTGTTGCGTCCTGGGGATGAGTTGTTGTCTGTGGTGGGATCGCCCTATGACACCCTGGAAGAGGTGATTGGCACGCGGGGTAAGGGACAAGGATCCCTGGCGGAATTTGGGGTGACCTATCGGGAGGTGGATTTGACCCCTGAGGGGCGCGTTGATTGGGAGGCGCTGGCGACGGCGGTGCGTCCAGAGACGCGGATGGTTACGATTCAGCGCTCCTGTGGCTATGATTGGCGGCCCAGTCTATCCCTGGCGGATATTGAGCGGATTGTGACTACGGTTAAGGCGCAAAACCCCGACACCGTTTGTTTTGTGGACAATTGCTACGGGGAGTTTGTGGGCGATCGCGAACCTACGGCCGTTGGTGCCGATTTGATGGCGGGGTCCCTGATCAAAAATCCCGGCGGCACGATTGTCACGGCGGGGGGCTATATTGCCGGTCGCGCCGATTTGGTGGAACAGGCGGCCTGTCGATTAACTGCGCCGGGGATTGGATCGGCGGGAGGCGCTGCCTTTGATCAACATCGCTTGCTATTCCAAGGGCTATTTCTGGCTCCCCAAATGGTCGGTGAAGCGATGAAGTGTAATTACTTGGCGGCTCGCCTATTTGCTGACCTGGGCTATCCGGTGAATCCTGGCCCTGAGGATCCCCGCTGCGACATTATCCAGGCGATTAAATTTGGCGACCCAGACAAAATCATTCGATTTTGCCGGGCTATACAGCAACAGTCCCCCATTGATTCCTATGTGGATCCCATCCCCGATGTGATGCCCGGTTATGAGAGCAAAGTGGTGATGGCGGGGGGCACCTTTATTGAGGGCAGTACTCTGGAGCTTTCCGCCGATGGACCGTTACGGGAACCCTATATTGCCTATTTCCAAGGGGGCACCCATTGGACCCATGGGGCGATCGCCCTGGAAGCGGCCCTGGAAGCACTATTGATCGACTAACGGCCCCGCGACCTTATCCGATTCCACTACAATTAAGAAATCGGAACGACTAAAGACTCGGCTTACGACGATCCAAATCTAACGATCCAACTTTACTGAGACCAACTCTACTGAGAGCCATGACTCAAGCAACTAAGGCCCCCGACCTCAAGCCCAAGCAGGGTATTCAGCTCACCGATGCTGCCCGTGAGCATATCCTTCAGCTCCGCGCTGGTCAGGGCGGCGATTTATGTCTGCGGGTTGGTGTCCGGGGCGGGGGGTGCTCCGGTATGTCCTACACCATGGATTTTGAGGATGCATCCAATATTCGCGAGAACGATGATGTTTTCGATTACGGCGAATTTAAGGTGATTTGCGACCCCAAGAGCCTGCTTTATCTCTATGGCTTGGTGCTGGATTACAGCAATGCCCTGATCGGTGGCGGTTTCCAATTTACGAACCCCAACGCCGATCAAACCTGCGGTTGCGGTAAATCCTTCTCCGCATAGTCTCCGCATAGTTAATGCTGCTAAGCGATCGCTGATTTGCCGCCAGTGCAACCGGCATCCCAATCCTTAATAAAGCTCCTCAAGCGACGTCATTGTTTGACCTTTGGGGGGCTGTTTCTATTGGGCGGGATCCTGGCGAATTGCGGTGCGATCGCCCCGGTCCCATCGTCGACAACCCTAACGATCTCCGCTGCTGCCAGCTTGCAAAATTTATTGCGGGCGATCGCACCCCTTTTCAAACAACAATTTCCGGATATTTCCCTGTCGTTTAATTTCGGTTCGTCGGGGGCGTTGCGGCGACAAATTGCCCAAGGGGCCCAGGTGGATGTGTTCCTGTCGGCGTCCCTGGTCCATATGGATGCGCTGGAGAAAGCGAGCTTGATTGTGGTGGAGTCTCGGCGATCGCTTTTTGCTAATCAAATCGCCCTGGTCACCGCTGCCCATGTGCGCCAGGTTCAAACCTTTCAGGATTTGGTGGGTGATTCTGTTGGGACTGTGGCGATCGGGCAGCCGGAGAGTGTCCCGGTTGGGGCCTATGCCAAGGAAGTTTTAGCGTCTCTGGATCTCTACCCAGTGATTCAGTCCAAATTGGTTTATGGCAAAGATGCTCGCCAAGTTCTGACCTATGTGGCTACCGGGAATGTGGACGCCGCGTTGGTGTATCGGTCTGATGTCCCAGCCGATGGGGGAGCCGACGGTCCGGTGACGTTGATTGCGGTGGCGCAGGAGGGGTGGCATTCACCGATTGTTTATCCCGGGGCGGCGATCGCCGATAGTCCGAATCAAGCGGCCGCCAATCAATTTCTTGGTTTTCTTCAGGGGGCGATCGCCCAAAAACAAATCGTTGACCAAGGATTTCAATTGGTCCCCATACGGTAGACTTCCTCAGCCAACGATAAGTTGGAGTTTTTGGGTTTTGACGAGCAGGAGCCAATTAATAGGCTTCTTGTAGCTCGTAGAAATCGGGGGAGATGTAATCCTTGCGCAGGGGCCAGCCCACCCAATCTTCCGGCATCAAGATGCGTTTTAGGTTGGGATGCCCTTCATAGACAATGCCGTACATGTCATAGGATTCGCGCTCCTGCCAATCGGCAGTTTTCCAAATCCAGTACACCGACGGAATTGTTGCGTCGTCCCGAGGCACATGCACTTTGATGCGCACTTCCTGGGGCTCGCGGGCGTCATCCTTGACCTTGATCAGGTGGTAAAAGCTCACCAACTCCTGACCCGGTCCCTGGTCGAACGCGCCCTGACATTGCAGGTAGTTAAACCCGTAGGCATACAACGCTGTGCAGAACGGTAGGAGGAATTGGCGATCGACCTTCAGGACTTCAACGCCCGTATCATCAATCTCCAGAAGGTCATGGCCAAACCCATTCTCGGTCAGCCATTGGGAGACTTTCGCCTGTTCAACCAGAGAGTTTTCCTGGTTCTCTTCCGCTGAGTTTGCTGCTTGCTCTTCCGCCACCTTACGCGTCCTCCTTCTCTTTCACCTGGCTGGATTGCAATGCGGGGGGCACTGGCATCCCGATCGCCTCGGCAATCTGCTTGGGCGGTGCATTGCGGGTGCCCGTCTCCAGATAGCGACCATCGAGGATGGGAGCCACCGACTTCATGTCGTGGGAGATGGTGTGGAAGCGATTGGTTTGAATAATATTGCCGCGCTCTTCCAAAGCTTCGTTGGCGACCTTTTTCCGCAGCTTAATCACCGCGTCAATGATGGCTTCCGGGCGAGGGGGGCAGCCGGGCAAATACACATCCACCGGAATCAGCTTATCCACGCCCCGCACTGCGGAGGGGGAATCCACGCTGAACATACCGCCGGTGATGGTGCAGGCACCCATCGCAATCACATACTTGGGCTCGGGCATTTGCTCATAGAGGCGAATCAATGCCGGGGCCATTTTCATGGTGACCGTGCCGGCGGTGATGAGCAAATCTGCCTGGCGCGGGCTCGACCGGGGTACCAAGCCAAATCGGTCAAAGTCGAAGCGAGATCCGATCAACGCCGCAAACTCGATAAAGCAGCAGGCGGTGCCGTACAGCATGGGCCAAAGGCTCGACAGCTTCGCCCAGTTGTAGAGGTCATCCACGGAGGTCAGGATGACGTTCTCCGATAATTCTTGGGTCACCTGGGGACGACCCACGGGATTCATTAAGTCCTGTGCGCTGTTAGGCGCTTTCCCACTCATGACCATTCCAAAGCTCCTTTACGCCACGCATACACCAGTGCAACCACGAGGATTGCGATGAAAATTAATGCCTCTACAAAGGCTAGCAACCCCAGTTGGTTGAAAGCGACTGCCCAAGGGTACAGAAATACTGTTTCTACGTCGAAGACGACGAAAACCAGGGCAAACATGTAGTAGCGGATGTTGAATTGGATCCAGGCTCCGCCGATGGGCTCCATTCCCGACTCATAGGTGGTCGCTCGCTCCAGCCCTTCGCCGCGCGATCGCACCACCCAAGATGCGCCTAATGCCAGCACGGGCACCAGGGAGCATATGAGTAAAAATCCTAGAAAGTATTCGTAGCCATTGAGAGAGAACACGGCTTAACCCTATTCGCTGAATGCTTTTACGTTGAGCGTTGACATTTGAGCAGGCGTCCTGTGGACGTTACATTTGTTGGCCAAGAACCAACGGGATCCCAGGGCGGTGTCTATCTCGGTTTGTTGTATGGATATTGCTCGGGTTCTATTGTTACACGGATCGCGTTCGGCCCTGTGTTTGAGGGGCCCCGTTTCATGGTCTCCGGTGCTATGGAATAATCATTACGGGATCTTTACATTGTCCATAGTGTGGCCGTATTGTCCCAATTCCATTTCCCTGCAACCGCGTATTCCGCCGCCAGTGCCATGACCCAACCCGGAAACGAACCCCCGGAAAATTCCCAGCCTTCCCCGGAGGAGGATGAGGGGGCAAAAATCTACACCGGCCCCCAGCCGATTTTGTCGACGAATGAGCCGGTGTTGTCCCCGGCTTTGAATCGCTATGAGTGCAAAGCCTGCGGTTATATCTATGAGCCGCAGATTGGCGACAGCCGCGCCCAAATTGCTAAAGACACTGCATTTGTTGATTTGCCGGAGACTTGGCGTTGCCCGGTCTGCGGTGCCAAGAAACCGGTCTTCGTCAATATTGGTCCGGGGGGACAGCCGTCGGGCTTTGAGGAGAATCTCGGCTATGGATTGGGGGTTAACACCCTGTCCCCGGCGATTAAGAACCTGTTGATTTTCGGATCCTTGGGGGCTGCGTTGGCCCTGATGCTGAGCCTGTATGGGTTGCGATAGTCGCTCTCAGCCTAGGGTTTATGCGGAATCCATGCGGAATCCATGCACACGGAATCCCTATACACGGAATCCCTATAGAAGTTCGTACCGATAGCAAGTAGCGATAAATAGCGATAGGACAGTTATGGCGAATTGGTTTAAACGTTTGGTTGCCCTGGGGGCGATCGCCTGGCTCTGTGTCAGTTGCAGCAGCCTCGATTCCTTGGGCTATAACCCCTGGGAGCCCATCGAAATTCCCACGGAAAATACCATCTTGGATATCACCTTCAGCGATGACGGTGAGACGGGCTGGATGGTGGGTAAGGACGCCACCATACTTACGAGTAAGGATGGGGGTGACTCCTGGGAGCCTCTGAATTTGGATTTGGGTGAATTGCCCTACAACCTGTTCTCCGTGGATTTCTTCGGGGATGAGGGTTGGATCGTCGGTAAACCGTCCCTGATGCTCCACACCACCGATGGCGGTGAGCATTGGTCGGAGATTCCCTTGAGTGCCAAGTTGCCCGGTAATCCCCTCAGCATTGTGGCGGTGGGACCGGATAAGGCGGAAATGGCGACGGATATTGGCGCGATTTACCGGACTCGGGACGGCGGCAAGAACTGGAAGGCGGCTGTGGAAGGCGCGGTGGGCGTTGTTCGTAGCCTGAACCGCTTTGCGCCCAACGGTGCCTATGTGTCCGTCTCCGCTAAAGGAAATTACTATTCCACCTGGACCCCGGGCGATCGCACCTGGCAGCCCATTAACCGCAATAGTTCTCGCCGCTTGGAATCCATGGGGTTTGATCCCAAGGGTCAGCTTTGGATGATTGAGCGGGGGGGACAGCTCCAGTTTGCCGACCCCGATCCCGAGAGCGAGGACGGTTGGCAGGAGCCCATCAACCCTGAATATGAGACGAGCTGGGGCTTTTTGGATCTGACCTATCGCACTGATGATGAGCTGTGGCTGTCGGGCGGTAGCGGTAATCTGCTGGTGAGCTTTGACGGCGGCGAAACCTGGCAAAAGGATCGCGAGCTGGAGGAGATTCCTTCCAACCTGTACCAGATTCGCTTTTTCTCCCCCGAGAAGGGTTTTATTTTGGGGCAGGACGGCATTGTTTTGCGCTATAACGCCCAATTGGCAGCGGCGGGTGCGGCGGCTCAGGTGACGGCGTTAGATGAGGGCGAAACCCCGGCAAAGTCATAATCCGCAACATTTCTCCAAGGGGCTTAGTCTCCCTGATCCCCGTGGAGACGCCGATAAGACGCTGATGGGGCGCTGATTCGGTGACGGTTTCAGGGAAACTTCGCTTTTCCTTGTGGAGTTTTTCCTGAGTTTTGTATCATGTGCTTTATGGAATCAGCGGGGAATAGCTGATCACCATGGTTTGATTCACTGGTTTGACTCACTGTGGTTTGATTCACTTGGTTTCCCCGATTTGTATTCCCCTGATGTCTTTTTCTGTTTTTGGGGACCTTTCGCGGTATGGCTGGACAAACTGGAGAACGACCGTTTTCGGATATCGTCACGAGTATCCGGTATTGGGTGATTCATAGCATTACGATCCCGGCTTTGTTTATCGCTGGCTGGCTGTTTGTTAGCACTGGCTTGGCTTACGATGCCTTTGGCACCCCTCGCCCGAATGAGTATTTCAGCGAGAGTCGCCTGGAGCTGCCGATTGTGAGCGATCGCTTTGAGTCGAAGCAGCAAATTAAAGACTTCCTGGTGAACGAATAATCGTTCGCCCCTGATTGGACCTAATTTTTGGACCTATTTTCTGGACCCGTAACTAAGCCATGGCAACCAACGACTTTAATCAGCCCGTTACTTATCCTATTTTCACGGTGCGCTGGCTGGCGGTTCACACCCTGGCGGTGCCGACCGTGTTTTTCATTGGCGCGATCGCCGCTATGCAGTTTATTCAACGCTAAGGAGGTGACCCGTGGATCGTAATAAGAACCCTAATGCACAACCCGTCGAGCTGAATCGTACTTCGCTCTACTTGGGTTTGCTATTGATTTTCGTTTTGGGAATTTTGTTCTCGAGCTACTTCTTTAACTAGGAAGCGAGTTTGGGTGCGGGTTGGGGAGCGGCCTTGATTGGTCTGCCCCCATCAGCGGCCCCAAGAGCGAAAAAGGCGGACCGGTCACCGGTCCCAGGACATTCAGAATTTATTGTTTGGTAGTTTTTGAGGATTGGCTCATGTCTGGAGGCGGACGTATTCCCTTGTGGGTGGTCGGAACCATTGCTGGTTTGGGCGCTATTTTTGTGCTTTCCCTGTTTTTCTACGGTGCCTACGCTGGTCTAGGCTCTTCTGTGTAGACAAGTTGAGTTTGAGTGAGCTTGCATCGTCAAGCTTCCATGCCTCTCCTTTGAGTTCGTAGACTGGCAACAGATCTATGACCTTGGTGGAGAGGTTCGTTATTGGGGCAATTAGTTTTTTGGGTAACCGGTTTAGGGCTCAAAGGAGTACGGTCGGTTGACTGCAGCACACCGATTACTGTCATTCAAACTTCGTTGGGTAAGTAGGGATCAGGAATGGGTGGGCGAAAAGTAATTGTTACCTTGGCGATTGGTGAGACGTATCGGGAGCGCTGGTTACGATTATGTGCTCCCAGCTGGCAGGCCTATGCTCAGCGTCATGACTATGACTTAGTCTGTTTCACAACGCCCCTGGATCAGTCTGAGCGTGCTCAGCAGCGATCGCCGGCATGGCAAAAATGCTTGATTTTGGGGCATCCCCAGCTCCGTCAGCGAGAGCGAGTGGTGTGGATTGATAGTGATATCGTCATCAATCCTGACGCACCAGACCTCTGCAACGGGATTCCCTTAGAGCACGTGGGAGCCGTTGATGAGTTTTCTTCTCCCACCCCCCAGGCTTACCGATTAGCGCTAGAGCGATTCAATTGGGCGTGGCAAAAGCGTGAGAGCGGTATCCAACTGCCGGAGGAAATATCCCCTGCGGTTTATTATCAGCAAGTTCAATTGCCTGCCACCTTTGACCGCGTGGTACAGACTGGAGTGATGGTGTTGTCTCCTCTGTTCCATCGGGATTTACTGGAGCTGGTTTACTACAAGTATGAAGACTTCGGTGCGCCACGCTGGAATTATGAAATGCGTTTCCTGTCCTACGAGCTGATGGAGCGGGGGCGGGTCACTTGGATGGATCCGCGTTTCAATGCCCAGTGGATGTGGCATAAAGCATTGCACGCGCCAGAATTGCTGCTCTATCGCCCAGGGGAGCACAAGGATTTATTTCTGCGACAGTTGGGGTTGGCTTACCAGAATAATTATTTTCTTCATTTTGCTGGGTGCGCTCTGGAGATGGAAGTGCTGCCTTATCTCTTCGCCTCTGAATAAGTTCAAAATCCCGTTACTCCCGTTCACCTTGAACAGGGGGGAGAGGCGATCGCGATATACTTAAGGCCGATATTGATTGTTAACGCTGAGAAGAAGTAACGGTTGCAATGACAACGTTTGCCACTGCTAAGTCCGATATGAGCGAGCTGCGACGCCTGAAGGGGTTGCTTCCGCCGGAGCTACAAAGTTGGGTGGCCGTGGAGAAGGCGATCGACATTAATCCGCCGCTGATCCAGTGTGAAGAGCTGGGTAAGGATCAGGTGGAAATTCAGGTGGATTTGCTGGCCTGGGAGCAGTTGGCGAAGGATCAGCGCAATTTGCTGTTCTGGCATGAGGTTGCTCGCATCCAAAATGACACGATCCCCCGGGATGGCTGGGAGATGGCGGCGTTGGCGATCGGTCTGGGCGGCGCGGTCGGTGAACTGTGGGTCCAGGATGGGCTGTTGCTGATGTTGGCGTTGGCCCTGTGTGGCGTCTCTGGCTGGCGGTTGTTCCAGAAAAATAATTCTGAGCGGACGACCAAGGAGGCGGTGGCGGCCGATGAACGGGCGATCGCCCTGGCCACTCGGTTTGGGTATTCCCTCCCGAACGCCTATAAGAGCTTGGGGAGCGCCCTCAAGACCCTGATTGAGCAAACCCCTAAGAAGGCGGTGCGAAAGCGTTATGAGTTCCGTTTGCAGGCGCTGAAGCGCAGCGCTGCAAAGGCAAAGTCTCGCGCCCAGGGGAGCGGCCCTAGCCCTAGCGGTGGCTACAGCGACGGCGGTTATTAGAGCGGGTCGGGGGATTGCTTCCCCTAACGGTCCCCTGGAAACTGATTCAAAAAGCTGATTAAAGCTGACCAATCATAGCTGGCCAATCATTTTGTGACTTTGGGGAATAACGCGCACCTGGGGCAGGATTTGCTTCAGGTGCGTTTGCCATTTCAGGACATCCCCGGGTGTCGGTGGTTGCGGGATCGGTTGACCTGGTTTTATTTCGCTGGGGAGGGGGGTGACCGGTTGCAGGATAAAGGGAATCTCCGGATTGACTCCTCGGACGATCGCCCCAGCGCGGTCTAGATCGCTGAGAGTGGTTTGGTCCGAGATGATGGCTTTGACGAAAATATCGGTGCCGTTCTGAACGCATAGTTGCAAAAATTCGGCATGGGCGTCCCAATGGGTTTCGCCGCTGACGCTGGGGAGTTTCATGTCCATCCCGATCGCATCTAGCCAGGGCAGGAGCGATCGCACCTGGGCGGGACGGTGTCCTCCAGTCTCTAGATAAATCGGCAGGGCGATCGCCTCCCGTAGCCGGGGTAAAAAGTGTTTTAGGAAACGGGTATGTAGCAGGGGTTCGCCGCCGGTGAGGCTGATGCTGTCGTGGATGGGGGCTCCGGGGCGATCGCTGTCTAGGTGTCCGTCGAGGCGTTTGACCCAGTTCAGCAGGTCTTCCAGGGAGACGGGGTTGTTATGGGTGACAAAATCGCGATCGCCGGCGGTTTGTTCAATGGTGCAGGTCGGTTGGGGTAGCCAGGTGTGGGCGCTGTCGCAGTAATGGCACCGTAGATCGCAGCGGCCAAATCGAATAAATAATTGCCGGGTGCCGATGTTCATCCCTTCCCCCTGAATCGCGGAAAAGACCTCAATCAGTGATGCGGTTGGGGTGTCGTTGAGGGCAGACGGGGCAGTCGAAACAGCGGATAAAGTCATCGATCAACCTGAGCAGTATCAACCTAAGCAACGTAAAAGCAATGTCAGCAATGGGGGCATATATCGGGGCATATACCGGGGCACATACCAAAGACTGCCCAACCGTTGGCGACTGAATGGTCCCGACGGCGGATCCGCCGGGCGAAATTCAATGGTGCCAGATTGGGCAGTCTTTGGGCCTAATCGTTGCCTAATGCTTTCAATTCTGGGGCACAACCGCAGGGGATCTCCCAGAGTTTCAAGGGTTAGGGTTTAAGGCTTCGTTGCTGCGAAAGCTCTTGATCCCGGAGGGGATTAGGCATCGCTCTCGATGTACAGGAACAACAGCCCCATGGTGACGGCGGGGAAAACCCAGCCAATAAGGGGGACGAAAATAGAGGGAAGATAGGAAGCTGCCATGGGAAAAGGTCCTAGTATTAACGGTCAGATTCAACCCTGAGTTTACGAAGATCTGTCCGATGACGGCTGGCATTGCTAAACATTTTTAACAATGACGTTTTAGTGGCGTTTGGATAAGGGGGGTAACGAGATGACGGCTTTACAGGTCCGAGCCGAAAAGCTGGTTGCCGTCGTTGGGCAGGGGATAGGTCCGGGTGGGGCGATCGGTGGGTGTACAGCGGCAGGCTTGGCTTACCTTTTGCCCCGTGCGTTGGGTATCCAGGTCGATCGCGATCGCCTCAAATTGCACCTCCAGTAGCCCCGGTGGCACGGTCACTGTCACGCGGCTTTCCAGCCCGCCTCGGCCATTGGGGAGTAAGTCTAGGACCCAACGGGGCGGTTCTAGCAATTGCCGGGTTTGGCGATCCTGGATCCAAAATTTGAGCCCTATCCGCCGCTCCGGTAGCTCGGTCACCTGAAGCTGTACCGCGATCGGCTTACCGCAGACCAGGGAATCCCCCGGTAATGTCAGGGTTGGTGTGGGCAGATTCTGGGGGGGAAGTGGGGTGGGGGCGGAACTGTCGCTAGGGTTTTGAGCGGGTGAGAGGGGAGCGTCTAGGTCGGGATCGATCAGGATTTCCCGGGCGGTTAGGTGGGCATCGGGGGCCGTGGGTTCGGGTTTGGGTGGGGCTGCCTGCTCAGTTTGATAGGCTTCCAACCCGGCGCCCTGGGGGTCTTGGGCAAAGGCGCTTAAGCGGGTCCAAAATCGACCGGATTTACGCTGGGGGGTGAGGGTGCCGAAGGTGGGCGTGGGCAGGGATGATGGCTTTCCAGGGGATAGGTCTGGGGATAGGGAGGGTGGTGGTGGTTCGGCCGTCGAGGCAGTGGTCTCGGTGGGGGGGGCAGAAGGCGGTTCGGACGGGGATGGGGATACAGCCTTGCTCGCGGGTGAGGGGAGTGGTTTTGTGCTGCCGTCGGGGGCTGAGACAAAGGAGAGCAACTGAAGGTCTAGGCTCGGTTTTTGCCGCTGGTCGCCGGGGGTGGCGAAGGTGGGGTGTTGGGTGGTGGGGGCGCCGGGGACTTGATCGGGATTGCTACAGGTTTCTGGGGTGAAGCCGGGGTTGACTGCTTTTGCGAGGATGTCGATATCGGCTGCAACCGTAAACGTTTTTTGGGTGAGGGGTTGGGCGGTGCTGTTGGCGAGGGCGTGGGCGCTCAGTTCCCCTAGGAGTAGATAGGTGGTGGTTTCTAGGGGCAGTTCGACCGGGAAGGAGAAGCGACAGGGTAGGGGAATGGTTTGGACGGGGCGATCGCCCTCCAGGGCCTGGAGGAGGGGCATATGCAGGTTCACCAACACCTGTTGGGTGGCGGGATCCCGCAGGATGGCGCTGAGCTGGCAGGTGGCGGGGATGCTTGCGCCCAGTAGCTCGGATTGATTGGGTTCTAGGGTGCCGCTGAGGGTGATGTGTTCTCCCCAGGCGGTGATGTAGGTGGCGCGATCCAGTTGGATGGTGATGTCCCCCGGTAGGGTGGCCAGGAGGGGGGGCTCGCTGTCGGTGGCCGGTGGGGCGATCGCCTCTGACGTTGCTCCTGATGTCGCCTCTGACGTTGCCTCAGACGCCGCCTCCGGTGCTACTTCTGATGCCATCTCCGACGCCATTGCAGTCGCTTCGGCAATGGGTGCTTCGGTGATATCTGCGGGATCGGCCTCGGGACTTTCGGCTTCAGGAGATTCTTGCTCGGGGAGGTCGATCTCGGGGGATAGGCTCGACACGGCTTCCGGCCCTCGTACCGCTTCGGCGGTTTGCAGGAGGGGGGGCTCTGGGAGGGACGAGGGGGGAGTAGGGGCGCTGTCGGTGTCGTCGTCGGGCGGGGTGGCGATCGCCGTTTCGTTTACGGTTTCGACCGCTGATGACTCGCTTGCATCGGTGCCCTCCCCCTCAGGGGATTGATTGCGTTCAGGGCCGCTAGGGGGCGCTAAACCAGCGGGGTTTAATTCAGGGGAGTCGAGGACCTCCGCTAGGCCGGACGTTGCTAGGGGGGCATCGCCTTCGGCAATGGAAGATAGCTCAGGTATTGCGATCGCTGGGGTCGCGAGGGGGGGCGTCGGAGCGGCTGCACCGAGACCATTGCCGTTGAGCACCGCCGTCATATCCTTGCTTAAATCCCCCTGGCTGAAACTGGCTTCAATCCAGGGATCCTCTTCCTCATAGGGGTCCACTTGGAGACAGATTTCGTGGTGCCAGGTAGGAGCAGATGCATCGGGGGACTCGTCCTCGGAGGTCGGCGCGGGGCGGCATTCAAAGCGCCATTCTCCGGGTTTCAGGGCGGTAAAGGGTAGGACCACCATCAATCCGTCTTGGTTGGTCTGGACGGCCCGTTGATATTCCTGGGGACCATTAATCAACGCCGTATCCGATTGACCTTGATAGGACACGGTGAAATTGACCGATGCATTGCGATAGCTGGAGCGCGCCACAATGCGATAACGCCCTTCTAAAATGCCGGCGATCGGTCCTTCCAGGGGCAGCCATGAGCGATCGCCCTCTTTCTGCAGTAAAAACTCCCAATACTCCATGGGCTGATCCCTATCCCTAAAGTCCGCCAATGCCTGTCGGTGTGATGGTTCCCATCTCTGATGGTTCCCATCCCTGATGGTGTCCAGCCTAACGCGGGTTTTCGTGTCCTGCTGCCATCCTATAGTTCACCCGATTCTAGGCCGAAGCGCATCTGCATTAATTTTTGGCGCATTTGTTCATTAACCCGATTGCCTAAGAAACGGCTGGATCGGGTCTTGGGTTTTCGGCGGCGATCTTGGCGCAATTCTCGTACCGACGCTTCTAAATCATGTTCTAACTGACGGCAGGACATCCACTCTGCCCCATAGCCCGTTACCGTCAATTGTTGGGCACGGTCTGAGGTGGCCACAATAATCCGCCGCCCGTAATTCGCCACATTGTCCCGAAAGGCGGCGCAGGCAATTTCAATGTAGGTGTCTGCGGTTTGCCCAAAGTCCGTAAAAACGACCGTTAATAATTCCGTAATGTTTTCGTAGGCGCGCCGCCGGTCAAAATTCCGCGAGAATTGGGCGTCAAACACGACCTGGGTTTTGTAGTTGCGGTAGGCGCTATAGCCGGTTAATTGCTCCACTAGGGCATCCCGCGCTGCTTCCAAGCCCGCCTCATGCTTCAACCGTTTCAGCTCGGGCCACTGGCCGATCGCGTTGTAGCCGTCAACTAGGAGGGTTGCATAGGGGGAGGAAGCCATGGGGAGTCATTCAGGAGAGGAGGGGAAGAACGAATCTCTATCTTAAAACTTTAAAAAGCTTAATGGATCGTTAATCAAGTTCAATGGTCAAGATCAATAATCCAGGGCGATCGCCCTAGCCCATGGCTTCAGGGGGAGGGGGTCAGCTATCTGCGGGTTGGATAAGGGGGAGTAGTTCTTGCCGTAGATTTAGCCAGCCTTGTAGGGCGATCGGGTCGGAGGGGACCCCCCGTTGCAGCAGGGCGACCCCGTCTTCGAGGGCAATGATGCCGTAGCTTTGGTCGGTGATGGCTTGATCGAAGATTCGGACGGTGCCTTCCAGTTCTCCGCGCTCTTTTTTGAAAGCGGCTTGGTAGCGGCGCAGTCGCCAGGTGTCGCTAAATAAATAGTCCACCGGTTGGGTTTCGCCGTTGTCTTTGGTGATGGTGGTCCAGGGGAGGCGGATGATGGCGCGACGGCTGGATAGGGGAGGAACCAAATAGGTGGTGGCGGCAATGCTGGCGTCCTCGGGGATGCGATCCATGAGCGATCGCACATGGCCGACATGGCTCCATTGGGCGGGGAGGGAGACAAATACCCAGGGATCAATGGAATCGGGGATTGCGAAATAGAACACCCGGTGGGGGCTGGAGGTGAATGAGAAGAAGACCGATAGGGCGAGACAGGCGGCCCATAGTTTTTTCACTCGGCCAACGTCATAGCGTCCGCTGTGGTTTTTCCACCAGATGATGGCCCCATAGGCTAGACCGGGCACCACTTCGATCGCATAGCGAATGTTGATGGACATGGCGGAGTTGCCCTGCTGTAGGAAGATTTTCAGCAGGGGAAAGGCGGTCATGGCCCAGGCGGCGGGGGATAGGGCCGGGATAAATCCAAAGGGTAGCCATTGACCGATTAGATATCGGGCCGTGGTGATGGGGGGCTGGATAATTTCCCACGCCACTAACCAGGGTTGGGTCAACATGGCGAACGCGATGTCTAGGGAGGTGGCTTCGGTGTCGTTCACGTATTGTCCGAAGCGCTCCACCATAAATCGCTTGGAAATGTCCGGCGAAAAGATGGGCATAAAGACGTTGGTACACAGCACCACATACAAGAAAGACACGGTGCATAGGGCCAGGCCCGGCTTGGGGAATCGGCGGCTTAGGACCATGTAAACGCCAATGCTGAATAGTCCGAAGCCCTGGTCTTCCCGCACCAGTAGCCAGAAGGCGGCCATTAGCCAAAACAGCCACCAACAGCGTTTTTCCATGGCCAGCAGAAGCGTAAAGGCGTATAGCGGCACCTGACATAGGTCATGGAAGTTGGAGAAGGTGGGCCCGATGACGGCGTTGGCGCAGTAGTAGGCGGTGGTGATCCAGGCCGAGGCCATGGGGGCAAGGTGGTGCCGTGCCAGGGCATAGAGGATAAACCCGGCGACGGTGATCAAACAGACTTGGATGACGACCAGGGTGATCGCTTGGGCGTGCAGGGCGTAGATGGGCAGCCACAGCAGCAGGGCGGGGGTGAAGTGTTGTCCCAGGCGGCGGTAGAACACGTCTGCCGCTTGACCGTCTTGTTTGACGGCGCTGGACAGGGAGGAGGAGAGGGAACTTTCGAACCAGCGCCCATGGAGGTTATTCCAAAAAACTTGGTTGAAAATGCCCTGGTCGTAGGAGGCGTAGAGGGTGAGGTAGCGGTGGAGGGCGAAGGTCATGGCGATCGCCCAGAAAATGCCGGCGACGATGACCACCCGCCGTAGACCGGGATAGTCTCGCAGTCGGGTTTTCCAGGCATGGCTTAGGATGCGCCCCAGATCGGCAACCTTCAGGTTGGCCACAGACGAACCAGTCGCAGCAGAATCAGCAGCAGGCAACATATCTTCCCTTTCCCCCAGCCTTTCGTCTGCGGGATTCCAACGTGTACGGTCTTGCGAACGGCCTAACGAATCGAAGCGCATTGTCCCATATTTTCTTGATGGGGAGGCTGGGCTCCCCGGCCGCATACATTTGTGGGGGATGTTGCGAAGTGTTGACCGATTGTTGGTAGGAGTGTGAAGTCTTGCAAAAAAAGTGGCGATCGCTTGGGTATTCCAAGGAATATGACAGCCATGGTGAAGCCGCTGACCCAGTGGCGTTCCCCAAGATTTGCCTAACATCTATCTGTGTTGCTGCTAGAGACCTACGAGAACCCAACCCATGATGCACCTTTCCCTGTTGGCTGTGACTGGCACCTCCGTTTCCTGGAGCCCCAAGGTGGCCCTGGTGATGATCTTCTGCAACGTTGTGGCGATCGCGATCGGTAAGTACAAGATCGATCAGCCTAGCGTTGGTCCCGCTCTGCCTTCCCCCGCCCTGTTCGGCGGTATGGGCCTGCCCGCCCTGTTGGCAACCACGAGCTTTGGTCACATCCTGGGTGCTGGCATGATCCTCGGCTTGGCTAGCTCCGGCGCTCTGTAGGCGTCACCCCTTAAGACTTGTGTTGTCTTAGCGCTGTCTACTGCGATTTGAACTCATTTCCAGAACCTTTCAAAGGCGATGCGGTTAAACCCTAGGGATTTTTCCCTGAGGCTTAACCGCATTTTTTTGTCTCCAGCTTTAGAGCGAGCTTCAGAGCGTCTGGCCTGGAGTTTAGTTGTTGGACTGGTGCTGAGGCGGGGGTGGTGGTGTTACACCTCAAGCTTTTTGAAGACCAGCGTCACGTTGTGGCCCCCAAAGCCGAAGGAGTTGGACAAGGCCACATTGACCGGCATGGCTCGTGCTTCGTTGGGCACGTAATCCAAGTCGCACAGGGCGTTTTCGTCCTCTAATTCGGGGTTTTCCAGGTTGATGGTGGGCGGTACTTTGTCGTTGGCGATCGCCATGGCGGCGGCGACGGCTTCGATGCCTCCGGAGCCCCCCAGCAGGTGGCCGGTCATGGATTTGGTGGAGCTGATGGCGGCGTTGCGGGCGGCGTCTTCCCCTAAGGCTCTCTTGATGGCGGCGGTTTCGGTGGAGTCATTGGCGGGGGTGCTGGTGCCGTGGGCGTTGATGTAGCTCACTTGGTCGGGGCTGACGCCGGCATCCTTGAGGGCGAGTTGAATGGCGCGGGCGGCTCCCAGTCCACCGGGGACGGGGGCGGTCATATGGTACGCATCGCAGGTGTTGCCGTAGCCGGCGACTTCGCCGTAAATTTTTGCGCCTCGGGCTTGGGCATGGGTTAGCTCCTCCAGAATCAAAATGCCGGAGCCTTCGCCCATCACAAATCCATCGCGATCGCGGTCGAAGGGACGGCACGCTTTTTCCGGTTCGTCATTCCGAGTAGACAGGGCCCGGGCTGCCGCAAAACCGGCGATCGATAACGGGGTAATGGCTGCTTCGGTGCCGCCACAAATCATTGCCTGGGCAAACCCTTGTTGAATCAATCGGAAGGCATCCCCCACGGCGTTAGACCCGGCGGCGCAGGCGGTTACCGTGCAGGAGTTGGGACCTTTGGCACCGGTATGAATGGCCGTTAAACCCGCTGCCATGTTGGCAATCATCATGGGGATCATGAAGGGGCTACAGCGACCGGGACCGCGATCGCGATACACATCGTGCTGATCTTCCAGCACTTTCAGTCCGCCAATGCCGGTGCCGATCAACACACCAATTTGCTCGGCGTTTAAATCCGTGACTTCCAAGCCCGAATCGGCCAGCGCTTGCTTACTCGCGGCGATCGCAAACTGGGCGAACCGGTCCATGCGCTTGGCATCTTTGCGATCCAAATACTCTAGGGGATCAAAATCTTTGACCTGGCCCGCAATGCGACAGCCATGCTTCGATGCATCAAACGCCGTGATGGGACCAATGCCATTGCGCCCGCTCATCAAGCCATCCCAATAATCACCTAGGGTATTGCCGATGGGCGTGACAGCGCCGAGCCCGGTGATGACCACGCGCTTAGGTTGAAAATCGGGATTACCGGATGCCATGGGGGAAGTACCTAACGTATGAGAAGAATGGGGAGAATAAATGGGGGGCGAGGAAGAAAAAACGGTTGATCGCTATCGGGGAAAGCTGACTGAGTGACCCTTTTGACTGACATTGGGCACGGGATAGCAAAAGCCGGTTCGATGCTATCCGCCTCAGGGGCTCGGCAAATATCGACTGCCTCGGGGGATATCTGTCGAGCCAGAAGAGAAAGCGCTTAGGAGGCGTTATGTGCTGGCGTTGGCTTCGACGTAGTCCACTACGTTTTGCACGGTCTGCAGCTTTTCTGCTTCTTCGTCGGGAATCTCGATTTCAAACTCCTCTTCCAACGCCATGACCAGCTCCACCACGTCCAGGGAATCTGCCCCTAGATCGTCGACGAACGTTGCATCAGGGGTGATCTTCTCCCCATCGACGCCCAACTGCTCGGCAACGGTTTCTTTAATCTTGTCTGCAATGCTGGACATGTTGTCTCCTTCTCCCCTTTTTTGAGGAATGTAATAGGTGTGCGTGATCTGGATGCGTTAGCTGGAGTGCCCGTGGATTCGTCCGACGGCAGTCTATCGGACTAGGGTCAGGGCGCCCGTTGCTATGCCCCAAGCGGCGCGATCGCCCCATCAGAACCCGTGGGAGAACGCGCCGCTTATTGTATCCCGTCAGGGGGATATGCCGTGAGCGTTTTCGTGGTGGTTTACCCTACCCCGACGTTCGGCGAATCCTGGGTTTGTGTCGATTTTTTGTCGATTTATGTGGCCTTACATTGCCGATTCACCGCCTTGAGGCACCCCGACGCCATGGGGCGGATGGACGGACTAAGCTGGAAGGACCTGTTGAATGTCCTATGAATTTTTCTTGAGAGGGGGAGATATGGTGGCACCGGTCAGGGGGGGGCAATCGACAACGGTGACGGGGCCGGCGATCGACCCCGCATCGGGATCGCGGCTACGGTATGCCTATTTCCCCGGTTGTGTTGCCCAGGGGGCGTGCCGGGAACTGTATCAATCTACGGCGGCGCTGGCGGCGGCGTTGGATATTGAGCTGATTGAGCTGAAGAAGGCGTCCTGTTGTGGGTCTGGCACTTTTAAGGAGGAGTCGCAATTATTGGAGGACACGGTTAATGCCCGAAACATTGCCCTGGCGGAATCCCTAAATCTGCCGTTGCTGACCCATTGCAGTACTTGCCAGGGGGTGATTGGCCATGTGGATGAACGCCTTAAAACGGCTCAGGCGGAAACGCCGGATTATATCGAGACGGTGAATGGGGTGTTAAAGGGGCAGAGCTGTTCGCCCTATCAGGGGTCTACGGAAGTTAAACATCTGCTGTGGGCGTTGGTGGCGGATTATGGCTTGGAGGCGATCGCCAACAAAATCACCCGCAAACTCTCGGGGTTAAATTGCGCTGCATTTTATGGATGTTATCTATTGCGGGCGCAGCATCATTTGAAGTACGACAATCCGCGATCGCCCCAGTCCTTAGAGAATGTGTTCCGTGCGGTGGGTGCAACGCCGATTGATTATCGGGGACGGACCCAATGTTGTGGCTGGCCCCTGTCTAGCTATGCCACCACCGAAGCGTTCCAGATGGCGGGCGGGCATTTGCAAGAGGCGATCGCGGCTGGAGCCGACTGTCTCGTCACCCCCTGCCCCCTGTGTCATTTAAATCTGGATTCCCGTCAGCCCGAGATTGAGAAAACGATTGGCACCGCCCTAAATCTCCCGGTGCTACACCTCCCCCAACTGGTCGCTCTCGCCCTCGGCATCGATCCCAAAACCCTAGGATTAGATCGCCACGTGGTGTCCACACAACCTGTGCTACAGAAACTTAACCTGGCTTAATCCGAGAAGGGTGACCGGTTGCCCCGTAAGGGATCGGGGCTTGTTACGTTGTTTGAACTTTTAGTATCCGCCGCCGCTGTCCCTAAATCGCGCGGGGTAGACTGAGCATTGATTCCATAGCCATTCTGGGGATTATCGGGCATTTGTCCGGTGCCGCCAGAGGTCGAAATCACAGCTCTTATAGGGAGTTCTTCTTCAATGAGTCATTCAGTAAAAATTTACGACACCTGCATTGGCTGCACCCAGTGCGTTCGCGCCTGCCCCACCGATGTGTTGGAAATGGTGCCCTGGGATGGCTGTAAAGCCGCTCAAATCGCGTCTTCGCCCCGTACCGAAGATTGCGTTGGTTGTAAGCGCTGCGAAACCGCTTGCCCCACCGACTTCCTAAGCATCCGGGTTTACCTGGGTGGCGAAACCACTCGCAGCATGGGCTTGGCTTACTAAGTCTCGGCTCTCTGAGTCTTTGGCTCTTTGAGTCTTTGGCTCTCTGAGTCTTGGCGATTTAAGTCTGTCCCGCAGGTGGGCTTGTCCGCAGACAAGTCCGACTTAATTGGGTAGAGAGTACGTCCTCAATCGGCGTGCTCTTTATTTTTTTGTATCCCCACTGGCCTACGGGACTCAGTCATTGACCTGAATGGGGACAGCAGCCTAAAACTGGCGGAGGAAGCGGAGGTCGCTGTTGTAGATCCGGCGGATGTCGTCCATTTGGTGCAGCACCATGGCGAATCGTTCGACGCCGAAGCCGGCGGCGAAGCCAGTATAAATTTCGGGGTCGTAGCCGACGGCTTTGAGGACGTTGGGGTCAACCATGCCGCAGCCTAGGACTTCTAACCAGCGTCCTTTCCATTTCACATCGACTTCTGCCGAGGGTTCCGTGAAGGGGAAGTAGCTGGCGCGGAATCGCACTTCCACGTCGCCGAACATCTGAAATAAAAATTGCTCGATGGTGCCTTTGAGGTCGGTGAAGGTGAGCCCTTCGTCGATCGCCAGGATTTCAATTTGGTGGAAGACGGCGGAGTGGGTGGCGTCAACGGTGTCACGACGGTAGACCCGACCGGGGGCGGCGATGCGGATGGGGGGCTCGTTATCTTCCATGTAGCGGATCTGCATGGCGGAGGTGTGGGTCCGCAGCAGGTTGCCGTCGGGCAGGTAAAAGGTGTCGGCCATGTCCCGGGCGGGGTGGTCGGCGGGGGTGTTCAGGGCCTCGAAGTTGTAGTAGTCCGTTTCCATCTCGGTGCCGCTGGCGACGGTGTAGCCGAGACCGGTGAAGATAGCCAGGGCTTTGTCGATGGTGCTGTTGAGGGGGTGTTTATGACCTTGGGGGCGATAG
>CAZZMD010000044.1:0-42322 GCA_964655355.1 uncultured bacterium
ATTCCCCATTTTGTGTATTTGAACGCCGATGGGACGGAGCTGGGGCAGGCGATCGGGGAGCAGCCCAAGACAATTTTGGCAGATAATTTGCTGGCGATGGCCAATGGGGAAACGGCGTTGCCCCACGGTGTCCAGGCGATCGGTCAGACCTCGGATTTTAAGGCGGCTTTGTCGGGGGCGGGGGAAAGTTCGAATGCCAGCAGCGCCGATCCCCGCAGCCATGGCAGTCAGGTAGTGACCTCTGGTTCCTGATCCTGTGGGCTGTCTCCTGCTTGTTTGCGACCTATCTTTCTGAATTAGTATTTTTCGTCTATTTCTATGTCTCGCATTCTGGAACAAGATATTTACATTCGCTCCAGCGCGACTGCCGTTGAGAAGTGTTTGACGGACTTGGAGTTGATGCATCGTTGGTTGAATCCGGCATTGTCCTGTGAACCGGTGGGGGGGCAGTGGTCGACGGAGTTGGGGAGTCGGAGTCGGTTTCTGATTAATATTCCCCTCCTACAGCCCGCCTTGGAAAATACTGTTGTGGAGCGTCATCCGGGGCTGATTGTTTGGCAGTTTACGGGCTTTTTTGAAGGGCGCGATCGCTGGGAATGTCGTCCGGAGCGGGAAGGGACGCAGCTCATTAACCGGTTCGAATTTAATATTCCGAATCCGTTGATCCGCCAAGGATTTGATTGGTTTGCGACAGATTGGGTACAGGCCGATATGAAGGCCCAATTGCGGCGGCTGAAACGGGTTGCGGAAGAGACTTATTATTTGACGGCGGTTTAACGGCGGTCTAGCTATCTGTTTTGAAAGGGGGTAGTTTTACCGGGGGGAGTTCGGTGCTGATGTAGCGCAGAATTTCTACGTGGGCACTGTTGGCGCTGCCGAGGCGGTTCAATACTCTCTGGGCAAGGCGGTTGGGGAGTAGCGAGAGGCAAATCACCTTGGCGATCGCCCGAAAAACGAGGCTAATATCCTGGCGAAATTGGGCTTCGTGCCGATAAATCTGAATCAGATAGCCCATGGCCGGGGGGATCCGCCGCCGCTGGATACCCCCTCGGAAAATCTGGAAATAGAGATAGATATAGAGGTTCGCCAAACTGCGGCTGCGTAATTGTTGTCCCTCTCGCCGTCGCTCTGCTGTTAGGGGCGGTCCATATTGACGTTTCAGGGCGCGCTCCAAAACCTGACGGGCTGCCCGTTCTAGGCGTTGGGTATTGCTCGAAGATGAATAGCGGGAGACTTGATAATGCACTTGGGGAACGGGAATCGCCGCAATGGGATAGCGTTCCGCGATGCGTAACCATAAATCCCAATCCTCCGCCGGTGGTAAATCGGCGCTGAAAATCCCAACGGCACCCAAAACTTCGCGGCGCACCATAGGGCTGGAGCCGTTGTCCATATAATTTTGGATCAGCAATTCCAATGCCGCTCGGGGACCGGATGATTTATGGCTGCCAGGGCACACAAAAGCGCCCCAGCCATCCACACAGTCCGTCCAGCTATAGACCAGTCCCACCTCAGGATGTTGATCCAAAAACAACGCCTGGGCGCGCAATTTATCAACGCTCCATTGATCATCCGCATCCAAAAAGGCAATATATCGACCCCGCGATCGCTCAATGCCGCGATTCCGAGCGATCGCCTGCCCCGCATTTTCAAACTGGAATAGATGCACCGTGCATTGGGTTTGGGCTAGCGCATCGTGATTGTTGGATTTCCATTGGGCGATCGCCGCTTCCAGATCATCAGTCGAGCCATCATCCACCAGAATGACCTCGATTCCATCCACACTCTGGCGCACCACTGAATCCAGAGTCGTTTGGATGGTCGACGTTCCGTTATAAACCGGGATAATGACTGAAATTTCGACCGAAATATTGACCATTTTTGTCCCTTTCTCCCTAAGGATTCACATTCAAAGACGCCAGGAAAAACCCTTCTAATTCTGCCCAATCGGAGCGCCGGTCCAGCCAACGATCAGTCCGTCTTTTGGGGCCAAAGATAATCACCAAACATTTCATCCAAAATTTCAGTAAATAGCTAAAACGATTTAACAGTTGAGGATCGTAAAATATTGCCTTTAAGGAATAGGTGAATGCCAGTGCAGCCTGACCTCGGGGAACTTTCCCATCCATGGCATCAAAGGTCAGTATCTTGTAGCGATTGGCTAAACTCTGGCGAATCACGGGGTGCCTTGTTCCGCCGACTTTCTTCGCTGCTCGGCCAATAATTTCTAAACTGCCCTCCTCCATTTTTCGCACATTGGTTGATGCGGTCTGCCCCCCCTGACGGTATAAAATTTGAGCCATGGGAACCGTCACCACGGGAAATTTTTCCGCTAGGCGAATCCATAAATCCCAATCCTCAGAGTGGGTTAGATTTGCATCGAATCCGTGCACTTGCTCAAATGCATCCCGTCGCACCATGACATTCGAGCCGCTTTCCACCACATCAATAATCAGGAGTTGTACCCACGGATCCCCTGCGATCGTGGGATATCCCCCCCGCCGCAGGAAATTTCCCTCCAGATCAATACTGTTCACCCAACTATAGACAAATCCCGCTTTCGGATTGGCTTCCAAGGCAAGAAACTGCGCCTCTAATTTATCCGTAGTCCATAAATCATCGGCATCAATAAAGGTTAGATAGCGTCCCTTCGCTAGCTGTGCCCCTCGATTTCTGGCCCTTGAAACGCCACCATTTTCCACCTCAATAAGACGAATGGGATAGTCCTGACGCCGTCCCATAAAAGTTTCAACAACGGCATTGGTTTGATCAGTTGAACCATCGTTGATGATGATAATCTCAACCGCTGCCTGACTTCCATCCAAGGTTTGCGCCAGGATTGATTCTAGGGTTTTAGCGATGGTTGCTGCTCCGTTATAAACTGGGATGATGACTGATATATCCATGGCTTTAAATATGACGCTAAATATTGCCTTGGGATGGAGATTCTTTTTGTTGATTGAGGCGCGATCGCCAGTTCGGTAGGAGCACCTTTTGGAATAAAACCGGACTTAAAAATTCGCCCCAAGAAAACCCCAACTCTACCGCCACCAACTTTTTAACGGATGGGGGAGCGACCAGCCATTTAACACTTCGGGTAAGGAGTCGTTTTAAGCTGCCGGCATAGGTTCGCCAAGCCAGATAGGCATATTTTGAGGGGGGGGTATTAATGCGCCGGAGGGCATAGGTTGCTAAGCCACAGCCTTGGGCTAATTTGACGAGGTAGGACTGTTGTAGCCGCCAGGGGGGGATTTGATGGTGGCTGATCAATGCGGGATGAAACCAAATTTCCCAGCCCGCTTTATGCAGATAGAGGAGGGGCTCGTAATCGTCCCCCTGTACCAAAAGCTGGGGCGTTTTTCCCGTCAAAAGCTGCTCCTCGGGAACGGCATCTAGCCATGCGGCTCGGTTGACCCAAAGGGCCGCAGAGGGCGGGAGCTGTAGGGATTGAGGGGAAAATTGGCAGGTTTGATCCTGGTAGTGGGGATAGGTGCGCACCGCCAAAAAGCCTTCGATACGATCAAAATTCGCCGGCGGCGGACTTGCATAATCACCCTGCACTGGACCGGCGATCGCCCCGGCTTGGGGATGATCTTTGGCAAACATCCAGGCTTGAAGCAACCACTGAGGCTCCAAAAAATTATCGTCATCCACAAAAATAACGAAGCGCCCCCGGGCCAGTTGAATGCCTCGCTTGCGGGCATAGGCAGCCCCTTGACGCGGTTCAAAGCCATAGCGAAATGGACAGGCCATCCAACCGTCTTGCCAGGAACGAATCACCTCAGGGGTGCGATCGCTACTGTTATTATCAACAACAATAATTTCCCACTGGAGCGGGGTTGGAATTATCAGGCTTTTTAAGGTGTTGAAAAAACTGGGTAATCGTTCCGCCCCGTTAAAGGTTGGAATCACAACACTGATGTCAACATTCGTGTCAACGTCATTATTGGATTCAGTATTGGATATTGCTTCAGGCTCTTCCCTATTCTTCATCACAACTTGATTATCCTGCGAACTGGTCTAGAGTGCTATGTATCTCAAGTCTTCTGATTACAAGAATCTGACCCGAGAATATCATTGAGAAATTGTCGTTTTATTATGCTCAAATTTTTCCCGTAAGAGTCTCCTGGATTTTTATTTTAAATGGGGCTCTGTTGCGGAAATTGACGAAGTTGATCTTGATTTTAAGGACGGACTTCTCCAAAGTGCCCCCTGCTGTCGTATTTTCCAAATCATTATAAAGAGGGGACTCATGAATGTACTTTGTAAAAAAATAGTTTTGCAGTCTGTTAGGAGTTGATTCTGCCCTTGTTTTCGAGACTGAAGGAGATGTTGGGTCAGTCGTCGGGCGTCATTTAATGCGTATATGAGAGTCCATAGGGGTCGCTGCCATAGGGGCAACCGCAACATCCGAATCACGGATCGAGTTAGTCCAATTCCCTTTAAAAAGGGGATGAGGTATTGCCGTTCCAATCGCCCTTGGGGAATTAAATGATCAATTTCCATGGCAGGGTTGTACCAGATTTCCCAGCCTTGACGTTGCAGATAAACTAGGGTTTCAAGGTCCTCTGAGGTCAGCATACAATCCGCAGTCCGTCCTCCCAGTAATAGCTTTTTGGGCACCGATCGCTGCCACGCTTTGCGACGAACTACTAACCCCGCCGATGGAGGAAGAAGTTTGTGCTTAATGTCATAGGGAAAAGGGCGATCGCCCCGCTCAACAATGGCTAAAAATGGACGAATATATTGAATTAGGTCAGGGGAATTTCCATCGGGAAAGACGCCATGGATTTGCCCGCTGATGGCTCCTAATGACTCTCCATTTTTGTCATATTTCTCGATAAAAGTTAAGGCTTGAAAGATCCAATCTGGAGCCGGAACATTATCATCATCTAGAAAGGCAATCCACTCCCCCTCCGCCATCTCAACGGCCTTTTGACGGCCATAGGCTGCCCCCTGACGTGGCTCTGTTAAATAGTGCAGGGGTACCGGTGTCGCCCATCCCGCCTCCTCAAAATGCTGCTGCCAATGCTCCTGGTGGGTTTTGACGACGATCGCCGTTGCGTCGGTGCTGTTGTTATCCACAACCATGACTTCCCAGTCAACCTGGTCCAGGTGTTGTTGATGCATCAACCGATCCAGGACAAGGGGAAGGCGCTCAGCACCGTTATAGGTGGGGATCGCGACGGTTAAATGGCGGGGCATGGGCGTCTTGGGGAACGGCAGGGAGTGAGGATGATTGTCAGGATGATCGCCAGGGCGATTGTCATAGTATTCAGGTGGGGCAAGGACAGAACCGTAAAAACGGCCTGGCAACTTGCGATTTGCTGCGTTGCGCGCTGCTAGGACTGGGGACCTGGTGGCCAGGGGCGTTGGGGGAGTCGGGGTACACGGGTGAGGGTCAGCAGAAATTGATGCGATCGCCCCAATGCCGGCCATCGATTGAGACAGGTTTGGGCGAGGGCGGGGGGTAGGACGCCGCACGTCATCAGTTTAGCCAGCACCTGGAGCCAGCGACGCCATTGTTTGAGACTGCCGCGATCGCACCGAATCACCTGGAGCAAAAACCGTAGGGTGGTCAAGGAGGGGCGGCCCCATTGCCCATGGCAGGGGCGATCCAGCGCTTTGAACGCTAAATATTTATAACGATTGCCCCAGATGAGGGGGTGATGTTTCGCCAGGGCGGGGCGATCGCGCTGTGATTCTCGCTGGAGTTCCCGCTGGATAATGCTGCGGCTGGCGGTTTCATGGGCTAATACATCAATGGACGCCGAAGTGGGACGCTGGCGATAGAGCACCTGCACCTTGGGCACCAGAGCGACAGGAGCGATCGCCGCTAGCCGTAACCATAAATCCCAATCCTCGGAATGGGTCAATGTTTCATCAAATCCCCCCTCCTGTTCAAAGGCGCGCCGGCGAATCAGCGCATTGGACCCGCTGGAAATAACATCGGTCACCAGCAACCGTTCCCGGATCCATCCTTGAAAGGGTGCATCAATCACCTGCCCTAACCGCTGCCCCTGCTCGTCCATAAGCTCGGTCCAGCTATAAACCATCACGGCATCGGGATGTTCCGCCAGCGCCGCCACCTGATCCGCCAATTTATCCGGCAGCCAACAATCATCCGCATCCAAAAATCCCAGCAGTGATCCCCGCACCCAGGTTGCCCCCTCATTGCGTGCCCCAGAGACTCCACGATGTGGGCTTGATTTGCCGCGCGATCGCCACCGGATCCGCCCGAGGGGATCCGTCGCTGCGATTTGCTCCACGACCGCCCCGGTGCCGTCGGTGGAGCCATCATCCACCACCCACACGTCGAAATCCTGAAAGGTCTGATCCAGCAGCGATCGCAGGGTTTCGCCAATGGTCTGAGCCCCATTGAGGACAGGGATAATCACTGACACTAGGGGGGGAGTAGGGACGCTCTCCGCGCCATCCCGCAATTCATCGTCTAACCCATTGGACAACCGATGATTCTCCATTGCCGATCCTGCAATTCTCGTCAGCGGCAGTTTTTCGTTAGGGATGGAATGAACTACTGCAACTGGGTCAGGCGATCGCGCAATAATTGCGCTTGGGTTTCCGCCTCGGCTAGCTCATCCCGTACCGCTTGCACCACCTCAGCGGGGGCATTGTCCACAAATTTGGCATTGCCTAACCGACCGGAGAGGGACGCCACCTGCTTCTCAATCTTGCCCAGTTTCCGCTCCACCTTAGCCCGCAGCGCCGCCATATCCACGACGCCATCCAACGGCATCAGCACCTGGGTCGTACCCACCACACCGGTCATTGATCGCTCTGCATCCACTTCGATAGCTTCCATCTCGGGCGCTACTGCGGCCAAATCCAACGGCAACTCCAGGGGTACCCCATCGGGCAACTGCAACGGTTCGGCTTCCGAGGTCAATGCCGCAGGAACCCAATCGCCCACGGTACTTTCTTTCAGCTCTTGGAATTGGGTGGCTAAAGCCTCTCGATCTTCAGAAAACAGCAAATTATTGGCCGCGAACCAGACCGTCCAGCAGAAGCCAACGAGCTCGAAAAATTCCGGCAATAACCAGAAATCATCCACCACATCCAAGACCGCACCCAGAGTTTTGGCGATCGTCACCATGATGAATGCAATGGCAATGATGGCGAGGGTGATATCTCGTTTTTCGGCGTCAAATTCAAACCCTTTCGCCGGGGCACTGCCCGATTCCCCGGAGTTGACGGGCGTGACCGAGGGCGTACTCACCGCCTCGGGAACCTTGGGACCGCGCACTTCCAACTTCTCTACCCGCGCCAGGTTGCAAATGTAATCCTCGGCGCTGATTAATACTTGCTGCTCCTCAACGGTTTCGCTGGCCAACACAATGGGCACCTTGGCACTAGGCTTAATTTCCGCCTCCGCCCGCAGGTTACGGATGGTACGAACCGCGCCAAAAATAAGTTGGAATTGCTCCCCTAGATCCGCATCGATCGCCTTGGGATCGGACTCGGGATAAGCCTGCAACGCAAGCAGGGTATCTTGATCGACCTGGTGCAAACCATGCCATAGCTCTTCGGTGACGTGGGGCATAAAGGGATGGAGCAATTTCAAAATGCCATCCAGCACATAGGCCAACACTTGCTGGGCGGTTTTCTTCGCCGCCGCATCCTCCCCGTTCAAGCGTGGCTTAACCAGCTCGATATACCAATCGCAGAAATCCCCCCAAATAAACTCGTAGAGTCCCTTGGCCGCTTCCCCAAAACCGTATTTATTCAAATAATCACGGGTTTGGGCGATCGCCAGATTATATCGAGACAGAATCCACCGATCCGCCAATTCCAGAGTGGCGGGATCAGGAGTGCCCAACTGGGCTGGCGTTTGCCCCTCCAGATTCATCAACACAAACCGGGACGCATTCCACAGCTTGTTGGCAAAATTACGGGACGACTCCACCGAGCTAGACTCATCGGTCTTGCGGTTGTAATCCAGACGAATATCCTGCCCCGCCCCCGCCACTTCGCGGATCAACGTATAGCGGGTCGCGTCGGTGCCATATTTGTCGATCAGCACCAGCGGGTCAATGCCATTGTTGGCGGACTTGGACATTTTTTTATTGTTCTCATCCCGCACCAGACCGTGGATATAAACCGTTTTGAAAGGCATTTTGTCCGTGAAATAGCCCGCCATAATGGTCATCCGGGCCACCCAGAAAAAGATGATGTCGAATCCGGTAATCAGGGTGGTGGTGGGGTAATACTTCTGGAAATCCGCCGCCGTCGTATCGGGCCAGCCCATCGTCGAAAAGGGCCACAACCCCGAGGAAAACCAGGTATCCAACACATCGGGATCCCGCTCCAGCACCACGTCCGCGCCGAATTGGGCGATCGCCTTTTCCTTCGCTTCCTCCTCATCCATCGCCACCACAAACGGCGTATCGTCCCGAATCTCGCCGCCGGTTTCGCTGATGGCGTACCAGGCCGGGATTTGATGCCCCCACCAAAGCTGGCGAGAAATGCACCAGTCTTTTAGCTTCACGAGCCAATCCCGATACACCTTCGTCCACCGCGCCGGCACAAACACCGGTTCATCCTGCTGGTCTAACGCCGCCAACGCCTTATCCGCGAGGGGGCGCACCTTCACAAACCATTGGGACGACAACAGGGGCTCAATGGGCACCTTGCCGCGATCGCTGTAGGGAACCGAGTGACGATAGTCCTCCACTTTGACGAGGCAGCCCAATTCCTCTAATTTTGCAACCACCCGTTTCCGAGCCACAAACCGGTCTAAACCCGCGAACTCCCCGGCATTTTCATTGAGGGAGCCATCTTTATTGAGCAAATTGATCTGAGGTAGATTATGGCGCTGACCCATCTCAAAATCATTGGGATCATGGGCCGGCGTCACCTTGACGCAGCCAGTCCCAAAGCTGGCATCCACATACTCATCCGCAATAATCGGAATTTCACGGCCCATAATCGGCAGCGTCAGGGTCTTGCCCACGATCGCCCTGTAACGCTCATCCTCCGGGTTCACCGCCACCGCCGTATCCCCGAGCATGGTCTCCGGGCGAGTGGTAGCCACTTCCACATACCCCGAACCATCCGTTAACGGATAGCGGAAATGCCATAAATTGCCATCGACTTCCTTATTCTCCACCTCCAAATCGGCCACGGCGGACTGGGATTTGGGGCACCAGTTCACCATATATTTGCCGCGATAAATCAGCCCGTCATCGTAAAGCCGGGTAAACGCCGTCAACACCGCCTGGGATAACCCCTCATCCATGGTGAACCGTTCCCGGCTCCAGTCCGCAGACACCCCCAACCGCCGCAATTGGGAGGCGATCGCCCCGCCGGACTCGGCCTTCCAAGCCCAAGCCCGCTCTAAAAATGCCTCACGGCCAATGGCTTCTCGCTTGGTCCCCTCCTCCGCCAACTGCTTATCCAAAATGGCGTGAACGGCAATGCTGGCATGGTCCGTCCCCGGTAACCACAGGGTATTTTTGCCCGTCATCCGCTGATAACGCACCAACGTATCGATCAGCGCCTCCTCAAAGGCGTGCCCCATATGCAACCGTCCAGTCACATTGGGCGGCGGAATCACCAAACAAAACGGATCCGCATCCCCCGCCGGATCCGCCTTAAACGCTTCCGTCGCTTCCCATACGTCTTGCCACTTCGCTTCGGCAAAAGTGGGGTCGTATTTAGTGGGCAAACTCTCTAGGGAAGCGACCATGGGGGAATCCTACGAAAATGCGCGATGGAAAGGCGATTGGGAATGCTATTTGGAAATGCCATTAAAGCTTAATGGTATCGCCCATTGTGCCATAGGCGATCGCCCAGGGAAACAGGGACACTCAGCCCTCCACGTCCCTCATTTTCCCATCCCAGGTTCCCCCGTCGGCCCATCATTAGTCCATCAAATGAATGGCTGGTAAATGAATGACTGGGAATGGCTGAAGTGAATCGTTGATGGGCCATGAACGGCCAACCTCAGGACCAACCCTTGTCCAGTTTAAAACTGAAGTTAAGATGGGCTCGTCCGTGGGCTAAACCATCGTCAACATCGATCCTACGGGTGATTCCGCTACCATTCCTTCCCAGGGGACGCGATCAATGCAACTACCTGTCATCGTCGACATTGTCATTGGGCTGTTATTCATCTACCTCATCCTCAGCCTGCTGGCATCGGAATTGCAGGAGTTGCTCGCAACGGTGCTGCAGTGGCGGGCGGAACACCTCAAGCGATCGGTCACCATGATGATTTCTGGGGGCTACGAGCCGGCGATCGAAGGGATGAGCCCTGACGAAGTGCAGGCGGATCTGGAACGGGCAAAAGATTTGACCAATCGCCTCTACAACAACCCCCTGATCAATACCCTGAACTATGAAGCCGCCGGTCTTATTGCGCGGGGCTTCCGGCGTATTTTCCGAAGCATCTATAACTTCCTCAGCTTCAATACCCGCATCTTCGGCCAGCGCAACGGCGGACCGTCCTACCTCCCCGCTGGCACCTTCTCCGATGCCCTGCTCTCGACCTTACATATTCCTGACATTGTCCGACTAGTCAGCGCCAAACGCCTGGCGATCTTTGCCCGCAATGTCGTCGTCGGCGTCCGCCATATCCTCCAGGGCAGCCTTAGCGACCCCGTCGTCGCCCAGGCCATTGATCGCTTCAACAAACGCCTTGGTCTAGTTATTTCCGACTACCGCAACCAAAAATTCGACTTGCTGGGCAGCGTCCAACGGCTGGAACGAACCACCGATCAATTCATTGAAACCATTCGAGTACGCGCCCCCCAGGTCAACATTGACGAGCTACTGCTCTATCGCAACGAAATTTTTCAGCAGGACGACGAACACCAAGCCCTGATCGCCACCCTGTTGCCCACGGTGGATGAAATCCTTCGGGATATCCAAGCCAAGCGGGGTCTCTACGACGAAATCTATGGCGCTCTCCAGGACCTGGATAACAAAGACAGCAAACTGCGCCAAAACATTGAGCGGGCCCTAGACATCCTCCCCCAAAGTACTCAGGACAGCCTCGGCAGACTGGCCACCAAAGCCCGATCGCGAGCCCAAGCTGTCCAGGACGACATCCAAGAATTTCAAACGGAACTGGAATCCTGGTACGACCGCGCCCAGGAGCGCGCCGGCGGGGTCTATCGCCGTAACGCCCGGGGTATCTCCCTCATCATGGGACTGGCCCTGGCGATCGCCAGTAATGCCGACACGTTCTACATCATCCGTAGCCTGTCCCGTAACACCGTGCTGCGGGAAGCGGTGACCAGCTATGCAGAACAGGCCGTCAACGAAATCGACCCCGCTGACCTCCAACAGGAAGGGCGCAATATTCTGGATCAGCCGGCCATCCGGGACAGCCTTGACCCCGCCCTAAACGACATTGCACTGCCCATTGGCTGGGGGCTGGGCCACTGGGAAAAACAAATGAACCCCGACCCCGAAAATCCTCCCCGAGACTTCATTACCTGGTTGTGGATTCGACTTCGCGTATTTGCAGGCTGGATGGTTACGGGCATTGCCATTGCCATGGGCGCCCCGTTCTGGTTCGACCTCCTAAGCAAGCTCATCCAGGTTAAAAGCTCTAAATCGACCAAGTAGTGACTGTCAGTGGCCATTACCAACGGACTCCGACGTGACTTAGGGTTGCTCCGTCAGACTACCTAGAAATACCTAGGGGAATTTTCAGGGACTCACCCTCGGGCAATCATCGCGATCGCCCGAGGGTGACGGTTGCTGGGCAATCAACACACCCCCAACACACCCCTAAAAACCAGGAAATGAAATAAAAAAAGTCACAAAAAAGGCGGACTTATTCGAGGTAAGCAGCCACTGGAAGACGTACTATGTCTCGCGTCGATCCGCACGGAGATTTTGGTTTCGTTGATAATCCCATTGGGATAATCCAATCTGTGTGATGCAGGTTTGAATTGTTGGTGATAGATCCCGACTATTCTTGTGCGCCAGATCACAACTTCGCAGATCTTGACGCCTAATCGCCGAAAATTTCGGACCTATAGAAGGGACAAACGACAGCATATTTGTAACCCCTGAGGCTATGTTATGGAAGAGGCATGCATTAATTCATTTAGGTTTGAATAAGTCGAAGTTAAGATTGGGTTAAATATGACATTGGGGCGGAAGGGCGGTAATGGGCAATGATGGGAGCAGTGTTAGGGAAGTATTCGACAGTTGCCCATGGTTGTAGCGTCACAGGACCGTCCCCTTTCCAGGCTAATGGCCTATGGACGGCGGTATCGGGTTTCCACTTGGCAGGCGATCGCCTGTTCGGTGCTGAATAAGATTTTTGACTTGGCGCCCCCGTTGCTGATCGGCTTGTCGGTGGATGTCATTGTGTCTCGGGATAATTCGCCGTTGGGGCAGTGGGGCATTACCGGGGTTTGGAATCAGTTTATTGCGATTACGTTTCTAACCTTTATTGTGTGGGGGTTGGAGTCAGTTTTTGAGTATGCTTATCATCGCCTCTGGCGTAATTTGGCCCAGGCGATCCAGCATGATTTGCGGTTAGATACCTACGGGCATTTGCAGGATCTAGATCTTGCTTTTTTTGAGGATCGAAGCACCGGGGAGTTGCTGTCAGTTTTAAATGACGATATTAACCAGTTAGAACGCTTTTTGGATGATGGGGCGAACGATGTGCTCCAGGTGGCGACGACGGTCGTGATCATCGGCGGTGTGTTTTTTGTTACTGCACCCCAGATTGCATGGCTGGCGATGTTGCCCATGCCCTTTATCATTTGGGGGGCGATCGCCTTTCAGCGTCGGCTGAATCCTCGGTATAGCAAGATGCGATCGCGGGTCGGTGAGCTGAATGGTCGGCTGGCTAATAATCTGAGCGGGATTGTCACCATTAAAAGTTTTACGGCGGAGTCCTATGAGCTGGGGCAGGTGACCCGCGAAAGTAATGCCTACCGGGCGAGTAACCAAGAGGTGATTCGCCTTAGTGCTGCTTTTGTCCCCCTGATTCGGATTGTGATTCTGGTGGGTTTTACGGCCACTTTGTTCTATGGGGGAATGGAAACCGTGGCTGGGCGGATTCCTGTGGGAACCTACAGCATGTTGGTCTTTATTACCCAGCGGTTGCTGTGGCCCCTGACGACGTTGGGCCATACCTTGGATAATTATCAGCGCGCCATGGCGTCCACCCGACGGATTTTTCAGCTTTTGGATACCCCTATTGGGGCCCATCCTGGTCAGGTGCAAATTAATCCGGCCCAGGTCAAAGGGGAGATTCGCTTTGATAATGTGTCCTTTGCCTATGGCGATCGCCCGGCAATTTTGCGGGGGCTGTCGCTGCATGTGCCGGCGGGCCATACGGTGGCGATCGTTGGGGCGACGGGCTCGGGCAAAAGCACCCTAGTTAAGCTTCTGCTGCGGCTCTATGAGATTCCCAGCGGGGAAATCACCTTGGATGGACAAAATATCCAAACCCTAGAGTTGCAAAGCTTGCGGCAATCCATGGGGTTGGTCAGCCAGGATGTGTTTTTGTTCCATGGCACCGTTGCGGAGAATATCGCCTATGGCACCTTTGGGGCGAGCCCCGACGCGATTAGGGAAGCCGCAATATTAGCGGAAGCCCATGGATTTATCAGCCAACTGCCCCAGGGTTACGACACCATCGTTGGGGAACGGGGGCAAAAGCTTTCCGGTGGGCAACGGCAACGGTTGGCGATCGCCCGGGCCATTCTCAAAAATCCGCCCATCCTAATCCTCGACGAAGCCACCTCCGCCGTGGACAACGAAACGGAGGCGGCCATCCAGCGATCGCTCGATAAAATCACCCAAAACCGCACCACCATTGCGATCGCCCATCGCCTGTCGACGATCCGCAACGCCGACTGCATCTACGTGATGGAAAACGGCATCCTGGTGGAGAAGGGGACCCACGACCAATTGCTAGAGGACAATGCCAGCCTTTATGCGAGCCTATGGCGTGTCCAAATGGGTCTCAAAGCTGTCCCCCGCTAGGCTGGGATCCGAATCTCCCTTGCCCCCCTGCCCCGAATGGCACTACTATTGATGATAGTTGTACTGCATTCAAGATTCGCGGGCAGGGAGGACTGGTGTTATGGCTGGACGGGGAGGACGACGACCAGGGGCTGGCCGGCCCGTCGGATCGGGGAAATATGGGGAACCGACCCAAGCGGTACGGGTGCCAAAGAGTATGGTTCCTCATCTCCCAGAGATGATCAAGAATTTCCGGGAAGAGCAAGAACAAGGTTTGAGCAATGCTGCTCTTGATAATGTCGTGCCTATTAAGAGTTCAGTGGATAGACCATCTAATCTGGTTAGATTTTTTGACGGACTTCCCGCTACGGCAGGTACGACAGGTCTTTCGCAGGATATGCCTTCCAGCGAAATGCTTGATCTGATCGGTTATCTCAGCCACCATCCCGATAGCTCTTATCTGATCCCTGTTCGGGGAGATTCAATGATTGATGCTGGCATTGATGACGGAGATTTATTGCTGATTGATGAGGCGGAGCAGGATCCCGTTCACGGGCGCATCATCTTGGCAGATCTTGACGGTATCAAGACGGTCAAGCGTCTCAGAATTGCGTCAGATGGGACAAAGATACTGAAGTCAGAGAACCCCAAGTACGAAGATATCGTTATCGGTCAAGGACCTAAGTGCGTCATCCAGGGAACCGTAGTTGGCGTTATTCGCAGTATCCGGCGGTAGGGCTACCGGAAGAGGAGCAAGGGTAGCTCGCAATGGCGCATGATTTGGGCGGTGGTGCTGCCCACAAATAGGTTGCGGATCCGGCTATGGCTGTAGGCTCCCATCAAAATCAAATCAATATTTTCGGCGTTGGCATAACTAATAATCTCGGCGGTAACGTCCCCATGGCGCTGCACGAGGGTGGGTTGGTAGCCGTAGTTGGTCAGTTTATTTTTTAGGGTGTTGAGGCGATCGCCCACAGCGGGATCATCTGGGCCCGATCCGACGCCAATGCCGTGGAGTTCGTATTTCTGGAAGATGGGATAGTCCCCGAGGAAGGACACCATCTGTTCGCATCGGGGACCGCCGTCGTAGGCGACCAGAATTTTTTGGATCGGACGAAACGTTTCGGCGGTTAGGAAGCAGGGAATGGTGCTGATGCGGGTGATGCGCTGGATGTTGGAGCCCAGGTGACCAGGCGCAAAATCAGCGGTTTCCCCCCGGCGACCCAGAACGGCGATCGCGCTATCGGCTTCGAATTTTGCAATATCGTCGACGACAAATCCCGTGTGATGGGCGATCACCGTATCCTGAACGCCGAGTTCTTTGACCCGCGCTTCAGCGCCCTGCAAAACGAGCCTTGCCCGCTTCTGTTCCAGCTTGGCGCGATTCTCCTCCAGCTCCACCATTTCTTCCAGGAGGGTTTGGTAAGCACCGATGCCAATGGTGCCGCTGACGTCGAGGGTCTCGCTGGCTTTTAGCTTGCGCTGGTCCGTCACATGAAGCACTTGAACGCCGGTATCGAGCTGTTGGGCCAGCCAGGCAGCATATTGGCAGTTGACCTCCGTAAAGGGGGAGCCATCGATACAAGAGAGAATACGTTTCATATGAAATGCCCAAGTACTATGCTCAAGTTCGTCACCGCTCGGGGATCAAACCCGAAACCCTATCCCAAGCATGGTTGATGGGTCGGCCCCTTTTGCCGCTGGCTTAAAGACTTGAAATGGATGATGGTCTTTCGTCGCCGTTAGCGGCTGGCAAGGTTTTCAAATTCTTGAACTTTGTCGTGGATGGCGAGGCGATCCAGTAACGTCGCGCTGGCTTCGTTCACCCCAACCAATTCCACAGCGGTTCCCCGGCGGCGGAATTTGAGAACGATGCGGTCAATCGCTTTGACGGCGGCCTGATCCCAGAGGTGGGCATGGGAGAGGTCGATGGTGACTTGATCCAGGTCTTCCTGGAGATTGAACGCCGCCATAAAGTCATTCACGGACACGAAGAAGATTTGACCGGCGATCGCATAGCGTCGATGATTGCCCGTCTCATCCAGGGACGAATCCACAAATACCAACTGGGCAATTTTGCTGGCGAACACCAAGGTGCTGAGCAAAATCCCACTCCCCACCCCGATCGCCAGGTTATTGGTGACGAGGGTTGCAATGACCGTGGTGACCATGACCGCCGTTTCACTGCGGGGAAGCTTCTTGATATTGCGCAGCGACTCCCAATTAAAGGTACCGATGGACACCATAAACATCACCGCCACCAGGACCGCCATGGGAATTTGCTTTACCCATTGCCCCATCACCAACAGGAAAAAGAGCAGCAGCACCCCGGCACTCAAGGTGGACAGCCGCTGCCGTCCACCCGACTTGATATTGATGACCGACTGACCAATCATGGCGCACCCTGCCATGCCGCCAAAGCAGCCGGTGAGCACATTAGCAATGCCCTGGGCAAAGGCTTCTTGATTTTTGTCGCTGGGGGTATCCGTCAGCTCATCCACCACGTTAGCCGTCAGGAATGAGTCCACGAGGCCCACCACCGCCAAGGCGAGGGCAACGGGGAAAATGATTTGCAATGTGCCCAGCTCAAAGGGCAATTCAGGAATGCCGAAGGTGGGCAGGGCGCTGGGGATGCTACCTTCGTCGCCGACGGTGGGCACTTTGGTTCCGGTCAGAATTGAAAACGCGGTAATGGCGACGATCGCCACCAATGGGGAGGGGATCAACGTCGTAAACCGAGGCAGGATGTAGATGATGGCCAGGGCGACCGCTACCATGGCATAGACCGTGAAGGTTCCTCCCTCCCCTTGAAGCTGGGGCAGTTGGGCACGGAAAATAATGATGGCCAGGGCATTGATAAAACCCACCATGACGGCGCGGGGGATAAAGCGCACCTGGTTACCAATTTTGAATGCCCCCAACAGAATCTGTAAAATGCCTGCCAGGATGGTTGCCCCCAAAATATATTGCAGCCCTTCTGTGGGACCGTAGGTGCCCGCCAAGTCTTTGACCAGGATTGCCATCGCGCCGGTGGCGGCGGAAATCATCCCGGTGCGCCCCCCCAGAACGGCCACGGTGATTGCCATGATGAAGGAGGCATAGAGGCCCACCTTGGGATCCACCCCCGCCATAATGGAAAAGGCGATCGCCTCAGGGATCAGCGCCAGAGCGACCACGGCCCCAGCCAGGAGATCATCCCGCACATTGGAAAACCAAGCGCGAGGATCAAAAATATTGGCGGGGAAGCGGGAGGGAATGGCTGCTTCCGAAGAACGGACTTGCTGCATGGGAAACGGGACTCTGGGGAGGGCGGGAAAAAAATGGGGGCTCAAGTCTGTAACACTGCATCAAAACTTAACAATTGTCAAAGTTAAGGCGATGGGGATCGGTGGGGATTGGTCCCCGATCAAGATGACTGAGCTGACCGTTTGCATCGTTGCCGGGAAAAGTGACCAGGGAAAGTGACCAGGTATGCCGTCGGGAAAAACCCATGATCGAATTACGAGTTGGGGGGTGCCCGTGGTGGCGGCGGCGACGCTGGGGATCACTCGGGATTCGGTAACGACTTTGGCGATCGCCAGTGGCTTTGCGATCGGGGGATTTCTCCTGAGTCCGGATCTGGATATTCACTCGGTGCCCTATAAACGCTGGGGCCCCTTCCGTTGGATTTGGCTGCCCTATCGCAATATGTTCCGCCATCGATCGCCCTGGACCCATGGACTGTTGGTGGGCACCACGATTCGGGTGCTGTATCTAACGATGTGGCTGGGGATGGCGGTGGCCCTCAGCGGGGCGATCGCCGGTGCTTTGGGGGGCGGCAGCAGTGAATCGGCGGGGGCAGGGGCGATCGCCAGTGTGCGGTCCGTGGGGGAGTTATTGCTGCAACAGCCGTGGCTGGGGGCGATCGCGGTGGGATTAGAGCTGGGGGCCCTGAGCCATGTGGTGGCCGATCAGGTGGGATCAGCTTTGGCAAGGGCAGCCCGGCGATCTCGCAAGTCCTCCAGCCCCTCCACCCAGCCCCCTAGGAAGCGTCCAGGGGTACAACAGCGATCAAGGCGATCGCCCCAATTGCCTCCATTGGATCGTAGGGAGCGCTGAACCGTAGAGGGCGCTAGGGACTAAGGTCTCCGATGCGATCCCAGGGATAGGCGATGCTGATCCCCCGGCCAATGATCTGTTGGGCAGGGACAATCCCCCAAATGGAGCTATCAAAGCTGTCGTTGCGGTTATCCCCCAACACAAAATAAGTGTCTGGCGGGATGGTGATTTCCGCCATGTCGTAGGTGCCCGGCTCGGTTAGATACGGTTCCGACTGCAGCTCACCATTTAAATACAGCTTGTCCCCCTGGATCTGGATGCGATCGCCCGGTAGCGCCACCACCCGCAGTAAAAATGGCTGCGTCGCTTGGGGGCGCATGGTCTGCAACATTTTCGGGGGATGAAACGCCAGGATATCTCCCCGCTCCGGCGATCGCCCCACATAGCTCAGCTTACTCACCACCACGCGATCGCCATCCGTCAAGGTTGGATCCATCGCCGGCGATCGCATCACCACCACATCCGCCACCCACAGCCGTACCGCTGTCACCAACGCACTCGCCAACCCCAACGCCAACAGCCAACTATTCCGCTTCATCGCAGCCCGAAACGTGCTTTCCGAAAGCGCAGCAGACTTTCTGCGAACCAAAGTACCGTTCTCAGGATCTACGCCTTTGCCTGCATCAATATCCCCATTAATATCCGCACCACTATCTGCGTTGGTATCAATATCCACATTGACATCAGTCATATCAATATCCGCATCAACAGGGGCTCGGCGTTTAAAGATCACGGCAGAGTCTCCAAGGGATAGCAAGGACGATCAAGCGATGGGATCAGGGGGGCATCGGCCGTCTCAAAATCGACCGACCGGAACACAACTGATCACCGGGAGCCCTATCACATGAAGTGGACGCACTGGACGGAACTGTAGATAGGGTTTATACCTAGATCCCCCAGACCTCTGCGGAATCAGGACAGCTTGGGTCCATTCTCCGCCTAAGTCCCCTACTTTTGGGCCCCGGCTCTGAACTGTTTTCCTAACTTCAATTTGCCACTCTCACCCCAAAATCTTTAAGGGAACTTTGGGATCAGCAGGCTTGAGGCGATCAGGGGTCAAGAATGATGAGTAGGAGACAGGAGGTGCTTTTTGGGCTTGTTCCGGACTCGCACTACATACGACTCTTCGACACTACGAGTAAAAGAGTCCTGAGCGTGAAATAGAAAAACCTTCGGAAGGCCGAAACTCCTGAAACGTAAAATCAGGATCCTTCTTACTTTTCATAAGGTGCAACATTGCAATTTCGCGATCGGCTAGACGATCCCTCAGCTTCCCATCTTGCCAATCGTATACCCATTCACGATCATTGTTGGTTGTGCCGAAATCATTTTGAACACAACCCAGGAGCTTTATCTCAACACCAAGAGACCGCAAAAGTTGTTGCATTGCAGTGATATCTCGGATGCCCCCCTCTTCATCAAAAGAGAAATTTTCAGGCGAGTTAAGGACTTGAAGATGATCTGGACTCTTCGTATATAAGGAATTAACGTGTTCTACGTTTCGATAGATCGTTAAATAGCCTGCCAGACAACTACTGCTGCCAGAGATGACTTCATAACCCTCTATGTTTTCTGAGGTTATAAACTTACTAAGATCTCCAATGATTGCGTCTGGATCAATATGCCCCCAGTACTCAAAATCCTTTAGATACGTGTCAAATACCAATCCATAGGTGGGTTTGAAGTCGCAAAGCTTGTATGCACGATACTGTTCATAGTCATAACCCGTTATCCCCAACTTCCTTTTGAATAACTCAAAAGATGCTTTGAAGCTCATCTGCTTAAAAGTGATTGGACCCCCTTTGTAGCGCTTTTCATAAACTTTGCAGGGCACATTTGTAAAGACGATTAAGGGGAACTTTGCGTTGTGGGAGTATGACTCAAGGAAATAGTCAAAATATTGAGGAAATTTCTTCTTTCTGACCCAAGCGAGTTTCTTTTTTTCATCAAAGAACGGCAGTACAAAGCAGAGGGATGGAGTGCTCATATTGTTCGCTTGAGACGTTGGATTTAATTAATATAGCGCGAGTAAGGAATCAGCCGAGAGCTGCATTTTACCCTTGCTTCCTAATGACTTTCTTACTCTTCAACGTGATGGCCAGTCCTCAGGAATCGTCCCCCTGTAGCTGTTGTTTCAGTGCCGCCAGGGCAGACCAGCGAGCATCCCCCTGACTCGGCTCGCTCACTTCCGGCGGATTGAGCGCTGCGCTTTTTTCCAGGAGCTTGGCGCCGGTACAGCCCTCTCCACAGTTTTTCTGGATTGGGAGCCCTAAGCAAAGCTGCTCGTAAATCCACTGCTCTGGTTCAAAGTGTCCCTGGGGGGAGAGGGCTTCCTCCAGGTCTTCCAGGTCAATTTCCTTTTCTTCCCCCGGGATGCCGGGCTGGTTTGCCTTTAGGTCCAGTAGGATGATTTCTTCCTCGTCCAGGGATAGGCGATGGTTGTACTGTTTGAGGCAGCGATCGCAGGTCAAGGTGACAATCGTTTCTGCTTTCACCCGCGCTTCCAAAAAATTACCGCGATGGGTGACCCATAGTTCCCCTCGCACGGGGGTTAAGGTGTCCAGCTCCCGAAAAAACTGCTTGAAATCCCAGTACAGGGTCTTTTTGGGGGCCTTGAGAATGTGGGGAATATAAATCGAGTTCATAGGTCTATTTCGGTCTACTCCCCGGGATCGGGATTCGCAACGACGGGACTTACCACCAGATGACGATCCGCCCCCGCCCCTTCACTGTGGGTCGTCACGTCCGTATGGGGCTCTAGGAGCGAGTGGAGGTGTTTACGCTCCGCGGCGCTTAATTGGCTGCTGGCCTCATAGGCTTTGCCTGTGGTCCGGACCTGTTCCAGCGCTTCCTGGGCGATCGCCCCCAAGGTTTCCCGCTGTCGCGCCCGATGGCCATCCAGCTCAATCACATATCCATGCTGCTCATCCCGCGCCAGATGGGCGTTTAGTCCAGTATTCGCCAAATGCTGTAATGCATCGAGTCCAACGCCATCGTTGCCCACCAAGCCCTCGATTTGTTCCGGTGACAATTGGGTATGGTCGATGGTCAACCAATAACTATCCGCCCCGGCGATCGCATCATGTTCCGCCGTCACCGTTGCCGGCATCTGCATGAGCGCCAACGCCGCCTCCAACCACTGGGGGCCACGGACCAACGGACCGAGAGAAGAATTATCCACAGCAGCACCATCTCCCATCGTTACTCCCTCCCATCGTCACTCCTCACCGAATTCACCCCAACAACAAGGCTGAATCATCAGCAAGCTAGGTAAAGCTCACCAACAATCCAGCCCCATTCTATGCCCTAGATCTAAATCCTAGATGTAAGGGTCAGAATTAATCGTCAGAATTAACCGCCAGAACCGACCGCTATAACCGGCCGTTCAACACTAACTGTCAGACTTTTTCCGCTTCTTTTTCTTGCTCTTCTTCGCCGTGGGCTCAAAGGGCAACGTATCGCGCCCGCCGGCCGCCACCGCACCACCGCCAACGGTGGTCGCACTGACCTCCAAGGCTTGGGCATCTGCCAACTTCTGGATATTTTCCGGCAGGGGCTCCTTGGACAGGATAAAGGCCTGGATGGTTTGGAAAATGTTTGCCGTCACCATATACATCAACACCCCGGCGGGCAAGGGGAAGAACAGGAACATCCCCGAGAACAACACCGGCGTAATTTTGCTGATCATGGCCTGCTGGGGATTGCCACTGCTGCCCTGACCGGAAATCAACTGGCTCACGTATAGGCTAATGCCGAAAAACAGCACCATGCCAATGATGTCCCAGTGCAACGTGCCGTCATCATCAAAGGCACCCACGTGACCCAGGGCATCGATAAACAGAAAACCGGTATCCGCCGCCAAACCGGGGATGGTCCCCTGCAGGGTCACATCGCCAGGCTGTAGGGCTTTGATTCGACCATCATCGGTGATCTCAATGCGATCGCCCCCCTTTGTCGCTTCCCAATGGACATTCAAGCGACTGGGATCATACTCCGACGCCAACTCCCCAAAGGGTTTACCGTCGTTGGTCTGGAACTCAACCGTGCTGGTATCCCCTACCCCCAACTTATTGCCACCGGGCAGAATGGCCGACACCTTGTAGTGAATGCCATCATCCACATAAATATTTTTGGGTGAGGTGGAATAGGCCGCCGGCACCACCCGCTCAATCTGCTCCTGGGGCAACACTTGCAAATTCACGGTGTAAGGCACATTGGCAAACGGCGATCCCCGCAACGTCGCGAACAACGCAAACAGGACCGGCATCTGGACCACCACCGGGAAGCAACCCGCCAACGGATTTCCAAATTCTTTGTAGAGGCCGCTCATCTCCTCCTGAAGCTTGGTCGGATCGTCCTTATAACGCTCCTGCAACTCCTTCATCTGTTTCTGCATCACCGGCTGGGTGATCTTCATCCGCCGCATATTACGCAGGGAGCCGGCGCTCAAAGGATAAAGCGCAAAGCGGATCACCAGGGTCAGCGCAATGATGGCGAGACCATAGCTCGGCACAATCCCGTAGAAAAAATCCAGGATCGGCAGCATGATGTTGTTCGACAAAAAGCCAATTCCGAAGTCCATGCCTGTTTAGGTCAACCCAGTTTTTGTAGAAGTTTGCAGTGGGGCGAGTATCCGAGGTACGAGCACCAACGGTAAGCAGTATCAGGGATACAGATACCAGGGATACGGATACGACAGATACCGGGAATACCCGCGGAACATGTCCCGTGACCAAGCTTAGGCCACTGGGAATGAGCACCCTATACTTTACCGTGCCCAGGGCGATCGTGGGGGGAGATTCAGGGGGGCAAGGGTAGGAATAACCGGCGTTTGATGCCTTTTTAAGTTTAAGTGGCCTCCATGCTAGGCGGCTTCCAGGGGGGCCATGGTGAGCCCTTCCCGACGGAGCTGTTGATGATATAGCTCCGCCTGCTCCTGGGGACCGACCCAGACGATCGCCTGGCCTTCGTTATGAATTTGCAAGGTCAGATCCCAAGCCTTCTCCTCGCTCATACAGGGAACGTATTTCACCAGACATCGGGAGACGTGCTGGAAGGTGTTGAAGTCATCATTGAGGACAATGACTTTGTAATTGGGATAGGTTTTGCGGACGGTCTGGGGGGTACGGGCCGGTGCCTGGACGGGGGACAGGGTGGCAACGGGAAGACGAGGAGACGGCATGGTGGGAACAGGGAATGGCAACAGTTAGGATGAATCGCTTAGGATGAATCGCTTCACTGTCGTTTCACAACGGAGAGCTGGAATCGACAAAGGTCGACGGGACAATGCGAGTGACACAATGCCGGGCAACACATTGCCGAGCGACACATTGCAACACATCCAGAAACTTTTGGTAACTATCTATAACTCTACCGAATTGTTGAGGGCAAAACCGAGGGGAATTCCTAGGAAGGGGGGAACTGGGACTCAAGGACAGGGCTAGGGTTGGTTGTTGGGGTGGAGATAGCAGTCGGTGGTGTGGTCATTCACCATCCCGGCCGCCTGCATAAAGGCATACATGATGGTGGGACCCACAAAACTACAGCCCCGCTTCTTTAGATCTTTGCTGAGGCGCTGGGATAACTCGGTTTGGGCGGGCAGTTCCTCCAGGGAGGCGAACTGGTTAATGATGGGCTCGTGGTTAACGTAGGACCAAAAATAATGGTCTAGGGAGCCAAATTCTTGCTGGATCTGGAGCATGACCCGAGCATTGGCGATCGCCGAGGCGATTTTGCGACGATTCCGCACAATCCCGGGATCCTGGAGTAATCGCGCTTGATCCGCTTCGGTCATCTGCGCCACTTTCTCGATCTCAAACTGATGGAAACAGCGGCGGTAGTTGTCCCGCTTTTTCAAAATGGTGGACCAACTCAATCCGGCTTGGGCACCGTCCAACACCAAAAATTCAAACAGCTTCTGATCGTCATGGAGGGGGACTCCCCACTCCTGATCGTGATAGGCAATCATGAGTGGATCCGTACCCGCCCACGCACACCGGGCGATCGCCCCCTCCGTCTGTCCGTCTACTCCACCACTCTGCCCTGCCATGGCGTCCTCCCTGGATTTACGCCTAATGACTCGCGCCTAAATTCGCAACAGCCATCGATTTCTGTACATAATCCATGATACCGTCCACCAGAGCAATGTCATGGTGATGGCGAAGAGGAGCGACCCAATCCACGGTCCTGCCCAGGACGCATATCCGTTTTCAAAGAGCCATTGGTAGGTGCTGGGGGCGTCCTCTCCGCTGCCGATGTTGGTGCGATAGAGAATCCGCGCCACAATGCCAGAGCCGACAAATATGGAGATGGCATTGCGTCCCATAATTTCAAAGGGCCAGCCTAGCGATCGCAGTCGCATCACATCCACCACTTGGAAGCAGATCGCCAGGACAATCAGTGACCATCCCCCGGACACCAGCACATAGGAACTGGTCCATAGGGGTTTTGAGACTGGAAAAAACAATCCCCAAAAATAACCCACCCCCAAGGCGATCGCCCCCGCTCCCCCGAGGCGAACACTCGTAAAAGTTTGATTGCCCTGGGCCTTCAGCCATTGCATGGCCCAGTAGCCCATCAACACCGTCACCACCGCTGGGAGGGTGCTGAGGAGTCCTTCGGGATCAAAGGGACCGCCCCTATACATATGGGATGCGCCTAGGATGAGCTGGTCCAAATACCCGACCCAGTTGCTGGCTTCTGCCAGGGGATCGGCGCCTGCATTGCCGGGGATGGGAATGCCCACCAGCCAAACCCAATAGAGAAATAGGGTGGCGATCGCCCCGAGAATTTGCCAGAGGCGGGGCACATTCAGAATGATGAGGGCCGCAAGGCCGTAGGCGAGGCTGATGCGCTGGAGGACCCCCATAAACCGTAGGTTGGCCCAGTCATAATTGGGAAATCCATTGAGGAACAACCCGAAAAAGAGCAATAGTCCTACCCGTTTGGCGAGCTTGACATAGATTGGCCAGGGGGCATTGCCCCGCTCTGCAAATCGGTCTAGGGAAAAGGCGGTGCCGCTGCCGGCGATAAATAAGAACGCCGGAAACACTAAATCCGTCGGCGTAAATCCCACCCATTCCGCATGGCGCAGCGGTGGATAGACATAGCTCCAACTGCCGGGATTATTCACCAAAATCATCGAGGCGATCGCCACTCCCCGGAAGACATCTAAACTCCGTAATCGCCGCTTGGATGCATCGGTGAAATAGCGTAGGGGCATGGATTGGCAACACCAAGGAGGGGAACAGCGCAGCGGGACCTGTCAAACCGCAATTATTGTATCGGAGTACGGTTCATTGACTGGGGGCACAACTGGGGCACGATTGGGGCGCGACTGGGGCGATCGCACTGGGGCGATCGGTGAGAAAAGCGTTAGACCATTCCCGTGCGCAACATGATTGCCATTTCGTTCTCTCGGGGGGCGAATTCCAGGGCGATTTCCTCGGTGATTTTGCCGTCCAAATAGAGGTTGTACAGGGATTGATTCATATTGAACATGCCCAGATAATCCGACCGGGCAATGATATCGGTGACCTCATCAATTTCGCCCCGTTTGATGTAGTCCCGAATCGCGTCGGTGTTGACCAAAACTTCGTGATAGGGAGCCCGCTTATTATCCGTTGTGGGGACCAACCCCTGGGAAATGACCGCCACTAGGGATTCTGCAAACTGCATCCGCACCGTCTCCCGCTCGTCTGGTTGATACAGGGCCAAAATCCGCTCAATGGTTTTGACCGCGCCGTTGGTGTGTAGGGTGCCAAAGACGAGGTGACCAGTTTGCGCTGCTTTGAGGGCTGTTTCGACGGTGCCGCGATCTCGCATTTCACCAATTAGAATCACATCCGGATCTTCCCGCAGGGCCGATTTGAGCGCGATGTCAAACTCATGGGCATGCATCCCCACTTCCCGCTGATTAATCAGCGATCGCTGGCTTTCATGAACAAATTCAATGGGGTCTTCGATGGTGATGATATGGCGGGGCAAGTTGCGATTGATCTGGTCAATCATGGCCGCCAACGTCGTGGATTTACCCGAACCGGTGGGTCCGGTCACCAGAATTAACCCTTTGTGAGCTTGGCAAATATCAATAAAACTGGTGGGCAAATTGAGCTGTCCAAAGGACAGAATCTCGAGGGGAATAATCCGCAGCACCATCGAGGGGCCGGTCAAGGTTTGGAAGACATTGATCCGCACCCGTGCAAAGGGATATTGCGCTGCACCGTCATAATCCAGCGTCTGGCGGAAGCGGTAGATTTCTGCGTCGCTCATCACCTCCTGCATCCAGGCCAGAAAGGTGTTGTCATCAATCTTGGGAAACTCCGTCGCTTCGATATCGCCCCGGACCCGGAAACGGGGCACCTTGCCAACCCCGAGGTGAATATCGGAAAAATTGCGTTTGTAGGCCGCTTCCACCAGTTGTCTAAGACTTGGCGCTCCTTTCGCCCGTTCTGCGGGGGGAATGGGGGCCATCGCAACCCCATTGATCTGGCTGGCAAGCCCCGTCGAAATGCCGGTGCCGGCGGGATGCCCGTTGCTGACGGGACCGGTGATCCCGGAGTTGCCGTTGGCTTGGACCGCGTTCGCTTGGGCATTGGCGAGGCTGACTTCGCTGTTTTCAGGATCGCCAATCACCTGGAAACTCCAGTTGGCGTGGCGATCGCCCAAGCTCACGGATAAATGATGATTGCCGGGACGGGGAAACACCAAATCCAGCCGCCAGGTGCCATCCTTCGCCACCCGAGGGCCGGTCATTTTAAATCCCCCATCCAGGGACACAATGATCGGTTTGCCAGCATCCTCAGCGGTTGCGACCCCCGCGACCACAAACCGGTGTAGCGCCTGGACCGGTTTATTGGGGGCTTGCACAATTTTCATGGGTTGACCTCAGCTCCAAGGCGATCGCCGGGCAAATCCATGTGACTTTTCCTAGACTGCCCCCTCAAATCTGGCATAGGTTTCCCAATGTGGCACGGCCTAGGGGATCGGTTAAGCGGCGGGGGCGGCCGTCCGAAGGGGAACCTCAAACCGTTGCCCCGGCACCGGCTCCAACACCTGGGTCGCCAACCCTTCACCCTGTAAGGATTTCCGGAAATCCGCTAGGTTGCCATTATCCTTCAAGACTTTTACCAGGAGCCCTTCATATTGCACATTGCCCGCAGCGGCAGTCGGCAGCATTGCCTGGGGGGCGATCGCCGTCGCTAACTTCAGGGCACTGTCAGTTCCCTTAATAATGGGCAGGTCAAACAGCCCAAAATTAATTGCCAAATCAATCAGCGGCGTAATCGCCACGTCAATGTTCCCCTTATCTTTGAGGTCATCGGGGTGATAGCCGTGGGGCTCGTAATACAGAGATTGCTGGGTGGTTTGGTCCCGCAGAATATAGCCGTTTTCAAACACATTCGGCCCCGTCGGCGAGCCCACCGTTGCGGTCACACTCAGGCTTCCCAGCTCCAATTTTTCCCCGTGGTCTAGCGCCGTTACGGTGGTGTAACCCAATTCCTGCGCCACCTTCGCCGCGCCAGGGGAGCCAATCACCGGGATAGATTTATCGATCGCCCGCAACGTTTCTTTGTGAGCATGGTCATCTAATCCCTGGGACAGCAGAATCGCGTCAATATCCTCAGGAATGGCATAGGGCTGGGGGTGAGACCCCTTGAAGAACCAGGCTGAATCCCCAAACATTAGCGGGCCCACCAACCACGGATCCAACAGCACCCGGCGATCGCCCAACTCAATCAGCCAACTGTTGCTATCGAACCAGGTCAAATACATAGGACGCCCCAGGGAATGCCGTACTGCTTCTAATCGTCCTTCAATTATGACGCAATTGTTAACTTTTATGTTGAATCAACTCTAAGGTTACTTTTGGGCGTAATTCATTATCCCTCGGGGATCGCCGCGCTAATGGCAACAGCGATTAGCCAATCTCCTCCATTACCGCGAAGCTGGGGATGACGATGGCCAGAAATACAACGGCACCATAGACCCAGGTCAATAGGATGGTGCTGATTAGTAGCAGTCGAGCTTTCCGGTGGGAAAACCACTTTTGCTGAGCGCCATAGTAAAAAAGACCGCTCCAAATTGCCCCCAGTTTGAGCCACATCCAGGCTTGCCATTGGGCTGCCCACTCGCTGACGGCAGGGAGATCAGCTCCTAATTGGGCAAATATCGCCTGGTTCGGGCGGAAGTACACGATCGCTATGACCCATAGGACAATCCAAAGGGTGATTGAGGTGGTGACTGCGATCGCGGTCAGAACTGCCAGCGAAATCTTGGGGGGAGTGGGGGCAGGGGACTGAGTTGATAGGGCTTTACCCATAACGTTCACCGTGGGACCAGTACCGTTAGGGTTCCCGTGCAATGCCACGCGATATCAATTAAGCCGTTTTACGAGCCTATTGCTGGTTTTCGAATGAGTTTTTTAATGAGTCAAAAAAGAGTCAAAAAATCAGCGCCAATTGCCGACCAGGATGTAGGGGGCCCAGTAGAAGGGATGGCGGAATTCGGGGTCGTTGAGTAAATCTCGCTGGGCTTGGCTGAGGGCTTCCGCTTTGGTCATTCCCCCTTGCAAATAGTCATAAAATCGCGCCATTAACTCCGCCGTCGATGCATCGCTAACCTGCCATAGGGTTCCCAACACACTGCGCGCGCCCGCTTGAATGGCAATCCCCGTCAGCCCCAACGTTGCCCGCGGATCGCCACTGGCGGTCTCACAGGCGCTCAATACTAATAGCTCGATCGCATCCCGGCGATCGCCCGGTTGTAATAGCGCATCCAACCCATCGACCCCAATTCGCTGATCCCAAGTCAACAGAAACGTTTGGTCCGCATTGGAACTGAATTGGGCATGGGTGGCAATGTGAATAATGCCATTCCGCCCCCGCAAAATCTCTGATCGCAATGCCGTTTTGGTCACTTCCGCATCAGCCAAAACTTTACCGGGGAAGCGATCGCCAATGGCATCCAACTCCAATCCCACAAAGGGTAAATCCACCAGCCCCTCCGCCGTAAAGCTGGGGGCTTGGGCAGAGATCCCGGCCACTGATGCCGATAGGGATTGATTGGTGTCGGCGCTGGGGGGCAAAAGCTGCAAGCTGGGCGATCGCGCCAAATTAAATTTTTCGATGATGTAGCGATCGCCGTCATGGAGCGCTGCCACTGGAATGTTTCCTAGCTCTCCATCCAGCACCATCACCAGGGTTTCAATATTGGCCGCCTCCAATGCTGGTACCACTGGTGCTAGCAGCCATTGATAGATGCGCTGGGACAGGGCTAATCGCTGTTGGGTGGGCAATGCCGGATTCTGAAAACTGCGCGATAACCGACGCACTGCCCCCTCAAACTCCGCCTTGGGCACCGAGGTAACAAAATGCTCCAGCGGCGCACCGGGACGTTTGATGATGGACGCCACTTGGTTGTCCAGCACGATGGAATAGATTGACGCCGCATCGGTCTGGCGGTCAATGGTCCGATCCAAAAATTCCGGTTCCACGTCTAAGCACGCCTGACGGAAGAAATTATCCAACCGCGCCAACTGCAACGCCTCAATCACCTGCCGCGCTTCCCCCAAGTCTTTCTGGCTAGGGGCGTCTTCCAACAACAATGCCGTTAACTCCCGATAGACCGGCTCCACGCGATCGCGGAAGGAAAATTGCACCGTCTCCGACACGCCCACCAAATCTTTCCGTAGCTGTTGCACCAGCTCAAACGCCCGCCGGTATTGACGCAACGCCTCATCGCGATCGCCTGATTTCGCCAGACTTTTTCCCAAAAACCAATGCCATCGGTAGGCCGCATCGGGGGCATTGGCCGAATTGGCTAACCGTAGCGATCGCCGCCACAGAAGTTCAGCCTCCGCCGATCGCCCCGCCCGCCCATAAATTTCCCCCAGGGTGCCCAATACCTGGGACTGCGATCGCAAATCCCCCAATTGCTCCGCCGCCGTCGCCAATCGCTTTAACTGCCCCACCAGCGCTGTCTGGACGATCGCCGGGTCAACGCCCCAATCGTAGGTTTCCCAGCCATGGCGTACCCACTCCAGACCCACGGCAATGGATCGCCGGGTCGGTGGCATGGCTTCCAAAGTTGATTGCAACGCCAACCAGCCTTGAAAAGCCCCCTCCTGCTCCACGCCACTCAACCGCCGCCGCGGAAATCGTTCCGCCTCCACCAGCGCCAACTGCGATCGCACTTTCAATTCAGGCGATCGCTCTGCCCCGACCCGCAAAAATTGGAGGGCATCCCGTTTCCCCTGTCGCGCCACCGCCCCCTCCCCAGCGGCCCGTGCTCTCTGGGCGATCGCCAAATGGGTAAGCCCTAGACTCAACTCAACGGCTTCAATCGGACCGCCGTCCGTTATCCCTTTCGAGATCTCCCGCGATCGCCCCAAGGCCGCCAACGCCTCTTCATACTGCCCCAGTTGCCGGAAACTATTGCCCAGGGATAACCACCCCTTAGCTGCCACCTCCGGCGATCGCGCGGCCATCCCAGACAAGAGCGATCGCTGCTGTAATAACACCCGCAGTCCCCGCTGGTAGAGCCCCAAACTGTGCAAGGCCGCCGCCGTGTTAAACGCTGCCCCCACTTCCCCGATGCGATCGCCCAGGACCACATGCATTTTCTCTGCCTTCTGGAATTCCGATACCGCCCGTTGCCCATCCCCCTGTGCCAAGGCCAACTGCCCCTGCGCCATCGTAAGCCGGACTTCTAACCCCAGCTGCTTGTACTCCGGTAATTGTGGAACGATCACCGATCCTCGCTCTAGGGCGATCGCCGCCTCGTCCAACTGTCCCAACCGCACCGCCGCTAGGGCTACCAAACTCAGCGAGAGCCCCTCTCCCTCCAAAAACCCCTGCTCCTGGGCCGCCGTCACCGCCCCCTTCCATAGCCGTTGCGCTTGGGCAAAATCCTCCGCCTGATAGGCTGCCCGCCCTTGAATCAAGAGCTGTACGAATTCCTGTTCCGCTTCGGTCCCTGATGCCGTCTCTGAGCCTTGAGCAAGCTGAAACGGGGCAACGTTAACGGCAGACCATTCAAACCCTGCCGCCGATGGGGCGATCGCCATCCCTAACCCCAGACAAACGAGCAGACGCCCCAATAATCCTGTGCCGTTAACCCATGCCATTAGAACGCCCTACTCCAATGCCCTACTCCAATGCCTTTCAATGCCCCTCGCCGCCACAGCCACAGATCCCCTACCGATATTCTGTTGTTGATTTTCTGCTATTGAGCTTCTGCCGCTAGTCTAGCCTTCCCTAGATTAGGCATAAGAATCAGGGATAAAACACGCATAAAAACGAATGGGATCGTCGGCAGCTCCCCGAGGAACAACACCGTGACCCCATCCAATGGATAACAATTCAGCCCTAATTTTTGATGGACGCTGACAGATTAAAGGGGATCAACATCAGAAAATTCTGACATTAATCCCCTAAGAGAATTGAAACAATTGTCAATTGCTCAAAACCGCGTTGCTAAGCTAAAGCTACCGCGGGCTGCTCTTCCGTTTCCCACTCACGCAAACTGGGGAACAGGAAGTGATTCTCTTCAACGTACTGGGCCCCAAACAAGCCTTTCTCCGCCCAGAAATAACGGTCCGTGGTGTGTTCATTCCGTTTCACCAACACCAACGCCGGGGGATTGATGCTTTCTGCCTTGATGTACTTCCGCGCCGCAGTTACAGGCTTATCTTCGCCACTCTCAATGCTAAACTGGGGTACGTTTTCAAGTATGCGGCGTCCTTCCTGGCGACGACGACTCTTACGCTTGCGTCTTCTAGCCAATCTTTCTACCTCCTAACAGCAAAGTAAGCGTATTGCTGGTTACAAAATCTGACTAAAATATACCTCAAATGATACAATTTCGCAACCCCTAAATAGGGATGGGTTTGAGGTTTAAGGCTTGGCGTGGGCTGATTTGGAAGGATGCGATCGCCTGATTTCTTCGCCGACAATATTTCGCTGACAATTCCCCCGATTGCTGACAGCTCGCTGAAGGCTTTGCATGCGCAAATATGCCCCCCGGCAATCTGAACGATGGGCGCGATCGCTGGGGGGCATTTGGAGATGGATATGGGCTCGACGATGGGCGAGCAACGACGGCCTGGGCTATCGACGGACCACCACTGGGGAACGATTGGGGGTCCAGTTATAGAACCAGCGCGCTTGATCCACCGGAAGATTGGTGCAACCGCGGCTGACGGGGGTGCCGAAGCTGTTATGCCAATAGGCACCATGGACGGCATAGCCTCGGTAGTAATACATGGTGTACGGCACGTTGGGGGTGTCATAGCCGGGCCCCCGCATCCGAGTCGATCGCAGTTTGGTATTAATCCGCCAGACGCCGGTGGGGGTGGGGGTCCTGGCTTTTCCGGTGGAGACGGTCACGGTCTTGATGGCGCGATCGCCTTCCCAAGCGGTGATGCGCTGACTACTTAAATCAATCTCTAACCAACGGCGCTGCTTGAACCGTTTCAAGAATTGGGCGGCTTCGTTGGGATTTCTCGGTAGATCGTCTGCCTTGTAGACCACATCCTTAGGAAAAACCGCCGACCATTCCATGGCCTGGGCGACGCTGGTCCAGCGCTGCTCCCGGACCGCTCCCCAGGGATCTTGGCTTTCTCCGAGATGACTATTCAGGTGATTCATCGATTGGGCCAGGCGATCGCGCTCCAACTGATCCACCTGTTGTTGCGCCATCCCCGTTTGTGTGCCAGTCCACGCTGACGCGAAGGCCACTACCGCCCCCGTCGCCAGAAAACCGAGTCGTCGGGTAATTACGGGAGATAAGGCAAATATCGATGTTCCAGCCACAACTCACGCCCTCTTTACACACCCAATGCTTTTGCTCCCTACATTAGCCTATCTATCCCCGGATGGCAGCCTCTGCTGTGGGATTCATCGATTTTCATCAATACCAATGGCAATACCAATGGCGCTCAATCAATCATGCTCAATTTAGAGTTCCATCGCTCAATTTGGAGATCACGATTCAGAGAGCCTTAGACATCAATCACAATCCCTGGGACAAATCGGGAGCGGATCGAGCTGATCCCCTGATCCCGTCTTTGATAGGCTAGGTCGTCGCTGGTTGGGAGCAGTCCCAAAATTTGCCTCAACCAACATTGACAAATTCCTATCTAAGAATTATTCTGATATAGAGCTCAGGTGCAGCCCATCATCTTCCAGGTGACAGGGTTGCGATCCGCCAATAATTAGACAACGAGGTTCTCCATGGCTGTCATCGAAAACGTTCCTAACGTTACTTTTAAGACCCGAGTTCGGGATGAGTCTATCCAGCCCAACCCTTATCGTTGGGAAGATAAGACCACTCAAGATATTTTTGGTGGCAAGAAAGTTGTTGTGTTCTCCTTGCCCGGTGCTTTCACCCCCACCTGTTCTTCGAACCACCTGCCCCGTTATGAGGAGCTGTTCGAGGAGTTCAAGGCTCAGGGTGTGGATGAAATTATCTGCGTGTCTGTGAATGACGCATTTGTGATGTTCCAGTGGGGCCAGAAGATTGGCGCTGAGAACGTATTCTTGCTGCCCGATGGCAACGGTGAGTTCACCCGCAAGATGGGGATGTTGGTAGACAAGTCCAACTTGGGCTTTGGTCCCCGTTCCTGGCGCTATTCCATGCTGGTGGACGACTGCAAGATCGAGAAGATTTTTGTTGAGCCTGGCTTTGAGGACAACTGCCCTACGGATCCTTTTGAGGTGTCCGATGCGGATACGATGCTGGCTTACCTGAAGGGGACTGAGTCCGCTGGTGTTTCTGATCCTCGCCTAGCATTCGTGGGCTAATGGGCCGCCCATTCTTGGGCTCCATTGTTTAGATTGGTGGAAGGAAGGGAGGCTCTGGGGCCTCCTTTCTGCTCCTTTGGTTTCCCTAGGTGTGGGGACAGTCTGCGGTGGGTGTTATGTCCTTTACAATCGGCGCTTTCCGGGGCTGGCTTAATGGGTTGATGCGTCCTTGGAAGTGTGCCCCTAGTTTTCAGGAGTCAATGCGATGAAATTGTCAGTTAAGAATTTATCTGAGCGGGCTGATACCGTCTACGATGCGATCGTCGTGGGTGGGGGTATGGGCGGTCTATCGGCGGCGATTTATTTGGCGCGCTATGGCTTGAAGTGTCTGGTGATTGAGAAGGGCAAGGGGCGTTCCGTTTGGATGCAGGATCTGCGAAATTATGTAGGTTTAGACCCGGAGACTAGTGGCGGGGCGATTGTGAACCACAGCACGAAGCAGGCGATCGCCTGGGGTGCGGATCATCTGCGGGGGTTTGTGGAAGAGGTGGTGGATGAGGGCGAGACCTTCTCCGTAAAAGTGCAAATTGGGCGGAAGAATCCCACGGAAGCAACTTTCAAAACAAAGTATGTGATTGCGGCGTCTGGCGTGATTGATGTGTTGCCCGAGCTGGATGATATGCAAAACGTGTATGACTATGCGGGTTACACGCTGCATGTGTGCATGATTTGCGATGGATTTGATATGTGGGACCAGCGGGCCGTGTTGGTCGTTGCTCGGGAATCCCAAATTAATGCCGCTTTTGTATTGAATTGGTTTACGCCCTATATTTCGGTGCTGACCCATGGTTTTGAAGTTAGTGACGAAATGAAAGCGAAGCTGGCGGACCATGGCTATCCCCTCTATGAGCAAAAAATTGCCCGGTTCATGGGGGAAGACCACAAGATGAGTGGTGTGGAGCTAGAAGACGGTCAAGTGATTGAAGCCACCACCGGTCTGATCAATATGGGGTCGATTTACCATAACCACTACCTGAAAGGCATTGACGGTTTGGAATGGGATGGGGAAAACCTGGTGACCCATGGATTGGCGCAGACCAGCCACGATCGCATCTTTGCCGTTGGTGATTTAAAGCAAGGGTTGAACCAAGTGTCGATCGCCGTTGCGGATGGCACGAAAGCCGCCACTCAAATCTGGCGTAACATCCGCCGGAAGAGCGAGCCCCGTAAATGGGAAGAAAACATCAAACAACCCGTCACCGCCAACTAGAGCCGTCCTCAAACTGGGATTCTTAAGGGTCGCTGACCCTTAAGTGGGGTTTCAGGGGCAACGCCCCTGAGCAAATTTCTGGCGTATCGAGTAATCGATGCCCAGTCCTGAGACTCTAGGGCATCCCTCGGAAACAACTCCCGAGACAGCCCCACGGCGATCGCCCCTGCCTTGATGAATGCCGCACTGTTGTCTAGGGTTACCCCACCGCTAGGCACCAACGGAATATCCGGCATCACCGGCGACAGGGATTTTATGTAATGCGCCCCACCCATATCCCCCGCCGGAAAAACCTTCACTGCGCTGGCCCCGGCCTCCCAAGCGGCAATAATCTCGGTCGGCGACAACGCCCCCGGGATCATCGGACAATGATGGGCGATCGCCACCTCAATAATCTCAGGGCTGGCATGGGGCGAAAAACAAAACTGTGCCCCCGCCGCGATCGCCCGTTCCGCATCCTGGGGCGATCGCAATGTTCCTACGCCAATGGTGTAATGGGGCAATCGCTGCCGGAGCGTGGAGATGATTTTTTCTGGGCGATCGCTATTCCAAGTGACCTCTAGGAGACGCATTCCTCCCTGGGCCGCGGCCAGAAGCGCCTTGATACCCGTTTGATAATTATCAGTGCGAATAACGGCGATCGCCCGATGTTGCTCAAGCTTCGATTTCCACTGCTGCCGTAACCCCTCAACCCGGAGATCCCGATTTTGACTGGGGATCATGCATCCCCCTCGCGATCGCTGTCCGTCTCTGAGGCTTGCTCTGAAACATCAGTCGCCTCTTCAATGGTCTCGGTATCCGTGTCCTCGGTATCTGTGTCCTCGCTATCCGTGGCGTCGGTCTCCGCCTCTGCTGCTGCGCCCTCATCGTCTGACATCTCTATCTCCACCTCGTCCGCCTCCTCGGTCGCATCCTCCGCAGGCTTCTCTTCTAAGGTCGGCAACGGTTTGACACGGCGGATGGGAACATTTGCGACAAGAGCCGTCGAACGCTGGTCATTTTCCAGCAAAAACTCCAGCCCATCATCCTCAATTTCCACATAGCGCGAAATAACGGCCACCAATTCGTTGCGCATTTGTTCCAGAGCCTGGGGGCTGAGATCGGCGCGATCGTGGGCAAGCACCAATTGCAAGCGCTGCTTCACCACAGCACGGCTCTCGGGTTGGCGGGAAAAAATACGATTTAGCAGGTCACTGAACATGGGCAATCGGCATCAAGGGGGCAACAGGACGGGATAAAACGAATGAATGGGCGGCGGCGCGTCAATTAACTAACGCCGAAAAATACGCTTGATGCGCGAAAACAAACCGTCGTGGGCGGCGGTGAGGTCGAGGAAGGGAATGCTGGCCCCTTCCAACCGCTGGGCAATATTCGTAATCGCCATTTTGGGGACGGAAACTTTTTCTTCCAAGACCAAGGGCTCACCCCGGTTAGAGGAGGTGATAATGCGCTCGTCGTCCGGCAGGACCCCCAAGAGCGGAATTGCCAGAATCTCTTGCACGTCCTCCACCGACATCATGTCGTTGCTCTGCACCATGTCTGGGCGGACGCGATTCACGATAAGCTGCGCCTTTTTGATATCGGCCGCTTCCAGCAGGCCCACCACGCGATCGGCATCCCGGACCGCTGCAATTTCCGGGGTGGTGACAATAATGGCTTCCTTGGCCGCGGCGATCGCATTGCGGAATCCCATTTCAATGCCGGCGGGGCAATCCACCAGCACATAATCAAATTTTTTTGCCAAGGCCAAAATCAACTGGCGCATCTGCTTCGGGTTCACCGCCTCTTTTGTCCGACTTTGGGACGCGGGCATCAAAGCTAAACGGGGCTGGCGTTTATCCTTGACCAGGGCTTGATCGAGGCGACATTCTCCGGCAAATACTTCCACCGCCGTATAGACAATGCGGTTCTCAAGACCCAGCAACAAATCCAGATTACGCAGGCCAAAATCCGCGTCAATCAAAACCACTTTTTTGCCTTGCTGGGCCAGGGCCATACCCAGGTTCGCTGTGCAGGTGGTCTTTCCGACGCCACCTTTTCCCGACGTGATGACAATAATGCGGCTCATGAAACACCGTGAATTGGGCTTATACCGTCAATTTGGCCAACCCAATTTAGCATAGGCTGCCTAAGGAACTGGCAGAGCAAGGCATGGGGCGATCGCACCACCACAGGAGCCAGCCTAGAAATAGACAAAAAACGCCCCCATAACCACTCGTAGGCGATGGGGGCGCTTGAGGCTTCCAGGAGAATATGCCCAGGAAAAAGCTATGCCTGGGGCGTTTTGGTCGTGGTGGCGATGGACGGGGCGATCGCCCGAGATGCCGTGGTTGGACTCGACTCAATGGACGCTTGCAAAATCTCCGTTTTGACGACGGCATCGTTTGCCAAGGTAAACAGGGGATTCGCCAAGATACCCGACAAGGTGGTGGCAATCATGGTGAGTACCAAGCCCACCTGTAGGGGGCGCATCCCGGGCAAGTTCCACTGAATCGTGGGATAGTTCCTGACCGTGTCGGACATTTCCTGGGGCTCTTTCACTACCATCATCTTCACCACGCGGATGTAGTAGTAGATGGAGATTACGCTGGTGATTAAACCGGCGAGCACCAACCCATATAGACCGGCTTGCCAGCCCACCCAGAACAGGTAGATTTTGCCGAAGAAGCCCGCCAACGGAGGAATTCCCCCCAAGGACAGTAGGCATAGGCTGAGGGCCAGGGTGAGCAGGGGATCTTTTTGGTATAGACCAGAGTATTCGCTGATTTCGTCGGTGCCGGTGCGCAGGGAGAAGAGGATGACGCAGGCAAAGCCGCCGAGGTTCATAAACAGGTAAATCAGCAAGTAAAACAACATGCTGGCGTAGCCGTCCACGGAGTTAGCCAGAAGTCCAATCAGGACAAAGCCGGCTTGACCGATGGAGGAGTAGGCAAGCATCCGTTTCATGCTGGTTTGAGCCAAGGCGACAATGTTACCCAGGACCATACTTAGGATGGCCAGGGCCGCAAATACGAAGTGCCACTGCTCGGAAACCAAGGGGAACGCGGTTGCCAGAAGACGAACCGCGAGGGCAAATCCAGCTGCTTTGGAACCAACAGATAGGAACGCTACTACCGGCGTGGGAGACCCTTCGTAAACGTCGGGGGTCCACTGGTGGAAGGGGACGGCAGAAATTTTAAAGGCGATACCGGCAACCACGAAGACCAGGGCAACCACTAAACCCAGGGGCGGAATATCACCGTTGGCGGCAAGGCTCTCGGCGATCGCGGTCAACTGGGTTTCACCGCCGGAGAGACCATAGAGCAGGGACGCGCCATAGAGCCAGATAGCGGAGCTGGAGGCACCGATCAGGAGATATTTAAGGGCGGCTTCGTTGGAGCGGGGATCCCGTTTCATATAGCCCGTCAACAAGTAGGACGAGATACTCAAGGTTTCCAACGCCACAAAAATCATCACCAGGTCATTGGCACCGGAGAGGAACATGGCCCCGACGGTGGCGGTGAGCAGGATAACCAGGAATTCTCCGAGAGCAGTCCCGGTTTGTTCCACGTAGGTGATGGAAACCAAGATGGTGACCGCCGTGGAGAGGGCGATGATGCCCCGGAAGAGGGTGCTGAGGGGATCGGCGTTGAAGCCTCCCAAAAAGGCGATGGGTGTGGCGGGATCCCATTGCAGCCAGAGCATCCCGATCGCCCCCAATAGCCCGGCGATCGCCACATAGGGCGTCCAGCGCACGGACTCTCGCCCCACAATCAAATCAATCAGTAGCACCGCCAGCAGCGTCACGATGACCACCCCCTCAGGGAGGATCACTGACGCATTAAGCTGGGATGCAACAGTCGAAAATTCCATATATCTCTCCCGATGCGTTGCCGGGGCTGCCAAGGGTTTCGGACTGTAATCCACCAGTTCAGGGTACTGAATCTAACGGGATCGCAACTCCACCAGAAACCATGCCCCACGTTATTTTACCGGTACCCGCAGAGAATCGAACGGGAAAACTGAATCCGATGGATAGTAGTTTGCAATGGATAACTTGCAGAATTTCGATCAGAATCTCAATCAGGACCTCAATAATCGCCTGAATGACCGCCTGAATCTAGCACCCCAATCAACGCAATACCGACCCCAAACTTTGAATCAGGAGCGGGCCTGGGTGACAGTAGATTTGCAAGCGCTGACCCACAACGTGCGATCGCTCAAGGACTGGGTCGGCCCCCACGTTGAGCTGATGGCAGTTGTAAAAGCGGATGCCTATGGTCACGGGGCGATCGCCACTTCCAAAACGGTTCTGGCGGCAGGGGCAACCTGGCTAGCCGTCGCCACCCTAGAAGAAGGCGTCCAACTGCGGGAGGCGGGCATTCAAGCGCCTATTTTGGTCCTCGGTTTTATCCACACCGCCCCTCAAACCCAAGCCCTGCTGGACTATAACCTGGACACCACCCTTTGCACCCTCGATCAGGCGGAGGAATTAGCCGCGGCAACCCAATCCAACGAGCTGCGGGTGCATCTCAATATCGACACCGGCATGTCTCGGCTTGGGGTTCCCTGGCAAGAGGCGCGATCGCTCGTGGAACGGGTTTACGAATTGCCGAATCTCCAGCTCGTCAGTCTGTATTCCCACTTTGCCACCGCCGATGAACCGGATCCCCTGTGGCCCAAGCGGCAACATCAACGCTTTGAACAGGCGATCGCCGATATCAAACCCTTGTTCGAAGCCCAACAGCGCCCAATGCCCTGGCTCCACATGGCAAACTCCGCCGGCATCCTGAGCGATCGCGCTTTCCATCACGACCTTGTGCGCCCTGGGCTGGCATTGTATGGCATCTGCCCCGCCGATTTCCTGGGCGATCGCATTTCCCTGAAACCTGTTTTGAGCGTCCATGCCCGCGTCACCCAAATCCGCACCATCGCCCCTGGGGAAGGGGTCAGCTATGGTCACCGCTTCGTCGCCAACCGTCCTACCCGAGTCGCCGCCGTGGGCATTGGCTATGCCGATGGGGTGCCCCGCAATCTATCGGGCAAATTCTCGGCCCTGTTCAAATCCCATGTCATTCCCCAAATCGGGTCGATCACCATGGATCAAATTCTTTTGGACGCTACCGATGTTCCTGAGCTGCAATCTGGAGATGTGGTGACATTGCTGGGATGTTCGGGGGTGAATGGCGGGAATGGCGATCGCCCCTCACAGACCATCAATGCCCAAGACTGGGCTAATGCCCTGGGAACGATCCCCTGGGAAATCCTGACCGGCTTTAAACACCGTCTCCCCCGCATTACCCTGCCACCGGCTCACCCAGCCCCATTAGCCGAATAAGGTCACGAATAAGCCCAAATCCGCCAAATATCCAAATCAGCCAAATAAAGTAAATTTTCAAAGGAAGATAAGCATTCCAAACGCCCAACCTTTCTGCTACTGCCGCCAACTATCCCCCTATCTATTCCCCCTATCTATTCCCCCTATCTATACTGACGATTAATTAACCATCATTATGGACAGGGGAATCGTCGGTAGGTTTGACAAACAATAGGTTTGGCAATGTAATCCTCAGCCTCAGCCAATGGAAATTGTTCGTTTTCTCCTTCGGATCTCTTGGGTCAATATCCTAGTTGCCATTGTTGCAGGCGTGGTCAGTGGCGGTTGCAGCGCTCGATTGATCGCGCTGATTAACACCGCGATCGCCCAGGGTAGTTCTCAAATTTCTCCCATAGACTTTATTGCCCTGGCGCTACTGGTGTTGGGGACCGGCAGCCTGTCCCAGTTTGCGTTGATTGATCTCGCTCAGGATGCCGTGTACCAATTACGGTTGCGCCTCAGTCAGCAAATCCTGGCAGCACCGCTGCGGCAGCTAGAAGAATTGGGACCCAGCCGATTACTGGCAGTGCTGACCAAAGATGTTGCGGCGATCGCCAATCTGGTATTTGTGTTGCCCTTTCTCTGCATTGATTTTGCGATTGTGGCAGGTTGCCTGGTGTACCTGGGATACCTATCCAGCTGGCTGCTAGTGGGGGTCGTCAGTTTTGTGCTAGCGGCGATTCTTTTGATTCAGGTATTACTGCGGTATACCTACCGGTATCTCAACCAGGCGCGGCAAGAAATGGATCAGCTGATCGGCCACTTCCAACGCATTATCGACGGCATCAAAGAACTCAAACTCAATCGCGATCGCCAACGGCAGTTTTTGGGGCAAGATCTCACGAAAAGCGCTGCGGCGTCCCGGCAATATCGTAAGCGAGCCATGAAGTGGGCCGCTGTCGCAGTCAGCATTGGAAAGTTGCTATTTTTTATGTTGATGGGAGCCCTATTATTCGGTGTACCGCGCCTGATCCCAGAGGCTGAAACGAGCATCCCCGCCTATGTTTTAACCCTGACTTATTTGATCGGTCCGCTGGAAAGTTTAGTGGCCAAATTGCCGAACTTAGCAGAGACGAATGTTTCCATCCGTAAAGTCAAACAAACAGGCTTAACCTTGGATAAAAATGCGGAGAAATCTTCAGAATCTTCAGTTATTCAAAGCTCCAATATGCCTAATTGGCGGCGCTTAGATCTGGTGCAGGTGCAATATGTCTATCGCAGCGAGGAAACGGGACATACCTTTGGCATTGGTCCCATCGATTTAACGGTAAATGCCGGAGAGCTGATTTTCTTGGTAGGCGGTAACGGTAGCGGTAAGTCAACCCTGGCGAAATTACTGACCGGTTTGTACGTGCCGGATTCCGGGGAATTGCGCCTTGATGGCGTGGCGATCGCTGACGACAATCGGGAGTGGTATCGTCAGCATTTCTCGACGGTATTTGCGGATTTTCATCTGTTTGAGCGACTCACTGGGGCAGCAGCCCACACCCTAGATCAACAAACCCGAGAGTATTTGGCGCAGCTTGAGCTGGATAAAAAGGTTGATATCCAAGATGGAAAATTGTCCACCACTGCCTTATCCCAAGGGCAACGGAAACGTTTGGCATTGTTAGCAGCCTACCTAGAAGATCGACCGATCTACCTCTTTGATGAATGGGCGGCGGATCAAGATCCCGTCTTTCGAAATATTTTTTACACCCAAATCCTGTCTGATCTAAAACGGCGAGGAAAAACGGTCTTTGTGATTAGCCACGATGACCATTACTTCCACCGGGGCGATCGCCTCATCAAGCTCAACTACGGAACCATTGAAACGGATGAATACCAAGTTGCAACGTTGACTTATACCAATTCTCTAAATTCCTGCGATTGAGAGTCCTTCATGGAGCCAGTCCC
>CAZZMD010000045.1:0-42263 GCA_964655355.1 uncultured bacterium
GTGCTGTCCTATATCGCTCTGTTGATTGTGCTGTTGAGCGGGGCTGCTTTTTTTGTGTTGCGCCAGGCGTTTAAAACTCGCCGGATGGAGAGCACAATGTCGAAGCTACAGCAGAAGGCGAGCGATCGCACGGCGACGGCGAAGGAGCATTATGAGTTGGGCAGTATTTATTTAGATAAGCGGTTGTTTGCCCAGGCGGTGGTGGAGCTGCAAAAGGCGCTGAAGGATGAGAAGGAGATGGAGCCGGAGAATGTGGCGCTCATCTACAACGCGTTGGGCTATGGCTATGTGGCGCAGGAGCAGTACGATTTGGCGGTGCGTCAGTATAAGGCGGCGGTGAAGGCGTTTCCGGATTATGGGACGGCGTGGAATAATTTGGGGTTTGCTTACGAGAAAAAGCAGTTGGTGCCCCAAGCGTTGGATGCTTACGAGAAGGTGTTGGTGTTGGATCCGAAGAATGGGACGGCGAAGCGACGGGCGGAGTCGTTGCGGAAGCGGGTGACGCCGGCTCCTTCCAATGGTTGATGGGTGGTTAATGGGGGCAATGATAGCGTTGGGGATTTGGGTATGGCGTTAGGGAATGGGGATCGCGGTGGGCGATCGCTGCGGACGATTGCGGTCGTCGGAGATGTGCATGATCAGTGGCTACCGGTGGATGGGGAGCTGCTGGGGGTGTTGGAGGTGGATGCGGCTCTGTTTGTCGGGGATTTTGGCAATGAGTCGTTGGAGGTGGTCCGGGCGATCGCTGGGTTGAAGCTGCCTAAGGCGGTGGTGATGGGTAACCATGATGCTTGGTATACGGCGACGCCTTGGGGGCAGAAAAAAGCGCCCTACGACCGGGCGACGGAGGATCGGGTTCAGCTACAGCTCGATGCGTTTGGCGATGACCATGTGGGCTATGGGGTGAAGGAGTTTGCAGCGTTGGGGATCAGCGTTGTGGGGGGGCGACCCTTTAGTTGGGGTGGTCCTAAGTGGCAGAATCAAGGGTTTTATGAGCAGCGATTTGGGGTTAAGGATTTAGAGGAGTCTACGGCGCAGATTTCTCAGTGTGCGGTGGAGTGCGATCATTCTGCGGTGGTTTTTGTTGCCCATAATGGTCCCTATGGTTTGGGCAGTGAACCCGAGTCTATCTGTGGCAAAGATTGGCGGCCGTTGGGGGGAGATTTTGGCGATCGCGATTTAACCGCCGCGATCAAAGCCACACGGGATGCCGGTAAAACCGTGCCCCTGGTGACCTTTGGGCATATGCACCATAAGTTGCGGCATACTCAGGACCGATTGCGCGATCGGGTGATTGTGGACAAAGCAGGCACCGTGTATCTCAACGCTGCTGTTGTGCCGCGCATCGAAAAAAGCAAAGGTACGACGCGTCATAGCTTTATGCTCGTTACCCTGGACGGCGATATCGTGGTTCGTATTTTGCGCGTCGCCGTCACCGCCGATGGCGAAATTGTCGAAGAAGAACGACTCTTCCAACGGCTCGATCCTGCTATCCGCCAAGCTGCCGCGATCGCCCCATAACGGGAGTCCAGAGGGGCACTGTCCCTCTGGTGGGGGACTGGGGGCAACGCCCCCAGGTCAAAAGCTGTCGGTGGATCGAACCCGATGCATCCCCGCCGCCGCGAACTCGGCAAAGGCGCGATCGCCCGCGTCCGAAAAATCCACGATCCCCGGCACCACCACCGGCGACGTGCAGTCTTCTAATAGGTATACTTTCTGGGCGATCGCCGGATCTTTGGCTTGGATGGCATTCAATAAATCCGCCACCGTCCAGGCCACACAATGGCTCTTGGCTTGACCCGCAATGATGACGCGATCGTAGTCCAGTAATTGATCGATTAAACCGTTGTTGGGGCGATCAATGATTGCTCCGTCAGCGGCAGTGCCCACCTCTGGCCCCAGAGCTGAATACCGCTCCGTCAAAGGATTCTCCCCCTTCAACTCATATTGGGTGGGACTGTGGCGGGCAATGCTGTGGAAAAATACCGCCTCCTCCACCGCTGAGACCAGGGCATGACCGATGCCCCCCAACATGGAATGGAACGGCCATACCGTCAGGGGATACTTGCCCGCCTGCTCCAACTGCTGCACATAGTGCAACGCCCAAGCCTGAAGATCAATCGTTGGCGCTTTCCGACTAAAACCGGTCTTGAAATTGGGATTGACCAAATGGGGATTGACTTGCCATGTCCCCGATTCCACATCGGCGGCCGTAATTATCGTCATCGGCTGGGGCGATCGCCCCTGGGAATCGACCCAAAATGCCGGATGAAAAATTTGTGCGGCTCCATGGGTATCTAGAGTCGGAATGATATCGGTGATGTGGTGGAGATTACGATAGATAAACTCACACAGCCGCTGATTGTCCTCAACCGCTCCCTTGCCCGATCGCCCCGCTACAAACAATTCAAAATCTGGCAGACAAAAAGTATTTTGCACATCGATCAGGACCAGCGCCGTGCGGAATGTGTCGTCACTAGCGGGGGGAATTTGATGTTCCTGCGCCCAGGCTTGGGCTTCGGCAGCTCGGATTTGATAGGGCACTCGCCAAACGGACTCTAGGCGATCGCCCTGAAGATCGCCCTGAAAATGCTCGGGGATCGGTAATAAAGACTGCGCCTGGGATGGTGCCTGGGATGGTGCCTGAAATGCGCTTGCTCGTTCTTTTTTAAAGGCTGCTAAGGCATCATCGACGCGATCGGCGGCATTGAATGGGGGGGCGTTTGAGGGGCGATCGCCCCAAATCCAAATCCCAACGCGAAATATTTCTCCATCGACCTTATCGGGCAAGCCGTTGAGTAACTCATTGGCTTCCTGGGTTTGGATCTCATCCAACATGGGGCGAATGGCTTGCCCTAGCAAATCTTCCAAAAAAACCTTTAGCCAATCCAGGGCCGGTAACTCGTCAGAGGTTAGGGAGGGCGGACGGTTTGATGGATCGTTTGGTGAATCGTTTGACCCTTGTGACGAAGGGGAGGATGTGGTTTCGGCCGTGGTTTCGGCAGAAGAGGCGGTGGCGGCAGCGGCTTCCGATTGGGTCAGCCACGTTCTCAAGGTTGTTAAGGGCTCATTAAAACTTAAGGCGGGGAAACTATTCTCTACCTGATCGATTAATGTTGATAACACCTGTAAAGGAAGGCGATCAATCGGTTGACCCAACAGTGTCGTAATAGTCCGGGCTAGGGACAATAGCGATCGCTCGTCAACAGTCCCATCAAAAGTGATGTCAAGACTGTGAAAACGTAACTTTAGTTCAATACCCATAGAAATGCCCAGAAACCCGTTTTGGAATCGACTACCATAAGTAATGGAGGTCGCGGCGGATAACGTTTACCGTTACTTCTCTCCAGATTAACCAACGGATCCGATGAGACTTCTAACCTGATTTCGGGTCATAAACCTCAACCCTGGATTGCCGCTATGATTATCTAGCTAACCTCGGAAACTTCCGCGAGCACCATTCTCGAAACCCGTTAGAGACCATACCCACCAGCCGCAGGGGAGACATTGCAAATGAGCACCTTACATATCTCGCGTCCGGAAATTAGCGCCATGACAGAGGAGCAGGTGGCTGAGCTGGCGGGGCGTCTAGAGCAGGACAATTATCAAAGTCCTTTTGCCGCCCTCCAGGATTGGCACGTGTTGCGGGCGGTGGCGTTTCAAAAGCCGGAATTGGCGGAGCCCTATATTCACTTGCTGGATATGGAAGCGTTTGATGAGTCTTAACCTTGGGATTGGTTTTGGAATATAAGCCCTTGGGATCGAGTTAAAAACTGATTGGTTCATCCCGTGATGATCTGCCCATGATGATCCCTGAACTCGGCCTTAAGGGTTTGATTTCAGCCACCAATAAAAAAGCTCAGCCGTGTGTAGTCGGCTGAGCTTTTTTATTTCTTTAGGGTTCAGTCAACGGGATTCATACGTTTTTCCCGTTCAGGATTGTTTGAAGCGCATTGGCTGTTTGGAAGGTCGTTTTACTCTTCTTCTTCGGCAGCAGCAGCGGCTTCCGTCGCAGCTTCAGCGGCGGCAACCTGACGGGGATCCAGTTTGATGGTCATGTAGCGCAGGACCGCTTCGTCGATGCGCATTAGCTTTTCCATGGGGGCGATGTGGGCACCATTGGTGTGGCCGTAGTTCATCTGGATATAAACCCCTTCCCGGCAGCGCTTGATTTCATAGGCCAGGCGGCGCTTGCCACGGTGCTGGATTTCCAAGTCGCTGACTTCGTTGTCCTTCAACAGGTCGCGATATTTGCTGATGGCGGCGTCCAGTTTTTCCTCGCCCAGGTCAGGACGCAGAATGTACATGGTTTCGTATAGGCGGCTCATAGTTGTCTCCTTTTGGACCGGTGGGCTAATCCTGATGTTGCCCCCTCTAAGGGGCTCAATGAATTAGCAAGGGCTCACCATCATACCGCGATTGGGTTCGGGTTTTATGGATGAGTTTGTTGGTACATCGGGATTGGACTGCCGGAGTTGGGCGGCAGGAGTCTGGTGGGGGCGATCGCCCCCGACGAAATCATGATCAAGATCAAACCGTGAAACTGGGGCAAACTTTAGCGAATTTGCATTTGGACGGCATCGGAGATGGTGGGGATTTCGGCGTATTCGCCCCGGATTGATTGGACGATGGAGTATATGGAGCCGACCAGAATGCCGAGGAAGACGGTGCTGGCTAGGGTTTGAACGACGAAGCCGCCGATGGGGGCAAAGATAAAGCGAATAATGAGGCTGCAGAGGAACACCGTGATGTTGAGCATGATCGCCTGCATCGTGTTGTAGCGGATGAAGCGGGAGATCTTGTCGTTGCGCACCACTAGGGTGAATAGCAGGATGAAGATGATGAAGCTGGCGAAGGGGACCCCTAGATAGATTTGCATGATCGGCGCAAGCAAAATGAGCAGGGGTTCGAAAATGGGGACCTGCGTCAGGATGGAGTTGGCGGGGCCGGCGGCGGTTAGGGATAGGGCGATCGCGTCGATAATGGGCATTAGATAGGGCAGGGCGGAAAAGGCGCGATCGCTGGGGGTGATGTTGGGTTGCCAGTTCATGGGGTTCATCCTCTCAATAGTTCAATGGTAACGGCGATCGCGGGCTGAGTACACGGGGGTTTACACGCCAAAAGTTGTTGTTTTCCCAATCCGCTGTAGATGAAAAGTCATCACGGGCAATACCTCACCCCTCCATAGATACACTCAAACTAGCGACTCCCCGAAACCATGCTTGCTAGCAACCCCCTCTACATCAGTCCCGAAGACTACCTCGCCGCCGAAGAAATCAGTCCAATACGCCACGAATACCGCGCTGGTGAAGTCTTTGCCATGACTGGTGGCACCCGTAATCATCACACCCTCACGGGCAATCTATTTTTTCGAGTGAGATCTCACCTGCGGGGATCGAGCTGCCGCGCTTTTATTGGGGGGATGAAAACCCGTGTCGAGGCGAGTAATTCTTTCTATTATCCCAGTGTTGTTGTTACCTGCGATGATCGCGATCGCCGCCCACAGAGTACCTATATCGATTATCCCTGCTTGATCATTGAAGTGTTATCGCCTGGGACTGAGCGCTTTGATCGCACCGTCAAATTTTCGGACTACAAGACTATCCCTTCCCTGATGGAATACGTTCTCGTTTCGACGGATCGCCAACAGGTCCAGGTTTTCCAACGGGACGACAACGGGGAATGGGCTCTCAGTCCTGATACTGATCCCATTGCCCTGGCTAGTGTGGGGTGTGACGTGGCGATCGCCGATATCTACGAAGACACCGATATTCCTAAGGCAGAGGCTGCCTAGGTAGTGGCTGGCTCACATCATGCACATCAGTTCATATCCATTGCGCTTTCGTGCCAATCCTTCAGCAGGGTGTCGGAGACGAAGGATAGGACGGCGAAAATGGCGATGCCTAATCCTGTGACGAGCAGGAGGGCGGCAAACATGCGGGGAATCTGTAAGTTGTAGCTGGCGATTAGGATTTGGTAGGCAATTCCAGATTTTGAGCCACCGGTGCCGGCGACAAATTCGGCGACGACGGCTCCAATGAGGGCTAGACCGCCACTGATTCTTAGACCGCCTAGGAAGTAGGGCAATGCGCTGGGCAGTCGCAGATAAATTAGTTTCTGCCAGGGGGAGGCGTTGTAGAGGGTAAATAAATTCGTCAGGTTGCGATCAACGCTGTTGAGTCCCAAAGTTGTGTTGGAGAGGATGGGGAAGAAGGCGGCAATCCAGGCGCACAGTACCAATGCGCCGAAGGTATTTTCTTTCAGCCAAATAATGATCAGCGGGGCGATCGCCACTAGGGGGGTGGTTTGCAATATTACGGCGTAGGGGAATAGGCTGCGCTCAATCCATTTATTCACCGTGAAGAGAACGGCGATCGCGAGTCCTGAAACGGCGGCCGCAATAAAAGCCACGATGGTGATTTGGAAGGTGACCATCAGGGATGCGAATAGGTCGGACCAGTTTTCAAATAGGGTTTGGATCACCAGTAAGGGGCCGGGCAGTAGGAAGGGGGGCAGGCCGGTGATGCGTACTAGGAGATCCCACGCCACCAGGAAGAGGATGCCCACGGCGAGGGGGGCTAGGACGTCGGGGGAGAGTAGATTTTTGGGGAATGGGTTGGGGCTCGATTTGTCGCGCATGGATGGCTTCCGCATCTCAATCTGAATTTCTGAACTGCTGAACTACTTTTTTGGGCTCGGGGGCTCTAGGGGGGAGACCGGCTGGGGAGCAACATTACCCCGTGCCTCTGGCATTTACTCCGTGCCTCTGGCACTTACTCCGTGCCTCTGGCACTTACTCCGTGCCTCTGGCACTACTCCGTGCCTCTGGCACTTACTCCGTGCCTCTGGCACTACTCCATGCCTTCGGCTAGGGCCTGGGCTAAGTGGCGGCGATATTGACCAAATTCGGGGGATTGGCGGAAGGCTTCGGTTCGAGGATAGGGGGCATCAATGGTGAGGTCGGTCATGATTCGACCGGGGTTGACGCCCATGACGGCTACTCGGCTGGACAGGTAAACCGCTTCGTAAATGTTGTGGGTGACAAAGGCGACGGTCCAGCGTTTTTGCCGCCATAGGTTCATGACGTCTTCGTTGAGGCGGTTGCGGGTGATTTCGTCGAGGGCTCCAAAGGGTTCATCCATGAGCAGCACTTTGGGCTGGGTGACGATCGCCCGAGCAATGGACACGCGCATCTTCATCCCCCCGGATAGCTGCCGGGGAAAGGCTCCTTCGAATCCGTTCAATCCCACTAGGGCGATCGCTTCCGCTACTGCCTGCTGGGATTGCTTTTTGGGTTGTCCGGCTAATTTCAACGGCAGCCGGATATTGTCTTCGACCGTTGCCCAGGGCAGTAGGGCGGCCTCCTGGAAGACAAAGGCTAACTCTTGGCGATATTCCGGGATCGCCCATTGCACATCCCCTTGGCTAGGCTTGCTAAGCCCGGCGATTAGGCCCAGCACCGTGCTTTTGCCGCAGCCTGAGGGACCGACCAAACTTAGAAATTCCCCCTCCTGGATGGAAAGTTCCACGTCCTGGAGGGCGACGGTGCCGGAGGGATAGATTTTGCTGACCCGGTCCAATACGACAGCGGGAGCTACCTCTTGAAAGGGGGTGGATGAAGAATAGGTCGACGAGGAGGTCACGCTGGGATCACCATGGGGAGATACGGAATGGGCAGAGTTGATGCACCTGTGAGCATCCTTGAGCTTAACAAAAGACCCCAGGGGCAGGCAGGGAAAAGTGTCCGGGGCGTGGCGATCGCCCTAGGCGGCTTTCGGCAAATCCTGCACAAAATCCAGGACAAAGGCGGATTCATAGGGGACATCGGTCTCGTAAACGCCCCATTCCACCATGCTGTCGAAAAATCCTTTCCAGCGATCGGCGGTCATATAGCCAATGCCGTTGGTTTCCGCATCCCCGGAGTTGACAATGCCGTATTCCTTGAGTTTGGAAACGCCGTAGTCCAGCAAATCCTGGGGCATTTCGGGATGGTCTGTGCGGATTAATTCATTGCCGGGGGTGGGATCTTGGAGATAGCTTTGCCAACCCTCGGAGGTTGCCTGGACGAAGCGTTTGACCACGTCGGGCTTTTTCTCAATGATGGCGCGGGTGGTGTCGATGGTGGTGGCGTAGGGGGTGTAACCGTAGTCCGCCAGCAGGAAAACAATGGGCTCTGTCCCCAGTTCCTTGGACAAGGTGAAGGGCTCGGAGGTAATAAAACCCTGCTGGGATGAGGTGGGATCGGCGAGGAAGGGGGCGGGGTTGAAGTTGTAGACCCGCCGTTGGGAGTCGGTGAAGCCATAGCGGTTGGCCAGCAGACCCCAAAAGTCATTGACGGAGGCTTGGGTGACAAATATGGGACGCCCTTTGAGGTCGCCGAGGTCTTGGATGGCGGGATCGGGGTGGGCAATGATGCAGCGGGGATCCTTTTGGAACATGGCTGCAACGCTGACGATGGGCGCTTTTTGGGAGACGGCGTTGATGGCTTGGGTGCTGTTGCTCATGGCAAAGTCGACGACGCCCCCCAGGAGGAGCTGGGATCCGGAGACTTGGGGACCGCCCATGCGGAGGGTGACCGCTAGTCCGTATTTTTCATAGATGCCGGTGGCGAGGGCTTGGTAAAATCCGCCGTGTTCTGCCTGGGCTAGCCAGTCGGTGACCATGGTGATTTTGTCGAGTCCCTCGGGCGTTTTTTCCGCCTGGGGATCGGTGGGATTGCCGGCGCAGGCGGTGATGATGCTGGATCCGAAGGCGAAGGTGCCGTACTGAAGCAGTTGTCGACGGGTGAGGCGAGGGGTCATGGTGAGGAAGAGGAAGAAGAGCGGAGAGGGGGATCGGTGACGACTTGGAACGACGACTCGAGACGAGATTCCTATGAAATTTTAGGGTAAATCCTTGGGGATCCGCTGTAAAAAGGTTTGAACCCATTCCCAAACGGTGTCCCATTGGTGGGGATCGTCGCTGTCAATCCAGTGGATGGTGCGATCGCGGCGGAACCAGGTGCGTTGGCGTTTGGCGAATTGGCGGGTGTGGCGGGCGGTTTGGGCTTCGGCTTCGGCGAGGGTGCATTTTCCGTCCAGGTACTGACCGATTTCGGCGTAGCCCAGGGTTTGCAGCAGCGGCAAGTCAGGACCGTAGCGATCGCGCAAATCTTGCACTTCTTCCACGAGGCCCTGGTTAATCATGGCGGTGGTGCGTTTCTTGATGCGCTGGGTCAGGCGATCGTCGGGATGTTCTGCGCCCTTAGACCCGACGGGATCGTTGAGACAATCCACCCCAATCGTAAGAATGGGATAGGGGGGGGGATCTTCCCCCTGGAGAGAGGATAGGGGTTTGCCGGTGGCGTAGAACACCTCTAAGGCGCGAAGGGTACGGGTTTCGTCATTGGCATGGATTTTTTCGGCGGCCGTGGGATCGACCTGTCCTAACCACTGATATCGTTCCCGTTGGCTAATGGTTTTGAGTTTGTTGCGCAGGTCTGTCTGGGGCGGCACTTGGGGAATTTTCATGCCCCGCGCGATGGATTTGATATACAGACCGGTGCCCCCCACCAGTAGCGGTACGGCAATCGTTTCATCGGTGGCGGTATCGGTGGCGGTGTCGGCGGCGGTGCGATCGACGGGGTGATGGAATTTTTGGATCAGGGTTTGCGCTTCGGTTTGATACACAGCCAACGTCAGGTTCTCCCGGGGATCCCAGCAGTCCACTAGATAGTGGGGAACGCGCGATCGCTCTTCTGTTGTGGGTTTGGCGGTACCGATATCCATCTCCCGGTAAATTTGCCGGGAATCGGCTCCCAATATGGGCGATCGCAGTTTCTCCGCCAGGGTCAACGACAGTGCCGTTTTTCCCGCCGCCGTGGGACCACAAATAACGATTAATCCCCGCTTCAAGCTTGCCCCTCGCCAATCCAGCTCTCCGAACAACTCTGGTTTTTCCAGGGTCGCCGGACTGACCTTAATGTCCCACCCGCCGCAGGATGTTGCTCCCGTGGGTATCCGTGCCGCATGTGCGCAAGAGCTCCCGCCCCTCACACAGGGCTAGAACTCGCTCCGTCGTCTCCGGGGTAGAACGCCACTGCCGGGGATTGTCATAGGCATAGTAAGCCTCAACCCCGTCGAACTCCAACATCTCTGCCGCTGGGATCAACGACTCTGGCGACTGCCGATAGCGGGCAGGGTGGGCAAGGACTGCTAGACCGCCGGCTCGATGGATCGACGCCACCACTTGGCTGGCCAAATAGGCATCCCCCGTCACCCGCTGCCCTTTGAGATAGGGCGCCATGGACTCCGCTGTGGGATCAAAGGCATAGCCCAAGATGTGGACCTCGCCGTCCAACAGGTGGGCGTTGATTTCAACACCGGTCCATAGCTGAAGACGATCTTCCTCTGGACGGTAGTGGTTGGCGGAGTAGCGGGCTAGCCACTCCTGGGCTGCGTAATAGCCGCCGACTTGATGGTGATCGGTGATAGCTAACCCTTTTAAGCCGTTCTGTAGAGCTTGCTCAATTAATTTTTCCGGAGTGAGTTGTCCATCGGAATAAACCGTATGGAGGTGAAAGTTGTAGTGTTTGGGACAAGATGTAGCGTCAATCGATTGAAATACGTTTCGCAGGGTCTCACAGTCGGAAACACCCGTCGATGGGAGTCTGACGACTTGAGTGGCGCGAGCGATCATGGCAGCGCTCCAATGAACGTTAGGGTGTTCTTCTTAATATATACAATTTGTTAAGATTTAACTTATCAGTCCCACGGTTCCCTGTCTGGCACAACTTCAAATACTGGCGTGTCCAGATGTAGGAAAGGGATATGGGATGGGGGCTAATCCTGTGTTGGATTTTGCCGGGATGATTTGGGAAAACGCGATCGCCCGACTTCCTTTTATCTCCCTACTGCGACAGGACAATACCCGGGAAATAGGAGACAAAGACAGGTTAGAACTGGGATTCGGATTTGGGGCAGGGCGGAGCAATATTCGCGATCAAAGCGTACGTCTGCACTTGTCCGGATTAGGGGGGGTGAGGGGATGGAAGTCAGTAAGGATTGAGGTCTAAGGATCGAGATCTAGGGCTCAAAAACGGATCCCATCAACTGGGGCGGATCGGCGTGCAAACGAATGCCTCAGCTTGAGTCATAATGATCCTAACTCAGTTTAGCTAATCTGCTCATCCACCGACCTATACGAGGCAAGCTATGCTCCACCGCAAGATTTATCAACTTTGCTGTGATGGTCATGAGGTCTGCATTTTTCTCCGGGACCAACAGCGTTGGATTGAACGGGCACGTATCCTCAACATTGAGGGGGATCTGGTGACCCTGCGGTATGAGACAGATGAAGAGGATGAGTGTTGCTCTTGGGAGGAGATGGTCCGCCTGGAGAGCATTGGTTCTGTGACCCGTAAGTTGGCGTCTGTGCCCCGCCGGGCGACGGAGTTGTTGGTATCGGATGATTGCCCGGAGACGGAGCAGATCCACAATCATTCTGATAATGACGGAGATAAAGGGTAGCCAATTTTTAGGCTGTGACTTTTACGGTCAAACCCTGTACTCTTCAATCCCTGCGCTGCGCTTTTTGAGGGGGCTCGCAGGGATTTTGCGTTTTTGCGTTAGGGAAGGGCGGGCGATCGCTGGGTGCGGTCGTTGGGGTCGTTGGGGTTATTGAAGGGGCGATCGCCTTCGAGTTCCTCTGGGGGTAGGCCGGGTAATGTCCCGTCCGGCTGTTGGGGGAAGGAGGAACGTCCTGGGGAATCGGGATCAGTGTCTAGGGGATCGGTGTCCGGGGGGATGGAATCGTCGCCGAGTCCTGGACTTAGACCGGGATCAAAGTCAGAGCCAGGGGCGGGGATCTCCAGTTGGGGGCGTTGGGTGGCTAGGGCGACGCGGTTGCCGCCAACGGAGCGCAGTAGATCTAGGGTGGCGATTACGTCGCTATAGAAAACCGATCGCGATGCATAGAAGATAATTTTGCCGGTGGGATTGGTGCGCTGGAAGGTTTGCAAATCGCGCAGGAGCTGATCCGTGGCGATCGCTTCCCCATCCCAATACAGTTGTCCCGAGGGGCTGAGGGCAATCACCACGTTGCTGCGGGTTTGGGGGGCGCTGGTGGCGGCTTCCGGTAAATCGACCTCGATCCCCTGCTGGCGGGTGAGGGTGACTGCCGCCAGGATAAAGAAGGTGAGGATGCAAAAGATAACGTCAATCAACGGCAGGATTTCGATGCGGACGTCCTCGCCGGGGGTGTCTAGATTGATTTTCATGGTTAATCCTCGTCGTCCTCATCTTCGTCCTCGTCATCCCCGTCCCCGCCCCCATCTCCATAAATGTCTTCTCGGTAACGCAGACCGGTAGTTTCCTGTCCGGACCATTTTTGGCGGTAGAGCAGTTCCAGTTCGTTGCCGACCCGGCGGAAGAGTTTGACCTGTTGCAGCAAAATCCCCTGGAACAGTCGATAAAACGCCAGGTTGATGATGGCAATGACCAGACCGGTGGCGGTGCTGATAAGGGCGTTGCCAATACCGCCGGTTACTCCGGCCCCGGCATCGGTGCCGATATCCCCGAGCTGGAGCGATCCCAGGGAGTCAATCAAACCGAGCACCGTCCCCAACAATCCAAGCAGGGGGGCTAGGGCGATCGCCGCTTCCAGGATTTTTTCTCCCTTCCGCATGGACGTGAGTTCTTCGTCGGCGGCGGTTTCGAGGGCGAGTTTAAAAACTTCGGGATCCGGTTCCTTGAGTTTGAAGGGGGCGCCTAAGAATCGGCCAATGGGCTGCTTTTTGGATTTTTTGGCGATTTTGCCGCCGGAGTCCCAATCCCGCCGCACCGCATCCAGCACGCGATCGACGATCGCCCCTTCGTTCATCCAAATCTTGAACCAGAAGATACAGCGCTCCACTACGGTCCCTAGGGAAATGACCGATAGGAAGAGCAGTGGCCACATGGCCACGCCGCCTTTATCGAACAGCTCACCAAAATTCACCGCAGCTCCCCCTTTAACCCCATTGCTGGATCCATTGCTTTGCCTGACTTACTTGATGTGCTGACGCTGTACGGATAGGTCCTATTTATCGCGCCCTACTTATCGCGCACTTTGGACAGTGCTCCATTGAACATGATGCTGAATGCTGCAACTCCTAGGGTGATGGCAATGCCAACGAAAATACCGTCCATCAGGGCCTGTTGGGTAACGGCTAGGGGGGCGGTGATGTTGGAGGAGAACAGATTGACCATGGGATGTTGCCAGAAATGTTGCTAGAAATTTGCTTAGGAGGTTTTGCGGAACTGTTGCCAGACGCTCGAGTGCTGTGGTGATTGTCCATTCATTGTGCAACACTGCGTAGACCTTGCCTATGGTGTCGTTGCGGACTGGCACAATGGCTGTTCTGTTGATGTTCTGTGGATGGGTAAACGCCTGTGCATCGTCTTGCCGCCGCTCCGGGGGGATGGGATCCCAGTGTTGAGGGGGTTGTATTTATTGGGCAATCCCCTGCGCCGATTGTGGTCATTACGCCGAAGGATACGGAAATTCAGACGTTGGCAGGGGCGATCGCCCAACTCCCTGATGATTTTCCCGAGATTCGGGCTTGCAATCAATTAAATCTGCAACAGCAGCTCACCATTGATACCTATGCCGAGGAGGTGTTGGGGCAGGCTGAAATTATTGTGGTGCGGTTGTTAGGGGGGCGCGGCTATTGGAGTTATGGGCTAGAAGTACTTGAAAATTTGGCGGATGACCGGGAGAGCGATCGCCCCCTTCATTTGGTTGTGATCCCCGGTGATGATCAGCCGGATCCTGGTTTGATGGGAGCGTCAACGGTGCCCCTGACGGTTGCGAATCAGGTCTGGCGATATTTCTCGGAGGGGGGCGTTGAGAATACTCAAAATTGTTTGCTGTTTTTGAGCGATCGCTGTTTAGGCACTCAATATCATCCCCCGGCTCCCCAATCGATTCCTCGCGTTGATATTTATGAGTCTCCGGCGGCGATTGAATTACCGGAGGATGCGCCAACGGTGGGGATCGGTTTTTATCGATCGCATTTTCAGTCGGGCAATACGCGGGCTATTGATGCTCTTGTGGCGGCTTTGAGACAACAAAATCTGAGGGCGATTCCCGTTTTTCTGTCTTCTCTTAAAGAGGTTGAAGTTCAAGAAAAATTATTGGATTTTTGGGCGGGGATCGATTGTTTATTGATGACAACAGGGTTCGCCCTGGGGCGTCCTGGGGATGATGTGGTTGAGCGTCAAGATCTTCAAACGGATCACACGCCAACTTTTTGGGAACGGTTACAGGTACCGGTCATCCAAACGATTTTGAGCAGCGGCACCGTGGAGCAATGGCAGGCGGGAAATTTTGGGCTGGCTCCTCGGGATATGGCGATGCATGTGGCGCTCCCCGAGGTGGATGGGCGGATTATTGGCCGGGCGATCGCGTTCAAAGCAGTCCAACAGCAGGATCCCACCTTGCAAACGATGGTAGTCACCGATGAACCAGTAACAGAACGGGTGGATTGGATCGCCGGATTGGCAGCGAAGTGGGTAGAACTCCGGCGATCGCCCATCCCTGAAAAAAAAGTTGCTTTGATTTTGGCTAATTATCCCAATCGTGATGGTCGCCTCGCCAATGGGGTGGGTCTGGATACACCCCAAAGTTGTGTGGATATTCTCTGGGCATTGCATCAGGAAGGATATGACCTTGGCACCATCGAAAACCTCCCGAAGACTGGCGATGAATTAATCCAAATCCTCACCGCTGGACCCACCAACGATCCCGCCAGTTGGCAATGGCGATCGCCCCGTCAAACCTTAGATTGGCATTCTTACAAAGCCTGGTTTCAAAGTCTTTCCCCCGTTGTTCAAGGTGAAATTAAAAATCGATGGGGAGCGTTGCCTGACGAGAAGAACGTGGCGATCGCCGGGGTTCAATTCGGCAATATTTTTGTGGGGATCCAACCGGCGCGGGGATATGACACTGATCCGAGTTTGAATTATCACGCCCCCGATTTAGAGCCCACCCATGAGTATTTAGGGTTTTATTTTTGGCTGCGATCGCACTTCCAAGCCCAGGCGATCGTCCATGTGGGGAAGCATGGCAATTTGGAATGGCTACCGGGGAAAAGTATTGCGCTGTCCCAGGACTGTTATCCGGAGGTGGCGCTGGGACCGATGCCCCATTTCTATCCCTTTATCGTGAATGATCCCGGTGAGGGTTCCCAAGCAAAACGGCGATCGCAGGCGGTGATTATTGACCACCTCACGCCTCCGTTAACGCGCGCTGAACTTTACGGCAATTTATCGGCGTTGGAGGGGTTGGTGGATGAATATTATGAGGCGCAAAGTTTAGACCCCAAACGCACGGGGGTGATCGCGTCTCGTATTGAAAATTTGGTCAAATCTGAGCAGTTGGATCAAGATTTAGCTCAGCGACCGGATGCAGTGGGGGCATCAGAATCTCTGGATGTGGCGGCGTTGGATGGGTATCTTTGCGAGTTGAAGGAGGCGCAAATTCGCGATGGGCTCCATATTTTTGGCTCTTGCCCCACGGGCGACCAACTTCGGGATTTGATGGTCGCGATCGCTCGGACGCCAGGACCAGGAAGACTCGGGATCACCCGGGCGATCGCTTTGGATTGGGGTTGGGATTTTGACCCGTTAACGATTGATCCTGCAACGCCCCTAGATGAGCCGTTGCGATCGCCCACCAATGAAAATTTTTTGTCGGTGCGGGAGGCGATCGCTGCTTTGGAAATGACGGCGGCGGCGGCGGTTGCTGATGCGGGGGCGCTGCCCCCACTCCCCCGCCAAAGGGATTTACGTTTCAACCCTCTGGACTCCCGGTTGCAACGGGAGTTGGTTTGGATTCAAGGCTGGTTGTGGCGATCGCTTCAGGCGACGTCGAATGAAATGCGTTCCCTGTTGGCGGCCCTATCTGGTCATCCTGTGCCTGCGGGGCCTGCGGGAGCGCCAACTCGCGGTCGCCCGGAGGTTCTCCCGACGGGGCGCAATTTTTATTCGGTGGATATTCGGGCGCTCCCCACTGAGTCGGCTTGGGATGTGGGACGCCGCGCCGCTGAGTTGGTCATCGAGCGCTATACCCAGGAGTATGGCGATTATCCGAAAACCCTCGGCTTGTCGGTTTGGGGAACTTCCACAATGCGCACCGGGGGCGATGATATCGCGGAAGCCCTGGCGCTAATGGGGGTCCAGCCCATCTGGGATGGTATCGCTCGCCGTGTAATTGATTTTCAAGTGCTCCCGATCGCCACCCTCGGCCGCCCCCGCGTCGATGTCACTCTCCGTATCTCCGGTTTCTTCCGCGACGCGTTCCCCAACCTCATTGATTTATTTGATCGCGCCGTCCAAGCGATCGCTTCCCTCGATGAATCCCCCCGGGATAATCCCATCGCCGATCGCATCAAGACCGAAACCCAACACTGGATCGATGCCGGACTCCCGGGCGATCGCGCTGCTCTTCGTGCCAGTTATCGAGTGTTCGGCTCAAAGCCGGGGGCCTATGGCGCGGGTCTCCAGGGTCTTATTGAATCCAAGGAATGGCAAACCGATGAAGATCTCGCCCGCGCCTATGTCAATTGGAGTTCCTATGCCTACACCAGCCGCTCCCAATCTCAGCCTTCCACCGGTGACGCCCCCAGCAATGTCACCGCCGCGCCTACCGGGCGATCGGCTCCCGAAGCCTTTGCCGATCGCCTCCAAACTATGGAAATCGTGCTCCATAATCAGGACAACCGCGAGCACGATCTTTTGGACTCCGATGACTATTACCAATTCCAAGGGGGATTGACGGCAGCGGTGCGAACGGCACGGGGGCAGCAGCCTGCGACTTATTTCGGTGACAGTTCCCGCCCAGAAAACCCCAAAGTACGCCGCCTGACCGGAGAAATTTCCCGTGTGTATCGATCGCGCGTCATCAATCCCAAATGGATCGCCGGTGTGATGCGCCATGGGTACAAAGGTGCGTTTGAAATGGCGGCCACCGTGGATTACCTGTTTGCTTACGATGCTGCGGCCCACTGTGCTGAAGCGTTTATGTATGAGGGGATCGCCAAGGCTTATTTGCTTGATCCCAATGTGCAGGGGTTTATTCAGCAGAAAAATCCCTGGGCGCTGCGGGATATGGCGGAACGGTTGTTGGAAGCTAACCAGCGAGGACTTTGGAAGACTGCAAAATCAGAGGTGTTGGAGCAATTGCAAACCCTGATGTTGGAGACCGAAGCAAAGTTGGAAGGTGTCGCTCCATAACGAAATCTTGCCGCAGTTAAGCTCCGATGGGGATTGTTCACAGAAAGCGGTCAGGGCAAATTACACCGACCTATAGTGGTCAACGCGGGCTGTTCGGATTTGTCCGGCGATCGCCCCTCCACACGTGTAAATAGAGAGTTCCATGCCCACAACAGTGCTCAACGCAGTCCTTCGACATATCCGTCGCCACTGGTTTTCCGCGGTGCTGCTCATCACTACCATCGCCACCGGAATCCTATTCCCGTCCTTAAACCAACTGTCGGCCAATGCGGCAACCCCTGTGGCTCCCCAGGTGGCCCACAGCACGCCTGCCCCCGCCGCCTTTGAGTTGCCGCCGTTGCCCTATGCCTATGATGCCCTCACCCCCTATGTGGATGAGAGGACCATGACGATCCACCATGATCGTCACCACGCGGGCTATGTGCGTAACCTGAATAAGGCGATCGCCAAGTATCCCGAACTGGCCGATAAATCCCTTGAGGAACTCATTGGCGACCTGGATGCCCTCCCCGCCGATATCCGCACCGCCGTTCGCAACAATGGCGGCGGCCATGCAAACCACACCCTGTTTTGGGAAGTGATGTCCCCCGATGGCGGCGGCGAACCCACTGGGGCGATCGCTGAAGCGATCAAAAAAGAATTCGGCAGTTTTGATAGCTTCAAGGAAGCCTTTTCTAAGGCGGGGGCGACTCAATTTGGCAGCGGTTGGGCATGGCTGGCGGTTACCCCTGCTGGCGAGTTGGAAGTGTTCGGCACCGCGAACCAGGACAGCCCCCTGTTTGACGGTAAAACCCCGCTGCTGGGCTTGGATGTTTGGGAGCACGCCTATTACTTGAACTACCAGAATCGCCGCGGTGATTACATCGGCAACTGGTGGAATGTGGTGAATTGGGATGCCGTTAATGCCCGCCTCGCTGACGCTTAATTAATGATCGCTCCCAATTGTTGAATGATTAAGGCGTGCCGGTTAATCCGGTGCGCCTTTTTGCTGGGCTGAGACCAGAGGGCTAGCTGGCTAAGTTGAGCGATCGCGCCGGTTTGACCATGGGTGTTGTTCGGTAACAAGGCAATGCCAACGGGGCGGGTCGATCAATGGCATAACCCTGCACATAATCGACCCCTAACTGCTCCACCGTGCGTAGCACCGCCGTATCCTCCACCCCCTCCGCAATAATCTTCAACCCCAAACTCCGAGCAATATGCCCGATCGCCTCCACCATCGCCCGACTCACCGGATCCGTCCCAACGGACTTTACAAATTGCCCATCAATTTTTAAATAATTCACCGGCAGGGTATTGAGATAGGTCAACGACGACATCCCCGTCCCAAAATCATCCAGGGCAAACGCCCCCCCCACCTGCTGCACCCGTTCGATCAACTTGACCGCCGTTTCCAGCCGAGAAATCGCCGCCGTTTCCGTCACCTCAAAACAAATTTCGACGTGATCCATCACCGGCCGTTGGAGCTGCTGAATCAGAAAATCCCCGAAGGACTCATCGTTGAAACTGGCCCCCGATAAATTCACAAAATAGCGCCAGCCCGATGCCAGCGATCGCCGACCCCCACTAAACCGTTGACTGAGCTGATCCAACAGCGTTCGCACCACCCACCGATCCAAAGACGGCATCAGGTTGTATCGCTCCGCCGCTGGAATAAACATGTGGGGCGGCACCAACTGGCCCGACTCATCCCGCAACCGCACCAACACCTCCGCACAATGCTCCCCCGCTTGGGCTGGATGGAGCGGAATAATGGACTGGGAAAATAAACAAAAACGATTGGCCGCTAACGCTTGCTGGATGCGAGAAGTCCACTGCATATCCAACCGTCGCCGCTGGATCATTTGGTCCTGGGAATGGTACACACTCAGGCGATTGCCCCCCGATTCCTTCGACAGATACATCGCCGTATCCGCCATGCCCAACACCCCAACCATGTCGTCGATGGACTGATTTAACGCCACCAATCCCGCACTGACGCTAATGGTAAAAACATTGTCGTCCCACAAAAATTGATGGTTCACCTGTTCCACCATCCCCTGCACTTGCGCGATCGCCTCCTCCACCGTGCAATTTCGCAACAGCACCCCAAACTCATCCCCGCCCAACCGGGCCAGCAAATCCTCCGGCCGGGTCAAGCGCTTCAACATCTGGGCAATCTGACAAAGCAAGGTATCCCCCGCAATATGCCCCGACGTATCATTCACCACCTTGAACTGGTCTAGATCCAAATAACACAGCACATGGGTTTGCTGACCATTTGCCCCTTCCAATAGCCCAGCGCCCAATGCCCGTTCAAATTCTCGGCGGTTGACCAGCCCCGTCAAGGCATCATGGCTGGCCTGCCAGGCGAGGTTGGCGGACATATGCTGATGTTCGGTCACGTCGTGGCAAACCATGACGGCACCGGCCACTTCCCCCACCTGAATCCGAATGGGGGAGATGGAAATTTCGAGAATAAAGGATCGCTGGCGACGGTTGATAAATGCCACACAGCATTGCCCCGTTACCGCTTTCCCCCCCTGCAACACCTTGGTCAACCCGTGGTCTAACGCGGCCTGACGCCCTTCGTGATAGTCCAGCTCCAGCACTTCCTCGCAGGGCATACCAAAGGCTTGGGCCATGGTCCAGGCACAGAGGGTTTCCGCGGCCGGATTGAGGGCACTGATGCGACCGCGGCGATCCAGCACAATCACTGCATCCCCAATGGCATCCAAGGAAACTTCCGCTAACTGCTTTTCCATCAGCAGCCGGGCTTCAATGCCCTGGCGATGGTCAATTTCCCGGCTCAGGAGTCGATTCGCGGCCACTAAGTCTGCGGTGCGATCGCTCACCTGCTGCTCTAGGTTTTCATTGGCATATTTCAATTCCTCTTCGGATCGCTTGCGCTCAATGGCATAGCGGATGGAGCGTGTCAGCACTTCCGGATGTAAATGGCGCTTGACCAAATAATCCTGAGCCCCGGCCCGAATCGCCTCCAGGGCCAACCCCGCATCCTTCGTGTTGGTGAGCACGACGATTGGGATCGCGGGCGCCTCCGCCGCTAGGCGGACGAGGGAGTCTAGCCCTTGGCTGTCGGGCAGGGTCAAATCCAACAGAATGACATCGAAGGCAGCGGCCGATTCGGCCGTGGGCAAATATCCCGGCGTGCTGTGCCCCCCCTGCTCCAGGGGGCGGGCCGATGGGGCGGGCGTAACCGGACCTGAGTCTGACGGCCGAGTCGGCGGGGGTAGCGGACATAACAAAATTTCCCCCCTGTCAGTATCCAGTTTGCCTTGGGCGCTGTTTTGGAGAACGGCGATCGCCCGTTCGAGTCGTTGTACCCAATGGAGGGCCCAGGTTGTCTGTTCTGACAGTTCAAATAGTGCTTGCTTGAAGAGAGCCTGCAAAAGCTTGGCTTCGCCTGCATTGTCTTCAATTACCAGTACACGTAGGCAGTGAGCATTCATCAAAAATCAAGTCCAAATTGGACGTGTATGCCATTGAACGGAACTATGGCTATGCAATCTATGTAAAGTATCTGACATTTTCCCCGAACTTTCTAATTTTTTCTTTAGATTTCATGGAAAAAGATGCGATTCAGTTCGACACTACATTGACATCAAAGTGAATACTCTTAAGTTGATTTTCAAAGCAAAAGTATTGATTAGTATTGTTAAATTTTATTGGTTGTCAGGGGAGATTTGTGGGGGGCGTTGATGGGAATCCCTCAGGTGCTGGCGCTTTGGGGGTAATGCCAATGGGCTGATGCAGGGGGCTGATGCAGGGGGCGAACGGTGGCTCCCATGGGCTCCGGTTTTGCGGGAGTCTGGGGGGAGGGGTGGGCGATCGCGCCCTGCTGTCGGGACCTGGGAGCGGTGGGCTCGGTCAGGACGGGGAGCTATAGCTATCCAGCGGGTCTATAACTAGCCGTTCGGCTCTATAGCTGGCCGTTCGGCTCTATGGCTGGCGATAACGTGACCGTATGGAGCCAAAATTCACCGATACGCTGCACCACCGTTAGAAGCTGCTTGAGGTTGGATGGTTTCCGGATATAGCAGTTGGCATGGAGGGAGTAGCTGCTTCTGATGTCGTCTTCGCTGCGCGAGGTACTCAGCACGATGACTGGAATGGTTTTGAGGTTGGGGTCTGTCTTGATTTCCGCGAGGACTTCCCGACCATTTTTGCGGGGCAGGTTGAGGTCTAGGAGAATAAGGCTGGGGCGGGGGGCATCGGTAAATCCCCCTTGGCGGTATAGATAGTCTAGGGCTTCGATGCCATCGTGCACGGAGTCGATTTGGGGGTCGCTGGGACTTTCGCGAAAGGCTTCGCGAATTAGCCGGATGTGGGCTTTGTTGTCGTCAACGATCAGCAGAGTGTGGAGGTGAGTGGTATGTGCCATGGGAAGTCCGGCAATGCGGAATGAAATGGGAGTAAGTAAGGGAGATCGTACCCAAGGAGCTATGGATTGTTCAATTGCAGGGAAACTTGGAGGCGAAGATTGCCTGACTTTTGGCCTGAAAGTCAGTCATGAAGTGGGGAATATGTCCCCGTTGGATGTCCTGATCGGGGCAGAAATTTTTTTTGATTAGGAGCGGATGGGGAAGGTGAGGTGGAAGGTGGCTCCTTCCCCGGGTTGGGAGTCGACCCAGATGTCTCCCTGGTGCTGGTTGACGATTTTTTTGCAGATCGCTAGACCGATTCCGGTGCCTGGATATTCATCGCGGGTGTGGAGCCGCTGGAAAACTTGAAAGATGCGATCGCTGAATCGGGGATCGAGGCCAATGCCGTTATCCGCGATGGAAATCTCCCACTGCATCCCTTTCCGTCGGCTGTGGATTTGGATCACGAGGGGGCGATCGCCTCGAAATTTCAAGGCATTTCCCAATAGATTTTGAAATACCTGGACGAGCTGCATCCGATTACCGTGCACCGTGGGCAGCTCAGCGACGGTCACTTGGGTGCCAATATCCTCAAATCGGTCTTTTAGGTTATGCAATACCCAATCAACGACGGTGTTTAAATCAACCGGTTCAGAGGATTGAGCTTGCTGTCCCCCCAATCGCGAGTAGCGTAATAGGTCATTGATGAGATTTTGCATGTGGTCAATGCCTTCAACGGCATAGCCGATAAATTCGCGGGCGTCGTCGTCGAGGGCCTCCTGATAGCGCATCTCGAGCAGTTGGATGTAGTTGGCGACGAGATTGAGGGGCTCTTGTAGATCGTGGGAGGTGATGTAGGCGAATTTATTGAGTTCGGCGTTGGAGCGGGCCAGTTCATCCACCAATTTCAGTTTTTCGCTGGCTTGGCGCAGGACGATGTTGATGGTGGCATGGCGTAGGGTTTGGGCCGCATCAATGTCTAGGGGCTGCCAGGGGAGCGATCGCCCTTGGACGGTTTCTTGCCAGGTTTGGAATGATGCGGGGGGCGATCGCCGCTCCGTGTCGGGGCGCGGGGGGGTGGTGGGGGCAGGGGGTTTGGCCCAGGTGACTGTTTTTAGGGTTTCTGGGCGAAACCAGAGGATGTAGTGCTTCAGGGTGGCGGAGATGGTGGCCACCAGTAGCCCACTACCCACGTCGGTAAAGTCCTGGGCGGGACCATAGGCTTCCGTCAGGTGGCTTGTGGCATAGATCTCGTCGGTACAGTGATTTTCTAGCCAGATGAGCAGTTTTTCGAGGTGGGGCTCAGCGGGGACTTTGCCGAGGGTGCTGAGGTGGCCACCGTGGGAGATGACGACCCCTGTGGCGTTCACTAGGTCCAGGAGGCTGGGGTGGAGGAGCCCCTCACTCAGGGAGTCTGTTTGGGTGAGCGCTTCTAGAATTTGGGTCTGGATTTGCTGTTTTTGCCGTCGGATTTGGTACTCTTCGCGATCGCCTCGGGCTGATATCTCTAGGGACATGACTCGCCCCAAAAACTCGCAGGCCTGCCGTAGGCAATAGGGCACGAGGGTGGGCTCGTGGTGATGGCATGACATGACCCCCCAGAGCAGTTCCCCCCCCATCAGCGGCACCACCACGGTGCTGCGCACCTGGTCCATGTTGCTTAAATAAGTCCGGTGACAGTCGTGGGGCGATCGCAATATCGCCCGATTCAAATCCACCCACTCCCCTGTATCGGGATGTGCTTCCGGATAGAGTCCCACGCCTTCCTGGGCCGCGTCCACAATCACCCGGGCCCGGCCCTCGGCGATCGCCAATCCCGGCCGGCAAGACCGGGTATCCTCATCGGGGAACCAGTGGTCCAGAAATGTTGCTATCCCGTCAGACGCCCGACTCTCCGCAATCACCTGACCATGGCCTTCGGTGGCAAATCGGTATATCATCACCCGGTCAAAGCCCAGGATCTGCCGCATTTCCTGGGCCCCCCTCTGACACATGGCGCGAAGGTCTGATTCCTGTTTCAGCCGCAGGGACAGCCGTTGCATAACCCCATAGAGTTCTGCCACCGTATTGGCGGTGGGGGACTCCAGGACTGGCTCCAACTCCAGCACGAGGTGTCCTTCCCCGTTGCGATGGATGATCCCGTTCATGTTCTGCCCTGGATGCCCATGGCGATCAGCGATCGGGCGATTGGCGATCGGACGATCGGTGATTGGGTGATCGGGCGGCGTGGAGCGAGGAAACTTAAACACCTCAAGGGGTAAGGCAGACCCGTCGGAACAATCCCGGATAAACGCTTCCATGGCGTCCACCGTCCCTGACGGCAGCAAGTTCCCCAAGGGCTGCCCGGTCAAGTCCGGCGCTGTTGCCTCAAAAAAGCGATGCACATTCCAACTCACTTGCCGAATCCTCAAGGGGGGCTCCGAGAGGACAAGCAGGACGCCGTGGGGCTGAATATTATGGCTGACGGGTGCTCCTTCACCGCCAAAACAGTTGGCAGAAACGGGATAAACCATGAATGCAGTGGGGAATGAGTGAGGGCGGGGCATCTTGCCCCAGCGACAGGACCTTGCCTAGGGAATCTGTAACCAGTATTACTATTGCACCCCTGGGGTAGATGGGATTCCTGCTGGATTGTGATGTCTGGAAATGGGGGGCTTAGCAGACTGTTGCATCGGTTATTGTTGCTTCGATTCCCGTCCCCTAATCTGAGAGCCCCTCCGTCCCTGAAGGCTGCAATGCTAGCGCGGCCGCTCTGTCGGCGCATCTATCAGCGTATCTAAAGGAACAGCTATTTCCGAGAAATCCACCTTTACAAACCTCGCCGCGCAGTAAGACTATCTAGAAGCATGGCTATCCGTAGCCCGGTTCAACCCTCATGGGGGAGCGTGATCCCCGGCATTTATGTTTGGACGAAAGAAGCCGACTCCGGCGAATAGCAATGTCACCTACTTGGCAGAGGGGAGTGATTTTCAGGGCAATTTGCGCGTTAAGGGGGGACTGCGCGTTGACGGGGCAGTCCGCGGTACGGTGTCGGCGGAGGAAGATTTGGAGGTGTCCGAAGGGGGCAGTATTGAGGGCCCTGAAATCAAGGCTCGAAATATTATTATTCGTGGGGTTGTGAAGGCGAGTGTGGTGGCTAATGGGGATTTAACCCTCGCCCGCACGGCTCGCCTGGAGGGGGATGTGGTGGCGAGCGCGCTGAATATTGAAGCGGGGGCTTTTTATGTGGGGCATATCGTGACCAAGGATGCCCAGTCCCCGGCGGCGTTGCCGGCTACGCCGCCAGTGCCGAAGTTGGTGGGGCGCAGCGAGGAGTGAGCCTGATGCTGTGGGGCCAATGTTTGGGGCTAATGCTAGGGAACTAATGCTAGGGAACTAATGCTGGGGGGTAAACGCAGCCTGAAAGGTTGCACTGCGTAAAGGTAATTGACATTTATTGACGGATTCTGGAGAAACCCATAAAGGTCTCTTGGGGCAGTGATAGCTTTGGTGGACGTCGCTGGGGATCGCTCGGCGGCGATTGTTATCTCTGGAGCCCTGGACTATGCAAACCCCTAATTCTGGTAAGCGTTTGATCGATAGTGTGATTGCAGCGGCGGTGGGGGCCGGGATTGCGGCTAGTTTTGCGATCGCCCTGGGCCAGGGTCTGGGTACGGCGTTGGGGGTGACGGTGTTTGCGACGATGGCGGCTTTGGTGATGGACCAACTGGGTTTGGTTTAGGGAGCTGTGTAGTGGCAGGCGATACTTTTTACTCCCGTTACTCCCGGCTTCGGGGCTGTGGTTGTCCCTGACGGGATCCGCTAAGGGCGAGGGCTTCTGGGGCTACTCGAAGGAGTCATCGCCGGGATTGGGTGACTCCATGTCCGTTTCTTCCGCGTCCATTTCTTCTTTGAAGCCCCGCAGCATTTTCCCGAGGGCGCTGCCTAGCTCTGGGATTTTTTTAGGGCCGAAAACGACTGCCGCGACGACGGCGATGAGCCCGACTTCCAGCCAACCTAAGCCAAACATGATGGTTCTCCCAATGATTTGAGTGGGTTTGAGTCTGCTTTTTTGGGTGTTTTGGGGTGAGCGGTGGGATAGGACCAGATTCGGTGGTCTAGGGGCGAGACCGATGAGGGTGACGGAATGGGGGCAGAACTGGGGTGGGGGGACTGCGTTGACCCTGATTCCGTTAACGGTCGCCTTAACAGTCGCCGCGATCGCCAGGATGCCGTTAGAATCGCGGTGAATTATTCCATTGCTCCACAGGCTCCATAGATTAGGATACAGGGGTTGAGGGAATAGCATCCTATCCTAGGACGCTTACGACCGATGGCGCTGGACGCCTGATGTATCAAATCCTAGTGCGATTACGATCCGCAGCATCTCATCAGTAGCATTTCATCAGCAGAACAACGCCGAAGCCATGCCCAAGGGATTTTTGACCGACTCTGACCATCGCCGGACGCGCCGGACGGAACGGACGGGGAATAAGCTGGTGCGAGGGGCGCGGCCGCGATCGCAGCAGTGGACCGCGGCGGGGCTGGCATCTTTGGGGTTATGGGTGGCGGGAGAAGGTTTCCTGAGTGTCTACGGCGGGGATCGTGCCGCATTCGCGTCCCCTTTGAGTTCTGTTGCGCTGCCAGGCCAGGCGACCCCGGATGTGCGGCCGGTGCCGGATCCAAACCGCGATCGTGATTTGCAGCCGTTGCCGGATCCCACCCCCTTGCCGACGGGACCGGGACCGCTGGATTTGCAGGATCCGGTTCGGATTGGTGATCCTGATGGGGATGTGGACCCGGATGCGCAGCGGTTTCGGGTTGATCGCATTGAGGTGGAAGGGAGTACCCTGTTTTCCCGGGAAGATTTGGCGGATTTGCTGAGTCCGCTGGAGGGGCAGGATGTGACCCTGCGGCAGCTTCAGGAGTTGGCGGATCAGATTACCCAGCGTTATTTGGATGGCGGTTTTATTACGTCCCGGGCCCTGGTGCCGGAACAGGTGATTGATCCCGTTGCCCGGGTAGCGAAGATTCAAGTCATTGAAGGGGCCTTGGAGGAGATTCGCATTGAGGGGCTGGATAAGTTGCGGGAGCGCTATGTGCGATCGCGTATTGAGTTGGGGGCGGGTACGCCGCTGAATACGACTGATCTGGAGGATCAGCTGCGGTTATTGCGGGCGAATCCCCTTCTGGATAGTTTGGAGGCGAGCATCCGACCGGGGGAGGGCATTGGTAAGAGTATTTTGATCGTGCGGGTGGCGGAGGCGGATCCCCTGGGCGGCAGCGTGGGGGTGGATAATTATTCTCCGCCTAGCGTGGGTTCGGAGCGGTTTAATATCAATTTCTTCCACCGCAATTTGACGGGCAATGGGGATGCGTTGTCCCTGGGCTATAACCGGACCCTGCAAGGGGGGACGGATGTGTTGGATGTGAATTATCGTATTCCCCTCAATCCCATGGAGGGCACCCTGCAAGTGCGGGTGGCACCGAATTGGAACCGGATTATTCAGGAAGAGTTTGAGGATCTGGATATTCGCGGCCAATCCCAGTTGTATGAGGTGAGCTTCCGGCAGCCGTTGGTGCGCACACCTCGGGATGAGTTTGCGTTGTCCTTCGGGTTGACCTATCAAACGGGTCAAACGTTTGTCTTTAATGACATTGGTACGCCCTTTGGGTTGGGGCCCGACGAGGACGGGGTGAGCACGACGGCGGTGCTGAAGTTTGGCCAGGATTATATTAAGCGGGATACCCGTGGGGCTTGGTCGTTGCGATCGCTGTTTAATATTGGCACGAGCTTATTTGACGCGACGGATAATGATGGCGATCTCCCGGATGGGCAGTTTTTTAGCTGGAGCGGTGGCGTTCAGCGGGTTCAAAGGCTGAGCGATCGCCATTTGCTGATTATGGGGATCAATGGTCAGATTTCGGCGGATCCCCTGTTGTCCTCCCAGCAGTTTGTGATTGGGGGGGGACAGTCGGTGCGCGGTTTCCGGCAGAATGTGCGATCGGCTGATAATGGCATCCGCGCCTCCATTGAGGACCGCATTATCCTGGCCCAGAACAGCTCAGGACTCCCGGAGCTGATTCTGTCGCCCTTCTTTGATATGGGATATGTGTGGAACCATAGCGATAATCCCAATCCCTTGCCTGAACAGCGTTTTCTCGCCGGGCTAGGGGTGGGGTTGACCTGGTTGCCGGCGGAGGATTTTATTATTCGATTGGACTACGGGATCCCGCTGGTGGATTTGGATGACCGCGGTACCAATGTCCAGGATGATGGATTCTATTTCAGCGTGAACTATCAGTTCTAAGTAGCATCTCTAATCCCATCCACGCAGCACTAGCACCAGGTTTAGAAGAACTGGGTTATCTCCTAAACCTGGTGCCTGAAGTGTGTCGACTATCGGGTCTAATAGCGAATTTGCAGACGGACGAAAGCATTGATCGTCTGTTCGCCCCCAACCACTGGCGTCGGAGGAGCGGCCGCTGCTTCCAACATTGCCCCACGGGTTAACGCGGTTTGGGGGACAGCGCTCCCTTGAACTTGGATGCCGATAACCTCTTTGCGGGTTAATCCGAGGGCGGCTAGGACCGTGTCCGCTTCCCCTTGGGCACTTTGGGCGGCTAGCTCTAATGCTTTTTTATGGGCTTCTCGGATGGCTTCCGGGCTGGCGGTCAAGGTGATGTTGTTAATGCGGGTTGCCCCGTTGCGCACACTCCCATCGATCAGCGATCCCGATTGCTCCAGCGGGGTACGGAAGGTCAGGGTGGTGCGTCCCACATAGCCCGTCAGGACGGAGTTGCGATCATAGCGCGGGGAGAGGTTGATGGATTGGGTTTGTAGATCTTCGATGTCCTGACCTTCCAACCAATCCACTAGACCATTGGCCTGAGCAGCGAGCTGGCTCTGGGTCTCGCTGGCGCTTCTGCCCTGGACTTCAATGCCCACTACGATTTGGGTGTGGGTCACAGGAATCGCCACAGCCCCCTGTCCCTGAACGCTAATGACCCGCTCCTGAACCGTTGCCTGGGCTGACGGTTGGGGAAGCCCCGGTCGAGCGATCGCCGCCGATACAAAACTCCCCTGACTGAGGGGGAGGGCGATCGCCCCAACCATTAACCCCTTGCCCAGGAGCTGCCTTAACCCCGTCCGCAGAGACCGGGGGAGTGAGGGGAGTCCGAGCGGTTGGCGGGTGGCAGGCTGGGCGATCGGAGAGGGAATGGTCGGGTTCGTCATAGGGCACGCTCCAAAAAACGACTGGTGCTATTGACGATCTTCTAGCTCAACCCCCTCTTCTCCGCCAACTCCGATGGCAGTTTCAAAAATGGATGCCCCCGTTAGGGTGACATTGTCCATTTGGGCGTCGTAAACATCCACCTCATAGAGGGTGGTGGCGGTGAGATTGGTGCCGTCCAAATTGGTCTGGCTCATATCCGCTTGGGATAAATAAGCCCCCGTTAAATTGGCGCCGGTGAGATCTGCGCCGGCTAGATCTGCCCCTTCCAAGTTGGCGTGGGATAGGTTGGCATAGCGCAGGTTTGCTCCCCGTAAATCCGCCCCAATAAGATGGGTATCGCTTAAATCTTGACCCGATAAATCCGCATTGGATAAATCACAGCCGCCACATAGGCCGCTGTCCCGCAGGGTTTGTAAATCGTTGGGCTCCGCTGCGTTGCCCTGGGGACTGAAGGGCATCGCCACTGCCATTAATGCGGCAAATCCCAAACCCAATCCAATACTTAGTTTTTTCATATTCAACACCTCAAACCTTTCCCATATCTCTAGGGTAGAACCCTGATCTGAGGGCGATCGCCCCCTGTTTCGATTCTTCACCCAATCCACGCTTTTGATGCAATCCGTTACGTTTTACGATTCGACTTTTGCCTGAAAAAATCCCCTTCGATAAGGAATATTTATTTAGATTTAGGACAATCTACTAGGACGACATCGGCCGTGTGGATTTAGTCGCGTGGATCTATAGGCTAAGGCAAATTAGGGGGATGGGTTTGATGGCAATTGATCGGCAATCACTAATTGCAATGGTGAGTGATTTTGGAGCGATTGATAATTATGTCGGCGTTATGAAAGGGGTGATTTTTAATCTGTTTCCGGGGGCGCGGATTGCGGATATTACTCACCAAATTCCCCCTCAAAATATTCTGGCGGCCCAATTTGCTCTTGCCACTGCTGTGGACTATTTCCCCGTAGGAACGGTTTTTCTGGCGGTGGTGGATCCGGGGGTGGGGACGACGCGCCGGGCGATCGCCCTACGGACCGAGCGTTATCGGTTCGTTGGACCGGATAACGGGCTGTTCAGCACGGTCCTCCAGGGCCATCGCGCGATCGCGGCGGTGCAGTTGGATAATCCGATTTACTGGCGATCGCCTGACCCTAGCGCTACGTTTCATGGGCGGGATATTTTTGCCCCGGCTGCGGCCCATCTGGCGGCTGGTGTCCCCTTGGAGAGTCTTGGAACGGCGATCGCGCTGGAGAGTTTGGTTTCCCTCGCGCCCCCCGTGCCGACGCCTGCGGATCAGGGGGGCTGGCTAGGTGAAATTCAATATGTTGACCGGTTCGGTAATCTCGTCACTACGTTTTCCGGAGATTGGGTGGGCGATCGCCCCTGGGCAATTGATTTGGATACCCCCGAACGAAAACCGACTGCCGGGGGATATATTGCCGGGGGACAGACCTATGGTGATACGGAGCCGGGGGCGTTGATTGCTTTGGTGGGTAGCCATGGTTGGGTGGAAATTGCCCAAAACCAAGGAAGCGCCGCGATCTCCCTGGCCTTGACCTATGGCGATCGCGTGCGCTTAGTCCATGACCCCTAATCTTTAGGAGGGTCTAAATCTTGGCGAGCTTGTTAGCTATTCAGGATCTTGGGAACCTTAAAGAAATCCTCATCCCGGTCTGGAGCCTCATTCAATAACCCTTCGCGATTCTCGTAGGGGGCATGGGCATCCTGGCGCATCACATTGCTGACATCAATGGCGCGGGTGGTGGGAGGAACGCCCTCCACATCCAACTCACTGAGCTGCTCAACGTAATCCAAAATGTCATTGAGCTGGGCGGCAAACCCTTCTTCTTCTTCCGGCGTCAGCGCGATGCGAGACAGTAGCGCCACCTTCCGCACTTCATCCAAACTAATACTCATCCCTGGGATCCCCTGCTTCTAAAACGTCCTCAGCAACCTAATAATGTCAGCCTGTTATGAGCTTTGTAATGCCCTTGGCATTCATCCTAGAAGAAAACATCCATATTGGAGCGCCCGGTGGTTTTTAACCAGTTTTGGGCTTCGATGTAGTTGTTGGGGGCGAGGCTGATGGCCCGCTTCCAATAGTCGGCGGCTTGGTCGAACCAACCGTCTGCCTCTTCCTTTTCGCCCCGTTGCTCCGCCTGCTCGCCTTTGAAGTGATAAATCACGGCGATGTTGTTGAGGGCCTGGGGCATCCGGGGATTGTCGTCCAGGGCTTGATGGTATTGGTCGATCGCCTTTTCGTGGTCCCCATTGCTGGCGTAGATCAGACCCATGTTGTAAAGGATAAAGCTGCGATCGAAGGCATCTTCTTCCAGCTTGAGGGCTTCGGTGTAGTTGTCCAAGGCCTCGGCATATTCCCCCTCACCCTGGGCGGACATCCCATCGCGGTAGTAAACGAAGGCCTCCTTCGCTTTCTGGTTGGTGGGCAATACCTTGAGAATCAGGTCTGCCATCACCGTAAACGTCTTGTCGATGAAGTTGTCGTTCTTTTGGGTTCTGGGCATCGGTTGAAACTAGGCTCTGTCTGGATTTCCCTTGAATAGCTTAACCCCCTGCTTGGGCGATCGCGCCATTGGCCCCATCGGAATTGATAATTTGAAATCAGCGATGGGGGTCAATATAGGGACCGAATTGCGATCGCCATTAGTGGTTAGCATCCTCGGTCAATAGGGAATACCCTGGGGACATAGGGCGGGGGGATGGGGCGATCGCTACCTCCGATCCGACGTGAAGCGCATGGGTAAAGCGCATGGGTGAAGCGTGCTAAAAGCTTACTAAATCTGCTGTTATCCCATCGGGAAGGATTCGTCTGCAATTGCTATGAACCGTGATGAGTTACTTCAGGCTAGGGATCGAGGCAAAACTGATTTTCAATGGGTGAATTTACGGGGGCAGCCGTTGCGATCGCTGGATCTCCGGGAGTGTAATCTTCGTCAGGCCAAGTTGGAGCAGACGGATTTGAGTCTGGCGAATTTAGCGAATGCCTGTTTGATTAAAGCAGAAGCGAACCGGGTGAATTTATCCCAGGCCATCCTGAGTGAAGTGCGGGCTACAGGGGCATTTCTGAATGGGGCAAATTTGGAGGCGGCGATTCTTACCGGGGCGGATTTAAACAAAGCCCAGTTGGCGCGAGCCCAATGTTCCCAAGCCCATATGGATGGGGTGAAGTTGGTGAATGGGGACCTGACGGGGGCGGATTGCTCCGAGTGTCTGGCATCGGATGCGGATTTGCAGGGGGCCCAGTTGCAGGGGGCGAGCTGGTCTAAGGCTCAATTGTCGCGCGCCAATTTGTCCCAGGCAAATTTGACCGAGTGCAATTTCCAGGGGGCGGATTTGCGTTCCGTGAATTTACGGGAGGCTCAGTTAGACAATACGGATTTTTCTGAGGCGGATTTGCGGGGGGCAAAGCTGAGTTGGGGGGCCAACCTGTTGCAAAAGGCTCAGTTTGCGGGCGCGATTATGCCCGATGGGCTCCCGTTTGATGGGGGATGGCAGCCGCCGCAGATTCAGGCAAAGCCCGTGCCCTATTTGCGCCCGGCACCGCCGCCGCCCCAAACGCGCGATCGCCCCAATCGCTTTTTGTTGGTCAATCCGTTTCTTGAAGTCCCGAATATGGGACCCCAGGAGCTGACGCCCCCCTCGACGTTGGGGGAATGGGGACGGCGGTTGCCGTGGGCAGGATTGGTGGGGTTGGTGTGTGCCTATGCTGGCTGGGGGGCGGTTTTGGGGGAGCTGAATGCGCCCCTGACGGCGATCGCTTTGTTTTTGCTGAGCGCTTTCCTGCCGGCGGTGGATCTGGGTGCCATTCCCTATATGCCGTTGATGGGATTTGTTGCTGCTGTGTTGGCGTTTCCGAATCCGGTTTTTCAGTCCATTATTTTGGCGGTGGCTATTATCACGGGGGCCGCTTTGGGGGTGAGTGGCAAGGTGTCGATCGGTTGGTCCTCTTGGCGATCGCTCCAGGCGGCCCTGTGGATTGCGGAAACGGTGATTGCGGTGATGCTGCTGGCCCTGTGGACCTTTGCAGGCGGTAGTTTGTCCTTTGCCTCGCTGCCTTTGGTGGGGCTATCGGTCTTTGGGGCTGGTTTGGTTGGCCTATGTGCCCCGAGTTGGTTATTGCTGCAATCCCAAGGGCTGTCCAGTCGCCAACGTTCTTTAGTTTCCCTGGCGGTGACGGTGATGGGGCTCTGGCTCGGACGCCTGTTTTAGGGATTGATTTTCGGGGGGACCAGAGGGCTGTTCAATGGCCTCCACCGTTATCTCACCCTGGGTGACTATGCCCGTCGATGAATCATCAATAAGTCTTGATTTCAATCGGCCTTGATTTCAAGGGGGCGGTCTAGGGAGTGGTCCAGGCAATGAATTGATTCGTTGGTGAGGTCCTGCAGGCAAGCGGTGGGATCAGCCCGTTAACCTAGCTTTATATTTTGCAATCAAGTCAGCCATGCCCCCCGCTATTGCCTTCCCCTGACCTTTGGGGGATCAGCCCTAGGACTAGTCCAGGGGAAAAGGGTATAGTGTAAAGAACTCACGTTTCCTGTTGAAATCGCAACGCGATTGTTTTGCTCCTTGACGAGATGCTTTGCACCGCTGCTGAACGCCTGACTTGGGACGCAGCGGTGCATTTTTATGGCAATTTATGGTCATCAAAAGGCAACAGGGGACCGGCCGATACTGCGCAATTTTTTGATGTGAGCGTGTGACTGCGTTTAAACGCTTTTGGGCGAGGATCTGCCAAGAAGGGATGGTTTCGGGGGGCTTTGCCACGGGGATCGATGGGGCGGGGTAGTGGCTGAGACGGGATTAAATTCGGGCTGGGTCTATCGCGATCGCATTGCCCCTAAGGATGCGGGACGGACGGTCCTGGACTATTACGCCCGTTATTACCGCCATTCGACGCGCCAAACCTGGGGCGATCGCATTGACGCCGGTCAAATCTATCTGGGCGATCGCCATGCCACCCCTGACCAAGTGTTAGAGGTCGGGCAAGAACTGCGCTATGACCGTCCCCCCTGGCGGGAACCGGCGGTGCCCCTCACTTTTCAGGTGCTTTACGAAGATCGGGATTTGATGGTGGTTTCCAAACCCTCGGGTTTACCGGTGATGCCGGCGGGGGGGTACCTGGACCATACCCTACTGCGCCAGCTACAGCTCCACCACCGTCCCCGCACTCCGGGGGACTGTCCCGTTCCCATCCATCGCCTGGGACGGGGTACCTCGGGATTGGTAATCCTGGCGCGATCGCCCCAGGCGCGATCCCAACTCACCCGCAACTTTCGCGATCGCCAACTCACCAAAACCTACTGGGCGATCGCGGCCGGATGTCCTGAAAAAAATATTTTTGCTGTGGATATGCCTATCGGTAGACTCCCTCACCCCACCCTAGGGACGATTCATGGGGCCACCCCGACCGGTAAGTTTGCCCATAGCACTTGCCGCGTTCTGCATCGAGATTTTCAGCGTGACCAATCCCTGATTGAAGTGGATATTTTGACCGGACGCCCTCACCAAATTCGCATTCATCTGGCGGCCGTTGGGTATCCCCTAGTCAACGATCCCCTTTATCAGGTGGGCGGCACGCCCCGTCTCTGCCAGAATGCCGAGGCCGCTGGAGAGACAGCATCCCCCCGGCACCCCTTACCCGGTGACTGTGGTTATGCCCTCCATGCCCAGCGATTGACGTTTCGCCATCCCCGCCGCGATCGCCCCTTGACCATCGTGACTCCCCCACCCTCCGGTTTTGATCAGCCATAGGGAGATCCCTAAAGCAGTGTCCCAATGAAAAAAGCCACTCGCAATTCCCCCGAAAGGGATAAGCGAGTAGCCATTCCTTAGACACTCAGAACTAAATTGCTAGGTTGCTAGATCAATGACCAGAAACCGATGCTAGGAGATCCTTCAGCTTGGGCAAACCACTGCAGTGATAGCCCCGCTCAAGACAATTACATCAAGCCCAACTGTGCCAAGATGCCCTGACCCGTCATCAGCTCAGTTGCGATACCAATGACGAAACCCAACATGGCCAAACGACCATTCCAGGTTTCTGCGAAGCCGGTGAATCCAACTTTTCCTTGCTCTTGCTCGCTCATGGGGTTACCTCGCTTGTGGTGGTAGCTGTGGAGCTCGACATGTTTGTCAAGCTCCGTAATCAAAAGTTAACACAGTTTTTTGGGTGGCTGCAATATAACTTTGCAGAAAATGAGTGGTTATTGTCTGGTCTGATCTGGTCTGACCATTGCAGTCTGAAGGGGGCTGTGAAAGGTGAGGTTGGTGGGGCTTGGGACGGGTACGGCTCCCCGGTAAGCCAGCTCCCATCGGAGATTCGTTAGAATGCGTCCCATCGTTGCATTCCGTCCATTGTCGTATTTTTTGGGTGGTTTTTGTTCCATGAGCGCTACGAAGCCCTACAGTGCTGTGCCCATTGAGGATTGTCAGGATCCCCTGGTGCCGATTCAAGGGGATTATCTGGTGAAGGTCGACCCCCACCCCTATGCGGCGTTGGGGGCTCCCTATGGGGCGTTTTCTCCCTTTTTCCTGCGTCAGGGGGTGTTGACTCGGCTGCAGGGGGCGGCGGCGGCGTTGCAGGATCGCTATCCCGGTTGGGCGATCGTGGTGTATGACGCGTATCGACCGATTCCGGTGCAGCGGTTTATGGTGCATCACACGTTCGATGGGTTGGCGGTGGAGCGGCAGGTGGATGGGCCGACCTTGCGGGGGTTGCCAGAGGATCCGATCGCCCAGGAGATTTGGGCGCAGGTCCATCAGTTTTGGGCGTTGCCCAGTGCCGATCCGGCGACGCCGCCGCCCCACAGTACCGGTGCGGCGATTGATATCACCCTGTGTGATGAAAGGGGCGAGCCGGTGGATATGGGGTGCCCCATTGATGAATGTTCTCCCCGGTCTTTCCCTAATTATTTTGCAACGGCGACCCTGCCCCAGGAACGGGCGGCCCACCGCCATCGTCTTTTGTTGCTCGACCTGCTGGAATCCCAGGGCTTTGCTCAACATCCCAATGAGTGGTGGCACTTTTCCTGGGGGGACCAGCTTTGGGCTTGGCAGCGGCAACAGGCTACCGCTCGCTTTGGGGCGATCGCGCCTAGTCCTCAGTAAGGGCCTTGGGTTGGGGCTGAATTGGGCGAGGGGACGGCGATCGCGGGGGCGTTTTCTCGGGATCGGTGGACCCCAATAACCCGGCCCCCAAGCGGTGATTCTCCCAGGAACTGTGGCCCCCGGGTGCCGCGAATTGCCTGGCTTGGTGAGGGTGATGTGGGTCACAAGCAACCCCTGTTTTGGTGCACAGGATCGCTAATCTCGATCGCACTTGGACTCCCTAATAATCACGGTTGGAGGAGGGGGCTATCACCGCGCTAATCGGGCTTGGATTTGATAATTGAGATATGGGCGAACACCCAACCGGGCACACGCCATACTAGCGGCCTTTGCTCGCGATTTCTCCGACTCGCTCCACTCATCCCATTCATCACTGGTTCATCTCATCCGTATGTTTTCCCCTGTTAGTGCCATCACAATTTGCTGGACGGACAATGGTTTGCTGTTCCTTCAGGTTCTCCAAACCGTTGCCCATGGCATTGCGGCGGCGTCCTGCTTTAGCATGCCGGTCATTCTGTACCGTGCTTCCCAGCGGGCGGGCCAAAGCATGGTGCAGGGGCTATTCATCATGGGCGCTTTTACGCTCTGCCTGGGATTGAACCAGGTGTTTTTGGGGACAACCCTTTGGGTGGAAGAGACGGTCTCTAGTGTTTGGGACATTGTTTGGGCGCTGGTGAATGCGTTGGTGTGCTTGATTGCGGCGCGATCGCTCCATTATCACGCGGCGGATCTTCTGGCGACCCGGCAGGAGCTGGTGTCCGTCCGTGTCTTGGCGAAGACCGACCCGTTGACGGGGCTCGAAAATCGCCAAGGGTTTAACGATGGCTTGACGAAGGCGATTCGCGAGGGGATGGAGAGCGATCGGCAGAGCACCTTGATGCTGCTGGATTTGGACGGGTTCAAGGGGGCGAATGATACCTACGGGCACTTGGTGGGGGACCGTATTTTGCAACGGGTTGCCCAAATCCTGACGCGCCATGCCCGGAGTTCAGACTGTGTGGCCCGGTTGGGGGGGGATGAGTTTGCGATCGTCTGGAACCGGTGCGAGTTTGAAAATGCCAAGCAGCTTGCGGAAAGCATTCGTCGGGATGTGGAGGAGTTGTGGCTCCCCCAAAGCGCTCCCCAGAAATCGGTGGTGGTCACGGCAAGTATTGGGCTGGCGATTATTGACCCCACGGCTAGCGCCACCCGGATGTATGAGCTGACGGACCGTACCCTATACACCTCGAAGCGGGAGGGTAAAAACCAGGTGTCTTGGATGCCGCCGGTGAGACTTCAAACCGATGGTGGCGAAGTCCACGGCTTTTCTGCCCCGCAAGTTCAAGATCCGGGACCTGAGAGTCAGGGGGCGACTCCGCCGCCTCCCCCGATGGTTTCTTCTCCGGGCACTGTTTTTCCCCCTACGCCTGCTCTCTCCCCGTGGGTACCAGCGGCGAGGATTGACTGTTTTCCAGATGCCAGCTTTCCAGATATCAGCTTTCCAGATGTCAGCTTTCCAGATATCAGTTTTCCAGATATCAGCGTGTCGGATCTCCCCACTGCCTATGGGATTGCTAATCATCATGATGGGCTGCCCCCTGGACGGTCTTCTTCAGGACCAGTACGGGATGGGCGAACGGGCTATGGGGTAACCAACCGGGGCGATCGCCAGTCCCGAAGGGTCTGGAGTGAAGGGGAGTCGGTGAGGTCAGCCCTGTGGGATGAGGGGACGTAGGGTGTGGTCAACGCATTGGGCTAGGGTTTGAACGTCGTATCCCCCTTCTAGTCCCAGGAGGATGGGGCAGTTGAGAATAAGCAGGGATTGGGTCAGCCATTCGTAATGTTCAGGCATCAGGTTCACCGCCGCGAGGGGGTCGGCTGCCGTTGCATCGTAGCCGGCGCTGATGATGAGTAAGTCAGGGTTAAAGGTTTTTAGAAAGGGCAAGACGCCGGTTTCCCAGCGGGGGCGGTAGGTGGAAAAATCTGTTCCCGGTGGGATCGGAATATTGAGGACGTGGTTGTCGCGATCGCCGGGGGTGGGGCTGCCGGTGTGGGGGTAGGTGGGCATTTGATGGGTGGAGCAGTAGGCGATCGCCGGATGGCCTTCAACGATGGCCTGGGTGCCGTTGCCGTGGTGCACATCCCAATCCACGATGGCGACACGGTTGATGTTGGGGCGGGTGAGGGCTTCCAATGCGGCGATCGCTGCGTTGGAAAATACGCAGAATCCCATACCGCGATTCGGAAAGGCATGGTGTCCCGGGGGGCGGGCCAGCACAAATCCTTGGGGAACTCCGTTGGGGGAATCCTGGCTGTGGCGGGGACTCTGGCTGGGATGCTGGCTGGGATTAAGGACATACGCTAGGCCGTCGAGCCAGGCCTGTACTGCGAGTAGGGCAACGCCATAGCTTTGCGGGGAAACGGGGGTATCCTCATCGAGCCATCCGCCGCCCTGCTCGGTCATTTGCTTCACCTGGGCCACATAGTCTGGGGTATGAACCCGCAGGAGGGCTTCCATCAGGGGACCGCTGCCGGGGGCGATCGCCAGATCCTCAGGGACCGCTTGGGGCGATCGCCAGTCCAGACTGTCGAAATAGGGGGTCTGACGCAAATGCCCCACCACCGCCCGTAGCCGTGATGGGGATTCTGGATGTCCTGCCCCGGTGTCGTGGTTCAAAAATTCATCGGAATAGATGACACACACCATAGGGCAAGACTGAGGGGAGTAACGTCTTAAGGTCTGACGAGTTTAACGCCTGAGTTTAACGTCTGATCAGCAGCTCTAACGCTCCGTGGACCGACGGATGAATTCCTGGGCGTCCCGGCTGGGGGTATAGCTGTATCCCACTGTCGAGGCGTTGGAGTCATCCAAGAGTTGGGGGGTGACCAAGACCACCAATTCTTGGCGATCGTTCACCCGCTCAGTGCGGCGGAACAGCGCCCCTAACAAAGGCAAGTCCCCAAGGATAGGAATCTTCGTGACCGTGCTGCGGTCCGTATCTTGGATAATCCCTGCCAACACCAGGGTCTGACCATCCCGAATCCGAATCCGACCCGAGGACAGACGGCGCTCGGACAACAGCGTCACAAACACACCCTGGGCACCCAAGTCTGTCGTTTGCCGCTCATCGACCTGGCCAATGGGAACCCGCAGGGAGGGCGATACCGATAGGCTGATAAAGCCATTGTCATCAATGCGCTCGACCTGGACCCCCAAGACAAGCCCCGCCCGTTCCTTCTCAACCTCCGTTGAAATGGTGACGTTGTTGTTTGTTGAAGTGGTTTCCGATTCAATCGTGCCAACCACTTCCTCCGTCAGCTCAACTTGGGCCACCTGACCCTCCTGAACCACAAGAGTCGGATCCGTCAGAATCTTGGCATTGTCATTCACCACCGCTAGCTGCAGCTGGGCGAGGAAATCACTGGTGAAGTTAAACGGATTGTTATTTTGGCTATTCGACCCATCGGCAGTGCCGAAGGAAACAGGGCCTGAGCCCAGGGTGTTAACCGTGCTGGGGGCAACACTGAAGGGGGCACCGTTCTCACTCCAGTTGATGATGCCGATGCCGCCGGTGTTAACAATCCGGGTGCCGTCAATGCCAAACGAGAAGCTAGTCCCAAGCCGGGCGGTTTCGTCCAGGTTGATATCAATCACGCGGACATTCACCGCCACCTGGCGAACGCGACCATCAATGCGGGCCAGTTGCTCAGAGGCTAAGCTCACCAGATCGCGCTGTCCCACCAGGGTCAGGGAGTTGGTCCGCTGGTCCACCGCTACCTGCAGTCCCCGCAGAATGGGAACAGAGTCCTTGGGCTCATACCGCAACTCATTGATGGTGGTCCGTTCCGTGGTGGTCGTTTGGGTCAGGGGCGCGGCTTGGACCGTTCCGCCTTCTCCGCTAGACCCGCTGGCCGATTGCTGGAGCCCACTGGCGACTTGCACCACGTTGACCTGCCGTTCCGTGGTGGTCGAAGCGCTTTCAGCCCCTAGGGTGACCAGGAAACCGGCGGCATTTTCGGCGCTGGTTTGGTTGATGCGAATGGAGCGGACAATTACATTCCGAGCACTATTGGGAAGGGTTCGCCCCACAAAAACGGTTTGCCCGACCCGATTGGCTTGAAGACCGCTGATCCGCAGCACGTAGTTGAAAACATCCTGGACCGGCTCATTCTCGATATCGACGCTGATCCGGGACTCCGTGGACGCGGAACTGCTGTCGCCACTACCACCGTCGGCTTCTGCAAAGGCGATGTTAACGCCACCGGCCCGGGCTAACAGAGATAAAACTTCCCGGACGGGGGCATCCCGCAGCACGAGGCGAGGAATAATCTGATTGGTTCCCAGGTTGACGGTGTAGGGACGGATGGGAACATCGGAAACGGCGATGTCACCGTGGGGGATGGCAACGGCCCGGGGCAGGGTGGGGGGGACTGCCGCTCGCTGAAGGGAGGCGGTTTGGCCATCAATGGTGACGCCGGGGTTGGGAACTAGGACGTTCGCAGGGGGGGCGCTTTGGGGGCGGGGCTGGCGGGCTTGGCTGTCGGCCGGGGGTTGGCTCGCGGTGGTGGCGGTGCTGGTGTAGGCCAGGACGAGGTTACCCACATCACCGGTCTGGCGAATCCGACCGACGGGACGGCTGCCTGAGCCCCGGACCGCGACCTGCACGGTCGACGAATCAAGCTGGGTTACTTCCACCAGGGCAATCCCCGGCACCGGGTTTTCCTGACGTATCTCGCCGCCGACAACCCGGAGACGGGCATCGGAGACGTGGGCAACGAGGTCATTGCCTTGGGGGGGCAGCAGGAAGATTTGAGGACGTTCACTGGCGTCGGAGACCAGCTCGACTTCAACGCCGTTGGAGGTGGTGCGAACTTGCACATCCGAAACGGTTGTGATGGCCCAAGCGGGCTGTACCATTGCGGCCACCCCACTGAGTGCGACACCGCCTAGAATCTGACTGTACTTCACCGTGAACTCCTCATTTGAGACTGGGTTTACTTGGGATTTAAGAGTTATAACCCGCGCGTCGGGCTTTGGGGGGAGGAAATGAATCCCGGAAGGAATTCTCTCCTAAAAGTTTCGTTTCTGGAAATTAATTTTTTGCCTGGAAATCTTGCCTGGAAAAAATGGATTCCTAGAAAACCTGTTTGGCAGGGTGATGCTTAAAGGGGGTTATTAATCGGGGTTACGGCTAGCTTATTCCGACTTCCTAGGTAACCGCCACTTTTCGTTGAATTTTCATCGAAAAAATTCGAAAAAACTGCAAAAAAAGTGGATTTAGGGTTAGTCAAAGGGACGCTGCGTGCCTGACGCTGCCCCAATACTAAGCTGAGTTCGCCGTTTCCGCACCTCCTGGTAAAAGTCTTGGCAGAAATCCTGGCAAAAGTTGGCCAGGATATTGTTTTGTACCTAGCTTTTTGACTATTCTGCTGCCCCATCGGGAGCTGCATTCGGATCTTCTTCCGCTGCTGCTGCTGCCGCTTGTTGCTTTTCTACCAGTTCTGAAGACGAGACTGGGGTGAGTACTTTTAGGTCGAGGGAGGTGGAAATTTTGACCTTGGGTTTGCCTTCGGCCAGAAGCTGACCGGTTCTGGCATCGAAACGTACGGGCTGGTTGGCTACCGTTAGCTCTGAGTTGATGTTGTCCACCACCAGTAGGGCTTGGTACCGCTCCAGGTTGCGCAGAATGTTGCTGGTTTGGTCAAAGTCCCCTTCGAAGGTGACGGCGATCGTTTGTTCCCGGAGTTGGCCGTTGACGGCGGTTCCCCAGGTGCCATCGTTGACGAGAACGGGGCCGGTTTCGCTGGGTTCAAAACTCACTAGGCGGCCGAATTGTTCGGTGACGATGCGGTTCAAGTCTAGGGGGAGGGCGGTGGTGGTGTCTTCGCTGGGAAACAGGGCGAGCACTTGGTTCTGGACCCCTTTGGCTTCCTCTAGGCTGGCAAAGACTGCCCGGAGGCGCTCCCGTTCTTCTGCTCTCCGCTCGAGTTGGGCAGCTTTTTCGCTGACCTGGGCGGAAAGCTCTTGATAGCTGTTGTATTTGGGTAACAGGAAGTTGACCCCTAGGTATATGGCGGCGCCAATGCCGGCGATCGCAACGGCAATGCCCTGGGCGGTGGGGTTCATGGATACCCCAAATACAACGGGATACTCTTCGCCTAGTTGGTCTGGACCGCTTGCTTCGCTGAATGTCATGGTGGGGTCTCACTCCTCGGCCGATAGCTCCTCGGCCGGTTCTCCTCAGTGGTGGTCAGTTTGTATGGATTGGGTGGGTGTGGATCGGGGATAGTCGGGAAGCCCTAGGGGGTTTCCGTTGGGG
>CAZZMD010000046.1:0-38686 GCA_964655355.1 uncultured bacterium
GCCGAGAATCGAACGGTACGGGAACCAGATCGCGCCCGTATTGGTCAACAGTCTAAGTCGCAAGCGACTTCGCACGGCGGCTTGCATCGGACCCGACGTTCCGATCAGCGTTTGCGCGACTTCGCCGGGAAGTTTTCGAGCTTCTTCGTTGAGCCGATTAACCCAGTTGCCCATTGATACGCTCAAGGTGGATCGGGCGTTTGTGGAGCAGATGGAGTGGCGGGGGGAGGATGTGGCGATGATGCAAGTCATTTTGGGGCTGGCGCAAACGTTGGGGTTGGAGGTTGTGGCGGAGGGGGCGAGTAAGGCATGTCATGTGGAGATGTTGCGGGCGCTGGGTCGTCCGTTGATTCAGGGGTATTTTTATTCGCGGGCGTTGCCGCCGGCGGCGGTGCCGGAGTGGTTGGCGATCGCCTCGGCTGGGTAATTGGGGGTCCTGGGTCAGTCGCCGGAGAGTTGGAAGAGTAGGCGGCGATCGCGGGGGCCATCGAGTTCAAAAAAAAGTAGGGATTGGTAGCGTCCTAGGGCGAGTTTGCCGTCGATGATGGGGATGGTTTCGCTGGTGCCTAGGGTCATGGCCATGAGGTGGGAGTGGGCGTTGATGGGTTCGTCGTCGGGGACGTCCCGCAGGTGAAGGTCGTTGTGGCGATAGCGACCGGCGGGGGGCGCTAGTTTTTGCAAGTAGAGTTTGAGGTCGTGGAGGAGGCGTTCTTCATATTCGTTAATGGCGATCGCGGTGGTGGTATGGCAGGAAAATACTAGGGCTTGACCGTTGGTGATGGCGGATTGGCCGACGAACTCCTGAAGTTGAGGCGTGACGTCGTAAATCTCAATATGGGGGTCTGTTTTGAGGTCGATGTGGCGATTGATCCGAATCATGGGACACCCTGGATGTGTGGCCGAATAGCTTTAGTACTGTAGCTGCTTCGCTGCGGGTGAGTGGGAGTGTTGAGGGCTGTACGTTTTTTCCGCTTGAGTCTGTGTTGAGTCCGTTGGACCGGGAGGGGATGTTATGGGCGTGAATCGATTTTTCGTTGGGCGAGGTTTGAATGGGCGATCGCTAGCCGGGCGATCGCTTGCGGGGCGATCTCTGGCGGTGATTTTTGGGGCCGTCATGGGGCTTTCCAGTCTGGGGCTTTCCGGTAGTGCCTTTGATCCCAATCGGGATTCCTTAATGGCGATCGCTCCCCAGCCCAAACACCACAGCAGCCAAGCTAACCAAGCCCGACTGGAGCAACGCATGGGCGAACTGCGCCAGGGGCAACAAAAATGGCTGGAAATTAACGTTTCTACCCAGCGGCTGATTGCTTGGGAAGGGGGTAAACCGGTCTACGCGATCATTGTGTCCACTGGCAAACAATCCACCCCCACCTACCCCGGTAGTTTCAGCATTTATCGCAAACAACATCCGGAACGGATGCGCGGTCGAGGGTACGACATTCCTAATGTTCCCCACGCCATGTACTACCATCGGGGCTACGCCATCCACGGGGCCTTTTGGCATCACCGATTTGGAACGCCCGTCAGCCATGGCTGTACCAACGTTGCGCCTAACCATGCCCGCTGGCTCTACAATTGGGCACCGGTGGGAACGCCGGTGGTGGTTCATCGTTAGTGCTCAATCGTTAGTGACTTATCGCTAGTTCAGGCTGCGATGGCAATGGGAAGGCACTAAGCACCCTGGTAAAGTAAGCACAGGCACAAATAAGGTATGGAATATGACCTGGCTGTGCTGCCGGTTTTGATCGCGTATATATCTGTTGCAACGGTCTAATTTCCTACCGATCCCTTCGGCTGATATATCTGGTCCATCTCGTCTTCCCCTTGGGTTTGCAGGGAATCGCTGCTAATTTTTTCGTCTATGGCTCCTGATGATCCCCTCGCTCCGGACTCGACCGATGCTGCTGATCCTGCAAAATCTTCGTTACCCCTGAAGGGACCGCTACCTCTGAAGGGATCAGGTGATCCCTCGGGCGTTCCGTTAAGCACGCCCCCCACCGATACGATCGCCCCTCTGGCGCTGGTGGAGACGGCGTTTTTGGCCAGTGCCGCCAGTCTGATGTGGTTGGTGAATTATTACTTTCCCTTGGGACCGGTGCTGCGAGTGTTTTTCTCGATCCCCGTGGCGCTGGTGTATTTGCGGTGGGATCGGCGGGCGGCGTGGATGGCGGCGTTGACGTCGGGGCTGTTGCTGTCGGTGTTGATGGGACCTACCCGTAGCATTTTGTACGTGATGCCCTATGGCTTGGGCGGTGTGTTGCTGGGGGGACTGTGGCGGCGGGGGGCTCGGTGGCGTTGGTCCATTACCCTAGGGACCCTGTTGGGAACCTTGGGAGTCTTTTTCCGGATATGGCTAATTTCCGTTCTGTTGGGGGATGACCTCTGGATTTATCTCATTGCCCAAATTACGAGCTTGCTGGATTGGATGTTTTCGTGGTTTGGGTTGTTGGTGCGCCCGTCTATGTTTTGGGTTGAGCTGGGGGCGATCGCCATGGTGGTGGTGAATAACATTATCTATATGGTGGGCGTGCACCTGGTGGCGTGGGTGGTGTTTGACCGGATGGGAACGCAAATTCCCGATCCCCCTCGCTGGGTCAAGGTGATTTTGGATGTGGACGAATAAAGATCGCTTGAACGATAGCTGGAACAAAGATAGCTGGGATAAAGACAGGTGCGGCAGTGACCCAAGGGCTACGGATTTTACGCTATGGCGATCGCCGGCGGGGGGAGGCATGGCTACGGCGCTATCGAGGTCGTAAACCGCATTTTTCCTGTGTGGTGGCATTTACGGAAACGGCTTTGGTGCCGGGCATTTCAGCGGCGGGGGCAACCCCGAGCGATCGCCGAATTACCGCATTAGCCGACCTGGAATTTTTGATCAATGGTGTCCAACCGAATCCGCGATATGCCCTGCCTCCCCTGACGGCGGGAGTGTCCCCGGCAGTGATTTCGCGGGCATTATTGACGACCCTGGATATTCCGATCCAAGGGGTGAATGCGGGTTTGGCGATCGCCCCCAGCGTGGATTGTGTGGACCTGGGGGGATCCCCTGCCCGATGTTTAAGTACGGGGGCAGCGATGGCTCGATCCCAGGTGGAATCCCTGTTTGAGCGGGCTTGGGATTGGGGCGATCGCCTGGGGCAAGCTCAGCGGGAGGGCTATGTGATCCTGAGCGAATGTGTGGTGGGGGGTACCAGTACTGCCTTGGCGGTGCTGTTGGGATTGGGGATCGATGCCCGGGGGTTGGTGAACAGCAGCCATCCCCAGTGCAACCACGATCAAAAATATCGGCTGGTTAAACGGGGGCTAACTCGGGCGCAATTGTCCCCCGATGCTCATCCCTGTGAGGTGGTGGCGGCGGTTGGGGATCCGATGCAGGTGGCGGTGGCGGCGATCGCTTTGGCGGCGAGTCGGCATACGGGGGTATTGCTAGGGGGAGGCACCCAAATGTTGGCGGTCTATGCCCTGGCCCACCGCTGGGCGACGCGGGACAATTTGCCGTGGAATCCCCCGGCGATCGCCATTGGCACCACCCGCTGGGTCACCGCTGATCCCAGTGCCCAAACCCAAACCCTGCCCCAACGCCTGATCCCGGACGATCCCGATGGTCCGCCCCTATTTGCCGCAGACCTTGATTTTGCTGCGTCCTCCTATAAAACATTGCAGGTCTATGAGGCGGGATTTGTGAAGGAGGGGGTGGGCGCTGGGGCCAGTGCGATCGCGGCCAGTTTGTATGGCGATGTCAGTCAGCAAGCCGCATTGACGGCGATCGAGGCGTTGCTGGCGTCGGCAGTCCAGTCCTGATTTGCTAGACCTAATTTAAGATTGCTGTCGATCTGTGTTGCTCTATCGGAGCGATCGCTCCTCTGGATGTTTCAGGGAATATTTGCAAAAAAATTGGAATGGCACTGAAATTGGAGAGCGAATACCCTTTCCATCCTCGATGGGAATCTCCCCTTTCTGTTGAGTCAGTCGTTCGGGCAAATCATCGATAGTAAGCGATGTTACAAATGCCTCCGCCAGGGGTTCCGCAGGACAAAATTGATCCCCAATGTCTCAACTAATTGTCCCTTGGAGAGGTTGGCGATCGGATTCAATATTGAAGGATCCTAGGAAATTCCCAGCGGAGACTTTTATTAATTAATCGATGGGCCGGCTTCAAAGGGGAAACTCATTGTTCTCTTCCGATAAAAATTAACCCTTGGGGGCGGAGCAGCCTGTTCCCCAAGGGTTAAGTGCAAGTGATTAAGTTTGGGAGATTGGATGATACCCAATCGTCATGCCGTTCCTGATGGGGCGGACCTCGGAGTATCGGGTTGCGCTTGATTGCTGAAACGCCACGATAGCCCTTGGTCAGGGAGGGAACTTAAGCAAAACTTAAGCATAATACCCCTGAATGCCTAGTGAATCCGGCGAGAGAGGAGCTGCTCTTCCAGGTCCGCAATGCGGTTATAGGCGGCGGTGAGCTGTGCCATGAGCCGCTGGATTTGAATCTCAGGGGTCAGCTGGCGGCTACCGGTCGGATTCGCTGATTCGGGGTTGGAATCATCAAGAATTAACTCTTTGTAGTCCTCTTCAGAGCCATAAACCAGATCTGAATTAAAGCCATTGTGGTAGGTCAAATCTCTACTTTTGGAAGGGGTGGAGCCGCTGGATGCGCTTCCCGAATTGCCGTTATGGCTGGCTTCTTCCAACGCGATTCGCTGGGTTAAACTTTCAATGGCTTGATAAAGGGAATCAAGCTTGCGATCTAGAGTTGCAACTTGCTGATGTAGTTCGTCCATGGATCGACCTTACTAACTTCTGCTGCCTTCATCCTAGTGACCAGACCTATAAAGTAGGGGTTGATTGCTGAATCATTTAACGATTAGCGGACACAATTGCGGTCGTATTTTATCGAATTGATTTGCGGTAATTGGAAAATCGTTGGAGTGGTAACTGTTTCATGGATTGTGACGCCGCATTGCAATATGTTTTGATTGTTTCCTGGTTTGGAGGTTGACGATGACGCAAACGCAGTGGGACGGTTCGGACGATTGGGATGGGGGTATGGGGCAACCGGTTGGACAGCATTTTGGGCAGCAGGCTGGGCGATCGCCCCAGGGACTGGGGATTGGGCGGCGGCGGATGCTGTTGGGGGCTCTGGCGTTGGGGATGGGAGCGTTGGGGGGCTGTGGCCGATCGCCGGAGCAGGTGCTGCGGTTGGGGGCTTTGAGTGGGACGGTGCCGGCCCATTTGCCGGGGGCTTTTCGGGCGTTTGTTCAGGCATTTTTGCGATCGCAGCTCGATAAGCCTGATCAAAAGGTGCTGAAGGATGCCATCGGGGAGGGTTTTAGGGTGGCCGTGGCGGTTCAATCTTTGGATTCGGGGACGGCGATCGCGGAGACGTTGCTGAGGTTGCAGGCCGAGGCAGAGGGGGATGTTCAGGGGGGGCTACCGGGCTGGGTGCCGTTGCTGGGGCGACGGGAGACGGTGCCGGCGGATTTGATGTTGTTGGGCGATCGCTGGTTGTCGATGGCGCAGCGGGAACAGTGGATCCAACCCCTGGAGATGGAATTGGATCAGGACGCTCGGGGGGCGATCGCCGATGATCGATGGCGGGCGGTGATGGCGGGTACTGGTGCTGCTGCTGATGAGGAGTCAGACGAAAAAGCGGTTTGGGGAATGCCCTATCGCTGGGGGACGACGGTGTTGGTGTATCGCAAGGATCGGTTGGCGGAGATGGGGGGACCCATTACCGATTGGGGGGATCTTTGGCGATCGCAGTTACGGGGCAAGGTGGTGTTGCTTAATCAGGCGCGGGAGGTGATTGGGGCGGTTCTGAAGGAGATGGGAGAGTCTTATAATGCGGCGAATTTGGATGACGTGGCGGGGTTGGGCGATCGCTTGGAGGCGTTGCACCGTCAGGCTTTGACCTATACCAATACCGATTATTTGCAACCCCTGTTGATGGGGGATGCTTGGGTGGCGATGGGATGGTCGCGGGATGTGTTGCCGGTGTTGCCCCGTCGGAGTCAGTTGGCGGCGGTGGTGCCGCGATCGGGCAGTGCCCTATGGGCTGATTTGTGGGTGTGCCCATCGGGCCAATCGACGGCTAGTGCTTCGGCAGTGCCCCGTGGTGGTGGTGACGGGGAGAAGGCGTTACAGCAGGCTTTGCGACGGGCGTGGGTGGAGTTTTGTTGGACGCCGGATATTGCTCGGCGGGTGACGCTGCAAACGTCGGGGGCTTCACCGCAGTTCCTGAATGGCGATTGGGAGACGTTGGCGAAGGATCAACAGGGGGCATCGGGCGATCGCATCCGTTTCCCGGCGGTGGATGTGCTGGACCGGTGTGAATTTCTTTTGCCCCTCTCGGACGAGACCCGCCAGCAATACCAGCGATTGTGGTCCGGGTTAGGGCAGGTCACCTAGGGGATTCACCCGAGTCTTTACCAGGGGCTGCCAATAATCGTAAAACCGGACCAGTAGTAGGGATGGGAGAGGTCGGTGGTATCTCCAAAGGCTTGTATGGAGGCGTCGGGGAGGTTAATGGACCGTTGACCACGGGTGCTCAGCACTCCTGCTTCTAGGCGGACCTCTCCCCGCAATAGGGCAAGTTGGGCCTGCCGTAGACTTTGAGATTTGGTTGGGGCATCCCCAAGGGCGTTGTAAAACTGACTCATCAATGCCAATGTTCCGGCGTCGGCGACATACCAGACGCTCGCCAAGGTGCTTTTTACGCCGGCGTGGACGGATACCCCGGCAAATCCCAGTTCTGCATTGGGATCGCCGACGGCGGTTCGACAGGCGCTCAGGATCAATAGCTCAACTGGGGGGTTATTCAGTTGCAAATCCCGGAGGCGATCCAGGGTTAACCGTTCGTCTCCCCAGAATTGGATAAATGAGTTGTCGAGGGTGCCCGTTTGAAATTCGCCGTGGGTGGCTAGGTGCAGGATGGGGGTGGGATTGCGATCGCGCAGGGTCCGCAGTTGGTCTACGGTAAATTCATCGTTTAGCAACACCTGACTGGGGCGCTCAGAGGTGGCGATGCTCTGCAATTCCAAGGGCACAGCGGGCAACGGCGATAGTCCGCCTGTAAATTCTGAGGCTCCCATGGCTAACACCGGTGCGGCTCGCAAGTCTACGTAATCGGTGTCGGTCAGGTTGATGCTGGGGGTGACGCCGATGCTGAATTGTTCAACCAAAAATTCGTCGCCGTCATGCAACGCCGCGAAGGGGAGCGATCGCAATCCCGCATCCGGCGCAAACAATAGCGTGGAAATATTCTGCGCCTGAAGTTCCTCCCGCAGCGGCTCTATGATCCATCCATAAAGCTGTTGGGCCGACCTTTTGTATGCGGTGGATCGACGTAGGACAGGATTTGTTATGGCTTCCCGGAATTGGAACGCTGTCCTGAGCACCGTCTCCCGGTTAATGCCCCGCACCCGCCTAAAAATTGGGGACCCCTCCGGACCAACCATCACGGTTTCTAAACCGGTCGGTTGCAGCATGATGTAAACCAGGGCGCTGCGCTCTCCGGTCTGATCGGCGATGACCGTTAAATTGTCCCGAATGCTGCTGGTGCTTAGGGTATCAACGGCGGTTTGATCTAAGCCATAGCCATTAAATTGCCGATCCCAAGCTTGCTCAACAAAATCAATCCCCGAATCAAATTCCCCCAGACCGAAGGCTGAAGACGCATCCCCGTCCAGTTGCCAGTCTCCATGGTTCAGCGCGTCAAGCTGATAGGGGGCAATGCCGCTATTTTGCAGCGCGATCGCCCCTTCATCCCTCGGGGGACCCTCGCCATCCCACTCGCCCTCTGGTCCGAATGGGCGATCGCCCGGCTCACCAAACTCTTCCCCGTCTGGTCCATCAAACTCTTCAGGGCCTAATCCTTCTGGATCAAAGCTATCTGGTCCATCGAACTCCCCAGCGCCCAACCCCTCGGAGTCGAAATCGCCCGCTCCATCGAACCCCTCAGCGCTCAATCCTTCCGGATCAAAGCCACCTGGATCAAGGCCACCGGGTCCATCGAACTCTTCAGCGCCCAATCCTTCCAATGCGGGACCCTCCAGTGCCAAAACGTTATCTTCGGGCGCTAATCCTTCAAACCTCCCCCCCTCAAATCTGCCGCCGTCTAGGCCTGAAGGATCTCCCCTTTCCTCGAAGCCGTATCCGTCAGTGACGTTGTCCCCAGGACCGGATAAGGATTCATCAAAATCCCCTTCTGCGCCGGCGATCGCCCGCACTAAGGTCCTCGGCTCCTCGCCATCCCCCGGTAAGCGATCCAAAACCTCCGAATCAATCCGTTCGAGCCCATCTTCCCCTTGCAACTCAGGGGGGATATCCCGCGCCATCGGACCCTCCTCCCCCATCCTCTCGGGGAACATGCCGTCATCCGCTAGCGGCGGCAGATCTTCTTCCTCATCAGAGGCGTCCATCTCCCCCTCGGGAAATGCCTGCCCTGGACCCTCCGGGGGCATCATCTCGTCGTCCGGTGGCGGTCCGTCTTCCCCGTCAGGAAACTCCATCTCCCCGTCGAAAAATCCCATTTCTGGTCCATCCGGTGGCGTCATCTCTTCCTCCGGCGGTGTATCTGGCTCCTCTGGGGGGACCATATCCGGATCGTCCTGGGGAGCCATGGGGTCCTGCATCTCTCCCCCCGGCTCCTCCATCTCGCCCTCACCGCCCTCCGGACCACTATTGCCGCCATCGGGGGGACACATTTCAATGGCGGGATCACACTCGTCCATTAGGTTCCGCGATCGCCCATCAATGACGCGATCGCCCAGGAGCTGGACCCCTGCGCCCCCAGTCAACCTCCCCGTTACCACGGTGGTCCCTGGTTGAGGGTCAAATGGGGTATTGCGGGCTAGCAACGTTACGCTTCCGTCCCCATTGGCGACCAATCCCGTTGCGCCGGTATTGCCTGCTCCCGTTAGCAGGGCCGGTAAGTCCAGCGGTTGAAACGGTAATTCATTGGGGCGTGTCAAGGGAGATAGGGACGTAATCTCAAAACTTAGGGGAGAGCCGGGGGACTGGAGGGTGAGTTGCTGATTCCCGGATAGGCTGGCGATCGCGATCGTTCCTGGGGTGCTGATGGTCCCTGTGACCGCCGTTACCCCCCCCGCTAACAACACGTCCCCGCCTGCAACAATAGTGCCGCTGCTGACAATAGCCCCGGGCTGCAATGCCGTAAATCCAAAGCCCTGGGGAGTCCCCGTCAACTGGGCATAATTATTGGTTCCGATGGCGTTCCACCAGTGCTCCCCAAATTGTGCCCCGCTGGCCGTCGTCACCGTAAAACTTCCCGGCACCGACACCGACGATTCCGGTCCCAGCAATACCCCCGCTGGGTTCATCAAAATGAGATTGGTATCTGTCCCCGTCACCCAAACTTGCCCATCAATAATCGATGCGGCACCACTGGTGATGCGCCCCAGCACCGTATTGACCCCGTCCCCCACCACAAATGTCGCCTGGTGGTCGACAGGCACATCAAATTGGGAAAAACTATGGAATAAATTCTGCCCATCCGCCGATGGGGTTCCCCCGGTAATTTCAAACCCCTGTACCTGCTGATTGACCTGGGTTTGGGCGTCATTGGGATTGGGGACCACCTGCGCTGGGGTGGCGATCGCCCATCCTAAAACGCAAGCACCCGCTACGGCAGCGCCCAGGGGGCTAAGGGGTCGAAGGAATAGCATGGAGCAGAGGGGGAGGAGTGAATGAGGAGACGGTTCCAGCAAACAATATCCGGAGAGATGCAGGTCCTGTGTGGACCATCCATAACGTCATTGTCTTGACGATCAAGGAGCACAAAAAATAGATTCACCACTAACACAATAGCCAGAAAAATAGCCCCTTGAAAATCCTGATTGTCTGGTCAAAACAGGTAACGAAACTTTTCCAATTTTAGGTTGGACCTCTGGCTGGGCTTTTCGCCCCCAAGGGCTGAAGGCTCGGCATGATCGCTACTAACACGGGTCGTTTGCCCCATTCCTTCCCCCTTCAAATGGATGGTCTGTGGGACTGGTAGGCTGCCCTGGTGTCCACCGGCGGGGGGCGCTAGAATATCTCCAATGCTGGGAGAGGTGGCAGAGTGGTCGAATGCGCCTGACTTGAAATCAGGTGACTCGCAAGGGTCCGTGGGTTCGAATCCCACCCTCTCCGTTTTTCCGATTTCTATGAAAATACCCGGAGTTTGCCCGGTATTTATTTAATGGACCGATTCCTCGCCGATAGGGGGGATAGGGGTTGCCATGCCCGACGCTATGCATCGTTATATTGCGCTCTACAAACCCTTTCGGGTGATGTGTCAGTTTACGCCGGGTACGACACCCCCTAAAGGAGAGGTGGAGCCTCGGCGCACACTGAAAGAATTTGTGGATGTGCCGGGGGTGTATCCGGCGGGGCGGTTGGATTGGGATAGCGAAGGTTTATTGCTGTTGACGGATGATGGGCGGCTGAAGCATCGGTTATTGGATCCGGAGTTTGCCCACCCTCGGACCTATTGGGTGCAGGTGGAACGGGTGCCCGATGCGATCGCCCTGGAAACCTTGGCAACGGGGGTGACCATCCAAGGGAAGCGTACCCGTCCCGCCCAGGCGATGTTATTGGATCCACCGCCGGCGTTGCCGGAACGGGTGCCGCCGATTCGATTTCGGAAGTCGGTGCCGACGGCGTGGTTGAGTTTGACCCTGACGGAGGGGCGCAATCGACAGGTGCGGCGGATGACGGCGGCGGTTGGGTTTCCCACCCTGCGGCTGGTGCGCTGGGGGATGGGTTCCCTAACTTTGGCGGGATTGCAACCGGGGGAGTGGCGATCGCTCACGGCGGCGGAGGTGGCTCAGTTGCGATCGCTGACGGCGTCAAGCCAGGGGAATGCTGCGGGGCGAGGGAAAAACTCGCGACGATACCGGGGAAACCGCCCTAGAAGGAAATCCTGAGAGTGTGTTTCAATTCTTAATATAAGGACTGATGTCCATGGCCGCTTTGGACGGCGTGGACCACGGACCTTTAGTATTTTTCTCTTTTGTGCGCTGATGGCTACTCCCGATCTCCAGGAACTTTCGACCCAGTTGGATAGCCCGAATAGTCGCGATCGCCTGTTGGCGTTGGCGGCCCTGAAGGATGTGGATGCGGCGGATGCGGTGCCGCTGATTCGGAAGGTGTTGGACGATGAGAGCTTGCAAGTGCGGGGCATGGCGGTGTTTGCCCTGGGGTTGAAGCCGACGGATGAGTGTTTGGAGCTGTTGATGGGCTTGCTCGGGGATGCCGATTACAGTATCCGAGCGGCGGCGGCGGGGGCGTTGGGCTATTTGCAGGATGGACGGGCCTTGGAGTCTCTGTTGCAGATTTTCTATGAGGATACGGATTGGCTGGTGCGCTTCAGTGCGGCAGTGTCGTTGGGGAATTTGCAGGATCCTCGGGCCCGGGAGGCGTTGATGTCCGCCCTGGAGGGGGATGAGGTGATTATGCATCAGGCGGCGATCGCGGCCCTGGGGGAAGTGGGGGCGATCGAGGCGTTGGATGTGATGTTGGAGTTTGTGCAGTCGGAGGATTGGCTGGTGCGCCAGCGGTTGGCGGAGGCGTTGGGGAATTTGCCGTCACCGAAGAGCGTTTCGGCGGTGAAGTATTTATTGCGGGATGCCCATCCCCAGGTGAAGCAGGCGGCGCAATTGTCGTTGCAGCGGTTGGAGCCGGATGAGGCGGACGCTTAATTTGTTTAATTTGTAATGCGTTTCCCAAAAGCCAGAGGCGTGGGGGGTCGGGTGCCATGATCCAGGTTCCATGGTTCAATACTCAATACCTCTGCGCCTATGCTTTTTAGCCCATTGGTGGCACCGATAAATACCGATAACGATTGATGGATATTCAGGAATTTTGTACGACGTTTACGGGGAAGTGGTTTTCCCAGCGCACGACCCATGATCTGAAGCAAAAGACTTCGTTTTTGGCGAAGTCGGATCTATGGGTGGATGCGGTTGAGGTGACGGACCCGGCCATCCAAAGTTTGTGTGATCGCTATGGGGTGGGGACGGATCAAGTCATGATCGCCCTTAAGTTGCGGTGGGAGGCGGTTATTGCGGCGTCTCCTAAAAAAGAACTGGGCTCCGGGGCGATCGCGCTGCTGAAAGGCGACGATCCGAACCAGGGACCGGTGCTGTCGGACACTGCGAGCAACGGCATTGATAATCCAGCTCCCGGCACCTATACCCTAGGGGACGACGAGGCGCTGACGTTTGTGCTGCCCATGCCCAATGGGGATATCACCGAGCGGATGTGGTACGCCAGCCCCAACCTACGGATGCGCACCAGCACCGTTACCGAAGATGGTGAGCCCCTACTGGCGTCCTTCTGTTCTGAAATTCGTATGGGCGATGCTCCTAAGGCGGCTTAGGGAGATTGAATACCAGGCGTCGGCGATTTCGTTAAACCCAATACGGAAAAATTTGGGCGCGATCGCCATCCTAGATCTGGGACTGAAATTCTGGGACCGAGATATCGAACTGAGCGAGACTGTTCCTCAGCCCTAAAATCCCAACGCCCCCTTTTGGAAAGCACACTCGAAAGGGTAAGATTGACCATTCGTAAAAATGAATGAGCGTTTTTCCCGAAAGTCAAGGCAACTTTACTGAACTTAATTCCTCAGTTCCGCCCCTTCTTCTAGCTCTTGGATCCCTTGGATCCAACCTTGGATAACTCCAATTCTGGATGATTCCATTTCGGGGTGACACTGAGCAAAACGGGTGCCTACGCTCCATTTCCTGCCAACCCTCGACCGATCAGATTCCCCTGAAAGTCCATGGCCAACCCCCAAACCACCCCCACCCTGCCCACTCCCTCCCGCAATCAGCCCCACAAGGTCGTCATTATTGGCGGCGGCTTTGGCGGACTCTATGCCGCTAAAGCCCTGGGTCAGGCGAATGATGTTGATGTCACCATCATTGACCGCCGGAATTTTCACCTGTTCCAGCCTCTGCTCTATCAGGTCGCGACCGGTACGGTATCCCCTGCTGATATTTCTTCGCCCCTGCGGGTGGTGGTGGGACGCAATAAAAATACCCATGTGATTCACCACAAGGCGACGGATATTAAGACTGAGAGCCAAACGGTGGTGTTGGATGATGGGGACGAGGTTCCCTATGACACTTTGGTGCTGGCCACCGGTGGCAGTCACCATTATTTCGGCAATGACCAGTGGGAGAACATTGCGCCGGGGCTGAAGACCGTGGAGGATGCCCTGGAAATTCGTCGCCGCATTTTCTCTGCGTTTGAGAAGGCTGAGCAGGAGACGGATCCGGAATTACGTAAGGCGCTACTGACCTTCGTTTTGGTGGGTGCCGGTCCCACCGGTGTGGAGTTGGCCGGGGCGATCGCGGAGATTGCCCATGGTCCGATGCGCCATGATTTCCGCCATATTGATACCACCCAAACTCAAATTATTTTGGTGGAAGGGATGGATCGGGTGTTGCCGCCCTATGATCCCAGCTTGTCCGCGGATGCTCAAAAATCCCTGGAGGATTTGGGGGTGACCGTTCGGACGAAGGCTCTGGTGACGGAGGTGACGGAGAACGGGGTGTCCCTGAAGCAGGGGGATAATACCGAGTGGGTTTCCGCTAAGACGGTGCTGTGGGCGGCGGGTGTGCGGGCCTCCAGCATGGGTAAAATCCTGAGCGATCGCACGGGGGCCGAGATTGATCGAGCCGGGCGTGTGGTGGTGGAGCCGGATTTGAGTGTTCCTGGCAATCCCAATATTTTTGTGATCGGCGATTTGGCGAATTTCCCCCACCAAGGGGAGCGTCCTTTGCCGGGGGTAGCACCCGTGGCGATGCAGGAAGGGGAGTATGTGGCCAAGCTGATTAACGCCCGCCAGGCAGGTAAGGATTTGCCGCAATTTGTCTATAAAGACTTTGGCAGTATGGCGGTGATTGGCCAGAACTCGGCGGTGGCGGACCTGAAGTTCTTGAAATTCTCCGGTCCGCTGGCGTGGTTTGTGTGGATTTTCGCCCACATTTACTACCTAATTGAATTCGACAACAAGCTGGTGGTGTTGCTTCAGTGGGGGTGGAACTATTTCACCAAGGGGCGCGGCGCTCGTCTCATCACTGGCGAAGATACGCGGATTGTGGATCCCTCGGCGGATCGCCCTGAGAAGGAACCTGCGCCGGCTAGCCAAAGCTAATGACAACACCTCAAGCCATTCGATAAGACATTATGAGCAACGCTTTTCGCGAGCTGTTGAAGAAGATAGGCAGTGGTCCCCACACGGGGAAGAATCTCTGTCGAGCGGAGGCAAGAGCGGCGATGGCGATGATGTTGACCCAGGAGGCGACGCCGGCGCAGATTGGTGGATTTTTGATTGCCCATCGGATTCGGCGTCCCACGGGGGAAGAGTTGGCGGGCATGTTAGATGCCTACGATATTCTGGGCCCCAACGTGCCTGAGGTTGATTTCCCTCATCCGGTGTCGGTGTTGGGGATTCCCTATGACGGGCGATCGCGCACTTTTCCCCTGGGGATTGCGATCGCTCTGACCCTGGCGGCGGCGGATTATCCGGTGTTGCTCCATGGGGGCACGCGGATGCCCACCAAATATGGCATTCCCCTGGTGGAGATGTGGCTGGAGTTGGGATTGGATTGGCGATCGCTGGCTCTGGAGGAGGTGCATCACCATCTGCAAACCCAGGGCCTCGGATTTTTGTATTTGCCGAAGCATTTTCCTTTGGCCCATGGGCTGGTGCAGTATCGGGAAGAGATTGGTAAGCGTCCGCCCTTGGCGACCTTGGAGCTGATGTGGTCCCCCTATGCCGGCAAAAATCAGCAGGTGATTGCTGGGTTTGTGCATCCGCCGACGGAGACGATGATGCGGGAGGCCTGTGCGCTACGGGGCTTGGAAACGTTTATGACCATCAAGGGACAGGAGGGCAGCGGTGATTTGCCGTTGGATCGCACCTCCCTTCTGGGGGTGAACCGGGGGGCGTCCTGGGAGCGTCTGAAGCTGAGATGTCGAGAGTATGGGTTGAAGGGGGCGAATATACCGCTGCCGGAGGATCGGGAGATTTTGCGGGAGCAGTTGACGGAGACGCTGCAAGGTAAGCCCAATGCAATTCAACCCCATTTGATCTGGAATGTGGGGGTGTATTTATGGCTATTGAAGGCTTGTCCGACGTTGGATAAGGCGCTGGATCTGGGGCGATCGCTCATCACCGCTGGGGCTCCTTGGGATAAGCTGACGGCTCTCAAAACCGCTCTCCCAGTCTCTGTCTAGCTTTTTAAATCGCTTTCCAGGAGCTGATGGTTTAAGGTGTCCCAGTTTTCGGCGATCGCTGTCCAGCCCGGCACGGTGCCATGGGACTGAATCGTAATCTCTCGCGGGCTATTGTCGGAAGGTTGGCTGGGATCTGGCTGGCTGGGATCTGGCAATTCAACATGGCTTAGGTGGATTTCTAGGCGATCGCCCGGCAATGTCGGTAGCCGCTCCGCCCATTCGATGGCGACGATCCCCGGCTCCACTTCCAGCCCTTCCCAATACAGTTCTGGATCTAGGCTCGCCACGCCAGCGGGTTCCAGTCGATAGAGATCGAAATGGTACAGGGGCGATCGCCCCCCCAGGTATTCATTCAGCAGAACAAACGTCGGACTATTCACCGGTTCTGTGATCCCCAATCCCTGGGCGATCGCCTGCACTAGGGTGGTTTTTCCCGCTCCCAAATCCCCCGACAGTAAAATCACCGCGCCCGGTTGGAGGGCAGCGCCGAGCTGTTGCCCGAAGCGTTGGGTGGCCCCTAAGGACGGTAGGGGCGATCGCCATTCACCAGTCATTCGGAATATCGCGAGAAATCTCGCTCCAACAAATCTCGCTAAAACTAAGCCTTGATATGGTCATAGACCCCTAGATATTGCTCCCCGGGAAGCTTCCAGGAATAGTCGCCCTCCATGCCCTGGATCGCCAACTTGCGGAACTCCTCCGGGTACTCATGCCACAAACCGATCGCCCGATCCAACGCCGACTCTAGGGCATGGTTATCGGTCTGGTGGAATACATAACCGTTGCGCTCTTCCGGGTTGTGGTTCTGATCATGATCCCGGTCAAACACCGTATTCACCAAACCGCCAACGCCGCGCACCACCGGCACGGATCCGTAGCGTAGCCCCAACATCTGGGTCAGGCCACAGGGCTCATAATTACTGGGCACTACCATTAGGTCGGCACCGGCGTAGATCAGGTGGGATAGTTCTTCGTTAAAGCCCAGTTCCAAGTGGCAATCGGGATTGTCGTTTAGGTGCTGCTTTTCATGCCAGAACCAAGAGCCAATATGGGATGCCGTCGCTGAGCCCAGCAATACAAATTGAGCGTTATGGGAGAGGGCGTAGTAGATGGCGTGGTGGACCAGGTGCACCCCTTTTTGGTCGTCGAGGCGACCGATATAGGCAACGATGGGCTTGTCCGCATCCCGCATTAACAACCGCTCCCGGAGAGCCGCCTTATTTTTCGCTTTGTCGTCGAAGGTTTTGGCGCTGTAGTGCTGGGGAATGTGCTTGTCCGTCTCCGGGTTCCATACCTCGTAGTCGACGCCATTGAGAATGCCGCCAAATTTTTGGTTATGGACTTCTAGGGTATGTCCCAAACCGCAGCTAATGTCGGAATAGCGGGCTTCCCAGGCGTGGTGGGGGGAGACCGTGTTGACATAGTTGGCGTATACGATCCCCGACTTCATAAAGTTGATCGCCGTGGGGTTGAAGTTATCCTGCAGGCGATCGTAGTGGTAATAGTAGGCGTCGTTGTTTAGCCCCGTGGCCCACAGCACGTCTGCGCCGGAAATCCCCTGGTGCTTGAAGTTGTGGATGGTGTAGCAAACCCGCTGGCGATCCATGCCATGGTGGCGATACATCTCGTACAACATCACCGGCAGGAGTCCGGTTTGCCAGTCGTGGCAGTGAACAATATCGGGGCGCTTATTGCTCTTCAGTAAAAATTCCAGGGCGGCTTTGCTGAAGAAGGCGAAGCGCATGTGGTCATCCAGACCGCCGTAATAATGCCCCCGATTGAAGAAATTTTCGGAGCTGTGGGGCTCGATAAAGAAGCAGAGGCGACCGTGGACCCAACCGCAATAAACGGAGGTATGGATGGCACCGCCATTCCAGGGCACCCAGAGATCCTTGTAGGCGTCGTGCATCCCCCACACCTGGTCGTAGCGCATGCAGTCGTATTTAGGGAGAATCAGCTCCACACAATGGCCGCGCGCTTCCAGTTCCCGACTCAGTCCATAGACCACATCTCCTAGGCCGCCGGCTTTGATCACGGGCGCACATTCTGATGCGACTTGGACGATATACATAGGGGATCCTCAGTAGTGGTGTTCGGGGATGAGCTTTGAAAGTCTTAACTTAACGAACCGGTCCCTAAAAAGGGAACTGGGGATCGCAAATTTTGGGATGGTGATTGTCCCGGATGGGATCACCGTTTTCCTCCGCTGGAGCCAGCGACCGAGGGGAATTGCTGAGATTATGTCGTCTCTGTACGGGTCTGTCAAATAGGGAAATGAAATCGTGCCGATGGGGGTTTTGCGATGGAAAAAAACGAGGGTCGAAAGGGGAAATTGTAGCGATCGCAACAGACGAAATTGAGGTAATGGATGGCAAATTAAGGCGATTTTGATTAGACCGCATATTTGAGTTCAAGACGATCCCGGTGATCCCAGGGGGATGATCCCAAAGAAAATTAGGAGGCTTTGTTTTTCGGACTCCTTTCACGGGTTTGGCTCGGGAAATGGGTCTACGATGAGGGCAATGAATTGATGGTAATGGACCGATACAGACTGATGTACCTTGTCTGCTCAGCCCTGCCCTGCGCTTCAATTCAGGGCCACGGGGGCTTGATAGTTTAATTCCCTTTGATGGGTCTTCTTTCGTTTTCTCAGGAGAGATAGCAGTTTATGGTCAGCGTTTTGACTCCTCAATCGACGGCGATCGCTTTGGAGCGGTATGCCAATGTTCCTAATGTGTCTGGCGATGAAGCGGTGATTGCTAAGGCGATCGCGGCGGATAGCGATCGAGAGCCGGCGTATTTTGGCAAAACCGGGCTTACGGTGGAGCAGTTCCGTAATCTCACCTCTGGATTTGCCTGTGCGTTGCATATGCACCAGCCCACCATCCCTGGCGGGGAAAATGGGGCGCTGATCTGCAATCTGGAGCATATGTTCAATAACCAGGGGGACGGCGATAACCACAATGCGGGCGTCTTTGCCTGGTGCTACAAGCGCATGGGGGAGTTTATCCCGCAGCTTACGGATGCCGGCTGCACGCCTCGCATCATGTTGGATTATTCCGGCAATCTTCTGTGGGGGCTAACCCAGATGAAGAATGGCGAGGTCAGCGATGTCCTCGATAAGCTGAAGCTTATTACGAATGATGATCGCTATTCCGGCGGGGTGGAATGGTTGGGGACCATGTGGAGCCATGCGGTGGCGCCGTCTACGCCGATCCCCGATTTGAAGTTGCAAATTCAGGCGTGGCAGCAATATTTCGCGGCCATCTTCGGGCTGGATGCTCTGAAACGGGTGCGGGGATTTTCGCCGCCGGAGATGCACCTCCCCAACCACCCGGATACCCTCTATGAGTACATCAAAGCCCTGAAGGATTGTGGCTATCAGTGGTTGATGGTGCAGGAGCATTCCGTGGAGCGTTTGGATGGCTCCGGGATTCCTCAGGATGATAAGTATCTGCCGAATCAACTGGTGGCGCGCAATTCGAAGGGGGATACCGTTAGCATTACGGCGCTGATTAAGACCCAGGGATCGGATACGAAACTGGTGGCGCAGATGCAGCCGTTCCATGAGGCGAAGGGACGCGGTCAGCAGATGCTCGGGGATCAGTCGGTGCCTTCCCTGGTGACGCAAATTGCGGACGGTGAGAATGGCGGCGTGATGATGAATGAGTTCCCGCGGGATTATCCGCCGGTTTGGGAGCAAATTCGCGATGCGGGCAATCAGGGCACCGTTGGCCTGAATGGGACCGAGTACCTGGAAGCGTTGGCGGCCATCGGGATCACGGAGGAGTCTTTCCCCGAATGTCAGGCGGTGGGCCAAGCAAAAATTTGGCAGCGGGTGGATCCCAGTTCCTCCACTACCGAGAAGGTGGAAGCGGCGATCGCCGATCTCAAGTCCACGGATCACCAGTTCCATATGGACGGGGCATCCTGGACCAACGATCTGAGCTGGGTGAAGGGCTATGACAATGTGTTGGAGCCCATGAATGAGCTAAGCGCCAAGTTCCACCAGAAGTACGATCGCCTGGTGGCGGAGGATCCCAGCGTTACCCAACGGCAGGATTATCAAGAGGCGTTGCTGTACCTGATGTTGGTGGAGACGAGCTGTTTCCGCTATTGGGGACAGGGCACCTGGACCGACTATGCCCGCGAGCTATATCGCCGAGGGATGGAATTGTTGGGCTAGATCCGCTGGGCTAGGTTGACCCAGATCGTCAGATCTACGTCGACTTAAGCCTTTGTTAGGGGCGTTAATCTGCGCCCCGGTAGTATTTGTGATTATGATTGGGGACCGCTCCTGGATGATTTCTGGGGAGCGAGTCCCCATTTTTGTCTGTTTACGTTGTGCCCTTACATTGTCCCTTTACCGGATCGCAGCCGATCGCAGCCCATGGCGAAGAAGCAAAAATTTCCCCATTTGTTGGGCTCGAAATGGACGGCCTGTCAAAAGACTTTTGGCTGGCGGCATTTTCAGGTGGTGAACCGGAAAAATCAGGGGGCGTGGGTCTATGCGGAACTCGTATCGTCCTGCGATCGCTCGGTGCGCTTTTGGGTCAATGCCAAAACCTTAAAGGATCGATCGCAGTGGCATCCTGGCTGGACGCCCCTCAATGAGTTGGCGATCGTGGACGAGGCGGAACGGTTGGACGACGGTACGCTCCAAATTTTGCCGGAGCCTAAGGATCGTGAAGATCAGGACCGTGGGGACGGGGGCGATGGAGCTGATCCCGACCCATCGAAGGTATCGGAAGCGCCAAAATCCTCAGATCCCGCCGTTGCTCTGGGGACCGAGACGCCGTAAATATTCCCACCCCCGCTGGGGCCAGACGCGCGATCGCCCCGTCTTTTTCGCAATCCATTCCGCCACCTTGGGACCGGACCATGGACCGCCGTCGGGGGCCGTCCGTTGCAGGAGTTGGGCTAATTCTTTCTGCTGTTCTCGATTCAGCAATGCCCTGGGGGACGACCGACCCGGATGATTGCGACGGGTGATCGCGTCCGGCCCCCGCTTGTTGTAGCGGCGCACAATTTCCTTCGAATAGTCATAGCTCAGGGCGATCGCCCCGGATGCCTTTTTGATGGTCCAGCCGGAGGACACTAAATACAATAAATGCCACCGCCGCGCCTCCACAGCATCCTTTGCCTGGCGATAACAATCCTTAAGAGCATTGGGAGATAAATGGGGTTCAAGGTGGGCTTTCGGTGGCATGGTCTTTAACGGATGGATAGTGAGCGTTCAGCAACCAACCGGCAGATGTTCCGTGCCCAATGACGGTACCCTCAACCGCGCGGATCGCTCGATGCCTCGACGGATTGATTAGGGGCGGTCCATCAGAGCGTCAACCCAGAGCGCCACAGGGTGTCAACCCGAAGCGATCGCCGCTCTTTTGCCGATAGGGCAAGGTAGAACAAACGCGGCATCCCCTTGATCCCTTTTTCCGAGGCACTGTGAGTAATCCGGAGAACGAGCCCATCCCACCCAAAACAAATCCCCAGCTCCGCTATTAACACGCGAAGTGGGGATGATGATCGCTGGGATGGCGTCGCCAGACGTGATCCAGCCGTCAGTCGAACTGGGTTGACGCCCCCTCAGGGGGTTAGAGATTCCGTTGATATTCCTCCAGAAAATCCATCAACTCGGTCTGGCATTGGCTGGGGATCAGGTCCAATAGCTCCACCTCTAATTTTCCATCCCCCAGTCTGACCTTCATGCTTTTGAGGATATCCGTCACCTTGGCACGGCTCAGATCCCCGGCGATCGCCAGGGGGTAAAGCGCTTCTGCCAAGGGAATGTGTAGATGGGCATTGTTCAGGTACAAATGCCACTTGGCGACATCGATGTAAACAATGTCGCCGATGTCGGCGGCCAAAGCTTCGATGTGCTCAGCGTTGCTCATGGTGTGGCCCTAAAGTCTTGTTTATCGAAGATGATTTCCGAGCTCGGGTTAAAGATAGCACTTTGAATCGCTGGGGGGGACCGGCCAAATGGAGGGGGCTACTGGCATGCGGCAGGGCAGGGGATCAGGGGGGCAGCTCCCACAGGGCTCAACGGGATAGGGGCGGTTACTGTAAATCCTGGGCCAGTTGATTCAGTATTGTGAGGGATTGTTCGAGGAGGGTTTCAAATTCTGGGCGTTGTTGGCGGGCCAGGTCAAAGCGACCTTGGATCGCGTATTCTTCGAGGGATTCGCAGGCTTGTCCCAGGCTGGCTGCGCCGAGGGAGCGACTGCTGGATTTTAGGGTGTGGGCGGACCGGCGGAGGGTGTCTCCGTCTTGCTGGGTGATCGCCGTGAGGATGGCCGCTCGATACTGCGGTGCGTCTCTGACGAACAGGGTGATCAATTCCGGGATGGCGGCGATCGCCTGCTCTGGGCCGATGACATCGATTAACTCCAGGAGAAGTTGGGTATCGAATAGGGGGCGGGGCAGTTGCTCCAGGGCCTGGGATAGGGAGGGGGGCAGTCCAGTCATCCGCCAATCGCTGCCCCATCGGCAAGGGGACGGCGATTGGTCATCGTGGCCGATTGGGCAGACATCCAGTCGGGGCGGAGATGGCGGGCTCCCCGGAGGTAGGGATGGTGGATGGGCTGATGGGGGTTGGGGGTGTTGAAGTGGATGAGAAACCGGATGCATCGCTCTAGGCTGCCGGCGACGGCCATGTGCTGCACATCAATGAGGGGGACGGTGTTCCAGTTGGGCCGCTCTCGGGCGATCGCGGCGGGAAAAACGGCATCGAGGTCGGGGGTGACGGAGAAGGTGACGCTGACGACTTCCTCCATCTCTAACGTGTTGTAGCGCTCTAGCTCGTCCAGTAATTCATGGACCGCTTCTCGCATTGCGCCAATGGTATTTTCGGAAACGGTTGTTGCACCGCGAACTGCCCGGACTCGCCAACCCACGTTCTTTGCCTCCTTTTTCCTAAAATTGTGCGCTGGTGATTTTGCTCAGAAAATCTTGGCGCACGGATATGTCTATCAAATATGTCTATCAGAAACCAGATTAACTGGTATTGCGCCGGGGTATTGCGCCGGTCTCTGGAGGGACGTTGTTATTGTTACGGACCGCGATCACGGGTATTGAGTCCCTGCGGGATCCGAGCTTTTGCATGATCACCCTACGGTGTTCCCATTTTGCAGCAATTTTTACGTCCTGCGATCGTTACGTCCTGCGCTCATCACGTCCTACGCTCATCATGTCCCGCGATCATTATGTCCTGCGATTATTGCTGGGGGATTAGGGGGTGATTGCCGGTTCGGGGGGCGGATTGTTCAAGCATTTGGCGTCGACCACTTGGTAGTGCTCCGTCTTGAGGGTGTTACAGGTGGGGATCAGGGTGACCATGGCGGGGAGGATGCCCTGTTGGAGTTGCTGGATAAGGTCGGTTTGGGTGGGTTGATATTGTTTGAGCCAGTCGTTGGCCCGGCGATCGCGCCCCTCTAAATAGTCGACGGTGAAGGTGCCTTGGTCGATGACCCAGAAGTCGATCCCCGCCTCTTCATTAAAGGTTTTGATGGCGTTGGGATCGGGGGAATAGAGGGCTTGGAGGGTGGCAATGGTGCGATCGCGGAAGCCTTGGTAGTAGCCCCAATGGTAGGGGATGCCATATTCGCGGGCGGTGTAGACGGAGCGGGCGGCAAAGGTGGGGAGGTTGTCCAGCTCGTCGGCGATTCCGGCAATTTTGATGGTGCTGGGTTGGGCGGCGAAGAATTCGTAGAGGGCTGGGGTTTCGCCGGTGACGTAGTTGGCTTTGGGGAAGCGTCCCAGGGTGACGGGATAGCTCACCAGGAGCACCAGAAAGGCGATCGCTACCGTTAAGGAAATTCCGGCTTTTAGCTTTCTTGTTGAGTTTTCTCTATGCCTATTGGCCCAGCTAAAAAGGCGATCCATGAGGAGGGCCCAGATGATCGCGGCGGCGGTGGGCATCAGCATGGTGAGCCCGTGTTGGGTATAGCGCCCCGGGAGGTGGAGGCGAAAGATGAGGGCGTGGGCCAGGAAGAAGAGGGCCAGCGAGGCGATACACCAATGGCTGAGGGTGTGGATTTCGGGGTGGATGGCGTTGAAGACGGGCGATCGCGCCCACCATTTTTGAATCAGTTTTTTGAGGGCGGGCACTGTCCCCAGGGGCAGCAGCACGCCTAGGGCAAGGGGGACTGGTGTTAAAAATCCTCGGGGCATGAGGCTGCTACGTTTACCCAATAGCCAAAACTCTGCCCAGTCACTGTCGAAGTAGTTGGCGCGACCGTCGGGGGAAAATTCCGGCAGGGTTAGGGCAAGTTGGCGATCTACCACGGGACCATAGGCGGAGGATTGCAGGGCGTAGATCCCCAAGATGGCGATCGCCCCCCCTAAACCAATCACTGCATATTTCTGATCTCTGACGATGTTTTTGATCGCTGCCAATTTTCCGCCTGACGGGTCATTAACTGACTGGCCATTAATCAGAGTGCTTAGGAGGCGGATCGTAATCAGACCGGCGGCGACGAGGAGGTATTGGGGATAGAAGCTGCCGAGGAGGGTTAGGGCGATCGCCAATAGCCATCCCTGACGACGGACCAGACAATTCAACGTCGCTAAAAATAAGGCAAAGAGAAATGCGCGAGGGGTGCCAGATGCGAGATCATCTTGGGTCCAGAGGGTTTGATCCAACAGCAATGCCCCCACAAATCCGACGCTGGGGATCGGTAACAGGAATGTCACCCAGTTGAACATGAGGACTGTGGTGATGAGTCCGAGTCCAATGGGCAGCCATTTCACCGCGTCCAGGGGATTGATGCCGAGCTGGGCGATCGCCCAATACAAACTGCGATAGCCGATGGGGGCAACCCCTTGGAAATAATCGGCGATGGGATCGTCGGGAAAGAGGGTGGGATCCAGAAAGCGCTGCATCCAAAAAATATGTTGGCGGGCATCGTCCTGAACGACGTAGGGGCCGGCGGTGCCCTGCTGGTAAGCGAGCCAGCCGAAGCTCAAGGAAAAGACCAGGCTAAGGGCCAGCCAAAACCACCATTCTTTGCGAGTCGCTCGACCCGGTTCTGGCAATAGCCACCGGTGCAATTGCTGCGTAATTCCCCCACGTTTCGCCACGTTAGACCACCACGTTAGGATTGACCGCCCAGGGTAGTTTCAATTAAATCTGCTAGTTTCTGGGCGCTGTCGGGCACGGCGGCTTCGGCGGCATTGCGGGTCATGCGTTGACGGCGATCGCTATCTTGCAACAGCTCCAATACCAGGCCTTGTAAGGTGGGACCATCCAAGTCTTTTTGGGGATACATCCTCGCGGCACCGACGTCGACGAACGATCGCGCGTTATAGGTTTGGTGATCGTCGGCGGCGGTGGGATAGGGGATCAGGATGGCGGGGGTTTTGGCGGCGGCGAGTTCCGTTAATGTGCCCGCGCCGGAACGACTGATGGCTAGGTCTGCCCGTTGCATCAGGGCCGCAATGTTGCGGTAGAACGGCATCGTGATGTATTGGGGATGCTGGAGGGCGGTGGCATCGGGGTCGCGATCGCCGGTTAAATGAACTACCCAGGCACCGGCCTCAAACCAGGCTGGCGCTGCCTCCCGCACCAGTTGATTCACCCGTACGGCCCCTTGGCTGCCCCCCATCACCACAATCACCGGCACGCCGTCGGGAATGGGTAAACCCAACGCCATGGACTGCCAAAATTCGGCACGGACGGGGGTGCCGGTCCATTGGGTTTGGCTTTTTGCCAGGTGTTGGGCGGCGTTGGGGAAGCCGATCGCCACGCGATCGCACCAGGGGCCTAACAACCGGGTGACCTTCCCCGGCATGGCGTTGGATTCATGCAGGATGACCGGTAGGCCGAGCGATCGCGCTGCCAAAATTGCCGGTCCTGCGATGTAGCCGCCGGTGGTGAAGACGCCTTCGAAGCCGCCCCGTTGCAAAATGCTGCGGGTGTCCCAGATGCCTTTAATCAGACTAAAAACGGTTTTGAGGGTGCCCAAGCCCGGTCGCCCTTGGAAGCCGGTGACGCCGATGGTGTGGAGGGGATAGCGCTCTGGGACTAGGCTGGTTTCCAAACGGTCCGGTACCCCCAGCCATTCGATGGACCACTGGGATAATTCCTGGGCGACGGCGAGGGCGGGGAAGATATGCCCACCGGTGCCGCTGGCGGCAATTAGAAGACGCTTGGACACTGACGAAAAATCAATAACAGATAGGTAACGGATGAATGCCAAGTAAAAATGGCCGGGAAAAATCTATCTCCCCGTTCACAGGAATGCCCATTGGGCAGCGCTACAATTGGCACGACTGCACTACTCAATAACTATCCCGCAACCCACGCTACCATCCCATGCCCCAGATTTCGCGCGATCGCCGCTGCTTGAGTTCGTTCTTAACCCGTTGTTTTGCTGCCTTTGGGGTGGCGGTGACGGTGGGAAGTACTATGCCGATGGCGATCGCCCAGGAACCAACAGGGGTAGTAATCATCGCTAGATCGCCCGAGAGTGCCCCAGCGGAATTGACCGATTGGCTGGCGGCGTTGGATACGGCGGCCAGTGGGCAGGATCTGGAGGCTGTGGTGGGGTATTATGCGTCGAATTTTGAGTCGGATGATGGGGTGACCCGACAGATTTTGGGGCGATCGCTGTTTGAGCTGTGGGAGGCATTTCCAGGGCTGACTTACAAAACGACCCTGGAGGATTGGACTCGGGAGGGCGGCGGTTTTGTGGTGACCGCCACCACGACAATCACCAGCCCCGACACCACCGATACGCTCCAGCCTCGCCTGAGCGCGACGGTGACCACCCGCCAAACCATCCGCGATGGCGCGATTGTCAGCAGCACCGTGTTAGCGGAAGAAACGGAAATTAAGCGCGGTGATCGCCCGCCGACGGTATGGGTGCGGTTGCCGGAGCAGGTGCGCCCGGGGGATGAATTTAGTTTTGATGCGATCGTTCAGGAGCCCTTGGGGGATGACCTGTTGGCCGGGGCGGCGATCAATGAGCCGGTGACGGCCCAGGGCTATCGATCGCCGGGGAATTGGGAATTGGAAACCCTATCGGCCGGTGGGCTTTTCAAAGTAGGTACCGCCCCCGATGCCGAAGGTCCTCGCTGGATTTCGGCTGTTCTGGTCTCCGGCGATGGCACCACCATCGTTACCCGTCGGCTTCAGGTGGAACGCTAGGGGAGAAAACCGTCCTGTCCAGTGCTTTACGTTGCGTTACATTTAGAGACGAGTAACCGTCCCAAAACCACGCAGCCCAAGCCATGATCGCAACTCTGCCCCTCGCTGACGCCCCCGCTAAGTCTGGTGACTATTGGCAATGGCAAGGTCACTCGATTTATTACGTCCATGCTGGGGAGCGGCGCAGCGATCGCCCGCCCCTGTTGCTGGTCCATGGGTTTGGTGCGTCGACGGACCATTGGCGGAAAAATATTGCGGACCTGTCGACGGATTTTGATGTCTGGGCGATCGACCTGTTGGGATTTGGGCGCTCAGAAAAGGCGGACCGAGTTTATAGCGGCGAACTGTGGCGGGATCAGCTCCACGATTTTATTACCGAGGTGATTGGTGAGCCGGCGATTCTGGCGGGGAATTCCCTTGGCGGCTATGCCTGTCTCTGTGTGGCGGCGGGGCGATCGCAGTCGGTGCGTGGCGTGGTGCTGCTCAATAGTGCCGGTCCCTTTTCCGATGACCCAGCAAAACCCAAACCTCGCCCCTTCAAACAGTGGCTTGGCAAGGTGGTCAAGACGATCGTGTTGCAGCCGCTGCCCAGTTATTTCATTTTTCAAAATGCTCGCCGTAAATCCACGATCCGTAAAACCTTGAAACAGGTGTATGTGGACCAATCGGCGGTGACGGATCAGCTGGTGGAGGATATTTATCGTCCATCCTGCGATCGCGGTGCAGTCAAGGTATTTGCGTCGGTGTTTAAATCTCCCCGGGGGGATACTTTGGATGTTTTACTGGGGCAAATGAGCTGTCCGTTATTGATGATTTGGGGGACAGGCGATCCGTGGATGAAATCGAGCGATCGCTCGGCTAAATTCCGACAATATTACCCAACCCTGACGGAGCATTTTTTGAACGCTGGCCATTGTCCCCATGACGAATCCCCCGCTGAGGTGGATCAGTTGATTCGGGATTGGGTGCAGGGCTTGGAGTAAGTATCGGGGCGGGGCGATCGCCTAGTTTGATTCTGCAGGGCTATTATTTTGCGGTGAACGGCTCGGGGCAGGCAATGGGGTGAGATTGGGCTGAGCACCGGGGGACGCCGGGGGCGCAGAGGGCGCATCCAACACCGTGATGGGATCCCCATCCTGCAATCGTTGGAGTCCGGCACTCACCACTGACATGCCCGGCGTTAAGCCCGCCATAATTTCCACAAAATCCCCCTGTTGTTTCCCCACCTGCACGACGACCTTTTTCGCCCTCAGGGTTTCCCCATCCCGCTGCACCACATACACAAATTGCTCGGTGCCTTGCCGGGCGATCGCCGCCACCGGAATGACGGCCTGATTCTGACGTTCTTCCAACAGCACCCGCGCCGATACAAATTGCCCGTCCCGTAAAGCCCCCTGTTGATTGGGAACGCCGACCTTAATCAAAACCGTTTGGGTTTCCCCATCGGTGGTGGGCGACACAAAATTGACGCGACCCACCCCTAACACCTGCTCATTGCCATCACTAATTTGCACCGGTGTTCCCCGTTGTAGCTGCGCCGCCCGCTCCACCGGCACATTCAACCGCAACTCCAAAATTTGATTCTGAAAGCCCACCGCCAACACATCGCTCTCCGTTACAAAATCGCCCACCTTCACGTCAATATCCCCAATCACCCCATCCAACGGCGATCGCACCTGGGTTTCCTGTAATCGCGATCCCTCCAACGCCGCATCCGCCCGCGATCGCCCTAACTCCGCCTCCGCCTGCCGTAGCCGCGCCACTGCCTCACTGGCCCGTAGCCTTGCCCCCTCTAACTCCCGTCGTGCCCCTTGAATACGCTCCTCGATCGCCCGCAACTCCGCCACAATGCGATCGCGTTCTCCCACTGCCCGATCCAAGAGCTGCTTCGCCAAGACTCCCTCATCCACCAAACCCTGGATCCGCTCTAGTTCCTGCTCTGCTAAGCGGGCTTCCGCAATTTTTGCTTGGCGATCGCGCAATAGGGCTTTCTCCTCTGACTCCGCTGCTGCTACGGCCACCTGTTCCCGCTGGGCACCGCTTTGGGCGGCTTGGGCGGCGGCTTGGGCGCTGGCAATATCGGCTTGGGCTCCCCCGAATGCGGCCCGCTGTTCCCCTGGCTCAATTTGGAATAGGGGTTGATTGACGCGGATTTGCTGACCCGGCTGTACCAAAATTCGCACCAGCCGCCCCTCCGTTTCTGCCCGAAAGGTGACCCGATTCGCCGCTCGCAATGTGCCCACAAACTGGGATGTATCCGCCACCGTTGCCGATCGCACTGGGGCCACAGAGACGCCTACGGCCGGTTTCTCCGCCCCTGCCACCGCTGGATCCTGATCTCCACTGGCTTGGGATTGTTGCCACCACAGCGCTCCACCGATGGCGATCGCCAGGGCAATGGCACCCCCCACCACCAGCCAAGGAACGCCCCCTTCCTCGAACTCATCCTCTTCTTCGAGATCAATTTCCTCCCCCGGTTCAATGGCCATCCGAGGGGGCTCACCCCCATTGGAGGAGGGCTGGGTACGGTCCTCGATAGGGTCATGATCATCGCGATGGTCGCGGGATCCGTTGGCAACCGCATCATCGGACGACTGGGAGGAGTTGGGTGGTTTAGCCATGGGAATCCGCTTGGATCGGCGGGTGTTGGTGCTAATACTGTTTTTCATCGTAACGGCTTGCGGCGATCGCCCGGTGGACCGGTAGACAGTTGGGGTTTGGAGGGCAAGCTTGGAGGGCGAGATTGGGCACGATAAGGGTGGCTAAGAAAGGTGTCTAGGATTGAGCCCTAGGGCGTGTCATCAATTAAGCCCCAGAAGCCCGGAGCAGTGTGGAGTACACGCCCTTTCAAAACACAAAAAACTAGGGGCTGAAACCCTTGTGGCTTTTGATTTAGAGATTCAATTGATAACAGCCCCTAGGGTTTGGGCGCGGGAGCAAGCGGCAGTGAAAGCGATTTCGGTATTGGGAACGGCGTCTAATGTGGGCAAGAGTTGGACGGTGGCGGCGTTGGGGGCGTGGCTACGGCGGCAAGGGGTGAAGGTGGCTCCCTTTAAGGCCCAGAATATGTCCAATAATTCTTTTGTCACCTTGGAGGGCGGGGAGATTGGTCGCGCCCAGGGGGCGCAGGCGGCGGCCTGTGGGTTACGGGCGATCGCCGAAATGAATCCTATTCTCCTTAAACCGGCGGGCAATTCTACGTCCCAGTTAGTGCTGTTGGGGCAGGCGAAGGAGCATATTGCGGCGCGGGAGTATTACCGACACATCGAAACCCTGTGGGAGACGGTGGCGGCGACGCTGGAATTTTGGCGATCGCGGACGGATGTGCTGTTGCTGGAGGGGGCGGGCAGTCCGGTGGAGTTGAATTTGATGCATCGGGATTTGGTGAATTTGCGCCCGATTATTCATCTCCAGGGGCGTTGGTTGTTGGTGGCGGATATTGAAAAAGGGGGGGTGTTTGCCCAGGCGGTGGGGACGGCGAGTTTAATGCCGCCGGATGCGCGATCGCTGGGGTTGGGGTTGGTGGTGAATAAGTTTCGCGGCGACCTCAGCTTGTTTTCCACGGCCAGTCAGCATTTTCAAGACCATCTCCCGGAGTTGCCCTATTTGGGCACGCTGCCCTATCGCAATGACCTTCAGCCGGAAAGTGAGGATAGTCTCTGTCGGGAGGCGGAGGAGGGGGGATCCGGAGCGGCGATCGCCTGGATTCGGTTCCCGTTTGTGTCCAATTCCCAGGACAGTCAGCCTTGGCAGCTCGACCAGGGCGTACGTACGGTGTGGGTGAAGTCCGTGGCGGAGCTGAAGGCGGCAAAACCTCGAGCGGTGATTTTGCCTGGTACTAAAAATACGCTGGCGGATTTGCGATGGCTCTGGGAGTCGGGGTTGGGGGCGGAAATTCAACAGTTGGCGGCCCAGGGACTGCCGGTGGTGGGGATTTGTGGGGGCTACCAGATGTTGGGCGATCGCATTGTGGATCTGACGGGGGGCGGTGGCGAAGTGGGGGACGCCCAGGGACTGGGGCTGTTACCGATGATGACCCTGTTTGAGGCGGTGAAGTCGGTGACCCAAGTGCAGGCGATGGTGCCCGATGGCAAGCGTGTGGAGCAGTGGCAGGGGTACGAAATCCATATGGGACAAACCCGATTTCGCGCCAATTCCATTTTTACGGCGGATCAAAATGTTCCCCTGGTGTCGGTCACCCAGGGCAATGGCGATCGCCGGGGGGAAGGGGTGCAGCTCAATAACATTTGGGGCACTTATTTACATGGGCTATTTGAGTCAGGAACCATGCGGGAAAAATTAGCAATCCGGGCAAAAATTCCGGGGTATCAACGGGGAAGAATCCCCTGGCAAACCCAGCAACAGCAGCTCTATGGGGCGATGGCAGATTTGTTAGAATCTCATCTGGATTTGAATCCCATTCGCCGTTATCTCGATCTGTCGTAATTTCATAGATCTCATCTAGCTCTCGTCAATTTCGCCAATCTCGTCAATCTTGTAATTCCCTGGACCTTCTGGCATGACAACCCCCGCCCTGGATGCCCTACGCAATCGACTGGAAGATGCGATCGCTCGATATCGATCCCAGGTGGATTATTTGGCGATTCGCTTGGAGGAAATCCAGGAAACCGACGTCATGCTGCGGCGGGGCAAGTTGGAAACCCTTAGCGATGGCATTTCCATTGGCGGCCAGGTGCGCACTTGCCATAAAGGGGGCTGGGGATTCGCCAGTTTTAATAATTTAGAGAGTTTGATTCAGCGCATTGAAGACGCGATCGCCTCGGCCAAATTATTGGGCGATGACGAAACCCTCCTCGCACCGGTGGATCCGGTCCGTGCGATCGTTCAAAACCCCCTCACCGGCACCGATCCCCGACAGGTGTCCCTCGCCGATAAAAAAGCCCTGTGCGATCGCTACGAAGAGATTTTGCGCAGTGGGGGCGATCGCATTACCACCACCACCGTTCGTTATGGGGACAGTGCCCAACAGGTGATTTTGGCCACCTCGGAAGGGACCTGGATTGAGCAGTCCTGGGTGGATATGGAAATGCGGTTTGCGGCGACGGCCCGGGATGGGGAGACGGTCCAGACGGGGCGCGAAACCACGGGCTCCCGCAATGGATTTGAGGATTTGGTGGGGCTGGAGGATCAGGTGCAAGGGGCGGGCGATCGGGCGATCGCGGCGCTCTCATTGCCGCCGGTGAAGGGGGGGAAGTATACGGTGGTGATCGACCCCATATTGACCGGGTTGTTTGTCCATGAGGCCTTTGGGCATTTGTCCGAAGCGGATATGGCCTATGAAAATCCCGACCTGCTGGAAACCATGAGCATCGGTCGCGAGTTTGGCCCTAAGAATTTGCAGATTTTCGATGGCGCTGCGCCGGAAGGCCATCGCGGCAGTTATCAGTATGACGACGAAGGCACCCCCGCCACCACCACCCAGCTCATTACCGATGGCGTTTTGACCGGGCGACTCCACTCCCGCGAAACCGCCGGAAAACTAGACGAAAATCCCACCGGCAATGCCCGCTGTTTGAACTATCATTACCCGCCCATCGTGCGCATGACCAACACCTGGATTGGGCGCGGCGAAACCCCGGTCGCGGACCTCACCCAAGGTATCCAAGAGGGGGTTTATGCGAAAAACTGGCGCGGCGGCATGACCAATGGCGAGATGTTTACGTTTACGGCTGGGGAAGCGTGGATGATTCGCGATGGGGAATTGGCGGAACCGGTGCGGGATGTAACGCTATCGGGCAACGCTTTCAAAACCTTGGCGGATATTGAGGCGATCGCCGATGACTTTTATTGGGATGAATCCGGCGGCTGCGGCAAAGGGGGGCAAAGCGGATTACCCGTCGGCTGCGGTGGTCCCAGCCTGAGATTACGGAATGTTGTGGTGGGCGGCGATGCGGACTAAATCAACGCCACTCTGGTAAGAACAGCGATCAGGGCAACGGCAGGGACAAAGTGGGGATGGTTTATGACGCAGTCCACTAACGAGAATTTAGTGCTCAATGAAAATTGGGTAGATGACGATTGGGTGGAGCCGAAGCCCATCACGCCCCCTGTAGAAATCGAACCAGCTTGGGATCGTCAATATCCTGACCTCGTCAAAACCTTTTCCTGGGAGCACTATTTCGTTTATTGGTGCGAGCAATGGCGGGGCGATCGCTGTGTGGATCGTCTAATCATCGAGCGCCAGGATCGGGAGCCTGTCGGTAATTGGGGCGATTTCCAAACTCTAAAAACCCTCATCCTCGGCGAAGATCGCATCGCTGTGCAGATTTTTCCCCCCGATGAAGCCATTGTTGACCAGGTGAATGTGTATCATCTGTGGTCGCCGCGGGATGGGGATGCGATCGCCTTTGAATACCAAATGTTGTGCTGCTAAAGCCATTCAAGCGGTCTCCCCCGGCAATGACCCTATCCCCAACGCCGTATTCAAACCCTCGCAAAATATCGCAATGCATCATTAAGCTCAACGAAATGTATCAAGAGGTTAAATGCTCTCCCCATTCCGGCCACCCGTAGGACACAATCGGAACTAGCAGCGGTGGAATACCCTTCAACCCCATGGTCGGGTTAACCCCCATCCTTACCCAACCCGATCATTCTCCGCCGTTGCTCCCCCCCAAGCTTGGCTTGTAAAACCAGTAGTTTTCTCGACAGTTAAACCATCCCGTTTCCGAAGACCCCAGCTTGGGATTTTGGTTGATTCGCTATTGATTTTTCGATCTTTCGATTAATACTTTCTTTCGACCTTTAATCACTGTCTTTAAGCGGCGGCTCGTTGGCCGTGGGAGTTTTCCTATGATTCGTTTGCTAGTGGGAGTCCTGGTTTTTGTTATTAACGGGATCTATCGCGATCGCCCGTACCCCCGGTTTTATGTGTTGGAAACGGTGGCACGGGTGCCCTATTTCGCCTATATGTCGGTGTTGCACCTCTATGAGACTTTGGGCTGGTGGCGGCGTGCCGATTGGCTGAAGGTTCATTTTGCGGAGTCCTGGAATGAGCTGCACCACCTGCTGATCATGGAGGAGCTGGGGGGCAGTGCCCAATGGGGCGATCGTGTCTTAGCTCGGGCGGCGGCGTTGGTTTATTACTGGATCGTCGTGGCGATGTATGTCGTTAGTCCCAATTCCGCTTACAAATTTATGGAGATGGTGGAGGAGCATGCCTATGCCACTTACGATAAATTCCTCAATGAGTTTGAAGCGGAGTTGAAAGGGCAGCCGGCTCCGGCGATCGCCGTTAGCTATTACCGAGATGGCGACCTGTATCTGTTTGATGAATTCCAAACCGGGCAGGTGCCTGAGCATCGCCGTCCGGTGATGGATACCCTGTTCGATACGTTTGTGGCGATTCGGGATGATGAGCGGGAGCATGTGAAAACCATGGCTGCTTGCCAGCGTCCTGAAACCCAGGACCATGTCCTCAGCCCCCATGGCTCTACCTTGACCAATACCCTTGAGCCCAAAGTGGTTTTGACGGATATGGAAAATGAGGAGATGAACGCTGAGGCGAAGACGGAGGAAACCATCAGCGCCGAATAGTTGCCGAATAGTTGCCGAATAGGTTTAGCTGCTTGAGTCCCCTGATGGATTTTCAGGGGATTCACTAGCAGGGGATTTGTCGGGCGATCGCCAATAGGTGACATCGGGAGTCAGGGGTTCCACCTTGGCTCCTTTGTAATAGAATTCGATAATTTTTTTGGCGTCCCAACCGAGTTTGGCGAGGCGATAGGAGCCTGCTTGGCTAAATCCGACCCCATGGCCCCAACCCCCGCCGATAAATTGATAGCCCTTCAGGGCGGGTTCATCGGGACCGGGGTTTTCAACGGTGGCGCTGTCGTAGATGGGATTGAGGTAGAAAAAGGTGCTGCGGGGGGGCCAAAAGGCGCTACGGACGGCATCTTTGTGGATCGTGATTTCGCCGAGATCGGTGTAAGCAGTGAGTTTTTGTACCCGGCCGCTGGGGGCGCGTTCCGTTACGGCCAATTTTGTCAGGGTTTGAAAGTTGGCTTGGGGGCTGTTGTTGTTGCGCAGATATTTACGGAGGTGATCCGCTAGCTCCGGCAAGGTCTGCTGACGGTTCCAGCGAAAATCTCGCCAGCCGACTTCGTTGAGTCCTTCCGTAATCTTTAAAAATTCCCGCAGGTTTTTCTCGTCGGAGAGGGGGCGTGCGTCTAAATCCCACAGGGTGACGGGGGCATCCAGCACGGGCTGAAGGTAGGGACGGGCGGGACCATTCCACACTTCTTCAAAGGCGGCGGTGACCCCCCCAGAGGTGGAAAAATACAAGGCATCCGTCAGTTCTTTGCCCTGGGGACTTTCATATATAAGCACCTGATTTTGGGTACGGGCGATCGCCTGGTCGGTGCGTGCGGTGGCGGCTCCCAGTCCGCGATAGACCTGGCAATGGGTATCGGCACAGAGCTGGTAATTATCAATGACGAACCGGCGCACATTCCGTAGGGCATAGGTCCGCGCCAGAATGGTTTGGGCTTCCAGGGCGGCCGTGGGAGCGCCGGGACCAATTTCATAGGGCACGACGCCCCGGAGATAGGTTTCCACCGGTACCCGATTCACCAGCGAAAATGTCCCATAGGCGTTGGGCTGTAGGGTCAACGTGCCCCCAAAGCGGAATTTATCCACCTGAATGGCATTAGTCCCCGCCGTCACAGAAAAGTTTTTGCCGGCGAAGGATTTGCCCCCCAAGGTCCACACCGCGACAGGGCGCGATCGCTCCATCCGGCTATCTAAGGCGGCGCTCTCCTCAGAATTCTCCGTTTCCGATTGCGCTTGCTGCACACTTTCCAGCAACAACCGCCGACTTAGGGGATCGCTATAGGTTTGGCGATCGCCCCAGACTTGCCATCGGTTAGACGGCTGGGCAATTTCCACCTGAATCCCGTGATCGCGCCATCGATTGGCCGCTTCTTCTGCAGTCTCAAAGCTGCGAAACGTCCCCAGTACCACAATTTCCCGTAGCTCCGGCTCCGGCAAGGGCTGCGATCGCACCGTTAATGTAAGAGCGTCGGTAATTAAATTTCGCGTCTGGTCCGGTGCCTGGGGATCCTGAAATCGTACGGTCAAGCGATCGCCCTTCACCGCTTTCACCGTCACTTTATCGGTGGACTCTTCCCCAAATCGCTGCACCACCCCCACATCCAATGTCACGGGCTGGGCCGCCCGGGCGATCGCCCCGCTCCCCAAGACCGCTAGGGGAATGGCCAACGGCATCGTCAATGCCATTTTGGATGCCAGTTTGAGACACCCTAAACCCACGGCGAAATGTGTCACATACTTTCCCATTGCCCTTGTGCCGCTCGGCTACTATATCTTCAGGGTAATGGAAGCTTCAGGGTAATCGAAGCGTCGTCAAAAATTGTCCAACTCGGAGTGATCCCAGAGGAGCTATGGCACAGGGAACAGTATGGGGGGCGATCGCCCTGGGACTCGCGGTTGCTCTGGGGGGCTGTGGCACAAGCGCTGAGCAACAATCCCAGGAGGGAGAGCCGCAAGTTGTCGTGGGCGGTACTCAACCGGCAGATCAGGCGGATGGTGCTCCAGCGGTCCTAACGGTTGCCCGGGGCAAAGATTCTGATTTCCCCATTGTCCAACCCATTCGCTGCACCTTGGGGAAGGACTGTTTTGTGTTGCTTTATCCCGATCGCGACCCTTCCTCAAACGCTAAGGATTTCACCTGTGGGCAGCTTACTTACGATGGCCACAAGGGGACGGATTTTGCGATCGACAGTTGGACGCCGGAGACCGATGTGCCTGTTCTCGCGTCTGCGCCGGGGACGGTGCTGGCGGTACGGGATGGGGTTCGGGACTATCGCATTGCGTCCCCCGATGAATTTGCCACCGTTAAGGGGATCGAATGCGGTAACGGGATTTTGATGGCCCATGACGATGGCTGGACCACCCAATATTGTCATTTGGAGCGGGGATCCGTGTCCGTCCGTCAGGGCGATCGCCTAGACGCGGGTGATCCCATTGGCATGGTAGGACTCTCCGGTAAAACCACCTTTCCCCATGTCCACTTAACGGTGCGCCATAACAATAAGGTGGTGGATCCGTTCGTCGGCAAAGGCTCTGAGTCGGGTTGTGATATCCCCGTGCGATCGCCCCTGTGGAGTCAGCCCGATGTGAATTATGTTCCCACCGGGTTGATTCGCTCCGGATTTTCCGATGGGGCAGTGGAGGAGCCTGAACTCTGGCTCAACGGGCACCGGAGTAAGCGGTTTTCCAGCACCGGCCCCGCCCTCGTATTCTGGGCCCACACCTACGGAGTGCAGACCGGGGATCAAGAACTGGTGGAACTTAGGGATCCCAGCGGAAAAATCGTGGCCGACTTCAAAGAACCCGTGCAAAATAGTCGCCGGGTTTATATCCGATATATCGGCAAAACGACCCGCAATGGTCCCCTCCCTAAGGGCACTTGGACGGGGCGTTTCCGCTTAGTGCGCCAGGGTAAAACCCTGATTGATGTGACCCAAACCAGTGTGGTTGACTAGCAGGCTGAAATAGCTGATTCAAATAGCTAGCTGGAATCGCTATCTGAAAATAGCGAGCTGAAATAACCCTAATGGCTGGGATAGGGACGTTCCACCATGGATCGCCGTAGTCGCTGGGGATCACCCGAGTCTACGACCTGTCCCTGTTCCAGCAAAATTGCCCCGTGGGCAAAGTCCAATTCTTCCAGCCGATGGGTCACCCACAGGGCCGTCAATCCCCGCTGTTCCACCAGCGATCGCACCTGCTTCACAAGGTCTAACTGACTCTCTGGATCCAGCAGCGCCGTCGGCTCATCCAACAGCAACACTTCACAATGGGCCGCGATCGCCCCAGCAATGGCCACCCGTTGCTTCTGTCCCCCACTCAACGCATAAATAGGACGACGCTCAAAACCGTCCAAACCGACCTCAGACAACGCATCTCGCACGCGATCGCGAATTTCCACCTGGGATAAATTCTCCGACGCCAACCCAAAGGCCACATCCGCCCCCACCGTCGGCATCACCAACTGTCGATCTGGATTCTGAAATACAAACCCCACCGGCTGCCGCAATCGCACCTCCCCCGCATCGGGGCGCAATAAACCCGCCAACAACTGCAACAGGGTGGACTTACCGCTACCATTCGCCCCCAACAACATCCACAATTCCCCACTGGGAATGCCCAGGGAGCACCCTTTCAACACGGGCTGACTGGCGGACCAGCCAAACTGCAACGCATCGACGGTGATGGAGGAGGCGATCGCGGTGGAAATACTCAAAGGATTCACAGGGGTCAGGAGTCAGGAGTTAAGGGGGGGGACCACAAAAGCTTAATCCGCAGACGCTACGAATCCCCATCCCCATCCTCAGTGGCCAACGCCAAAAATCCGGGCGGACGACTCCCGGACGACGACGACTTCGCCTTCCCTGACAACTGCACTGCCAACACTTGGCTGCCCAGGAATGCCACCTTCTTATCCTCTTGGTGTTCGCAGGTCAGCTCAATGACGCCCAAATTTTCATCCCGCAGCGCGCCCAATAACTGCTGATAGAGGACCTCCGCGTCTTCCAATTCCTTCCGCTGCACCGATACCGTCGCCGGCACCGTCTTTAACGTCACTTCAACCGTAAACATAGGAGGTGTGCCTCAAAGTTGCCGCATCAAACTTGCTGCTCGGAATTAGACCGTGCACCGGGGTTCCAAATAAATCTACTGTATAATCAAATCACCAAAGTAAAGATTCTTAAACTTTACTCAGAAATCTCTCAGAATAATGCGATGTTGCCTCATCTTATTTTCGGCGATCGCTCTACACTATTCTGAAAGGCTTTCTGCACTTACTTAGACAAATCCTACGCAAACCTACGCGGAGCTCACTATGACTATCGCAGTTGGACGCGTACCAGCGGAGCGCGGGTGGTTCGACGCCCTCGACGACTGGCTGAAACGCGATCGCTTTGTGTTCGTCGGCTGGTCCGGTATCCTGCTATTCCCCTGTGCCTTCTTGGCATTGGGTGGCTGGCTCACCGGCACCACCTTCGTCACCTCCTGGTACACCCACGGCTTGGCTTCTTCCTACCTGGAAGGCGCTAACTTCCTAACCGCCGCTGTATCCACCCCCGCCAACAGCTTGGGACACTCCCTGCTGCTGCTGTGGGGACCCGAAGCCCAAGGTAACTTCCCCCGCTGGTGTCAGCTGGGTGGGCTTTGGAACTTCGTTGCCCTCCACGGTGCCTTCGGTCTGATCGGCTTTATGCTGCGTCAGTTCGA
>CAZZMD010000047.1:0-37434 GCA_964655355.1 uncultured bacterium
GACCAAGCAGCAGGCGCAGCCCCCGTACCTGAACGCCCTAACCCATTAACCGAAGCTGGGTTCTGCGACCCCTGGGACGACGATTGCAGAGCTGGAAGAGGTCGCATGGAAAACACAGACGGCGGTGGTCAGTACCGGGGTTTTCAGTATAAATTACTACTTTTATTCAAAATCTATAGGGGCGAGGCAGAATCACCAAAGCATTACTTAAGTGCTCTTAAAGTGTTATTGCAAGATCTTATTTATTAATGCCAAGATATTAACATCCTTCAGGCTTCTTAATCATTTCCGTCATCACTGCAGAAATGGCTTAGGGCACCCGTGGATCAGAATCCAGTCTAGACACCCAGAGTTCTCAAAAGAGTAGTGTCTTTAACAACCTGGAGCACACCGTAGCAATGGGAACTCTTTTCACGCCCAGGAATGCTCCAGCCCACCTCCAATGCTGGACGAAGCCGGGCTCCTCACTTTATTTTTTGGGCACCAATAATGCTGGCATTAAATAGAGATTATGCTGGATTTGTACGAGGATTAAGTATCAGCAGCATGCCTCTGGATCCCCCCCCTAGGGATTGACCGTCCTGATCATTCCACGCGATTTTTTGGGCCCGCTCTTTTGAGCTCTGCCTTGGGCTGAGTCCCGCATAGATCTTAAGGTTATGCGTAGCCATAGTATCAGTTTTATGGGAGTTGCAGGTGGGATTTAACTGGTCGTATCAAGTGCGATTCGGAGATACCGATGGCGCAGGGGTCGTCTACTTTGCCCGGTCTTTAGAGATCTGCCATGGTGCCTATGAAGCATCATTAGCCGCTAGCGGGATTAATCTTCAGGCTTTCTTTTCAGGACACTGGATCCCCTCTCAAATGCCTCCCCCATCAGACTCATCATCCGTGGCGATCGCGGTGCCAATTGTGGCAACAGAAGGTCATTTTTACCGCCCTTGTTTTTGTGGTGATTCTTTAACTATTCAGGTGCAGGCACATCAAAAAAATGAGACTGAATTTGAAGTTAAGTATCGATGGCTTCATTTAGTCGACGCCGAACCGTCTGACACTTCCCGTCCTTCCGGGACTGCCATGACGCGTCACGCCTGTGTCCAAGTGAGAAGTGAGGGCGAAGGGAAAAGCGTTCATCGCCGGTGTCCGTTGCCACCAGAGTTACATCAGTGGTTGGCATTCGTAGGCGCAGGGGAAGACGGGGAGTCATAGGCACGCATCGCAGCCTGAGTGCCCTGAAGTCGTCCGTCGCCGTTATCCATTTGCGCGACCCGTTGAAAACATTGGTTTGCCCATTGAGTCACGACGAAATGAGTCAGGGCAGACGTTTCACTGCCTTGGTTCTCCAAGCTCTCCAGCACCAGCCGCAGATCCTTCATCATGTGCTCGATCGCAAAACCGGGAGCAAAATCTGAGGCAATAATTTTCGGACCCAGATTTGCCAACGCCCAGGATCCTGCCGCACCGGTGCTGCAGACCTCCACAACAAGATTGGGGTCGAGCCCCTGACTTTGGGCCAGCTTCATCGCTTCGCAGAGGGCCATCATGTGCCCGGCACCCAGGACTTGATTACAGAGTTTGACCGCCTGACCACTGCCCACGGGACCACAGAGGGTAATGTTCTTGCCCATGATTTCCAGCCAGGGCAGGGCTTCGTCAAAGTCCGGGCGACTGCCCCCCACCATGATGGTCAGGGTGCCCCGTTGAGCCCCAATATCCCCCCCGGAAATGGGGGCATCTAAAAATCGAATTTGTTTTTGGTCGTGCAGGGTTTGGGCAATGTCGCGGACGGCGGTAGGGCCGATGGTGCTGGTATCGACCACTAAGGAGCCGGCAGGAGCGTGGTGGATAACGCCGTTATCCTCTAGCAGAACGGCTTTCACATCGGGCACATCACCGAGGCAGGTGAAGATAATGGCAACGTCGGAAACGGCTTCGGCTAGGGTGTCACACCACTCAGCCCCAGCCACGATCGCTGTTTGGATGGCGGGGCGATCGCCCGTGCGGTTCCAAATTTTGATGGGGTGGCCGGTATTCGCCTTTGCCAGGTTGGCGGCCATAGCGCTACCCATCACGCCCATCCCGAGAAAGGCGATCACCGGTTTTGTCTCCGTCATCGTTAAGCTCCTATCTAGATGCCTGTCTAAGCGCCTTGGATCACCTGTTGCAGTACCTCAGGGGTTAGCTCGGTCATGCGATCGCACACCCAATCCGCCCCCTTCTCCCGCAGGGTCTTTCCGTAGTTGTCATGCACTTCAGGATTGTCCCAGGCATGGGGCGGAATAATCCCCACCGCCAAACATTTGAGATTGGGACGCACTTCCCGCGCCCGCAAAACCGTTTGAATATCCGCCACCGTGTCGCCCACATACACGACGATCGCGTCATCAGGGGTGTCGGTCAGTCGCTCCAGTACTTGGAATAGGCCGGTGGGATCGGGCTTATCGGGTGCATCCCCCATCGCCACCAGCACCGGATTTTTGAGTTTCAGGCGATCGCCCAGGACATAGTTTGCCGATCCCGGTGTTGCCCCACTAAAAAATCCCCAAGCAATCCCCGCCGCCGTCAAGTTTTCTAAGTACTCCGGCGTCGCTAACAGGGGCTCATCGCGGATATAGCCCGTCCAGGTGGACGCATCGTCCGGGTTGGGACCGCGATATTGCTTCTGGAAAAAATCAACGATGGTGTCGTAATCCAACGCCACCGACAGGCGATCGCGCCCCTGGGACTCAAAATAGCGATACACCAACTCCTGGGAGCCTATCCAATCGTTATTCCAAATCCCCTCCGATTTCAGGGCATCAATATCCGCCATAGTTGGACGGTATGCCCCCTCGGTAAAATGCTCCACCGTATCGGCCAGGGCACGGCGATAGGACTGGCTGACATCCCGCACCACGCCATCAATATCAAACACAACGATGGGGGTCGACGAAGGGGTAGAGGCAGAGGGCACCATAGGGCGTGATGAAGGGGCGTTGTGAAACCGCTTGGCTAGGGACTGGAATAGAAACTGGACCAGAAAATTAGATCCGCGAAACAGCCCTAAATTTACCCCGATCAAGAAACATTTTTAGGATAGATTTAGACACTATGATCAAAACCCACTTGGGTTAATATAGAATGCTGTGGCGATTCCCGTAACGACCGACAAAATCGATTCTGTATTTATGACTACCGAAGAAACCACCATCCCGGAAGGTACAACCGCCCGGTTTATTCTGAAAGTTCTGTGGTTGGAAGAAAACGTTGCCCTGGCTGTGGATCAGGTTGTGGGCAAGGGTTCTAGCCCCCTAACGTCCTACTTTTTCTGGCCCCGCAACGATGCTTGGGAACAGTTGAAAACTGAGATGGAAGCCAAGCACTGGATCTCCGAGGCAGAGCGCGTGGGTCTATTGAACCGTGCGACCGAGATCATCAACTACTGGCAAGAAGAAGGCCGTAAGCGCCCCTTCACCGAAGCCAAAGCAAAGTTCCCCGACATCATCTTCACCGGTACCGCATAGGCTATCGCGTCAAGATTTTTCGTCAATCCAACCAAAGTTGCGGATTCAAAAGCCTTTTTCAGCCCATGATTCGCCACTTTCTTGGGGGTAGATCCAATTAGCGATCGCCCCCCTTTTCAATGGCAATTTTTCAATAGCAATTTTTGGGCTGTTAAAGATGGCTGCTGGTGAAGTGTTTCATTTTTCCGAAGGCGATCGCCCGTTTTCGCCACCCTTCCTTAGGGATGAAACCTATGGTCAGGCCTTAGACGCGCTGGTGATTGCCTGTGTGGACGTGGTTTTGATCTGGGGCGATCGCGTTCTATTGGGGGAACGTCGTCAGCCCCCGCGTCCTGGTTGGTGGGTCATCGGCGGTCGCATGATTCACGGAGAATCCCCCATCGAAGCCGTCCAGCGAAAATTAAAAGAAGAAGCGGGATTAGGAAACGTGGCGGGCGATCGCCTGCAATTTATCGGCGTTTTCTCCACCCGATTTTCCCAGCGGGGACAACCCCCAACGGATCACGGACTCCACAGCATCAACCTGACCTATCGGCTGGAACTAACAGAAACAGAAGCCAAAGGAATTGTTTTGGATGAGCGGGAATATGGGCGATCAAAATGGTGGACCTGGAACAGTGCCGACCTCCCCTTTGATCAGATGCTCACTACAATCCTTCGACAGGCCTGTGCAAATCCAGTAAATTAAATCCGAAAACCCCATCCTTGTTTACGGTTTACTTGGCTTGCTGCGAGGTGGCTTTTGAGGGGGGGTGGGCTTTTTCTTGGGAGGTGTATCTCCACCTATTCCGTGTGTTTGAATACCAGCTATTCCTCTCGGCTGAATATTGTTCACTTAGGATACCTACGAAACTCTATTACATTTCCATGATAGCGAGGCAAGTGATCACGGCGTAACCTACATATCAAAAAATATTCAAGGATGAAAAGAGTATCAAAAGTATTGTTCCAAGAAAGAAGAATATGCTTGAGGAATAATTAAGGCCTTCCGTGAAACGCCTAGGGCGGCTAAGAGCCTTAAGAGATTCGTCCTCAAGCCCAATAGATTCATCCTCAGGCTTAAAGAGAAGGGACTGATCTCCTAGATAATATTGTTCTGCATAATCAATATCTTCCTTCAATCCAATCCGGGCGACGTGAAATGAGACCAATGTCGAGAAGATTGCAAGAGAAAAGCTTATCCAAGAGCCTACTAGCAGCCAGGGGAGGAATGGCTGGTCATGGAGGAATAAACTTTTAGTGAAAACCAGTGTCAGACTAAGTGCGCTGCTCGACAGAGTTAGGATAGATCTGTCCAGAGCCTGAGAATTGGACAGGCGTTTAGCCATGAGTTCCCCTCTGTAGCGGAGATAAAGCTGCCTATTCTCTTCAACAGGATCCATTCCGATCATCCATATAAGTTATTTATTGAGCGCAACGATCAGGCCCCATAACAAATCCTGAGCCAAGTCCAAAAATCCTAGGCGGCATCCTCTTGCAACTCGTTAATGAGCAATGCCAAATCACCGGCACTGGCTCGATAAACCTCACCACAAAATTGACAGGTAGCTTCCGCACCACCGTCCTTTTCAATCATGTCTTGAAGCTCTTCCGGTCCTAACATTTTCAACGCCGTAAACATGCGATCAGCCGTGCAAGGGCAGTGGAATTTAACTTCCTGTTCTTCGGGGAAGATATGCAACCCCATATCCCCCATCAACTCCTCAAAAATAGTCGGGAGCGATCGCCCCTCCCGCAGCAACGTCGTAAACCCGGCTAAATGGCCCACCCGCGATTCCAATTTGGCAACCAGCTCCTCTTCAACCGCAGCCTTGGGCAAAATTTGGATCATGAACCCACCGGCAGCGGTCACCCCCGAATTATCAACAAATACCCCCAAGGAAATCGCCGACGGGGTTTGCTCAGAATTAATTAAAAAGTTGGCGACATCATCCCCAATCTCACCGGAAATAATTTCCGTGGTGCTCGAAAACGGACGACCATAGCCCAATTCCCGGATCGAGTGCAGCAAACCCCGTCCCACCGCAGCGCCCACATCCAACTTGCCATTAGGCTTCGGCGGCACCTCCACCGTCGGGTTCCCCACATACCCCCGCACGGTGCCATCCAACCCCGCATCCGCCAGAATGCCCCCCAACGGACCATCCCCCCGAAACTGCAAATTCACCCGCGAATCGGGATGCTTCATGCTAGAAGCCAACAGCAAACTCGCCGTCATCGTCCGTCCCAACGCCGCCGTTGCCACCCGCGATAAACCGTGGCGACAGCGGGCCACTTCAACCAGGTCAGTCGTAATCGTGCCAACAACGCGGATACCACCATCGGCGGCAATGGCTCGGATCAGGCGATCGCTCATGGGTTTTGGGGCTTAACTTTGGGGCTCGGAAGTACATTAACGAATTGTAAAGGGAGAACCGAGATTCAAGCATGCCCCAACGCAAATTTAGGGCGGACAATAGGGCGGGCGATCGCGAATGTTTCTCTTGATTTAGCGTCGGCGGTGGGTTCAAAGTCTTTTGATAAGATAAGCGGCACTTAAGCGGAACTAACTTCTGCGATACCCCTTCAGCCTTTAGCCTCCGAGCCCATGCTTGCCCAACCCCGCCCTTCCGATATTGCATCTACCGGTGATGCTGCCGTAACGACCGGCCGCGCATCCTCTTCCGTCGTCAATAACGTGCAACGCCCCCGCCGCCTGCGCCGCACCAACGGTTTGCGCCAGATGGTCCAAGAAACAGTCCTGACGGTGAATGACCTGATCTATCCCGTATTCGTGATGGAAGGGGAGAACACCAAGCAGGAAGTGACCTCCATGCCCGGCAGCTTCCGCTACACCCTGGACCTGTTGCTGGAGGAACTCAAAACCGCGTCGGAACTAGGCATCAAGGCGATCGCCCTATTCCCGTTAGTGGCGGAGGAATTGAAGGATAACGCCGGTACCGAGAGCTATAACCCTGATGGACTGGTCCCCCGCGCCATCAAAGCCATCAAGGCCGCCGTGCCCGACATGTTGGTCATCACCGACATCGCCCTCGACCCCTACAGCAGCGAAGGCCACGACGGCATCGTCGAAGACGGTCAAATTTTGAATGATGAAACCGTCGCCGTATTGGTGAAGCAAGCCCTAAGCCATGCCGAAGCCGGCGCTGATATCGTCGCCCCGTCAGACATGATGGACGGTCGCATCGGTGCCATCCGCCAGGGATTGGACGCTGAAGGCTGGATCAATGTCGGCATTTTGGCCTACTCCGCAAAATATGCCTCCGCCTACTACGGTCCGTTCCGGGATGCCTTGGATTCTGCCCCCAAATTTGGCGACAAGAAGACCTATCAGATGGACCCCGCCAACTCCGACGAAGCCCTTACCGAGGTGGAGCTGGACATTGCGGAAGGTGCTGACATGGTGATGGTCAAGCCCGCCTTGGCTTATATGGACATCATCTACCGCGTGAAGCAGCACACCAACTTACCCGTGGCGGCCTACAACGTCAGTGGTGAATACGCCATGATCAAGGCGGCAGCGCAGAAGGGTTGGATTGACGAAAAGAAAATCGTGATGGAAACCCTGACCAGCCTGAAGCGCGCCGGTGCTGACCTAATCCTGACCTACTTCGCTAAGGATGTGGCGATCGCCCTGAAAGATCAGTAAGCCCTGAAGGATCAATAAAAAACCAATCCCTTCGAATGAACCTCGAAACACGGCGATGCTGAGCGAGCATCACCGTGTTTTTTTATCGCTTTCGCAGCAGTCAAGCTCAGACTTTTTCAGTGAAAGTATAGTAATGACAATGGGTTTACGTTTTGAGGGGCTAGGGACCAATGTTGGGAACATTTCAACAAAGTCAGTTACGTATTGAAGTGGACGCATCAGCCAAGGCGATCGCCGATTTATTATTGCTCCCCGACCAGTGGTCCCTCTGGCTGCTTCCCCGCCAGCTTTACAACAATCTTCCGGATAAGCTTGCCCCAGGGACGAGTTACACCCTAGGGCAAGGGGCGATCGCGGTTAACCATGAGGTCCAATCCGTCACCGACCACAGCCTACGGCTTATCCTGAGCGGCGGCGTTGACGGTTACCACGAATGGCAATGGGACGACGGGTGGGTCCAAGCCCGCCTAGAAGGAATCTCATTAGTCCCCCTCAAACTCTCGCAAAGTCTCACCCTGGGACGATTACGCCTGGCGGCAACACAACGCAAGATCGATCGCTAAATTCTGATCGCTAAATCTGCTCACTAAATCCCATGGCTAAATTGCGATCGCCCCTTACCCATCACTCCCACACCTCTTCCACCGCCAAATAACATGGCCACCTCATATCCCCAACTTGTCCAACTGGTTGCATCCTATCGATGGCAGCGGGGATGGCACTACTGGCATAGCGGGCGACAACGGGCAGCATTGGGGCAATGGCGACGGTTACCCCAGGCATTGGGCTGGTCCAACGGCGAGACCTATGCGCAGCTTGGTTATGAATTGCAGCACACGGTCGGGCAAGACGCCGCAGACGTTTGTTTGCAGTGGGGACAGCAGCGGGGATGGCGATCGCCCCCCCCCTCCCCCCCAAGCTCCGAGACACCAACTCCCCCAGAGACCTCCCCAACGGCCGACGCTAAGCAAGAGACCGCCCCTGAAGACTCGACGGATTGGCTCGCCTTGGGAGATTTGCATCGAGAAAACAAAGACTTTCTCCAGGCGTCTGAAGCCTATTTCAAGGCCGTTGAAGGCAGTGACAAGAAGACGGTCAGCCGCAGTTGGTTAAGGCTGCTCCATCTCCCGGTTTCAGAGTCCATGGTTGCATCCGTCGCAGAGCGCTACGCCGACTTGGCCAAGCGATACCCCACAGACTACCGGCCGGTGACCAATCTGGGTCGACTATTCTCCTTCCACCAGCAACCAGACAAGGCGATCGCCGCCCACCGAGAAGGGAGTCGCCGCCGCACCCAGGAAATTCACAAGGGCGAATTGCCACCGGACTGGGATGACAACAGCACCGTCCCCCCCCACTACATCATCATCGGCGCTCAGAAATGTGGCACCAGCTCACTAAATTCCCATCTGAGCAAGCATCCTACTGTGCTCCCTAGCATCATCAAAGAAACCTATTTTTTTACAGAGCCCGCATTTTACAGTTATGGCCCCCGGTGGTACCTGTCCCATTTTCCTCGCCTTAAGTCCGATACCCGATTCATCACCGGTGAAGCATCGCCTAGGTATCTTCACCACCCGAAAGTACCAGAGCGCATGGTTCAGCTATTCCCCACCATCAAGCTAATCGTGTTGCTGCGCTCCCCTAGCGATCGCTTCATTTCCCAATACCACCACTGGCGCAGCCGAGGCTATGAATCCCGTTCTCTGGAGGAAGTGGTACGGATTAGTTTGGAGCACTGGAAAGACGTTCCGCCTGAGCGGGTACAAAAAAACCAGGAACACTTCAGCCTCAAATACTATCCCGACGATCCCAATGACGATCCCAGCTATTTTTACCGGGGCATCTATGCTCATCACTTGAAGCGCTGGCTGGAATATTTCCCACGGGAACAACTATTGGTATTGACCCTGGATGAAATGATCCAGGAACCGAACACAACCTTCAATCGAGTCTGTGACTTCTTAGGCATCCCTAACTGCGACTTAAAGGAATATCGAGCCGTCAATCAGGGACAATACTCAACGAATTCGACGCAAGATCAATGCCGGGAAGTGCTTGCCGAAGCCTTTGCCCCCCACGATCAGCAGTTGGAAGCATTACTTCAACGTCCTTTACCGTGGCGTTAACCGTCCCTGTGGGTCCGTCAGGCTCAATGTTTTGCTCCCCATCCAGTGCATTGCCACCGTCAGAACCGGTTTAAGATTCCCCTTGCGACTTTTCAGCCCTTCCCATGATGTCTCCCCTGTATCCTCAATTTGTGCGACTGGTTCTAGCCTACCGATGGCAACGGGGATGGCATTACTGGTATCGAGGGCGGCGACGGGCCGCGATCGGGCAATGGCGTCGACTTCCCCAGTCCCTTGGATTATCGTCGGGGGAAGTCTATTTCCAGTTAAGTCAGGAGCTCCAGCAGACGGTTGGGCGAGGCGCTGCGGCAATCTGTTTGCAATGGAGTCAGCAACGGGGATGGGGATCGCCCCAGGATCCCTCCCATTCACTCACCCATTCTTCGGCCACGACCAACGCCCAAGCATCAAGCCTGGCCGTCGAAGCCGCCCTACAACAAGCCTGTGAGCAGGAACCCCAAAATGCCCCCAACTGGATTAAGCTTGGGAAACTTTATGAGGCGAATCAGCAGACTGAACTGGCGATCGAGTCCTACCTTCAAGCCATCAAGGTTTCGGGACCGAGTGAACTGGACTTTGGCTGGTGGCAACTCTATTATCTTTGGCTACCCAGACCCCTTGTGCCGGCCATGATTGAGCGGTACCGCGCTTTAGCAGGCGAGTATCCGAAGCATCCCGGTCCCCTGACCAATCTCGGGCGCTTGCTCTCCCGGGTGAAAAAGCCCCAAGCCGCGATCGCCGCCTATCGCGAAGCCAGCCGTCGCGGCACCCTCCGTCATTGTGGTGGTCAACTGCCCCCTGGCTGGGACGATCACAGCCCCAGCCCGCCCCAGTTCATCATCATCGGCGCTGCAAAATGCGGCACGTCCTCCCTCTACACCTACCTAGCCCGACACCCAAACGTTATCCCCAGCATCGTTAAGGAAATCGACTTCTTCTCCAAACCCAAAAACTTTGGATACGGTCTGCCCTGGTATCTTGCCCACTTCCCCTGGCTCGGAGAAGAGGCCCCACGAATTACCGGTGAGGCCTCGCCCAGCTATTTCCATCATCCAGAGGTCCCCCAGCGAATAGCGACAGCACTGCCCAACGTCAAATTAATTGCGCTGTTGCGGGATCCGGTGGATCGCTTGATCTCCCACTATGAACACTGGGTCCGCCAGGGATACGAAACCCGATCGCTCGAGGAAGTCACAGCCACGGAACTCTACCATTGGCAGGGGGTGTCCCCCGAGGCCATTGAAGCGACCCAAGCCCATCTGAAAGAGAGCAATCGCCTTAACCATAACTATTTCTACCAAGGGCTCTATGCTCACCATATCCAACACTGGCTGCGCCATTTCCCCCCCGATCAGCTACTCGTCTTAACCCTGGAAGAAATGGCCGACGCCCCTCAAAAAGTGCTACGGCAAACCTGTCAATTCCTCGATCTGCCAGACTTTTCCCTCGAGCGTTACCCCCAGATCAACAGCGGGCAATACAATCCCCAGAGCGATCGCGATCGCCACCGGCAAGCCCTGGCCGACGCCTTCGCCCCCCACGCCCAACCCTTAGAAGACCTGCTTCAGCGCCCCCTTCCCTGGAATAGTCCGGCCCCATAATCCGCCCCCGTCGTCCCAACGGAATCCCCCTGCTCATCTTGGGAGAGCAACAGATTTTCCCGCGATTCCTGGGTGAGTTTTCCGTCTAAACAGGCCCGCTGAAGGGTCATAAACGCTTGGAAGTCCTCGTGGTCATACTTCCCCCCCAACAATTCACGCAAGCCATCCTCAGCCGCAACGCTGAGGTACTTCTGAGACAGTGCATTTTGAACGATTTCCCGGATTGAAGTCATGGGTGATGCCTTGTTCTACCGAATGGAGTGACTCAATTTGATACTTTTAGTATCCAGGAAGGGCGGATATCCGTAGGTGATAACCGCCAGGCAAGCCGGGTGATAATAACGAAATGTTTCTGTGATGGCCCTAAATAGTGCCTCGTGACCCAGATCACCAAAAACTAGACCCCCAGATGGCGTCGGTCCCTTCGAGGATGCCACTTCAACCGCCCACTTTTTCTTAAGTTACTCACCCTAGCCCCTAGGGACCTTAGAAAGAGTCCGACTCTATCCAATGCTGAAATAGGGTGCTCAGAATGTCGTTGGACAGAAGAAATCCACCCGGGGCTTGAAGGGCAATAGTACCGGTGCTGTCCTCGCCATCGTCCCCCGGGGCGATCGCCACTTGGCCTTGCTCGCGATAAGGCCGTATCAAGCGCAATAGCTCCTGTACCGGCTCCGGTCCAAACTGTTGTTCGAGGCGTTTCAGGGACAATCCTGAACCCAAACGCAGCCCCAACATTAGGGTCTCCAACCACTGGTCCACCGGATCCAACGGGTCAGCATCGATGGGGGCTCCATCTTCCACCCATTGGGTATAGGTGGTGGTGGTACGGGGGCGGGTAAAACGCCGATTGTGCCCGTAGCTGGTGGCGGCCATACCAAAGCCGTAGTAGGGCTGATTATGCCAATACACCAAGTTATGGCGGCTTTGGTGACCGGGTTTAGCGTAATTGGAAATTTCGTAGTGGTCGTAGCCGGCAGCGGTCAGGGTGTGGTGGGCATGGCGATAAAAGTCAGCCGCGATCGCATCCGAGGGCAAGGGCGCTTCACCGGGCTCATAGCGCTTGGCAAAAACCGTTCCCGATTCCACCGCCAAGTCATACACCGACAGATGGGCCGGATTAGCCGCGATCGCCCGATTTAGGGACTCTTGCCAATGGTCCCAGGATTGATGGGGCAGCCCCGTAATTAAATCCAAGCTCCAATTCACCACACTAAAATCCTGGAGCATGGCGATCGCCCGATTCACATCTGCGAGACGATGCGATCGCCCACAGGCCGCCAACAGATCATCCTGAAAGGCCTGTACGCCTAGGCTGATGCGATTAAGCCCTAACCCCAAAAAGCCTTCGAGTTTGGCCCGGTCAAACGTCCCCGGATCCATTTCCATAGAAATTTCGAGATTGGGATCATGGGGGTCAAAGGCAAAGCGATCGCCCAGGGCGGCCAGAATTCGTCCCAATTGTTCGACGCTCAACAGGGACGGCGTCCCTCCCCCAAAGGAAATGGTTTTTAAGGGCGGCCCATCCGGCGGCACCACTTGGAGACTAATTTCTTTGACGAGGGTATCGACATAGGCACTGATACGACCGGAATTGCTGCCATCGATGGGGGTTTTCGGGGCCGTGGGATCCGCTTGCCCCTCCCCATTGCGACGGACCGGGGTAAACTCCCCCGTCACCGCGATCGCAAAATCACAGTAAAAACACCGCCGTCGACAGAACGGAATATGCAAATAAACGGACTGAGGATTAATACCTAGGTAAGAATCTAGATCCGAACCAGGGGCAGAGGCGGGCGGCGATATAATAGGGGGTGATTGGCGAGTTTTCGGCATAGGTTTGTAATGGACCTGTCCCCAGCAGCAACCCTCAGATTGCACCTCAGATTGCACCTCCCTCAGGGGGGAGTTTTTGGATGATCGATTCAATCATTATTCTCTCATTTATGATTGCGGGGGTCGGCGTCGGCTTCTTCGCCGTCGATTTTCTGCCGGAATCCGCATTGGCTCAAGTGACCAATCGGGTGGGGCTGAGCTGGGTAATCGGTGGCTTCGGGGCCCTGATGGGGGGCATCGTGGGCATTGCATTTCAAGCCTTCTACCGCCGCACCGAAGAACGGATCAAAGCCATGCCCGTTGATCGGCTACTAACCCGATCCGTGGGGCTAGTCATAGGGCTACTGGTGGTGAATCTGATGCTGGCCCCAATCTTCTTGCTGCCCATCCCCTGGGAGTTTGCCTTTATTAAGCCGCTCGTTGCGATCGTCGGCAGCATCATTGTGGGCTTTACGGGGGTTTCCCTGGCGGATACCCAGGGTCGGGCCCTGCTCCGGCTGATTAACCCCAACAGTGTCGATACATTGCTGGTCAGTGAAGGCACCCTGAAGCCGGCAAAAGCGAAGGTACTGGATACGAGCTGCATTATTGATGGTCGGATCGCAGCCCTGTTGGACACGGGTTTTCTGGAGGGACCACTCCTGGTGCCCCAGTTCGTGCTCCAGGAATTGCAATATGTGGCGGATGCGGCCAACGACCAGAAGCGGGTGCGCGGTCGGCGGGGGCTAGATATTTTGAACGAGATTCGGGACCGCCACGGCGATCGCATCCTGATCCACCGGGCCGACTACGAGGACCTCAACACGGTGGACGCCAAACTGGTGCGGCTAGCCCAGGAAGCCAATGCGGCGCTGCTAACCAATGATTTCAACCTGAACAAAGTGGCAACCGTTCAGGATGTGGAGGTGCTGAATATCAACGACCTGATGGATGCCCTCCGCCCCAGCTATTTGCCAGGGGACAGCCTGGAGCTGAAAGTTTTGCGCCAGGGGAAAGAACCTGAGCAAGGCGTGGGATACCTCACCGACGGCACCATGGTGGTGGTGGAAGCGGGGAATCGCTATGTGGGGGTCGAGCTAGAAGTCGTCGTCACCAGCTCCCTACAAACCTCTGCCGGACGGATGATTTTTGCCCGCCCCGCAGAATCGGTCGTCGCTTGAGTTACCCCCGTCGATCGCCCCGTCCATGGGGGAATGGCGATCGCCAACAGAACATTACCGTTTAATTGAAAAGCATCAGGCGGCACCCAGGGTGGCGAGATAAATCGCTATGATGGTGAAACAGTAACGAAAAGTAACGGCTCGTTTCGTCTCCTTTCGTTTAGTATTGTTGCCTCTCCTGCCTATGACTTCGGTGCCTGAGCCTGCGATCGCTGAGAATTCCGACTCTTCCCCTCAACCGCTTCTTCAGCGTATCCTGCTGGGCAACCGCCCCTCCCCGGAGTTGATGGCGATTCTGCTGGTGTATTTTGTCCAGGGGATTTTGGGGTTATCCCGCCTGGCGGTGAGTTTTTTCCTAAAAGATGATTTAGGGCTGAGCCCAGCCGAAGTGGCCGCCCTAACCGGAATTGCTGGAATTCCTTGGATGGTAAAACCGCTGTTTGGGTTTCTATCCGATGGGCTGCCGATTTTTGGCTATCGGCGACGTCCTTACCTAATTCTGTCGGGATTGGCAGGCTCAGCATCTTGGGTCGCATTGGCAACGGTGGTGGATTCCGCCTGGGCCGCAACGGTGGCGATCGCAATGTCTTCCCTGTCCGTCGCGGTCAGCGATGTGATTGTCGATTCCCTAGTAGTGGAGCGAGCGCGGGGAGAATCCGTCAGTCAAACCGGGTCATTGCAATCCCTCTGCTGGGGCACCTCGGCGATCGGTGGATTACTCACGGCTTACCTGAGTGGTGCGTTGCTGGAACAGTTCAGCATCCAAACCGTATTTTTAATGACCTCCAGTTTCCCGCTATTGGTGGCGGCAGCAGCATTGATGATTGCCGAAGAACGGCGATCGCTCCGTCCGGACTGGTCCAGCGTCACCTCCCAAGTGGGTCTGTTGAAACAGGCGGTTTCCCAGAAAGCCATTTGGCTGCCGACCCTATTCTTATTTCTGTGGCAAGCAACCCCCTCCGCCGATTCTGCGTTTTTCTATTTCAGCACCAACGATCTGGGATTTGGACCGGAATTTCTCGGTCGAGTGCGTCTGGTGAGCAGCATCGCCATGTTGTTAGGGATTGGGGCGTTTAATCGATTTTTCAAAAGCGTCCCCGTCCGTAAAATCTTTGCCTGGGGCATCATCGCCTCGACGGTGCTGGGGCTGACGACCCTGCTGCTTATCACCCACACCAATCGCGCCCTAGGCATCGACGATCGCTGGTTTAGCCTGGGGGATAGCCTAATTCTGACGGTGGCTGGGCAAATTGCCTTTATGCCGGTGTTGGTCTTGGCGGCACGGCTATGCCCGCCGGGGGTGGAGGCGACGCTGTTCGCCCTGCTGATGTCGGTGTTGAACCTATCGGGGGCCGTATCCCAGGAATTGGGGGCGCTGTTGACCCATCTTTTGGGAGTGACAGAAAACAATTTTGATAATTTATGGCTGCTGGTGACCATCACCAGCCTGTCGACCCTACTGCCACTGCCCCTGGTGAACTGGCTACCGGAAGCCTCTGCCGAAGGGGAGCCACCGGAGGATTCCGCCGGCGATCGCCCCGATGAGTTACCGCCCGAAGTCACAGTCGCTCACCAATCCAGCGGTCCCGCTATGGTTCCGTCCATGATTCCCGATATGTTGCCGGAACCGGAAAAACAGCAATCCTAAGACGACTATTTTCTAGGCGATCGCCCTTAAATCAAGCGGGTAGCGATGGTATAGGACGGGCGTTGATTTTTCTCGCGGCTGCTTTTCACCAGGCGAAAATCCCGGTCGATATATAGATGCTCCAGCTTCGGCTTGGATTTATACACCTTTTCGTAGCGCTTGGCCGTCGAACGATTTACGCCTCGGGTAGGGATCGCTGCCTCCGACGGGCCGCCCTTCGCCAATTTCGCCAGATGCTTCGCGATCGCCCGTTCAAACCAGGATTGCGCCGCCTCAGGGGTCAGCTTTCGAGTTTTGAAGCGAAATTTTTGGCGAATGCTCACATTCTCGATATCCCACGCCTGCTGTTGCATTTCATCCATCCCGAGCTCCTCAGAGATACCGTAGGACTGCACAATCATCAGGTCGTAATTCAACCATCCCTTTGCCAGTCGACCAATCAGGGGAATGCGATCGCTCAACTCATAGCGGGCGAGGTTCGCATAATAGCCATTGTCAGCAAACACCTGATAGGACTGCTCATGCGATCGCCCCGGCAAAATATCCTGGAACGGGATCGTCGACCACACCGACAACCAAACCCCCTGTACCAGGGGCACTTGGTCATTGAGATCCGGCGTCGGATTGCGATCGCCCAGGGCGTCGAACAATGGCATCAGCTCCTGATTCACCCGGCGCACTTTGTCGCCAATCTTCTCCCCATCACGCCCCGCCACCCGTTTCAAAATCCATTGCTTTAGGTCGTCCGTACTCGCCGCCGCGATCGCCTCCGAAGTGGGTACCGCATCAGCCCCCATATCAACAGAATTCGCCATAGGAGTTCCCCTTACCCAACAACACCTTTAGAATCCTAACGAAAAAAGCCCAACGAATTACAGCGGCATCCCCCTCGCCAGCCCCCCGCTATGATGGGGAAATTCTGAATTGAAACAATCCTCAGGTCCTCACCATGGTGCTCCTCAAATCCCTACGTCCTGGCCTAGCCGCGATCGCCGCCCTAGCCGGCTTGGCGATGATCCCCAGCGTTGCCCACGGCCACGCCATCACCACCGACTACCGCCTGTTGTTCGATCAGCCGACTGAGCAGAATCAGCAAAATCAACCGGGCCAGTCGAGCCAACTGGAAATCCAATCCAGCTTCAGCGAAATCGAAGCCTTCCCCAACGCCCCCGTCCTGGTGTATTCCCCCGAAAACCCAGACGAACCCTGGCTGATCGGCCGCACCGATGAAAACGGTAAATTCACCTTTGAGCCAGAACCCGGCGTCACCGGCATTTGGTCCGTGGAAATTGGCGAAGACAGCCATTGGGATCAGCTCTATATCCCCGTCGGCGATCGCGGCATTGAACTGGATCAAATCAGCCAAAGCGATCGCGCCATCGAAGTCGCCAACCATACCCATTCCCCCATTCCCTTCGCCGCCGCTGGCTTAATTCTGGGGGGGATCGCCACCCGTCGCCTCTGGCAGCGCTCCCAGCCGTAGCCCCCCCCCGACACGGCCTTGACACTTTTGGGACTGTCCTTCGGCAGACAAGGGTCAGCGCCAATTGGGTTCATGGTGGGAAGGTTATTTACCCATCGGTGTCTACCGTCCTGCCCATGAAGCCCTACAAACCCAGCGGCAAAGCCCCCCTCCCCGGTCTCATTCGCATCGGTCTCGCCACCACCCTCGGCAATGCGATCGCGGGGGGCTTGTTTCATCTGTTGGGTCGGCTGATTTATGTGGTCCTGCTTTTCCCGATGCTGATGGGAGCCACCGCCGGCGGTCTGGCCTTCGCCGCCACCTACGGGGGCAAAATCCGTAACCCCATCATCACGATTCTCTCGGGACTGCTCGGCGGACTGGTTCTCTATGGCGGCATGCATGGCGCGGATTACCTACAGTTTCGGGATAGGGTCGCCACGGAATTAGCAGGCGACAGCGGCAGTAGCAACGATGGGGACACGGGCCGCACCGTCGACCAGTACCTAGAAAACACGGTCGGGGATACGGGATTTGTCGGTTATCTCAAGCACGCCGCCGAAGAGGGGGTTGTGATCGGTAAATTCGGGAATGAGGGGATCAACCTCGGGGGCACCGGAAGCTGGGTCTTTTGGATTGTGGAACTGTTCGTGATTGAACTGGTGGCCGGGGCATTTGCCTACGGTGCCTCCACCAAAGCCTTCTGTGAGGAGTGCGATCAGTGGTACGGCAACGATATCAAGGTAGGCAGCGTCCCCCCGGAGCAAGCCGACGCGTTTTTAGCAGCCCTTAAAAATGGCAGCCCCCATCAGGCCGGGGCCTTAGTCGGTCCCATGCTGGGGAAGATCGACGGCAGCCTGCAAGTATCCAAGGCGACCTGCCCCCCCTGTCCGGAGACCAGCAACACACTGCTCACCGTGCTCAAGCACCACAGTGATCACAAGGGCAAGCATTACTTGAGCCGGAGAGTGACGGCGCTCATGGTTTCGCCGCGAGATTATCAACGATTCACCCAAGGGATGAAGCAAGATAATTAAGCCATATCCAGCTTTCGCTTCAAGACTATTTTTGGGTTGTTAATAAGAGGGCGAACGACGGGATTTGAACCCGCGAATGGTGGAACCACAATCCACTGCCTTAACCACTTGGCCACGCCCGCCATGAACGTTCAGATATTTTATCAAACGCCTTCGCAAAGTCAACGCCTAATTCTGGGTGGGGATCACCGCCCCTGGAGAGCCCTTCCCAAGGGTGCCGAGAGTCCGTTCCTCGCCCATTGAGATTTGGTCGTCAGTAGGGTTTAGCGGGCGATCGCTGGTAGGATCCCAACGGTCTACAATCCCCAATGATTCCCCCCTAAATCTATGGTTGCTGTCGCTATTTTGGCTGCGGGCAAAGGCACGCGCATGAAGTCTGACCTACCGAAGGTATTGCATAAGCTGGGGAGCAAAACCCTGGTGGAGCGGGTGTTGGATGGATTGGAAGGTCTGGATGTGGAGCGGTGTCTCGTGGTGGTGGGGCATCAGGCGGATCTGGTGCGATCGCAGCTCGCCGACGTAACCGTCAATGGCACCGCCCTAGAATTTGTGGAGCAAACGGAACAGCTCGGCACCGGGCACGCCGTTCAACAGGTATTGCCCCCCCTCCAGGATTTTGAGGGAGATTTATTGGTGCTCAATGGGGATGTGCCATTGCTACGCCCCAGCACTCTGCAAGATATGTTGGGTGCCCACCGGGATGCCGCCAGCGCTGCCACCATTCTGACGGCGCAACTGCCCGATCCCACGGGCTATGGGCGAGTCTTCTGCGATGAATCTGGGGATACCCTCGCCGTACAGGAAATTATTGAACACCGGGATTGTTCGCCGACACAACGCAAAAACAACCGCATTAACGCCGGCATCTATTGTTTTCGGTGGGCGGATTTATCGACAATCCTGCCCAACCTCAGCAATGACAACGACCAGCAGGAATATTATCTAACCGACGTGCTGGCCCAACTGCGCCCAGCGATCGCCGTCGATGTGGACGATCCCCAGGAGATTTGGGGCATCAACGATCGCGTCCAACTCAGCGCCGCCTACCAGGTACTGCAACAACGCATCAAAGAAAAGTGGATGCGGGTCGGCGTCACGATTTTGGATCCCGCCAGCGTCACCATTGACGACGCCGTGGAATTGGTAGCCGATGTGGTCATCGAACCCCAAACCCATCTACGGGGCACCACCCAAATCGCCGCCGGAGCCGTTATCGGACCGGGCAGCCTATTGGAAAACGCCACCATCGGTGCCGACGCCAAAGTTCTGCACTCGGTGGTCATCGACAGCACCGTGGGCGACGCCACCCGGATCGGTCCCTTTGCCCATCTGCGGGGCAATGCCGTCACCGGCGATCGCTGCCGCATCGGCAATTTTGTGGAACTGAAAAAAACCACCCTGGGCGATCGCACCAATGTGTCCCACCTGTCCTATTTAGGCGACGCCACCGTCGGCACCCAGAGCAATATTGGCGCGGGCACCATCACCGCCAACTACGACGGGGTGAACAAACACAAAACCGTCATCGGCGATCGCACCAAAACCGGGTCCAATAGCGTCCTGGTTGCCCCCATCACCCTCGGCGATGACGTCACCGTCGGCGCAGGCTCCACCATCACTAAAGATGTCCAGGATGACGCCCTTGTGGTAGCCCGGTCCAAGCAAATCGTGAAGCCCGGTTGGCGCTTGAAATCGAAAAAAAGTTAGTTTAAGGGGGGGTGAGACAGCCCCCCATCTACCACCGTCATCTCGCTCCATCCTGGGTTAGGGAGAGCACAGCGCCCGGACTCGACGCTTAGTCACCGCTGCTGATAAATGCCGCAGATAAACTGAGAAGCGTTAGGATAAGCATCGCTTTACGGTTTTAGCCCGATCCGGGCAACGGTACTCAACCGCCCATCCCCCCAGTCGCTCCCCCCTCCGTCAACGCAGAAAGATCGAGATCCCTACTCCCGCGCGGGCCCATTTCGCGCGTGCTCATTTCCGGTGGCGATGCAATCCCTGGCGACCCTTTCAAAACGCTTGCCCCTACGAACGGTATTAATCGTTCCCTTTGCGCTGGAAATTTTTGTAGCGGTGGGGCTCACGGGCTATCTGTCCTATCGCAACGGGCAAGAGGCGGTGGAGGATATGGCGACCCAGCTCCAGGGGGAAGTGGTCCACCGCATTGAAGAGCGCCTCGAGAATTATTTGGACGCACCCCATCTGATCAATCGCCTGAATGAGGCCAGCGTCAAACGAGGAGAAATCGATTCCGCCGATCCCGCCACCCTGGAGCAACATTTCCTGGATCAAATCCGCCTATTTGATTCGGTGACCTATATCTACTTCGGCAGCGCCGAAGGGGAATTTACCGGGGTTGGGCGCAATGGCGATGGCTCTTTCAATGTGGGCATTGCCGGTCAGGACGGCCCCGACGATAGCAATTTTTATACCTATCAACTCGACGACAACGGCGATCGCACGGATGATGTGTCGGCGGTTCCCGATTACAGCCTGCTGAGCCGCCCGTGGTATGTGGGAGCGGTCAACGCCGGCAAAGCGGTCTGGGGAGATATTTATATTTGGGCCGCTCCTTACGCCAACCTTGCCCTCCCCGCCATCCTGCCCATCTACGAAGCCGGTCCCGACGGCAGTCAGCCCCCCGCCAAGAACCAACTACGGGGCGTCTTCGCCGTTGACATTTCCCTGCTGGATATCAGCACCTTTCTTCAAACCCTAGAAATCGGGCAAACGGGGGAAACCTTTGTGGTGGACCATACGGGACAACTGATTGCCTCCTCCACCGAAGAGCCTCCTTTTGCGGGGGACGAGGCCAGCCCCCAACGGCTGCCGGGCAGCAGCAGCCAAAATACCTTGGTCAGCGAAACATCCACCTATCTCCTGGGACAGCTCGGCAGTTTTGATCGCCTATCAGAGCCTTTTCAAACCAGTTTCAATCTGGACGGGGAGCGGCAATGGGTGCAAGTCAGTCCCTTCCGCAGCGGGGAAGGGCTGAACTGGGCGATCGTGGTGGTAATCCCCGAGCAGGATTTTATGGCGCGGATCCATGCCAACACCCGCGTCACGATCGCCCTTTGTGCCCTAGCGCTAATTATTTCCACCGCGATCGGCGTCCTAACCGCCCGTTGGGTGATCACCCCCATCACCCGGCTGAATGCCTCCGCCAAATCCCTCGCCGACGGCAACTGGGATCAGCCCGTCCATCTGGATCGCCAGGATGAAATCGGCGAACTCGCCCAATCCTTCGACCACATGGCCGTCCAACTCCAGGAATCCATTGTGTCGCTCCAGGCCAAGAACGAGCAAATGCAACACCTGGATCAGCTCAAAGATGAATTCCTGGCCAACACCTCCCACGAACTGCGCACGCCCCTCAATGGCACCATCGGCATCGCCGAATCCATGTTGGACGGGGTCGCCGGCGAGCTGAACCCCAAACAACGGCAAAATCTAACGTTAATTGTCCAAAGCTGCTATCGCCTCAACACCCTCGTCAACGACATCCTCGACTTCTCCAAACTGCGACACCAGGCGATCGAGCTCCAGCGCAAACCCGTGGGGCTGCGGGAAATTGTGGACGCCATCCTCAGCCTGTGCCAGCCCCTGGTCCAAGCCAAACCCCTGACATTGGTCAACGCCATCTCCCCCCAGTTCCCCCTGGCCTACGCCGACGAAAATCGCCTGCAGCAAATTCTCTACAACCTGGTCGGCAACGCCATTAAATTTACTGACGAAGGCTTTATTGGCATTTCGGCCGAGTTACTGCCCACCGTCACGGATCAGGGATCCCCGATATTCTCCCCCAATCGTAATGGTGCCTCTCCCCTGACCAAGCCCCAGCACGTCGCCATCACCGTTGCCGATACGGGCATCGGCATCCCCGAGGACAAAATTGAGCGAATTTTTGAATCCTTCGAGCAGGCAGATGGGTCCACCGCCCGTAAATATGGGGGCACCGGTCTGGGGTTGGCCGTCACGAAGCAGTTAGTATCCCTCCACGAAGGGGAAATTTATGTGAAATCCATCGTGGGCAAGGGATCCCAATTTACCTTTACCTTGCCCGCTGCTACGGGGCAGCTCGACGCGCCCCCCGCCCCCCTCAAAGAGTTGAGTGCGCCGTCCCTCGCGCCGACCATGGCCCTGGCCACCACCATCAACGATCGCCTGAGTGTCAAGGTCGGTCCGCTCCCCACCCAAGACTTGGAGGCGATCGCCCCCGATCTAGACCTCGCCACCCTTTCGGATCCGAGCAACCAATTCAAAATCCTCGTCGTCGATGACGAGCCCATTAACCTCCAGGTACTGGTGAACCACCTCGCCCTCGAGAATTTTGTAGTGACCCAGGCCAGTAACGGAGTAGAAGCATTGCAACTGATTGAGGAAGGGCTCAAGCCAGACCTGGTGCTGCTGGATGTCATGATGCCCCGCATGACCGGCTATGAAGTCACCCAAACCCTACGGAAAAAATACCCCGCCTACGAGTTGCCGATTTTGATGCTGACGGCAAAAAATCAGTCCGATGACATTGTCCAAGGGCTGAGCAAGGGGGCTAATGATTACCTCACCAAACCGATCAAAAAGAAGGAATTGCTGGCCCGCCTCAACACCCACCTGCGCCTGTCCCATCTCACCCTGGCCTATGCCAAATTTGTCCCTCGGGAATTTCTACAAATTCTGGGCAAAGACAGCATTCTCGACGTGCAGTTAGGGGACGCCGTGGAGCAAAATATGTCGGTTCTGTTCTCCGACATTCGCAACTTTACGCCCTTGAGCGAAGCCATGAGTCCTCAGGATAATTTCCGATTTATCAACGGATATTTATCCCAAATGGACCCGGTCATTTTTGAAAACCATGGCTTCATCGATAAATACATCGGCGATGCCATCATGGCGCTCTTCCCCAACAGCACCGATGATGCCCTGACAGCGGCGATCGCCATGCTGCGCCAGTTAAAAATCTACAACCAAGAACACCAGCGCGAGGGACAGCCACCAATCCAAGCGGGGATCGGGATTAATACAGGGCGGCTAATGCTGGGAACAGTGGGCGGTGAAAAACGAATGGACACCACCGCCATTAGCGACGCGGTTAATTTAGCATCCCGCATTCAGGACCTAACCAAAGTCTATGGCGTGCCCCTGCTCATCAGCGATCGCGCCTTCTTGGAGCTGGCGGATGCCAATCAATATCAAATGCGGATTATCGACTCCGTGACCGTGAAAGGAAAAACGGAAAGCGTCAGCCTATTTGAAGTATTTGATATTGACCCCGAACATATCCGCCAGAAAAAAGCAGACACCCGCAGCCGATTTGAAGAGGCCGTGATGTTGTTCCACCGACGCCATTTGATCAAGGCGGAAACCATTTTCTACGATTGCCTTCAATACTGCCCCGAAGACCCCGTCGCCAGCTTCTACTGGAAACGCTGTCGCGAAGCCATGGGGACGGAAGCCGTGACAACCTAAGGTAGAGACCGTCAGTGGTTCAGGCCCCGACAACTTGATCAGGTCAAATTAATCGGGACAAATTGATCCGTTGGTGTTAAGAATTCAAGTCCTATTTGCTACGCGCTTCCTGGCTCTGTAATATACGTACAGATATATGTACGGAATCAAAATGCCTCGCGGTAGGGCTCTGGCAGATGCTCCCAGTCATCAATAATATTGAGAGTCAAATAGGGTGGGCGGGCCAATGATAAATGGTCACTCCTCACAATCGGATGCCCTATCACGGTCGTTGTCTAACGTCCCTTCCATGGCGTTGGAACCAGCGTTAAACCAGGGGACGCCGCGGCAAGAGCTGCCCCTAAAAACGGCATTAACCCATCAGCCCTTGCAGCGCATTAGTCATATTTTCAATGCCTACCAGCTCTGGGGATCCCAATCGGAACGGGTGCAACAGCAGGTCACTCAGTTATTAGCCCAATATCCAGCGCCCCTAATGGAATTAGCGATCGCGGAAGTCCTAGTCCAACAGTGGTTAACAGCGCTTTTCCCTCGGGGCACCCAATTTATTGACCGCGTTCATCAATGGTTAGACACTTGCGCCACCGTCGGGGTTTCACTCACCGTACTCCCCCCCCAATTCCAGGCGATTACCGGCCTAGAGCCCCATGGAGTTTATTCCCAACTGCCTAAATTCCTGATCTGGGATGGCGATCGCCTCCACTTCCCCCGCCGCTCCGATACTGCCCCCTGCGCATCCCATGACTAATCCCAACCGTCCCCGCCCCAAGCCCATGACTTGGGCCATCCGGTGGGGGATTGGAATTATTAGTCTCGTACTGATCACCGCCCTCACCTGGGGCAGCGTCCTAGCAAGACCCGCGATCGCCACCCCTGACGCTGTTCCTATTGATGCCGCTAAGGCCCCAGCAGAATTTCCCTATACCTATCGCGATCGCCCCAGCTCCGACGGCATCGGCAAAATATATTTAGGGCGAGAAATTGCCAAAGTCATGGGCTACGAAGGCGCGGGATGGCTGGAGCGCCCCGGCCGAGAACGCCAGGAAAACCCAACCGCCGCGATCGCCGCCCTGGATCTCCAGCCCGATGACACCGTGGCCGACATCGGAGCCGGGACCGGGTATTTCAGCACCCGCATCGCCCAGCAAATCCCCGAGGGGAAAGTATTGGCGATCAACGTACAGCCCGAAATGATCGATATCCTGACCTGGATGAAAACGGAGTATGGGCTAGAAAACCTCCAACCCATCCTGGGGACAGAACAGGATCCCAATCTACCCGCCAACAGCGTCAACCTAGTGCTAATGGTGGACGTGTATCACGAGCTGGCCTATCCCTATGAAGTGATGACGCGTCTGGTCCAATCCCTCAAACCGGCGGGGCGCATTATTATCCTGGAATACCGCGCAGAAAATCCTTTTGTACTGATCAAACGCCGCCACAAAATGTCCCTTAAACAACTGCAAAGGGAGATGAAAACGGTCGGTCTTCAACTGATTGGGTCCCCCAATATCCTGCCCCAACAGCACTATGCAATTTTTCAGAAAGCCACACAAATTTAGCTCGCGCTTCCATGCGCCCACCCTCGCAGAGCGACCCTAAACTTGCCCCCACCATCAACTTAGGGTCGATCCAGTTAGTGTCGATATTGTCGATGCTTTAGTGCTGATATTCAGACAGCGCTCCCACGGGCACCAGCACTGCTTTTTTGGCGCGCAGTATGGTGGCGATCCGCCTTCCAACAGGCACTAGGATTAGCCAACCGAGAAATATTGGATATCTCTTCCACAACGGTTACACGCCCCCGCCGTATGGAGCGCAGTAGCCGGTCAATATTGTGCAAATCATCTTTACTGACCGCTTCGTCCAGCAATGCGGCCAGTAAACCATATCGGTCGGCGATCGTTAATTTACCCGTTACCATCACCTGGGCGAACAGGTCCGACAGAGCTGATGGCAAGAGTTCAAGAGGAATCTTCATATAGGGATGAAACCTATTCATACTCAAATTATCGACAAAGGCTGTTACGGCAGGAGTGATAAAGTCGTAGTCTTCTGGTGACATTCTGTAACGATTAGTGTGATCAGGATCACAGAAAATTGCGAGGCTACGTCTTTGATGCGATCAACCCCATCTATCACGACGGATGGCAAGGGTAAAATGGTCCCGGAAAAATCTTGCGATCGCCCATTAAATTCATCAATAAGTTCATCAGTAAGCGCATCAGTAAGCGCATCAGTGGGTTGCCATTCTCCTATCGGGACTCTAATGGCGTAAATTCCTAATGGTGTGGTCGTCCGCGTGAATCGTCGCAGGCGATCGCGAAAGGAATTAGGACGAGCAATAGGAAAAGTGGCCGTGACGGTGAAAGGGGGCTCTGAATTGGCGGGCGATCGCCAGCAACAGTGGGACGACGTACCGGCAGCGGTGCAGCATTGGCTCCGTCGGGGTCTCAATCCCACCGTAGCGCCTCCCCAGAGCGTGATGACGCCCCACTCTCGGGAGGAGTTAGCCGAGATAATGGCGATCGCCCATCGGGAGCAATGGCGGGTGATGCCCATGGGAGCCGGGACCAAGCTGGGTTGGGGGCGGGGGCGATCGCACATTGACCTCGTCGTGCGATGCGATCGCTTGAACCAGGTGGTGGAGCAAGATCCCGGCGATCTAACCATCAGCGTTGAAGCGGGGATGACCCTAGGGACTTTGCAACAGGAATTGGCAAAACATGGCCAGTTTTTGCCCGTGGATCCGAGCTATCCCGACCAGGCAACCCTGGGGGGCATCGTGGCCACCGCAGACTCGGGCAGCCTACGCCAGGGCTATGGCGGCGTGCGAGATATGCTGCTGGGCATTGAATTTGTCCGCCACGATGGGCAGCGATCGCGGGCGGGGGGCAAGGTGGTAAAAAATGTGGCGGGCTATGACCTGATGAAGCTATTCACGGGGGCCTACGGCACATTGGGACTCATTTCGCGATTGACCTGGCGGGTGTATCCCATCCCCGAATCCTGGCAAACCATTGTCCTAGCGGGGTCCCTGGACGCATTAGTCAAACTCAACGGTCAGATTTTAGGATCTTCCCTAACCCCGATCGCCTGGGAATGGACCCTAATGCCCGCCACGGCGGATATCCCGGCCCCCCTATCAACCCTAGCCACCGGACACCCCTGCCTGGTGGGACGATTTGCATCGGTCAGCGCCAGCACCCAAGCCCAGGTCGCCGCCGTCACCCAGCAGGCGATCGCCCTAGGACTAACCGTTCAATCGTTTATGGACGAGCAAGACTCGCAATTTTGGCAGCAGTATAGTCAGGCGATCGCCCCCCCGCAATCCCCCGAGACCTACAGCAACGGCAACTCCAGCGACCGCCATATCAAACTAGGCATCCTCTCCACCGCAGCCCCCCAACTGATTCAAACCCTACAAACCCAACGCCCCGACGCCATCCTCCAACTCCGGGCCGGCAGCGGTGTCGGCCGCCTTCGCCTCTCGGGATCCAACGCCGGCAACGCGATCGATCAGGGGACGGACAACAGCCATAATGGCGACGATGGCGGCAATACTGACCTTGCGTTGCTTAAGCAATTGAGGAACACCTGCCAAACACAGCACGGATTCCTATCGCTCCTCGACGCGCCGTCATCGCTCAAATCCCAATTCGACCCCTGGGGTCAATCCCGCCCGCCCAACCCAATGGCGATCGCCCTACGGCAAACCTTCGACCCCCAAGGCCTAATCAACCCGAACTGTTTTGTTGTCTGACCCCCCGTATTGTCTAAATTACGGGCACAGCATTACGGGCGCAGCAATCCATTTGTCGAGAGCCCCAGACTGTTTGTAAAATCAGACACTCACAACGCCACGCCACTGCCGGTTTTAGAGCCCATGGTTCTAGAGCCATTATCAGGGAACCTGCGATCGCCCCTTTCCCCTGCACCGTCTTATTTCAACCTATGTGGGTCCACCAAAAACAGTACGCGCGCCTTGCCCAAAGCACGGCGTTTCAGACGTTTATTCTGGGAGTCATTGTTGTTGCCAGCCTACTCCTAGGCTTGGAAACCAACTCGCTACTTTGGGAGCAATGGCGGGGGCCCCTATCCGTCCTCGAAACCCTCATTCTCTGGATTTTTGTCGGCGAGTTAATGATTCGATTTGCCGCCGAGGGTAGGGCATTCTGGCATTTCTTTTATTCCGCCTGGAATCTCTTTGATTTCTTCATTGTATTGGTAATGCTGCTGCCGATTAATGGTCATTATTTTGCCATTCTTCGACTACTACGATTGCTGCGGGTTTTCCGACTCTTCACCGCCCTTCCTCGCCTCCGGGGCATTCTAACGGCACTGATCAATAGTCTGCCCTCCATGGGCTACGTCCTAGGAATTCTTTCAATTTTCTTCTACGTCTACGGCGTTGCAGGAACATTTACCTTCGGAGAAAATGACCCCATTCACTTTGGAACCCTACCGCGATCGCTCCTTTCCCTCTTCCAGGTGGTGACCCTCGAAGGATGGAACGAGATGATGTATACCCAAATGTATGGGTGTGCAGAATACGGCTATGAAAACACAGCAGAACTATGCACCCAATCCCAGGGAATGCCAATTTTTGGCGCCCTATTTTTCGTCTCATTTGTGCTCATTGGCAGCATGATCGTCATCAACCTATTTGTGGGGATTTTGACGGGCAATATGATGAACAGCATTGACGATCTGCGCCAGGAGGAAAAGGAGGTTTTAGATCAGCTCGTCATTAATCAGCAAAAAACCGAGGTCGAAATTGAGCAGGAAATTATTGATATTCAAGATCAACTACAATCCATTCAAACCACCTTGGAAGGGCTGAGCGATCGCATGGGTAACCTAATCAGCCGAATCCCCGATCGCTAGGGGGAATCCTCCGGCGGCGTTGGCGTTGAGGACGACTCATCCAACTCATCATCGGAAGCTTCAAACTGATAGGTCACCGATGTTTTTTCCGACGCCTTTTGATTACGTTTCTGCTGACGATAGTGATCTAGGGAAATGACTTGACTATCGGATGAAGCCGCAGGCGTTGTCAGGGGGATAACGGATGGTTGCGGTGTATTTTTTTTCGGTTTCTCCTTTTCCTTAGGAGTATTCTGCGGAGGAGCTTGGGGTAATTCAGGCTGAATGGGTCTCGATTTAGCAGGCGATGATTTAGACGGTGGAGATTTTTTCTGGGAGCGGCGACGATCGCTGGTGCGTTCTTCCACCGTATCGGACGCAATCACTTCATATAAAATCGCCTGTTTATTAGCCTGCTTTCCCTTACGTAATACTCGCCCTAAACGCTGGACAAATTGACGTGTCGATCCAGATCCCGCCAGCAAAATTGCAATGCGAGCATCGGGCACATCGACCCCCTCATCCAACACATTCGCCACCACAATCACCGGATAAATACCCGACTTAAACTGCTGAAGAATAAAATGTCGCTCTTTGACCGGGGTTTGGTGAGTAATCGCCGGGATCAAAAACTCTTGAGAGATGCGATACACCGTCGCATTGTCATTCGTAAAAACCAAAGTCTTCTCAGGAAAATGCTTCGCCAATAAATCCTTCAGCACCCGCAATTTTGCGTCATTCCCCAGGGCGATCGCCTTCGCTTCGTGGTGAGCTAACATCGCTTGACGTCCCGCCGGCGATCGCGCACTCACCTGAACAAACCGCTGCCACCCTTCCAGACTGCCAAAGTAAATATTATTTGCCCTTAAGAATTGGTTTCGCTTGGCAATTAAATCGTCATAGCGCTGCCGTTCTTGAGTGGCTAAATTCACCTTAATTTGCACCACCTCATGGTCCGCCAGCGCCTGCCCCGACAACTCCTCCGGTCGACGGCGATAGACCTCTGGACCAATCAACTCATTCAAATCCTGATGGCGACCATCAGCCCGCTCCGGCGTCGCCGTCAACCCCAACCGATAAGGCGCGATCGCATATTCCGCCGTGGTGCGATAAAAATCCCCCGGCAAATGGTGACACTCATCAAAAATCACCAGGGCATATCGCGCCCCCAACCGCTCCGCATGGATCGCCGCACTGTCATAGGTCGCCACCAAAATCGGCGTCTCATCCCGCGACCCGCCCCCCAACAATCCAATGGACACATCGGGAAATGCCGCCTCCAAATGGGCATACCACTGGTGCATCAAATCCAACGTCGGCACCACCACCAACGTACTGCGGGGGGTCGCCTCCATGGCCAACTGCGCCAAATATGTCTTCCCCGCCGCCGTCGGCAACACCACCACCCCCTGCCGCTGCGATCGCTTCCACGCCTGCAACGCCTCCCGCTGATGGGGATAGGGGGTCATGGCCAGCCGAGGGATCAATTCCAAAGACTCAAACTGCCGCGCCTCATCGATAAAATCTGTCCCCAACCCCTGCAACCGTTCCACCAGAAGGCGGTAATGAATCGCCGGAATCCGAAATTTTTCGATCCGATCATCCCAGGTCGCCAACTCCAGGACCTGCGAATTTTTCGGGGGTGGATGCAGCACCAGGGTGCCCCGGTCAAAGGTCAGAGTCGGCTTTCGAGGCATTACATCATCACGTCAAAGCACTACTTCAGGGCATTACAGCTACTCAGGGGGCTGGGGCGATCGCACCTTCACCGAATTGGCATGGGACACCAACCCCTCCGCCTCCGCCAAAGCTTGAATCGCATCGGACGCATCGGCCAAGGCCGCATCAGAATATTGAATCAGGCTGGAATATTTCATAAACGTCTCCACCCCCAGCGCCGAGGCATAGCGCGCCGCCCCCGACGTCGGCAACGTATGATTCGGTCCCGCCAAATAATCCCCCACCGCTTCCGGCGTCGCATGGCCCAGGAAAATCGCCCCCGCATGGCGAATCTGGGGCACCAGATCCCAAGGCTCCATCACCTCCAGCTCCAAATGTTCCGGCGCAAACTCGTTAGACAAACTGACCGCCGCCTCCAGAGACCCCACCACGATCGCCGCCCCAAAATTCACGATCGACTTTTCCGCCTCAAAGCGCCGAGGGTGACCATCCAATTGCTTCTCAATTTCCTGGGCGATCGCCTGAGCTAATTGGCGATCGGTCGTAATTAATATAGATGCCGCCATGGGATCATGCTCCGCCTGGGCCAACATATCCGCCGCCACATAAACCGGATCCGCCGTGGAATCGGCAATAATCAACACCTCCGACGGCCCCGCCAACGAATCAATCCCAACGGTGCCATAGACCAACCGCTTCGCCAGGGTCACATAGATATTGCCCGGTCCCGTAATCACATCGACTTTAGGGATCGTCTCCGTGCCATAGGCCAGAGCGGCGATCGCCTGGGAACCGCCCACCCGATAAATCTCATCCACCCCCGCCTCCTGGGCGGCGACGAGTACTGCCGGGTCCAACACCCCTCCCGGTCCCGGCGGCGTCACCATCACAATCCGTTCCACGCCCGCCACCTTCGCCGGCACCGCATTCATCAATACCGTGCTGGGATATCGCGCCCGTCCCCCCGGCACATATAACCCCGCCCGGTCCACCGGCGTATAGCGCTTGCCCAGGGTAATCCCATTGTCCTCAAAGGACACCCAGCTCTTCGGTGCCCGCTGACGATGGAACGCCTCAATTTGCCGTTGCGCCCGCTGAATGGCCGACAACAACCGCTGGGACACCTGCTGATAGGCCGCGTCTAGCTCTGCCCCCGTCACACGCAGCTCATCCGCCGTCAGGTCAGCCTTATCGAACTGCGCCGTATACTCCAACAGCGCCCCATCCCCCCGAGTCTGGACCGCCTCCAACACCCGACGCACAATCCCTTCCTTCTCGCTCACACTGGCATCATGGGTGCGATCGCAAATCCGCTTCAGCTCAGCCCGTGCATCGTCTAAATTCTCAATAATCCCTAACATGCAGCTTTGGCATCCTCGCCTGGCAAACCAACATTGATCGCTGACCGAGTCCCCACACACTCCCCCCAAAGACACTTCCAACTAAAACCATTCCCTGGCATAGTCAGACCCCCTCCACACAATCCATTCATCGTGACTGTCAGAGGCCCGGGGCAAGGTCTAAAAAATCTTTATCCCAGCCATCAACATAAGGATCATTATAGGTTCTTGCCCCCGCGACGTGTTGTCAGAAAGGCATTTCCCTCCCCCTTTACATCCCCACAATTCCCTGAAAATCCCAGTCCCCCCCCTGTCCCCAATCCCCAGAGAGGGGATCCTCCCCTCAAGTCCCCTGACTCCTGCCTCGCGTCCCCGATCTTTGAGAAGTCCATAACAATTACCACCACAGTCCGGTGAGTCCCAAATATATCTGGTATGATTGGGAGCCAGTAGGACCAAGTCCTAGGATGGCGTTAATAGTATGGAAGATTTCCCTACTGTTTTCCCAATCCCCTGTGGTTTCTCCTACCCCCGGTGTGAGGATAAGAAAGAGAACGATGTCTAAAATTCTATTGAATGCATTGCTGGCATCCCCAGCAATCGTGGGCGCAGCCCTGACTGCTTCCGTTGCAGTTGCTGAAACCCCCACCACTCAAGTGGCGTCCGTTGATGCCCTCGAGAACCTGGATCAACTGAGCCGCTACGGTCAGGAAGGACGTAACGTCCGCGTCGCCGATCAGGTTACTTCCGTCTCCCAGCTGTCCGACGTTTCTCCCACCGACTGGGCTTTCCAAGCACTGCAGTCCTTGGTTGAGCGCTACGGCTGTATCGCTGGTTACCCCAGCGGTGTCTACCTCGGCAACCGCGCCATGACTCGTTATGAGTTTGCCGCTGGTTTGAATGCTTGCTTGGAGCGCGTCAATGAATTGATCGCCGCTGCAACTGCTCCCTTGGCGAGCAAAGCTGACCTGGCAGTGCTGGAGAAGCTGCAAGAAGAATTTGCTGCTGAGCTCGCTACCCTGCGCGGCCGCGTGGACGCCTTGGAAGGTCGCGTTGCTTTCTTGGAGAAGACTCAGTTCTCCACCACCACCAAGCTGGCCGGTGAGGTCATCTTCAACATTGGTGCCGCCAGCTCTGACGACGATTCCGTCTTCGGCGATGACACCGACCAGATTGCCTTCCAGCATCGGACCCGTCTGAACTTCAACACAAGCTTCACCGGCGACGATATCCTGATTACCCGCTTGCAGGTGGGTAACGCAGCGCCTTACAGCGCTAACGGTGAAACCACCTTGACCCACCAGGTCTTCGCTGACACCGGCAACACCTTTACCTTGGATACGTTGCAGTATCAGTTCCCCGTTGGCGACAACTGGTATTTCATCGTCTCCGGTAACGCAGGTATCTGGGATGACCAGTTCAACACCTTGAATCCTTACTTTGAGGACTTCGACGGTGGTAGCGGTTCCATCTCCGCCTTCGCTCAACGGAACCCCATCTACCGTCTGGGTGGTGGTCAAGGTTTGGGGGTTAACTACTCCTTCAACGACAACCTGACCTTTGGTGTTGGTTATCTGGCCGGTGAAGGTGCAGATCCCAGCGAAGGCGCGGGTCTGTTCAACGGCAACTACGCTGCAATGGCTCAGTTGACCTACGTGTCCGACGACAGCCGTTTCGGCTTGGGTCTGGCTTACAACCACGCTTACTTCGGTGAGGGTGAGTTCGCCTTCGACAACGCTGGCTTCGGCAACGGTTTCACCGGTACCGCTGCAGCGAACCTCGGTCCCCAGTCCGACTCTGTGAACACCAACTCCGTTGGTTTGCAGGGCTACTACCAGTTCAGCCCCAAGGTGGCGCTGACCGGTTTCTTCGGTTACACCAACATCGACTCTGTTGACGAGGACGACTTCGACGACGCTGATATCTTCTACTACGCTCTGGGTCTGGCACTGCCTGACTTGGGTAAAGAGGGTAGCTTGGGTGGTATCTTCTTCGGTGCTCAGCCCTATGTGACCGAGGTTGACGACGACGACTTCGACACCGATGTGCCGTTCCACTTGGAGGCGTTCTACAAGTATCAGTTGAACGACTTCATCTCCATCACCCCCGGTGTTATCTGGCAGTTCAACCCCAACCAGGACAACGACAACGGTGATGTGGTCATCGGTACCCTGCGCACCACCTTTGTGTTCTAAGAACGCATTCGTGCGACTTCCGGTGGCTTTGGCTAGGGCGCGCTCCTCACTGCTCCTCACCGCCTAGCCACTGGATATACATAATATTTGCCGGCTTCCCTTGCTTGTCTTGGGGGTCGGCAATTTTTATGGCGATTTCTATGGCGATTTTGTCAGCGACTTTTTCAGGGAGCGATCGCCCTTTTATGCCTTGCCCCAGGGTCCCGCGATCGCCGTAACGCCCACCGGGTAACCCCATAGGGCAACACTCAAGTCTGGTCCCCCTTCGGTCGCATTAGCTTATGATCCCGTGGGGGCGGCCACCCTTTGATAGACTTGAAAACTGAAATGCGCAAATTGTGCGCCGCCTTGATTGGCAGTTAGTTGGAAAGCACTTGGGAGGCCAGAGTTAGTGGAAAGCACCCTCGGTTTAGAGATCATTGAGGTGGTCGAGCAGGCGGCGGTCGCATCAGCCCGTTGGATGGGTAAAGGCGAAAAGGACACCGCAGACCAGGTCGCAGTGGAGGCCATGCGTGAGCGCATGAACCAAATCCATATGCGCGGTCGGATTGTGATTGGGGAAGGGGAACGCGACGATGCACCGATGCTCTACATCGGTGAGGAAGTCGGTATTTGCACCCAGCCCGATGCCGACAAAGTTTGCAACACGGAAGAGTTGCTCGAAATCGATATCGCCGTTGATCCCTGCGAAGGGACCAACCTGGTCGCCTACGGTCAGAATGGCTCCATGGCCGTATTGGCCATCTCCGAGAAAGGGGGTCTGTTCAACGCGCCGGACTTCTACATGAAGAAGCTCGCTGCGCCCCCGGCCGCCAAGGGCAAAGTGGACATCAACAAGTCCGCCACCGAGAACTTAAAAATCTTGTCCGAGTGTCTGGACCGCTCCGTTGAGGAGCTGGTGGTGGTGGTCATGGACCGCTCCCGCCACAAGGAGTTGATTCAAGAAATTCGCGGCACCGGCGCCCGCGTACGCTTGATTAGCGACGGTGATGTTTCCGCCGCCATTTCCTGTGGCTTCTCTGGGACCAACATCCATGCCCTGATGGGCATCGGTGCTGCTCCCGAGGGGGTGATTTCGGCAGCGGCAATGCGCTGCTTGGGTGGTCACTTCCAGGGGCAGCTCATCTACGATCCCGAAGTCGTTAAGACCGGTCTGATCGGCGAGAGCAAGGAGGGCAACATTGCCCGCCTGAAGGAGATGGGCATCACTGATCCCGATCGCTGCTACGAAGCTGACGAGCTGGCATCCGGTGAGAACGTCCTGTTTGCAGCCTGCGGCATTACCCCCGGCACCTTGATGGAAGGAGTTCGCTTCTTCGGTGGCGGCGCCCGTACCCAGAGCCTGGTCATTTCCAGCCAATCCCGCACCGCGCGCTTTGTGGACACCATCCACATGTGGGACGCCGTGAACTACATTCAGCTGAAGTAGGGGGCTGGGAAACGGGGTTTCTGGCAGTCTTACCAGGGATTAAATCCCTGATCAGCGCTGCTCAGGGAGCCCCTTTTTCCTCGGGTTATGGCAGCGGAAGGCAGTAGCAATTTTTAACGTTGCAGCCCAGCACAGACTGTTATGCTCCATAGCAAGCTAGACCTGTGGTCACTGCCATGACCTGCCAGCGCAACAAAAAAGCAATTAACGCCAGGTATTCGTGAGCGAATATTTGATGGGAGTCTGATGAAACGCTGTCTTTTTTGATCGGGTTTCTTCCAGGCTCTTTTGTTTTGGGACAAGGGTTTTGGGATACGGGCAACTGCGTCCACGATCCCAGGGCAAGATCCCAGGGAAAGATCCCAGGGCAAATTGCCATTATTTTGTCGTTGGTCCATTGCGATCCCATGTACTGGCACCCCATGCACTGGCGAACTGCTAACTGTATCGGGGAGCGATCGCCCCTATAAGCCCGGTCATTGGGCTGCCAATCACTTTTTTTGATATCTCTTGATAAACGATGAGTATTGCTGTTATCGGATTGAGCCACAAGACGGCGGCCGTTGAGGTACGGGAACGACTCAGCATTCCTGAACCGGATTTGCAGGAGGCGATCGCCCATTTGCTGGACTGTTCCCACGTGGAAGAGGTGGCCGTCCTGAGCACCTGCAACCGTTTGGAGATTTATTTTGAGACCTCGGATGCGGAGCAAGGCATTCGGGAAGTGGCAGAGTTTTTGGCGGAGCGGGGCAAGTTATCCATTGATGCCCTGCGTCAGCATTTGTTTATCCTGCTGCGCCAGGACGCCATTATGCACCTGATGCGGGTGGCGGCTGGTTTGGACAGTTTGGTGCTGGGGGAAGGGCAGATTCTGGCCCAGGTGAAGACCACCCACAAGCTGGCGCAGAAAAATAAGGGCATCAGTCGACTGCTGGATCGGTTATTTAAGCAAGCGATTACGGCCGGGAAGCGGGTTCGGTCGGAAACCAGCATCGGCACCGGGGCGGTGTCGATCAGCTCGGCGGCGGTGGAATTGGCGGTGCTGAAGGTGCCGGATTTGTCGAGCTGCAAGATTGCGATCGTCGGCGCTGGAAAAATGTCCCGCCTGCTGGTGCAGCATTTGATTTCCAAGGGAGCGAAAGATATTGCGATCCTGAACCGCTCTATGGGTCGGGCCGAGGAGCTGGCAGCACGATTCAAGGACGTGCCCCTGAAGCTGCATCCGTTGCAGAACATGATGAATACCCTGGCAGACGCAGATTTAATCTTTACCAGCACGTCGGCGACGGAGCCCATTGTGGACCGGGCGCGACTAGAGCCGGTGTTGGAAGCGGGTCAGTCCATGATGCTCTTTGATATTTCGGTGCCTCGGAATGTGGCGGCGGATGTGAAGGAGATTGAGGGCGTTCAGGCGTTCGATGTGGATGATTTGAAGGAAGTGGTGGCCCAAAACCATGCCACCCGGCGGCGGATGGCTCAGGAGGCGGAGGCGTTGCTGGAGGAGGAAGTGGACGCATTTGAAACCTGGTGGCGATCGCTGGAGACGGTTTCGACCATCAATTGCCTGCGTCAGAAGGTGGAGGGCATCCGGGAGCAGGAGCTAGAGAAGGCGCTGTCTCGCTTGGGATCGGATTTCGGGAAGAAGCAGAAGGAGACCATTGAGGCGTTGAGCCGGGGCATCGTCAATAAAATTCTCCATGATCCGATGGTGCAGCTACGGGCCCAGCAGGATATGGATGCCCGGCGGCAGGCGATGAATACGCTGCATGTGCTGTTTAACCTAGAGCCCTTGGATGGGGAGAGCAGCGATCGCCAACTGGTGAGCTAGGAATGCTCCGAAATCTCGGCTACCGGTTCCTACTTCCCGTGCTGGCAGCGGTTGGGGGGGGAGTGATCGCCTGCGGAAGCGCTGCGAAAACCCCCTCCGAAATTCCCATTTGGGACATCACACAAAGTCAGCTGAGTGATTCATTGTTTCCGGTGGATTACGGGGCCCTGGTCAATCAGAGCCTGGCGGGCGATCGCAATGCCTTAGTGTCCTTGATTAGGTTGGCCCCGCGAACCGATGCGGCCGGGTCCCTGGGATTTGGGGTCCTGCTCCAGGCGATCGCCCTTCAGATTGGGGACGAAAATTTCGCCGAGGCGTGCCGAGAACTATCGGACCAGGAACGGGAATTCACCCATTCCCTCCTGGAAGCGGGGTTTGACTATGGCGATGAAGCCTATGAGGTGGCAGACCTGCCTCGGCAACTCCCCCTAACGGTTGAGGTGCTGAAGTCGTAAGGTTTGGGATTAACTTTTGGGATTAGCTTTTGAGATAGGTGTAGCCCCCCAAGCTGCGTTCATAGTTTTGGAGCAATCGCTGGGATTCTTGCAGGGTTAATTGTTGCTCATGGACCGCCGTTTCCGTTTGCTGACGCATACTTTCCA
>CAZZMD010000048.1:0-29789 GCA_964655355.1 uncultured bacterium
GAGTGCGGTGCCGGCAATGATGTGGCCTCCGGTGGGGACGGTGACGATATGGTCTCCGGTGGCAGTGGCGACGATATGGTCTCTGGCGATGACGGCAATGACACCGTCACCGGTGGGACGGGCAACGATACCGTGAATGGCGGTTCCGGCGACGATACCCTGGGCGGCGACGCGGGCGACGACATGTTGAACTGTGGCGATGGCAATGATACGGCCAATGGCGGGGAAGGCAACGACACCGTTGATTGCGAGGCCGGTGATGACATGGGCACGGGCGGCATGGGCGATGACATGGTTGACGGGGGCGCTGGTAATGACCAGGTCAACGGTAATCAGGGCAACGATGAGGTCATGGGCGGCGACGATGATGATGTCGTCAATGGCGGTCAGGGCAACGATATGTTGATGGGCGGCAACGGTAATGACGTGCTGTCCGGTGACCTCGGCGACGATATGTTGATGGGGGGCGAAGGGATTGACCGCTTTGATTTCGGCGTCGGTCGCGGCATTGACACCATCCTCGACTTTGATCCGCTTTTGGATGTGTTGGGGATTAATGGTGGGCTCTCCTTTGCCCAACTTGAGATCCGTGAGGTGACCATCGGCGTCCAGGTGAATACGGAGATCATCGTGGCGGGCGACGAAGGGTCGAAACTGGTCTTGCAAAATACTTTTGCTGCCCAGGTGAGTGAGACGAGCTTCGCGTTCTTTGGGGGGAGTATTGGGGGCTAATTCCGATTTATTTCACTTCATTCCAAGGCGATCGCCCTCATTTCCCCTGAGTCCGATCGCCTGAAATGAAAAACTTCTCCAAATGATTTGTATCCTGGCATTCAATTTGCGGTGCACTCTCTGTCTGAGGGTGCACGTTTTTTTCGGGAAGAAATTCCCGGGGATCGCCGATTTTTGCCGATTTTTATTTATCGCTTGATGGGCAAAGATTTTCGCTGCCAGACGCGCACCATCTGGCTCAGCATCAAAAACACGTAAATCCAGGTGGTGGCGCTGTTGAGGGAGGTTAGCGGGCCAATCTCGCTGCTGCCCGCGCTCAGCATGGTCATGGCTAACCACACAATCCCCACCCCTAGGGCGAAGCGGCTGGCTTGCCGTTGGCGGACGGTGCTGCGCGATCGCACCAGGATCCAGGGGCTTAATGCCATGCCAATGCCGGGGGTGAAGATGAGATATAGCCACAGGCGATCGCCGGCGGTATTGGATTTGCCGATGTAGCTTTCACTTTCCCGCCGTGCTCGTTCGGCAATCAATCGAGCCATCGCGTCGGGATCAGACGGCATGGTGGCTGAGGTCGGGCGGGGCCAGTCTTCTAGGGTGTTTCTGAGACCGGGCCGAGCGGGGCGATCGCTGTCTCCTGGGTCCGATTGGGATGACTGATGGGGCGACTGATGGGACGACTGACGCCCAATGCCCATGGCATTTTCACTGTCTCGCTTGGCTTGCTCGGCAATGGACCGGGCAAAGGCATCGGCGTCAGATTCATTTGATCGGGGATCGGGAGTGTTCATGATTTTGAATTCCTAGCAATTCCCCTCAATGTTTACGGCTCATATTTACGGTTCACGCCCTGTCCTCTACGAAATAAATCGAAATTGTGTGTTCGGGAGTGCCTGTTGAGGCTTTGGCATAGGGGGACTGGGGGGTTGGCAATTCTCGCGGCATGCTCGGATATGGCGCGCGATTTTGACGCTATTCAAGGGGGCAGAAGGGTTTTGGAGACGATTGCCAGTTTCTATCAACGACGCTTGTACTTGCCACTGCGATCGCGCCAAACCTCCATTATCTTAATCGCTGCGGCACTGATCCTCACAGGCTGTGTGGTGATCCAGGACCATGGCGAGTTTGCAAGTCCTTCCTCTTTTTTACAGTTTGGGCTGGGGGTGGCCCTGATGGGGATCGGGTTCGGCCTTAGCGGGCTGATTTCACGACTCTCTGCCCTTTGGTTTTGGAGCGTCGCGATCGCCGCCAGGGTTCTCTTGTTGCCGATGGCGGCTGGGGATGATGTGTGGCGATATCTCTGGGAAGGGTATTTGCAGACCCAGGGGATTAGTCCCTATGGCCTGCCGCCGAATGCTGAAGCGCTAATCCCGCTGCGCACGGAGTGGTGGCATCTGATGAACTATCACGATGTGTCTGCCATTTATCCACCGGTGGCGCAATTGGGGTTTCAACTGTTGGCCCGCATTGGTCTGTCCGTGTTGGTCTTCAAGGTGGGATTTATCCTGGCTGATTTGACCGTGTGTTTCCTCCTCAGTCGCCGTTATGGCTATGCGGCGGCTCTGTTCTATGGCTGGAATCCGATTATTCTCTATTCCTTTGCGGGGGGGGCGCACTACGATAGCTGGCTGATTTTGCCGGTTGTGGCCGCTTGGTTGTTGGCAGAGCGGCGGCGGTGGCTCTGGAGTGCTTTATTTTTGGGTGTCAGTATTGGCGTTAAGTGGATTACATTGCCATTGCTTGCTTTTCCTGTGTGGGAAGCCCTACGGCAACGCCGTTGGATGCGAGCCCTGACGATCCTGGCGGTGGCGGCGGTGCCGCTGTTGGTTACGACGCCGATCTTTTGCCAATTGGGTAGTTGTAGCTTGATCCCGGTCCAGTCTTCCTTCGTCGTGGAGGCACGGTCTGCGGATTTAATTCCTCACCTTTTGAGTTTGGCGTGGACTGCTTCTCGATCCATGAACTGGATTTTTGGCCCGCCTTTGGCGATCGCGACGTTAGGTTTGCTGTGGTATTGTCGCCGGTTTGGCACCTTTGCTGAGGCTTACTTTTTTATCCTTTCTATTCTCTCTCCCGTGGTCCATAGTTGGTATTTTACTTGGATCATGCCCTTTGGGGTGGCTAGCCGTAATTGGGGCAGTCGATTATTGAGCTGGTCTGCTTTTGTCTATTTTTTCCTCCCTTATCGTCAATTTGCGGGGTTGGAAACCCAACGATGGCATTTGGAAAGTTGGGAGAGATCGCTGCTTTGGCTGCCGTTTATTATTGGTTTTCTCTGGACTGCTTTTTCGCTGTCCAGGGTGACCCATTCAAAGTCAGCCACTTGACCTATCATTATCTTTTTCATTGACCCTTTAGACTGACTCTTTAGACTGACCCTTTAGACCCTTAAATCGTCAGGATTACCCAGGAACCACGGATGATTATTCCTTTGTTTGAGCCAGCCCTATGGGTGGGACTGGTGACGCTTCCCTGTACCAGTGCACTACTCATTAGCCATCACTTCGGCACCTGGGAAACCCCCTTCAGACGGCAGTTGGCGTTGGTCGGGATTTGGGCGATCGCGGGCCTGGGCAGTTGGATTATCACCGAATCCCTATGGGCTTGGGGTGTGGCGGCGATCGGGATTTTTGCTTCCCTGGCCCTACGGTCCCCCCTGCGGAACTATTTCCTGGCGACGCGTATCCTGCTCACGGCGCTGATCATTAATGTGGTCGCAGGGGTGGGGCTGAGCATTGTCTTTATCAATGGTTTGGCGATTAGTTCCCTGACCCGGACCCTCTTGCTGGTCAATTTGGGGGTGGGACTGTTGTCCCTTCCCTTGATCCTGATCGCCCTGTTGCCCACCCAAGCCTATATCCTGCGAAAACGATGGCGACGCCCCCGGCGATCGCTCCCGCCCCAGCCTCGAGATCATTACCCTAAGGTGTCCTTCCATGTGCCGTCCCATGCAGAACCACCGGAGGTGGTGTGTGCAACCCTGGACGCCCTGAGCCGCGTCCGGTATCCCAATTTTGAAGTGCTTGTGATCGATAACAACACCGCCGATCCTGCCCTGTGGTATCCCCTCAAGGATCGCTGTGAAGCCTTGAATGACAAGCTGGAAGCCGGTGCCATATCGTCAGAAAACCAGGTCCATCGACCCTTTCGATTTTTCCATGTGGAGGGGGTAACGGGGGCTAAGGCGGGTGCTTTGAATTTTGCCCTGGAACAGACGGCTGCGGATGCGGAACTGGTTTCGGTGATTGATGCGGATTACCAAGCGCAACCTAATTTTCTAGAGCGGTTGGTGGGCTTTTTTGATGATCCCAATTTGGGCTTTGTGCAGACGCCCCATGACTATCGCGGTTGGCAGAATAATGTGTATCTACGGGCGTGCTATTGGGAATGTATGGTGTTTTTCCGATTGCAACTGTCCTGTTTAAGTGAATGGACCGCCAGCTTTATTATCGGGACCATGTGCATCGTTCGTCGTGAAGCCATAGAACAGGCGGGGGGCTGGGCCACGTGGTGTTTGACGGAAGATTCGGAGTCTGCGGTGCGTATCCATGCCCTGGGCTACGATTCAATTTGCTTGAGTGAAACCTTTGGGCGGGGATTAATTCCGGATACCTTCCGGGATTTTAAGAAGCAGCGGATGCGCTGGACCATGGGCCCCATTCAACAGTTGTTTGAACATTGGCGGTTATATTTGCCGAATCGTTGGGCAACGCCGTCCAAGCTTAGTTTTTGGCAACGGGTGCTGGAACTGTCCCACAGCGGCGGGGGATTTCAGTTTGTAATTAATCTCATGGTGTTTGTCTTGGGGGCGGCAACCCTCGCGTCAATTTTCTATCATCAAGATTTTGTCCCGCTGCCCACGGTCGTCTGGTGGGGCGCGGCCCTGGGCTGGATCACGGTTGTGTTAAATACCTGGTTGAACTATCGCCTGCTGGGATGCACGTCCCTGGCGGATATGGCGTTGTCTAGCATCGCCTTCTTTTCCTTGAAGCACATTCGTTTTGCGGGCACGTTGCTATCAGTTTTTGGGGGGATCTTTGGAAGGGGAGCCCGGCCATGGCAACGGACCAATAAATTTAAGGTATTGCCCAATCGCCTTCGGGCATTGGGGTCTGTGAAGACGGAAACGTGCTTGGCGTTGATCACCCTCCCCCTGGGCAGTTGGCTGTTGCTCCAAGGGTCTGTGGCTCCGGTGGATGTGTTGTTTGCCCTGGGGGTCTGGATTTTGGGATGGTCGGCGACCTATTTAACCTCCCTGACCATGGCACTCCTGGCAGATGCGGAACTTCGCCATTAAGGGGGCAGCAAGTGGGCAGCAAGTGGGCAGCTAATTGGCATCGGCGTCGGTGGAAGGGGATGGGGAGGACCACCAGGCCAGTCCATAGGATTCGCCGTTGCCGACGGCGGCGTCCTTGAGCAGAACTCGTAGTTTATACCGCCCCGTTTTGGGCACCTCGCAGAAAATATGTTCCACGCTGTCCACGGTGCTGATGGAGGAGCACACATGGGGGGCTGCGCCGGTGTCATCCATGGGGATCAAATATAAATCCAGGTCGCTTAGGCCATGATTAATAAACGTCTCCCCGGGATCAAATTGTTTATTGCCATTGCGATCCACTAAATCCACATGGCGGCTCCAAGCCAACGTGGCGGAGAAAAAATGCCCTCCCTGGAGCGATCGCCCAATTTCGTAATCCTGAAATGCCGGGGCTCCGTCATAGGAATCGACAGGCGTGCGCTTGCTCATATCCCCCAAGTCCAGCAGTCGATTAAAGTTGGCGGCCGCCCCTTGATTCGCTCCCAAGGCATCAATGTCTCCCGCCTCGGAGGGGGAAAACACTAGGGAGCTGGGGTGGGTCGTCTGAGCGATCGCCCCAGTCTCGCTCCCACTGCCGCCTTCTCCAACACCTAATCCAACCCGATTAAAATCCCACCCGATCGCCGGCACTACCCCCGGTCCCCACTGCCCAGGATGGAACTGGGTCCACGCCCGAAACGCATTCAGTTGCCCTGTCCCTAGCTGAGCATCCAGAGGCTCCCGAGGGTTGTCAAAGGCATCGGATTCCAGCCAATTGCGCTTCTGCTCCGTCCAAATGTCCTTCGACATGCCCAGGTAGCGCCCATCCCCGGGATCCTTCATCTTATCGGCACTATTCAATAGCACCGCTTTCATCACCTGATGCCGCTGGCTATCCAGACTCCAGTGGCGATCGCCGGCAATATTTTGCGCATCCCCATACTCTTGCAGCAGTCCCACCACCCCCGCCACATGGGGGGCTGCAAAACTGGTGCCGCTGGAATAAAACACCGCCCCATCGGCCCGAATCAATGCTACGTCTGCTCCCGGTGCCACAATGCCCACGGAGCCCCGCCCATCGGTGTTGCTTTCTCGCCCCACCAATCGACTGCCGACCCCGCGCACCACGTTGCCCAGATTCGAAAAATCAACCTTGGAAAATTTCCCGTTGAACCGCCCAGTGGAAGCAATATTGATGCCATTGAAGGTGTCGGTCGGGATGGAAATTCCCCCCCGCCCCTGGTTGCCCGCAATGGTATAGAGCACATCGTGGACCCGCGCCGACCAATCCACACACAGGGTAAGCAGGGCATTGCCATCCAGGACATTGCGAATCCGGCGATCCTGGGTCAGGGGCTCGCCAAAACTAAAGTTGATCGCCCGAACCCCATCCTCCTGTTGCTGCGCCACGGTTTGGCTCGCCAAACATTCCCGCGCCTGACCATTGGGGGCATTGCCGCCAAACCCGGTCGCGGCCGCATATAGCCGCGCCTGGGGGGCCACGCCGCCGGCCACCTTATGGCGGGCCACCATCACCCCCGCCACCGCATGGGCATGGCCATCCACCCAGTCGTCCGGCCGGGCTCGCCGATTCAGCAAAAAGACCCCCGCCGGCGAAAACGGTTGTACTTTTGTCACCCCCTTGTCAAAGGCATAGATCCCGGGGCGGCCAATTTCCACCTGTCCCAGGGCCACCTTGCGACCGAGCAAATTAAACGGTGCGGCGTGCAGTCGGCGGGCATCAATGCCGTCGGCGCCGGTGGTGTTGACCTTGGCTTCGGCGGCGATCGCGCGATCGCCAACCAATGCCGATCGCCCCGCCTCCCGAGCCAGCTTTGCCATGCCCCACGACACCAGAGGGAGCGCTACCATCACCCCACCGGCCAAACCGAACCATCGTTTCATGGGTTGCTCCAGAAGGTCACGCCACAATAAACCTGCATCAAACCGGTATCTTCCAGTTCCCAATTTCTCCTATTCTTAGGGAGGGGGAGCCGGAACAATCGCCCACTCAGCCTAACCTACAACCCTCTGAAAATCAGGCGATTGGCGATCGCGGTCCGCCCGATGGATGCCCCCTGATATTCCGGCGCGATCGATTAGAAAATCCTAAGATCCCATCCCCCAATCCGTCGTTTTCTCATCAAACGTTGGGATTTAATCTCATGGATTGGTGCCAAAACTTGTTAACATTCTGTTAAAAGAAATACAGATTTCGACATCCCGTACCTAGGAGACCGAAGCACCATGCCTCAGAAGCCTACTGTCATTTCCCCCTCCATTTTGTCCGCCGATTTCAGCCGTCTCGGAGAGGAAATCCGGGCCGTTGATAAGGCTGGTGCTGACTGGATTCACGTTGATGTCATGGACGGTCGCTTCGTTCCCAACATCACCATCGGCCCCATGATTGTGGATGCGGTTCGCCCCCACACCGAGAAGCCTTTGGATGTTCACCTGATGATCGTTGAGCCCGAGAAGTACGTTGATGACTTCGCCAAGGCGGGTGCAGATATCATCACCGTCCACGCTGAGCACAATGCATCTCCCCACTTGCACCGCACCTTGGGTCAAATCAAGGAAGCCGGCGCGAAGTCCGGTGTGGTGCTGAATCCCGGCAGCTCCCTGAGCCTGATTGAGAACGTCCTGGATCTGTGCGACGTGATTTTGATTATGAGCGTCAACCCCGGTTTCGGCGGCCAGTCCTTTATCCCTGGCGTGCTGCCCAAGATTAAGCAGTTGCGCACCATGTTGGATGAGCGCAACTTGGATGCTTACATCGAAGTGGATGGCGGCTTGAAAGTTCACAACACTTGGCAGGTCCTGGAAGCGGGCGCTGATGCGATCGTTGCAGGTTCGGCTGTGTTTAAGGCTGACGATTATGCTGCGGCGATCGACGGTATCCGCAACAGCAAGCGCCCTGCTGCTGAGCGTGAGTTGGCAACCGTATAGGGTTGCTGATTGACCCGTTGCCTAGACTGACCCTCTAGCGCTTCTATCCCAAGTCCGAATGACCCAAAAAATGGGTCAAAAACTAAAAACCCAAGCCTGGCTACCCCTGGGCTTGGGTTTTTAGTCGGGTATCAAGGAGGTCGATCAGGCAGAAGCAGACCTCTGCAAGCTTCCCATGCAAAAGAGAGCGATCGCCGTTGTCCTAGGAAATCACTCTCTTCTTAGATGGCTGTAAGTCAGGGGCTGGCTGTCGTGAGCCAGAGACTTATTCTGCGCCGCCGGCTGCCTGCAAGCGAGCCCGGGCACGCTTCAATGCGTTGTCTGCTTTCAGCTTCTCGGGCGAAATCTGACCGGACAGGGCGCTGACGGCCTTTTCTGCTTCTGCAAAGGCGGCTGCCGCTTCCGTGCGATCAATTTCGCTGCCGCGTTCGGCACCGTTCACCAGCACAACAACTTCGTCGTTTTCGATTTCTGCGAAACCACCCATCAGGGCGATCGCCGTCCATTCAGACCCTTCACGGACCCGCATCACACCCGCATCCAAAGCGGTTAGCAAAGGCGCGTGGGCCGGCAAAATACCGACTTGACCGGTGGTGCTGGGCAGGACCACTTCCGCAGCGGGTGCATCCCAAACCGTATTGTCCGGCGCGATGACTTTAACGTTCAAACTCATGGGAATCCCCTAATACCGCAACACTCAAACGCAACTTTCAAAACTGATCGCCAGGCGATCGCAAACCAAACCCAAGCTTTAAATCAATAATCCCAGAAATCAATAACCCCAGATGCCCCGATAACTTACCGCTGGCACTGGGGTCATGTCTGAACTGGGGGGCAAGATCTTAGTCCATCGGATTTAGGACCTCGCCCCATCAGATTGTCAGATTAGGAATCAGGCTGGAATTAGCCCTTTTCTTTCAGCTTTTCGCCTTTGGCGATCGCCTCGTTGATGTCGCCGACCAGGTAGAACGCCTGCTCAGGCAAATCATCAAATTCACCGTCCAAAATCTGCTTGAAGCCCTTGATGGTGTCTTCCAAGGAGACGTACTTACCAGGGGCACCGGTGAAGACCTCAGCCACGAAGAACGGCTGGGACAAGAAACGCTCAACCTTACGGGCGCGAGCCACAATCAAGCGGTCTTCCTCGGACAATTCATCCAGACCCAAAATGGCGATGATGTCCTGAAGCTCCTTGTAGCGCTGCAGGGTGGACTGCACAGAACGGGCGGTGTCGTAGTGGTCATCACCTACGATGTCCGGCTGAAGCATGGTGGAGGTGGAACCCAAGGGATCCACGGCGGGGTAAATCCCCTTAGACGCCAAGCCACGGGACAGCACGGTGGTTCCGTCCAAGTGGGCAAAGGTGGTTGCCGGGGCGGGGTCGGTCAAGTCATCCGCAGGGACGTAAACCGCCTGAATGGAGGTGATGGAACCCTCGGTGGTGGAGGTAATGCGCTCCTGCAGGTCACCCACGTCGGTACCTAGGGTGGGCTGGTATCCCACAGCGGAGGGCATCCGACCCAACAGTGCGGACACCTCAGAACCCGCCTGTACGAAGCGGAAAATGTTGTCGATGAACAGCAGTACGTCTTGCTTGTTCACATCACGGAAATATTCCGCCATGGTCAGCGCCGACAGACCCACGCGCATCCGGGCTCCGGGCGGCTCGTTCATCTGACCGTAGACCAAGGCAATCTTGGACTCGTTCAGGTTATCGGCGTTGATCACGTTGGATTCGATCATCTCGTTGTAGAGGTCGTTCCCTTCACGGGTCCGCTCACCCACACCGCCAAACACGGATACACCACCGTGTTGAGTTGCAATGTTGTTGATCAACTCCATCATGATCACGGTCTTGCCCACGCCGGCACCACCGAATAGACCAATTTTTCCACCCCGACGATAGGGGGTCAGCAGGTCGATCACCTTAATCCCGGTCTCAAACACAGACGGCTTGGTTTCCAGGTCCGTTAGCTTGGGCGCGGGGCGGTGAATCGGGAAAGTCTCTTCGTTACCCACGGGACCTTTCTCGTCCACGGGCTCACCCAAGACGTTGAAGATACGACCCAAGGTCGCCTTACCCACAGGCACGCTGATGGGGGCTCCGGTGTCGACGACGTCCATGCCGCGCACCAGACCATCGGTGGTGCTCATGGCAACCGCACGCACTTGGTTGTCACCCAGGAGCTGCTGCACTTCGCAGGTTACGGAGACGGTGTTACCTGCACGGTTGGTGCCTTCCACCTTCAGGGCGTTATAGATGGAGGGTAGCGAACCGCTGGGGAATTTCACGTCAATCACCGGGCCGATGACTTTGGTGATGTTGCCGATGTTTGTTTTCTCTGTGGTGGTGACCATGCTTGAGCCTGTGAATTATTAGCCTGTGAATTAACGTCCAGAGCTTGATTAACTTAAACTCGCTCTCCTCGGGCAACTTGATTTCTCGAGGGTTGCCGAGCTTGAAGCTGCTAGTGAGACCTGCCCGTCTGCGATCGCCAATCGGGCTCCTTAAAAAGCACATGTTTCAAACAAGCATGAGCTTTGGGGAATCTATGGCAGATCTTCAGGTTCCGAAGACTCTTGGGTCTTGGCCGTTGGGGGTCGAACAGCCAAACAAATATTAGATTATCACCGAAGGGTTGGTTGACCACGGGGGTTGCCAATTTCCCTTCAGAAGAATCACTTATACTCGGACTTATACCCGGAACGGAGCAGGGAGCACGGAGATGGAGCAATGCGCGGGCATTGGATACTCGTGCTGAGATGCTCGCGTTGATTTTATAGCGTTGTGGTCGGCCCTTCGCGGGGACTACGAAATTGGTTGGGGCTGGGTGCCCAGATGGGCAGGGAAGTCGTCTGGAGATTTTGTCTGGGTATTGTAGATAAAGACGTTGTAAGTGATGGAGTTGATGATCTATGGCTGCGGCAAAAGTTGAGATGGCTTCGTCGAACGGGAGTGCGAAGAAGGTGGACCTTTCTGCCCCTGCAACCGTTACGGAGTCGCGCCCTTGGGGGTCCTTCACCACCCTGGAGGAGGGATCGGGCTACAAGATTAAGCGTATCGAGGTGAATCCGGGGCATCGCCTAAGTCTACAGATGCATCACCACCGCAGCGAGCATTGGATTGTGGTGTCGGGGACGGCGCTGGTGGAGTGTGGGGAGAAGGAGATTATGCTGTCAAGCAATCAGTCTACTTACGTGCCCCAGTGCACCAATCATCGTCTGACGAATCCTGGTGTGATTCCTTTGGTTTTGATTGAGGTCCAAAACGGTCAATATCTTGGGGAGGATGATATTGTGCGCTTCGAGGACGATTACGCCCGCGCAAAATAATGTCCCGCAATAATGTGACGAGGGGGAGCTGGAGTCATGGTGAAGTTTAGTCCTGCGGCGATCGCCGAGTTGCATCGCTGGAGCCAAGCCCAGGGGGATGGCGCATCATCAGATGGGGTTTGGACGGTGACCCTCCAGAAAATTCTGGGGGGCTGTCGTCAGTGGTCCTATGATCTTCAGCTTTCTTCCCAAGATTCTCAGCAAGACACCGACGGGGCGATCGCCCTGGATGAAAAAATTCAGCTTCGGGTGGCGGGATCGGATCCGAGCTGGTGCGAGAACCTCACCGTGGACTACTCCGAGGATTTGGTGGGCGGTGGCTTTCGATTCGTAAATCCTAGTGCGACTGAGATTTGTAGCTGTAGCGCCTCTTTTGACTTGGCCTGATCTGCCCTAGGACCGGTCTGTTATCCCTGTGATCAGCCGTTGCCGCGATTGACAAAGCAAAAATCGAGTTGATACCATTCAAGACTGTTGCAAAATTTCTGTCTTTTGAGAGGACAGTCATAATCCATTTACTGATTGCGGTAGCCAATGCCCACCATTCAGCAGCTTATTCGGTCCGAACGAAAGAAAGCTAAGAAGAAAACTAAATCCCCTGCTCTTAAGAGCTGCCCCCAGCGTCGTGGTGTCTGCACCCGTGTTTACACCACCACCCCTAAGAAGCCGAACTCTGCGCTACGGAAAGTTGCCCGTGTGCGTTTGACCTCTGGCTTTGAGGTGACGGCTTATATCCCTGGTATCGGTCACAACCTCCAGGAGCACTCCGTTGTGATGATTCGCGGCGGTCGTGTTAAGGATCTTCCCGGTGTGCGCTATCACATCGTTCGCGGAACCCTGGATACCGCCGGTGTGAAAGACCGTCGCCAGAGCCGTTCTAAGTACGGTGCGAAGCGTCCTAAGGAGTAAATCCTGGGATGTTTGAGGTTTCCCTTGGGATATCTTGTTTGGCTAGTTGCTTAGCTCAATCAGTTTTGAGGATGGCTTGAGAACTCACGCTCGGGCGATCGCTAGAAACTTGATAGGGGATAGGTAATTAGATTTCGGTTTCAGTACGAAGTGGCGTTGGGAAGAAAGTAGGCGATCGCGAGAGCCCGAAAGCTTACTTGGCTGACTCTTCCGGTAACGCTCCCGTTTCTGGGACTCACTGCCCCGCCAGACCCGTTGCACCTCTGGATGGCAGCCAGTCTCACCCAAGCATTTTCGAACCGGCGCTGTTGTTCTTGATCTGCCGATCTTGATCCGCTGGCGTCACCATCAGTCATTAACCAACTCAATCTATGTCTCGCCGTTCATCAGCCCAGAAGCGCACCGTTCCCCCCGACGCGGTTTATAACAGCCGTCTTGTCAGCATGACCATCCGTCGCATTATGCGACAGGGTAAGAAGTCCGTGGCGTCTCGCATCGTTTATGGTGCGTTCAAAATTATTGAAGAGCGCACCGGTTCTGAGCCCCTTGAAGTTTTTGAACAGGCTGTGAAGAACACCACCCCCTTGGTTGAGGTCAAAGCTCGCCGGGTCGGTGGTGCGACCTATCAGGTGCCCATGGAAGTGCGGGCCGGTCGCGGTACCGCTTTGGCCCTGCGCTGGTTGATCCAGTTCTCTCGCCAACGCCCCGGTAAGAGCATGGTGATGCGCTTTGCCAATGAGGTGATGGATGCGGCCAACGAAACGGGCAATGCAATCCGTAAGCGGGAAGAAACCCATCGGATGGCAGAGGCAAACAAAGCGTTTGCCCATTACCGTTACTAAAGTCTGCATTAGCGCGCTATGCCCTTAGGGCTGATGGTGATTTCCTGAATTGGGAAATTGGCTGCGTATAAAATTCAACAGTCGCTTCCCTGATTGCTCAGGGGGCGATTTGTTGTGATTGGTTTTGGCTTGATGCTGGGGTGGCTGTTTTCCCTCGCTTCCAATGTTGTGGGTTGGGGAGGCGGGCATCGCGAATTTTGTATCAACCATGGCAAGGTCGTTTAAGATCATCTGCGGTAGAGGTCAGCGGTAGAGGTTAAAGGAGTTAAAGGAGATCGTTATGGGACGAGTAACCCCCCTAGAACGGGTTCGCAATATTGGGATTGCAGCCCATATCGATGCCGGAAAAACTACGACGACGGAACGGATTTTGTTCTATTCCGGCGTGGTCCATAAGATGGGCGAGGTCCATGATGGGACGGCGGTGACCGACTGGATGGATCAGGAGCGGGAGCGGGGTATTACCATTACCGCTGCTGCAATTAGTACGGAATGGCGCGATCGCAAGATCAATATCATCGACACCCCCGGCCACGTGGACTTTACGATTGAAGTCGAGCGCTCCATGCGAGTGTTGGACGGGGTGATTGCAGTTTTTTGTTCGGTGGGGGGCGTGCAACCCCAATCGGAGACGGTGTGGCGGCAGGCGGATCGCTACAATGTGCCGCGCATTGCTTTTGTGAACAAGATGGACCGCACCGGGGCAAATTTCCTCAAGGTGCACGGGCAGATTCGCGATCGCTTTAAGAGCAATGCGGTGCCGATTCAGTTGCCGATCGGGGCTGAGGATCAGTTTGAGGGCATTGTGGATCTGGTGACCATGAAGGCCCATATCTATACCAATGATTTGGGGACCGACATTAAGGAGACGGAGATCCCCGAATCCGTGGCGGAGCTGGCGGAGGAATACCGCATGGCGTTGGTGGAAGCGGTGGCGGAAACCGATGATGCCCTGGTGGAGAAATTCCTGGAGGGGGAGGCGCTGACGGAGGAGGAAATCCGGGGGGCGCTGCGCAAGAGCACCATCGACGGCACCATCGTCCCCATGCTCTGTGGCTCGGCGTTTAAAAATAAGGGCGTACAGCTCCTGTTAGACGCCGTGGTGGATTATTTGCCCGCTCCTATCGATGTGCCGGCGATCGAGGGGACTTTGCCGGATAGCGATGAGGTGGTGAAGCGGGAGGCGGATGATGATGCGCCGGCGTCGGCGTTGGCGTTCAAGCTAATGGCGGATCCCTTTGGGCGGTTGACCTTTATTCGGGTCTATTCCGGCGTGATTAAGAAGGGCAGTTATTTGCTCAATGCCAGCAAAGGCAAGAAGGAAAAACTGGCTCGGTTGATTGTGATGAAGGCGGACGATCGCCAGGAAGTGGACGAGCTACGAGCCGGGGATTTAGGGGCGGCCCTGGGGTTGCGATCGACCATTACCGGCGACACCATTTGTGATCCCGATGCGCCGGTGGTGTTGGAGTCACTGTATATCCCTGAGCCGGTCATTTCTGTGGCGGTGGAGCCCAAGACTAAGCAGGATATGGATAAGCTCTCTAAGGCGCTCCAGTCCCTCTCAGAGGAGGATCCCACCTTCCAGGTGTCCGTTGATCCCGAGAGCAATCAGACGGTGATTGCAGGCATGGGAGAGCTACATTTGGAAATTCTCGTCGATCGCATGCTCCGGGAATTTAAGGTGCAGGCGAATATCGGTAATCCCCAGGTGGCCTATCGGGAAACGGTGCGTCAATCTGCCAAGGCGGATAATAAATTTGAGCGTCAGAGCGGCGGAAAAGGGCAGTATGGCCATGTGGTGATCGAGGTTGAACCGGGCGATCGCGACAGCGGTTTTACGTTTGAATCCAAGATTGCCGGGGGTGTTATCCCCGAGGAATTTATTGGTCCGGCGGAACAGGGGATGCGCGAGGCCTGCGAATCAGGTATCATTGCTGGCTATCCCCTCATCGACGTGAAAGTAACTTTGGTCGATGGTTCCTACCACGACGTAGACTCTTCGGAAATGGCCTTCAAGATTGCCGGATCAATGGCAATGCGAGAAGCCGCGATGCAGGCGGACCCGGTCCTTTTAGAACCCACGATGGAAGTGGAGGTCGAAGTTCCCGATGACTACCTCGGGGACGTCATTGGAGACCTCAACGCTCGTCGTGGGCAAATTGAAGGAACGGGCTCCGAAGAAGGATTGGCCAAGGTCAGTGCTAAAGTACCTTTGGCCACCATGTTCGGGTATGCCACCGACATTCGGTCAAAAACCCAAGGTCGGGGTATATTCTCGATGGAGTTTAGCCGGTATGATGAGATCCCTCAGAATGTGGCTGAAGCTCTCATCGCAAAGAGTAAAGGGTTCGCATAGCAAAACAAGACACGTAGATAACTCATGGCACGCGAAAAGTTCGAGCGCAATAAACCCCACGTCAACATCGGCACCATCGGTCACGTGGACCACGGTAAGACCACGTTGACGGCTGCTATCAGCATGGCCCTGGCTGCCAAAGGTGGAGCTCAAGCAGCTTCCAACTATGAAGACATTGATAATGCTCCCGAGGAAAAAGCTCGGGGTATTACCATCAACACCTCCCACGTGGAGTACGAAACCGATGGTCGTCACTATGCTCACGTGGACTGCCCTGGCCACGCTGACTATGTGAAGAACATGATCACCGGTGCGGCTCAGATGGATGGTGGCATTTTGGTGGTGTCCGCCGCTGATGGCCCCATGCCCCAGACCCGTGAGCACATCCTGTTGGCGAAGCAGGTGAACGTGCCTAACCTGGTTGTCTTCATGAACAAGGAAGACCAGGTGGATGATGAGGAGCTGTTGGAGTTGGTGGAGCTGGAAGTTCGCGAGCTTCTGAGTGACTACGACTTCCCCGGTGACGATATTCCCATCGTTGTGGGTTCTGCCCTGCAAGCGGTTGAGGATATTACCTCTGGTAAGACCGATTCTGACTGGGTCAAGAAGATCTACAAGCTGATGGACGAAGTGGATTCTTATATCCCTGAGCCCGTCCGCGATGTGGACCAAGAGTTCTTGATGGCGGTTGAGGACGTCTTCTCCATCACCGGTCGGGGTACCGTTGCTACCGGTCGTATTGAGCGTGGTGTGGTGAAGGTGGGCGACGTGGTTGAAATCGTCGGTATCCGCGACACCCGCGAGACCACTGTGACCGGTATCGAGATGTTCCGGAAGAGCCTGGAAGAGGGTCAGGCTGGCGATAACGCTGGTATCCTCCTCCGTGGTGTCCAGAAGGATGACATCGAGCGCGGCATGGTGTTGGCCAAGAAAGGGACTATCACCCCCCACACCAAGTTCGAGGCTGAGGTGTATGTGTTGACCAAGGATGAGGGTGGTCGTCATACCCCCTTCTTCGGCGGTTACCGTCCTCAGTTCTATATCCGGACCACCGATGTGACCGGCGCTATCACCAAGTACACCAGCCAAGATGGCGGTGAGATGGAGATGGTGATGCCCGGTGACAACGTGAAGATGGACGTTGAGCTGATCCAGCCCGTTGCAATTGAGCAAGGGATGCGTTTCGCAATCCGTGAGGGTGGCCGCACCATTGGTGCTGGTGTTGTCTCTAAGATTGTGGCGTAAGCTGGCTGATGCTGTTGACGATGGGGATGTCTGACCGTTAAGTTAGGCGTCCCCATCGCTCTCTCAGCGGCTGGGATTTATTTGGGCGATCGCATCCACTGCTGGATATGAATTCTGCGGGTCAGGCGAGTTAGTGTCGCCGGTCTGGTTTAGAATTTATAGGCGGCAATTTTGATCGCAATCAATAATTGAATAGGTCCAGGAGGGCTGTGGGTCGCCTCTCCAGATGTCTTATCGAGACTTTGACCGAGATTTTGATGCGACCCAATGAACCTTGAAAATTGAATGGTGTTTTAGACCATGGCTACGATTCAACAGCAAAAAATTCGGATTAAGCTGCAAGCTTTTGACCGCAAACTTTTGGATACGTCCTGCGACAAGATTGTTGAGACGGCAAACCGGACGAGTGCGTCTGCGGTTGGCCCCATTCCTTTGCCCACGAAGCGCCGCATTTATTGTGTGCTGCGATCGCCCCACGTGAACAAGGATTCTCGGGAGCATTTTGAGACCCGGACCCACCGCCGTCTGATTGATATTTACCAGCCTTCTTCTAAGACCGTTGATGCGTTGATGAAGTTGGATCTGCCCGCGGGTGTGGATATTGAAGTGAAGCTGTAGGACTGGCGACACCGATGACACTACGGTTGGTTCTTGAGTCTTAGATCATCGAATGCTCAGACAAGAATCAAAGGACTTGAAGGTGACCTAGGGAGAGGCGTTGATGCGTTCCCTAGGTTTTGTTTTTGGGGTGTTCGGTTTTATAGGATGAAGTCGAAGAAGCTGTCGTCGATGCCGTAGCCGAGTATTTGAGCCAGTCCTTGGAGGCGCGATCGCGCGGAAATGCCTTGGTTGGGCAGCCATTCCGCTAGGACAAATAGTTTTTGCATCACAAATAATTCCAACGCTTCAGGGTTGAATTGGATGCCGTCGGTGGGATGGAATTGGTGCGGCACTAGCATGGCGGTGTAGCGACCGAGTTCGCCGCCTTTCCAGTCCAGGGCATAGGGTAGCCAGGGATAAACGCTGTCGAGGCGCAGGAACCAAAGGCGAATTTCTGGAATTTCTGATAGCTCGCGGGGGTCGCCGTCTTCGCGGGGATAGTCGATCTCAAAGGTGATGCTTTGTTCTAGGGATGACCAGTTTTCTTGCTTGTCTAGGGTGTCTCGAACGGGGGATAGGTCGAGGGCGTTGATGCTGTCGGCGGCGATCGCTAGGGTTAGGGTCATCGTTTCCTGAAACGGACGTGGTGATTCTTCGGGCAATGTTGGACAATCTGGACAATCATTAATAATTAGCTTAATGTGTCTAGCTTAAGCAATTAGCTTACAGTTCTTGCACGAGTTCCATGGGCACTGATTTTGAAGAATAAGTGTTGCCCCTGGATTTTCTGACCCCGCGAAGGAGGTATCCATCCGTGAGTCCACAGGTTTTAGACCAATCAACTGAGCCGTCAACGGCGATCGCTGCCAACCGTGAATTTGACCGCGAGGCGTTTGATGCGGCGGTGATGACCACCTATGGTCGTTTTCCCTTGGCGGTGGATCGCGGCGAGGGATGTCGCCTGTGGGATACGGACGGGCGTAGCTATCTGGATTTTGTGGCGGGGATTGCCACCTGCACGTTGGGCCATGCTCACCCGGTGATGACGGAGGCGGTGACGGCGCAAATTAATAAGCTGCATCATGTCTCGAATTTGTATTACATCCCGGAACAGGGGGCGCTGGCCCAGTGGATTACGGCCAATTCCTGCGCAGATCGGGCTTTTTTCTGCAATTCCGGTGCGGAGGCGAATGAGGGTGCCATCAAACTGGCGCGGAAGTATGGGCACACGGTGCTGAATATTGACGACCCGGTGATTTTGACCGCTAAGGCGAGTTTCCATGGGCGGACGATGGCGACCATTACCGCTACGGGACAGCCCAAGTACCAGAAGAACTTCAGTCCGTTGGTGCCGGGGTTTGACTATATTCCCTACAACAACATTGCGGCGGCGGAGGCCAAAATCCAGGAGCTAAACGCAAATGGTCCTCGGGTGGCGGCGATTATGTTGGAGGCGCTCCAGGGGGAAGGGGGCGTTCGGCCGGGCGATCGCGCCTATTTCCAACGGCTGCGGGAACTTTGCGACGAGCATAAAATCCTGCTGATGATGGATGAGGTGCAGGTGGGCGTCGGTCGGACCGGCAAAATCTGGGGTTTCGAGAATTTGGGCATCGAGCCGGATGTGTTTACCTCGGCGAAGGGCTTGGGCGGCGGCATCCCCATTGGGGCGCTGATGTGTAAGTCGAGCTGCGATGTGTTGCGCCCGGGGGACCATGCCAGTACCTATGGCGGTAATCCCTTTGCCTGTGGTGTGGCGGCGGCGGTGTGCAAAACCATCGAGACGCCGGAATTTTTGGCGAATGTGCGCGATCGCGGTGAGCAGTTGCGGGCAGGGTTGGCCGAGGCGATCGCCCCCTATGGCGATAAGTTCGTCGAAGTGCGCGGCTGGGGCTTGATTAATGGCGTCGAGCTGTCGGCGGAGATTGAAACCACGTCCATTGAGCTGGTGAAGGCGGCGATGGATGCGGGATTACTGCTGGTGCCTGCGGGGCCGAAGGTGGTGCGTTTTGTGCCGCCGTTGATTGTTTCCGCTGAGGAAATTGATGAGGCGTTGGCAGTATTTAAGCAGGCGATCGCTCAAGTGTTGGGCGCTTAAGAACCCCCATCGCAAAACCGATCAAACGTCCGAGCGATCGCTTGGATCGTGACTCATCCCTCCTCTGAAATTGAGGGGGGATTTTTGTTTTTGCGTTTTTTAGGGCCGATCCGTACTTAAGCTTTAAGGTTTTGTTATTTATTTGGCTTAGAATCTCCCTAGACAGCTAGCCTTTTAGGATCGACCCCCCATCTGCACAAGGGCTACGGTAGATACGGCGCATCCCGTTTTTGGAGTTAGTAATAAGGGCATTATGGTGGCACAGCGACAATCTTCTCCTTCGGGTAACCATTGGGCGATCGCCATCGGGATTACGAGCTATCCCTTTTTGCCGGCGGTGCGTCAGGGGGAGGCGGATGCGATGGCCCTGAGCAGTTTATGGGGCCAGCGGGAGGAGTTGGGGGCGGAACGGTGTCTTCAGCTCAGCGATCATTCTTTGCCCTGCCAAGGTCGCCCCACCTATCCCAATCGGGAAAATATTGAGTTTTGGCTGAATCGCGTTTGCCAAAATTTGGTCCAGTCCGGCGATATTCTGTGGTGCCTGCTGAGCGGCTACAGCGTTTGCTATGAGGGGCAGGATTATTTTATGGCGATCGAGGGGAGCCCGGACCGGGTGCCCTCTGGCTGTATTGCCATGCGGCAGATTTATGAGCAACTGTCGGCGGCGCGCGATCGCGCGGGTCAGGGCAATGTGTTGCTGCTGCTGGATATTAACCACGCCTGGGAAGGGTATTCCGGGGAAGAAGTGGGTAACGATATTCGGGATCTGGCGCGGGAATTTGATATTGCCACCATCAATGCCAATCAGCAGGGGCAGGCCTCTCACTATTCGCCGACGACCCATACCGGGGTATTTATGGCGGGGCTGATGGCGACGATGGGGGATCCCATGGGGACGAACCTGTTTAGCCTGGAGCGCGGGTTGGCGGACCGTATGGCCCAGCAGTGCAAGGAAGATCGCCTGATGCTGCAACAGCCGAAGGTGATTGTGAAGGAGCATAATGCCCTCTATCGCGATGTGATGCGATCGCCCGATGCGGTGCTCTCCGATAGCAAGACGCCCTATATTCTGTTCCCCGCTACGGGAAGCAGGGAGTTGTCGACGATGCCGGTGGTGGACGAAGCGCCGCCGACTCCCATGGGGGGAGCGACTGCCACGGCGATCGCGCCGCCTCCGCCGCCGTTGGATCCGCCGCCAGTCACGGCACCACCGACGCCTGCGGCATCGGAAAAGTCTTCTAAGCCGGCGTCATCGGGATTTTTGAAATGGCTACTGCTCGGGGCGGGGGCGTTGGCGTTGCTGCTCCTGCTGGGGATCCTGTGGCGCAATTGGGGCGCTCTGTTGGGGGCTTTCCAAGGGGGCGATGGCTCAGAGGCGACTCCGACGGAAACGGCGGCACCTGCGGCGGAGGCGGGAGCACCCGCGGCGGCGCCGGGGGCGGAGGCTGCGGCGGTACAGCAAGCGCAGCAGGCGGTGAAGCAGGGGAATTATCGGCAGGCGGTCGATACGATTGATCAGTTGCCCCAGAAGGGGGATGCGGCGTTGGCGGTGCGATCGCAGGCGTTGCAGGGGATGAATCAGGATACGTTGAGTCGGGCGCGCATGCCCTTGCAAAAGTCCCAGGCGTCGGAGTTTAGTCGGGCGATCGGTGAGGCGCGCAAGGTCAGGCCCGGTGAGCCCCTCTACGACCAAGCCCAGGCGGATATCAAGCGCTGGAGCCAGGTCATGTTGGATTTGGCGAAGGGGCGGGCCCGTCAGGGGGATTTCTCTGGGGCGATCGCGGCGGCACAGCTGGTGCCTGCGGATGTGGAGTCGTTGAAGGCGGAGCGTGATCGGGTGCTGAAACAGTGGCCCGCTCAGCAGCAACAGCAGGCTGCCAACCGTCAGCGGCTGGCCCAGGCGTTTCGATTGATTCAACCGGGCCAAGCGTCATCCTATAACCAGGCGATCGGGGTGGCGCGGCGAATCCCTGCGGGACAGCCGGAATATTATCGCGCCCAGGCCAGCATTGACCAATGGAGCCAGCGGATCCTGAGCCTGGCGGAGAGTCGGGCCAGCAGTGGACAGTTGGGGCAAGCTCTCCAAACGGCGGCGCTAATTCCCCCCGATACGGCGGCAGCTCCCGCGGCGAAGCAGGCGATTTTGATTTGGAAACGGCGCCTGGGCGGCTAACCCGGAATCGATCCTGCTATCGATGGACCGGATGTTGACCGTAGTAGGGCAAGACCTCGGACCAGTGGGGGCGATCGCCCTGGAGCCATTGCCAACCGGCGATCGCTAACAATCCTTCCGCGTCTCCACCCATCTCAAAGGGCAATTCACAGGTCACCCAGGGATGCTCTAGCTGGGCGAGTTCCTGCTGCCAAGGGTCCGGCATGATCACCACGGGCGATCGCCGACAGACTAGACCATTCGTGCCCAGTTCATAGACGGCTCCGTGAATTTCTCCCCGTCGGGCGGGGAGGGTAACGGCAATCCAATCTCCCACGCTGAAGCGATCGCGCCGCTGCCAGACCCCGGCTGCCAGAGAACACACGCCAAAGATTGGAATCTCCAACTGTTGGGCTAGAGTCTTGGCGGCCACGACCCCCATTCGTGTGCCCGTAAAGCCACCAGGACCGATCGCCGTGGCCACAAATGCCAAGGAGCCCCAGGGGTGGGGGGCCATAAATTGCCGTAGGTAATCCTGTAAGTCCGACGACAAATCCCGCCCCAGCGCCCAGGACTGGTGGGTACAATCTGCCCCGATCGCCTTGGCAAGTCCCAGCTCTGCACTGGCCGTATGAATCGCTATCCCCAGGGGAAAATCATCCCCTCCCTGCCAAGGTTGGGCGATCGCAGCCCCTCCCTTAACGTCCTGCTCCACGCCCATGTTCTCCAATGCTCTGCCCTGCCCTGCTTCAAAATGAGCGGATCCAGCCCCCCTGACCCATAGGCTGGATGCCTTTTTCCCGTCCTAGGTCTAGGGAGCAATCTTAGGGGTCAATCTCGGACTTCATTCGCTTCAACGTCGCCTCCATCTGGTCAAACATTCCCTGTGGGCTCATGCCAAATTGCCCGAGGTGGGTTTTTAACTGCTCCACCGTCGCCTGGGCCGAAAAATCATCCGACAGCTCAAATCGTTTCATAAAAATTCGATACCGATCCAGGACCCCTTCCATCTGCTCGATGTACATCTTCTTGCCATCGCGATCAAATTTGCCGTAGTTACTCCCCAACTGGACGAGCTGTTGGTAGTCCGTGAATAACTGTTGTGCTTCCTGCTGGACGATGTCCGAGTCGAAGATTCCCATGGCCGTTTATCCTTAAATCCCAACCTAGATAACCAATTTTTTAAGTGCCAGTTTCCCAGGGAAAACCGGCCAGTCTTGCTCCCAAAATGAAGGCTTACGCCCGTCCTGTGGGCAGACTAACCCCGACGATTGCCTTGGAAAACGTCGGCAGAATTACCCTGATCCTAGCGGACGACCGGGAGCGGTTCCAGGGGCAGAAACCGAACGCAATTCCCCGGACCCCCTGCCTCAGCCCGCCTAAAATGACCGCTATCCTAAAAATGCCCCTCCTACACAATCTCCCTTTGCCATGGCTAATCCTAAGAAACGCACCGTTGCCGTTGGTTTGGCCCTGGTGAGCACAGTCCTTCCGGTGGCGGGGCTCCATAAGTTTTATCTGGGCCAGTCCTGGTGGGGGGTGTGCTATTTGCTGCTGTCGTGGACGCCGATTCCCCATGTGGCGAGCGCCGTTGAAGGGATTTGGTATCTGGCCCAGGAGCGCAATGAGTTTGACCAGAATTTTAATTCGCCGCTCCCAGAACCGGCGATCGCCGATGGGATCGAGCCGGAGCAGGTGACGGCGATCGCGGAGGCCCTGCGGTCGTTGGACAAGCTACGCCAGGAGGGCTTGATCTCGGAAGGGGAATTTGAAGATAAACGGCGATCGTTGCTGAATCGCCTCCCCTAGACGGTGGAGCGGGATCATAGCGGGATTATTAGGTATTGGTGCTGGGGTATTGGTGCTGGGGTATTGGTACTGACCCTGTTTCTCTGACGGGATCGCCAATACCAGTGCCGGTTTCTGTAGGGGGAAGGGACCAAGATTCGATGGGGCGAACCAAACAGAATCAAAACCTTTGGAAGCGATATCAAAATGACAAAAACTGATGAACCGTAGACGATAAAAGTATTTAAATGCAGTGCCATGCGATGAAAAACCGCCAGGGATCATCTACTCTTTATTTCTTGTTCCTATAAACATGAAGAAAAGTCGCGATTTCAGGTCAAAAAACTAGACCGCATCCATAATAGTTAAAGGACAGCATCCAATTCAAACAAGTCGCAACGTGTCTTATTGATTTGGTGAAGTGTATCCTCTGTTACTGTTTCCTTGATCCTTTCTTGGACTGCCTTGAACTGACGTTTAACCAACGTTTTGACCCATGCAACCTTCCCATCAAGGCTGCTCCGCCAGCTTCCCCATGTGTTACCCATTTCCAGCTTCCAGCCGCGCTTGGGGCGATCGTCCCAGGGGCGAACCCGTCCTGGGCGACTAGTGCTTAATACCTAGTTTTCAGCGGGCTGTTCCTAGGGCTGAACCTTATCCCCAGGCTATTTTGAAGGTTTCTGCAAGGTTCCGGACATTCAGGATAGAATACTGAGCCTTGACACTTGCAGGATGCGTTTTTCGTGCACCATCCCCACCAGGGGCATCGGTTTCTCCCGTGACGCCGAGCAGTTGTTATTCCCTCAACGTTTCATCCCCCTAAAGACTGATTTTTTCATAAGAAATACCACTTTGTTCTTCTGATATTTTTTGCTTTTCTGATGATTTCTGTTGATGGCTCATTGAGAGCCTCAAGGGAGTTTTTTGACCGGCACACTTAATGAGTGCTGCTTTATCCTAATCACCCATAACTGATCGCCCATAACAATTCCATGGCTACTAAAAAGATTTCTAGAACCCGACAAGCCCCCAAAAATATACTTGTTTCTTCCGATCCCCAGGAGCTTGTGACGATGTCGTCCTCTTCAGAGACTGTTCATTGTCCTAATTGCGGTAGTCTGGCGGAACGCCAGCACATTCAAGAGTCTCGTATTACTCGGACCCAGTGTGGTGCTTGTGATTATCTGATGGTGACCTGCTCTGTGACGGGCCGCGTGATCGAGGCTTATGCGCCAGGGTTGTTTATGGGCGATCGCTAGGAAGTCGCTAGGAAACGCTGGGATAGGCGCTGAAATGTTCGCGATACTCGCCTATCCCTAACCGACCATTTTTCGTCTGTTTTAACGATTTTAATTAAGTGCGGGGGCATGGCTGACTGTTACAGGAGCCATGCCCCACTTTTTTCTGTGGACACTTTTTTCTGTGGGATGCCCGAGGGCTACGGCTACTGCAAACGGTTCCTTTGCTTGCTCTCCTCTATTTGCCTTTCTCTGTTTGTCCTAGGCCATGCGACGCCGAAGGAGGGGTTGGGTGGCGATTAATAGGATGAGGTCAATGCCCAGGAGGACGAGGAGGGAGGCGCCAAAGCTGACGTTGCCGAAGGGGGCGGCGAGTACGGTGCTGCTCCAGCTCCATTCGCTGTGGAGGTAGAGGTAGCGGATGGGTTCGATCGCGTAGCTGAGGGGGTTTAGGGCGGCAATCCATTGCAGCCATGGGGGCATAAAGCTGAGGGGTGCTAATGCGGTGCTGGCAAAGAGAAGGGGGAGGTTGACGATGAAAATCGCTGCCAGGAGTTCGATGTGGCCGGGTAGGGCGAAGGCGAGGCCCAGGCTGAGGGCGGTGACCCCTAGGACCAGCAGCACGATGATGGCTCCGACGACCAATAATCCTAGTCCGCTGGGGATCCCGGCTCCGAGGACGACGCCGGTGCCCATGATGACGGCGGTTTGGATCAGGGTCAGGGTGGTGATGAAGAGGGCGGAGGCGAGGACGATGGAAAACCGGGAGTTGAGGGGGGCGACAAGAAACCGATTCAAAAATCCGAATTCCCGATCAAACATGACGGGGAGCCCTGCATTGAGGGCGCCACCGAAGGCGGTGAAGACGATGATCCCAGCGCCGAGGAATTGTCCGTAGCCGGTGCCTTCGCCGAAGAGTCCTTGGGGTACGTTTTGGAAGAGGGCCCCGAATAGGATCAGCCACATGAGGGGTTGGATGATGCCAGCGATAAGGGTGCTGGGGCGGCGCTGTAGTTGGATAAACAGGCGCTTCGCCATGGCTAGGGTTTCCTGGAGGAAGTCCGCGGCGGGGTTGTCGGGGCGATCGCGCCATGCACTCCAGTCATCGCTGGCGGGGGTGAGTCGAGCTGCGTCGCTGGAGATTTTGCTGGTGGTCATGGAACAGTCGCGGGGGCGGGATCGCCAATCAACTTCTTTATCCTAGAACATCCGTTCTCGCCAGGTGGGGCGATCGCTCGGGTTTGGGAAATTAGGCCGCCGGTAGGGATAGGTTGGGGAGGGATTTCGAGGGAGCAGGGGTTGCGCCCAGATCCTGGAAGCGGTGCCGCAGACGGGTCAGGATTTGGCGGGCGGTGGTTTTGGGCGATGGGGTCTGGCAACTGCGGGTGGAAACCGGGGGACCGATCGCAATGGCGATCGCACTGCCAAAGCAGGGGCCGTGGGGACCGTATTCCAACGTGATGGGGACAATGGGAATGTCGGTAATCTCCTGCTCTGGTTGGTTGAGGAGGGTATGGGCTGCCAGGCGGGCTAAGCCTGGTTTGAGGGGGTGGAGGGTGCCATCTCGGAAGATGTCGCCTTCGGGGAAGATGGTTAGGGTGCGTCCTTGGGCTAACAGGTCAATGCCATAGCGAAGGCTGGCAATGCCGGGACGGCGGGTGTCAATGGGGAATCCGCCAAGGCGGCGCACAAACCACCCTTGGAAGCCGCGGACTTCGTTGGCGGACACCATAAAGTGGATGTCGTTGCCGGTGACGTGGCGGCCGGCGGCGAGACATAAGACGATCGCATCCCACCGGGAGCGATGGGTGGGGGCAAGGATAACGGGACCGGTGGTGGGGAGGTGGTGCCGGCCCGTGATGCGGATGGGACCGAAGTAGAGGGGAAAGACAATGCGCCGTCCTAACCAGTAAAGGAATGGCATTAGGATCGGGCACACGCGACAGCTACTGAGGCGCTGGGATTCAGCGCTGGGGGCGACGGACCTTCTGCGGGGGGGGACGTTGGGGCGAGTACGGGACATGGAAGGCAACGGTGGGGTAGTGGCGGTGGAAGGGGCAGGGGTGGGGGATTTGGGTGGGGGAGAGATTCTGTCTATCGGGGAAGAGATCAGGCTGGGGTGGGTTAATCATCCATGGCAGATAGCTGGCGGATAACTCTATGGTGGGCGATCGCCCAGCCTCTGCCCGCGGATCGAGAACCAGTTTTTTGATCGGCTTTGGACCGGTGCCTCAACCGGCCCTTTGATCCGCTGCCCACATCCTGTTACAAAACATTAAGCCATTGCAAGTCAGCACTTGCCGTTTAATTGCAATATTCCCCCCTTCGCAACGTCTTTGACACACCCTAAACCATGACCTCTCCCCTGTCATACGGCCGCCGACCCCCTGCCCCAGGTCTGACGTCTCGCTGGTCGACCCTATGGGCTGATACCCTCACCATTTTTTGGGGGGACTGGCTCGATCTGCGGATTCGCATTGCCCAGGTGTTGGCGTCGGGGTTGGTCTCGCCTTTGATTTATATCGTTGCCTTTGGGTTGGGGCTGGGGAGTTCCCTCGATGCCACGGCAACGCCTTCCGCTGGGGATAGTTATCTGGAATTTATTCTGCCGGGGATGGTCGCCCTTTCTTCTATGGCGATTAGTTTCGGTGGTACGACGTTTTCAATTTGTGGGGAGCGGCTGTTCAGCAAAACCTTTGAGGAAATGCTGTTGGTGCCCATTCATCCGTTGGCGATGCATTTGGGCAAGATGTTGGCGGGGATTGTGCGGGGTGTTCTGACCGCTAGTTCGGTGATGCTGGTGGCGATTTTGTTTACGGGTAAGATCTTTAGCTTTGTGAATCCCCTGTTTGTTCTGGTGCTGGTGTTGAATTGCTCAGTGTTTGCTGGGCTGGGGGTCATTGTGGGGCTGACGGTACAGTCCTTGGAGATGGTGGGGCTGTTCAACAATTTTTTGATTGTCCCCATGTCTTTCCTGGGGGGGACCTTTTTCGATCCGGCGACGTTGCCCGTTGCCTTGAAAGTTGTGGTTTATGTTTTGCCGCTGACCTATACCAGCACGGCGTTGCGGGCGGCGGCTTATCTGCCTTTGGCAGAATTCCCCTGGTATAGCTTGCCGGTGTTGCTGGTGTTTGCGATCGCCCTGTCTTTGGTGGGAGCGTACAAATTTTCCACCCTTCAGGACTAAGCCGGTAGTAGGCTAAGGCTTCTTCGCGGCCATCGCCAGATATTTGGCAATTTCCATAAGTTGGGGCTTGGAAAAAGCGCCAATGAGGGTTCTGGCGACGGCTTTGGTATCACGCGCCATAACCAACTGATCTCCATCGCCTGCTGGGGCTGCTGGGGCTGCCGCCGCGGGTGCTGCTGCCGCGGCCGCGGGCACGGCAAGCTTCGCTAGGGCTTCGCTGGGGGTTAGTAAGTCGCCTTTGCCAGCCATTAGCAGCTCACTGGCTTGCTTGATTTCCCGCACTACCAGCGACGCCATCGCGCCGGGGGACACTCTGGGATTGGCGATCGCGCCTCGGGTGGTCTCAATTAATTTGGTCCAGGTGGCATTGCCTTGGCCGATCTGGAGCAACTTTTGGCACAGTAAATCCAACTGCTTACGGGTTTTGGGGGATGGCGGCTGTTTGAACACCACCACCATCTTCTTCAGGACCGCCATCACATGGGCACCAAAATTGGCGGGCAGGGCCGGTGCTGCGCCATCACCGCCGCTGGTGCCGGCTTTCACATAGTCATAGAGGGCGGTCAGGGTGGGCTCTGCGGAGTCGACGGCTTTCGCTAGACCTTCCTCCTCGTAGGTTCCCCCTTCTAGCTTGCTGATCAGGGTTCCCAGGAGTTTGACCCCCATGGTGAATTCCTTTTGGCAACGGTCATCCATTTTGGCGGGATGTTCCCGTAAATGCTTGAAACAGTTTTCCAGCATCAGCGAGACTCGGCGAATGCTTTCGTATCCCAGCATTGCCGCGCCGCCCTTGATGGTGTGGGCGTTTCGGTAAACAGTGTTGCATTCCTCGTATTCGTGGACCACTTCGTCTAGGTGGTCCAAGGCTGATTCCATGGATTCCAGGTGCTCCTGGGCTTCCATGATGAAGAATTTCACAACCTGTTCATTCTCTGAACCCACGACGGTAATCCCCTTCAACAAATCAACAGCACAACCACAAGTAGGTAGGTTACAAACGACGGGATCAAGGGCGCTGGCAGGTGCCTCGCACGCCTGGTATTCGTGTCGCCGTAGAGCCTATAGCCTAGCCTTTTATTCTGTGAGCGTCATGGGTGGGGTGCCACCCTGGCATCCTGATTGCGGCTAGTATGCCCAATTTGGCGCGGAAAAGCACCATCACGTTAGGGATCAGACAAGTTAGGAATCAGATGAGTACAGGGAATATTGGCGGCCGCGCCATTGGGTGGGGGTGCGGCTGGAGGAGAGGGCGATGCGGAGGGCGGCGAGGGGATCGGCGAGGGGAGACAACCAGAAAAGCCAGGACCATTTGCCCCCTTGAAGGTCATAGGAGCCGAGGATGGCGGCGTTGAGGGCAAAGCGGGCGGCGATGATGCCGACATTCAGCCAAAACAGGATTTCGAGGGGTAGGGTGTGCAGAATAGGCGAATCGTTGAAGAGACGCAGCAGCTCTAGGGCGATCGCAATAAATATGGGCAGCCCTTGGACGGCGGTCAGGAAGGCAACGTCGCTCCAAACTTGCACCGGGGTGGCAGCATCCTTGAGATCGAGCGATCGCCCCCATTCTTCCCAGGTCTCTTTTGCGCCTTCATACATCCGCACTTTGATGATGTTGGCCCCATCCAAAAACCCTACTTTGTATCCTTGGTTGGCGATGTGGCGGGCGAGGGTGACGTCATCGCAGAAGGAGCCGCTGGCGCAGGTGTAGCCTGATACCGCATCGAGGCAAGCGCGTTTGACCAGGAAGCATTGACCGTTGGCCATAACGCGATCGGGTCCGTCAGGATTGGCGCCGGAGGGTCCATAGCGGTAGACCAAGGTCATCAGGAGGGCGGGCTGCAATATCAATTCGCCGGGGTCCTGGAGGATAAATTGGGGGGCGAAGGAGACCAAATCATAATCTTCTGCTTCGGCGGCGGCGACGATCGCGGCAATCATGCCGGGTTGGGGTTGGGTGTCGGCGTCAATGCCTAGGATCCAGCGGCTATTGGGGGAGCTGGCGAGATAGCCCGAATGGAGGGCCCAGGGACGACCCACCCAGTTTTTTGGGAGCGGATCGTCTT
>CAZZMD010000048.1:29799-36992 GCA_964655355.1 uncultured bacterium
ATGAGGCGAAACCGGGGATCGGTTTCCGCTTGCTGTTGCACGATCACCTGGGTGTCGTCGGTGGAGCGGCTATCGACGACGATCGCTTCCCGCAACTCGTAAGTTTGGCGGGTGATGCCGTCTAGGCAGGGACCGATGCGATCGGCTTCGTTCAGGGTGGGAATGATAACGGAGACGGTGCCGAGCTGGTCGCCGGTGGCCGGTTGCGGGGAGACGGGCTGGCGGCGGGTGGGTCCTTTGATCAGTCGGCTGAGGAGGATCAATACCGCTGGTCCTTGAAATAGCAGCAGCACCAGGGCGATCGCCTGTCCAATCGTCAAAGTATTTTCCACCGTCATCTCCACCACCCTAATCTCCGCCTTGATCTGAAATATCTACGAAATAGCTACCGCATCCAACAGTAAGGCGACCTGGGGATTCCAAGTCGCCTCTGATTACGAATTGCGCTGGTCCGATTACAGGACCCATTTGACCCTTACCTATTGGGTCTTGACCCTTATCTATTGGGTCGTGACCCTCTATTTGGTCGTGACCGGCTCCAGGGGAGGGGTGACCGGCGTTTCAACTGCTAACACGGGGTCAGTCCCTTCCCCGTCGGCGATCGCTTCACCGCTAATCCACCAGCACACCATCACAGGGACCACACCGGTCAGGACGCTGAGGGCGGTCGGCACCCAAAAACCGGGGTCCAGGGAGGTGACGGTAATAATCGCGCCGAACGCAAAATTCACGACGTAGGTCAGCACCGGTAGGGTGAGTTGCGATCGCGATAGGCGCAAGGGCTCGGAATCCCAGAACAGGGATGCCACGCTCATAAACACGACGCCGGTGCCCCACCAGCCGGTCAAGTTGCGATAGGGCATCCCGAAGAATTCACCCAGTTCTTCAAATTGCCAAAAAGGTAGGGTGGTTTGGCTCATGGCGGGATCGAGCACCAAGTCCCAACTGGTTAGGAAAACTGCGCCTAGGGCGATCGCCGTGATGCCCCGCAGCCACCCCCGTAGCCCCAGTCTTTCCAAGCCATTGCGGGCGAGGATATAGCAGACCGCCCCCATATAAAACCAGGAGAGGGGAATGGTGAACGGAACGAGTCCGGCAATTTTGTAGCCCAAGCCCGATAGGTAGTGGTACGACCCGAAGGGAAACCCGGTGCTGGTGCCCAATAGCTCACTGCTGAGGGACAGGACCACCGCCGGCACCATAAAGGTCAAACAGCGTTTTAGACCCAGGGTGCGGTATAAGAACAGCCCCACGGCGATCGCCCCTAGGACGATATAGCCGACGCCGCCCTGGCCCATGCTCAGTTCAAACGCTTTCATGCCGAAGGGGGGCAAAGAAGCGATGAATTCCGGATTGGGCAAGACCAGCAGTAAACCGCATAGGCCAAAGGCCATCGCCACGATGTGGCCGCCTAGGGAGGCTCTTTCGGCAGTAACCAGTTGCTTCATGGGACTGTTTAGGAACACGCGCACTCACTCACTTGGAATTGACTAACGGTGGGATGGCTGAGGGGCTGATGATCGCCTGATCGCCGGGGGTTGCCCGCCTGACTCAAACCATCTATCAGGCTATCTATCAGGGGTTCGCATCACCGTGGGCTCTCTGCGAAGCTCATGGTTCATGGAGTTTTGACAAAGTGTGTACATAGTTTACACTTTGCTGCCAAATCTCCTGCGTGATGTAGGCTACCGGTTTTTGGTCTTGTATACTTCCATCCTTTCGAAATATGCGTTCCCTGGGAGCAAGAGGTAGAGTAGAAGGGGGAGTCTCTGTCAAAACCTGCCTTTGCGAGGGTTGGGGACGCATCATCATTTGTGGTGATTCTCTTTTTTGTTTTTGGCGATTCCCTGTTTGTCCGCCGTTTTTCTGCATCCTATGACCCCTTTCCTTCCCCAGAATGCTGACGTAACGTTGCGTTTGGCTCACTATCGAGATTTGGACGGCATTGTCGAACAGTTGACGGATTGTTCTACCGATGAAATGGGGTTGGTGGATGCGCTGGATTCGGATTGGGATCAGGCGCGGCAGTGGTACGGCAGTTTGAAGGTGTTGCAGTGGTTCCCCAATCCCCTGCGCCATGCCCTGTGGATTTATGTGGCGGTGCGCGATCGCCAGCCTTTGGGGGCGTTGTGGGTGGAGCCGACGAATTGCACCCGCAGTGCTTGGCGGGTGAAGCAGGCGTTGGTGCCCAGCTCGGCTCGGGCCCAGGGCATTGGTTCGGAGTTGTTGCGCCACTGTTTTGAAACCATTTGGGAAGCGCGGACCTGGACCCTGGAGGTGGATGTTAACTGCAAAGATGCGCTGGCGATGTATCGCCACAATGGGTTTCAGCCGTTGGCGCAATATACCTATTGGACGTTATCGCCGGAGCAGCTTCAGACGTTGACGGAGCAGCCCATGGGGTTGCCGAACTTTTTGCCGGTGACCAATGCCGATGCGCCGCTGTTGTACCAGTTGGATACGGCGGCGATGCCCCCCCATGTGCGTCAGGTGTTTGATCGCCATGTGGATGATTTTCGGTCGTCGGTGTTGGAGACGGCGGTACAGGGCGGTAAGCAGTGGGTGAAGGGGCAGCAGGTGAGCCGCGGTTATGTGTTTGAGCCCCAGCGGAAGGCGGCGATTGGCTATTGCGAGCTGACCTCTTTTGAGGATGGCAGTGCGCCCCATCGGGTGGAGTTGACGGTCCATCCGGCCTATACCTGGCTGTATCCGGAGCTGTTGCGGAAAATTGCTCATATGGCCAAGCGATCGCTCCCCAATCAGTCGTTGATTTTGACCTCGGCGGATTATCAGCCGGAGCGGGAGGCTTATCTGGAATCGATTGGCGCTCAGCGGGGACAGCATACTTTACTGCTAGCGCGGTCAGTGTGGCACAAGCTGCGGGAGTCCCGGACCCGGCCTTTGGACAATTGGCGGCAGGAAATGTTGCAGGGGTTACAGCCGGCCAAACCCTTGGCGGGGGGGCGGATGTTCTCAGGGGGATCGGCGGGGATGCCGCCTGTGTGGGGCGATCGCTGGGATTCGTGGGACTCGTTGGATACGTTGTTGGGGGGGCGGGATGAGAATGCCGGTGATCCCCAGGGGCTAGAGCCTCCCTTTCCGGACATGTTCTAATCCCCCGGAGCGTGCTTTGTAGGCTTTCTCAGGATTATTCTCGGAATTGGGTGCATTCGCGGGGCGCTACCGTTTTGAAGGGGGGCCATTGTGCTGCCCCGTCGCGCTGATTCGGTGGCGCTGATTCGTTGAGTTGATTTTTTGAGTTGATTCGTTAGATCTGGGGGACGCCGGGTGATCCCCAGCATTGGCGAATGGAAAAGCGATTTCTATAATCGTGTTCTCGGAGCTTTCCCGCCGACCGTCTCTGCTGATCCGCTGATCCTACGAGTAATGCAACACTATGGCTGCTGATACTGCTTCCTCCGCGACCGTTGGGGAATGGGATTCCACCCAGTGGCATACCCTGTCCCCTGACCAGGCGTTGGTTCGGTTGGAGTCAGATCCGGAGCTGGGACTGACGTTGATGGAGGTGCGATCGCGGGCGGCGTCCTTTGGTCCCAATGAAATTGAGGATCGGGGTGGCCGCAGCGGGTGGCAGATTCTGGCGGAGCAGTTCCAGGACATTATGTTGCTGCTGCTGATTGCGGTGGCGTTTGTCTCGGCGGGGTTGGATATTCAGGAGGGGATGACGGCGGGGAGTTTTCCGTTCCCCAAGGACGCGATCGCGATTTTTACGATTGTGTTTTTGAATGCGGTGTTGGGCTATGTGCAGGAGAGCCGCGCAGAAAAAGCCTTGGCGGCGTTGAAGCAGTTGTCGTCGCCGCGGGTGCGGGTGTTGCGGGATGGGGAGTTCGGGGAGGTAGACGCCCGGGAGTTGGTGCCGGGGGACGTGATGATTGTGGAGGCGGGCTCCCAGGTGGCGGCGGATGGGCGCATTTTGGAGGCGGTGAGTTTTCAGGTGCAGGAGGCGGCCCTGACGGGGGAAGCCCATGGGGTGGGTAAGCAGGCGGAGGTTGTCCTGGAGGATGGCGCGGCCCTGGGCGATCGCATCAATGTGGTGTACCAGGGGACGGAAGCGACCTATGGCCGCGCCAAGATTTTGGTGACCAATATTGGCATGGGGACGGAGCTGGGCAAGATTGCTGCCCTGATTCAGGGGGTGGAGTCTGAGGAGACGCCCTTGCAAAAGCGGATGGATCAGTTGGGCAATGTGCTGGTGTTCAGCTCCATGGCCCTGGTGGTCCTGGTGATGATTATTGGTCTGATTGGGTTAGGTTTTGATGCGTTCCGGCAGTTGCTGGAGGTGTCCCTGAGTATGGCGGTGGCGGTGGTGCCGGAGGGGTTGCCGGCGGTGATTACGGTGACGTTGGCGTTGGGGACCCAGCGGATGGTGAAGCGGCAGGCTTTGATCCGCAAATTGCCGGCGGTGGAAACCTTGGGGTCGGTGACGACGATTTGTTCTGATAAGACCGGGACCCTGACCCAGAACAAGATGGTGGTGCAGACCCTGGAGTTGGCGGGGCGATCGTGGCGGATTACGGGGCAAGGGTATGACCCTTTTGGATTGTTCTATCCGGTGACGGAGCAGGAGATTGCGGCCGGGCGATCGCAGCCGCCGGATCCGGAGATGGCCCTCGCGCCGGCGACCTTGGCGGGGGATCATCCGGATTTGCAGTTGCTGTTGGTGGCGGGGGTACTGTGCAATGATGCGGTGCTGCGCCAGATGCCACGGGAGGACGGGAATTCATCGTCCCAGGGGCAGAAAAATCAGAAGAGTCAGAAGAAATCGAAGGGGCGACGGCTGGGGCATCGGGCCGAGATGGTGTGGGGGATTCTTGGGGATCCTACGGAGGGGGGGCTGTTGGCTTTAGCGGGGAAGGCCAATATTGTGCAGGAGGTGTGGAGTCGACAGTTTCCTCGGGTGGCGGAAATTCCGTTTTCGTCGGAGCGCAAGCGCATGAGTGTGTTTGTAAAGACCGGCGGGACGATGCCTGATGGGCGCTTGTTTCCCTTGATTCCATTGCAGGCGCAGACGATGCCCAATTTTTTGATGTGGACGAAGGGGTCACCGGAACTGGTGCTCCAGGGGTGCGATTTTGTTCAGCAGGGGCGCAAGGTGGTGCCGTTGTCGGAGGCGTTGCGATCGCGAATCTTATCCAAGAATGATGTGTTGGCGGGGGAGGGCCTGCGGGTGTTGGGGTTTGCCTATCGCAGCTGGGATGTGTTGCCCCACGAGAGGTCAGGGGGAGAGCAGGAGGATCCGGAATGTCAGTTGATTTGGCTGGGGTTGGTGGGCATGATCGATGCGCCGCGTCCAGAGGTGGCCGATGCGGTGCAGGAATGTCGGCGGGCGGGGATTCGACCGGTGATGATTACGGGGGATCATCAGTTGACCGCCCAGGCGATCGCCCAGCAGTTGGGGATTTCCCGGTCGGGGGATCATGTGCTGACGGGGAAGGAGTTGGAGCCCATGACCGATGCGGAGTTGGAGACGGAGGTGATGGCGGCGTCGGTGTATGCCCGGGTGTCGCCGGAGCATAAGTTGCGCATTGTCAAAGCGCTGCAGCGTCAGGGGCGGATTGTGGCGATGACGGGGGATGGGGTGAATGATGCGCCGGCGTTGAAGCAGGCCAATATTGGGATTGCCATGGGGATTACGGGCACCGATGTGAGTAAGGAAGCCAGCGATATGGTGTTGCTGGATGATAATTTCACGTCGATTGTGGCGGCGACGGAGGAGGGGCGGGTGGTCTATGACAATATTCGCCGGTTTGTGAAATATATTTTGGGGTCGAATATTGGCGAGGTGTTGACGATCGCCTGTGCACCGATGGTGTTGCCGGCGGCGATGTTGTCGGGGAATGTGGATTTGGTGCCGTTAACGCCGCTACAGATTTTATGGATGAATTTGGTGACCGATGGGTTGCCGGCGCTGGCGTTGGCGGTGGAGCCTTCGACGCCGGAGATGATGGAGCGTCCCCCTCACCCGCCGGGGGAAAGTATTTTCGCGCGGGGGTTGGGGTTGTATATGGTTCGTATCGGGATTGTGTTTGCGGTCACAACAGTGTTGCTGATGCTGTGGGCCTATGACCATGCCAATCAGCCCGGCCATGCTAATCCGGAGAGCTGGAAAACCATGGTGTTTACCACCCTTTGTGTGTCCCAGATGGGCCATGCGCTGGCGGTGCGATCGGATCGAAAACTGATTATTGAAATGGATTTATTTTCCAATCCCTATATTTTGTGGTCGGTGCTAACGACGGTTGTGCTGCAATTTATCTTGGTATACGTGGGACCCATCAGTGAATTTTTTGGCACAACGGCGCTGGATCCGGCAGAATTGCTGGTGTGCTTGGGGGTCAGCGCCTTAGTCTTGGTGTGGATTGAAGGCGAAAAGCTGTTCTTCCGGTGGTTTTTGCGCGGTAAATAAGCGGTAAATAAATAGACCCCGAGTGTCCTCATCCCATCGCCTTCTAGATGTATTTGCAGCGGCTTCAGCTAAAACAGTTTCGGAATTACGCCGACCAGGGGATTGAGTTTCACGCGCCCAAAACGATTTTGGTGGGGGATAACGCCCAAGGTAAATCCAATGTGTTGGAGGCGATCGAGCTGTTGGCGACCCTCAATTCCCATCGCACCCACCGCGATCGCGAGTTGGTCCAATGGGGGCAGGCGATCGCATACATCCAAGGGACGGTGAGTCGGGAGTCGGGACCGGCGGATTTGGGGATGACCTTTCGCCAAAAATCCCGACGGACGGTGGCGGTTAATGGTCAGTCCCTACGGCGGCAATTGGATGGGTTAGGGATTCTCAACGCCGTTCAGTTTTCTAGCCTGGATTTGGATTTAGTGCGGGGTGGTCCCGAGCGGCGACGGGCTTGGCTCGATGGGCTGTTGGTGCAATTGGAACCGGTGTATGCCCATGTTTTGCAGCAATACAATCGGGTGCTGAAACAGCGCAATGCCCTGCTGCGATCGCAGGCTAAACGATTACGGGGAGAAGCGGTATCGGCGGGGGGCGGTCCGTTGCTTCAGGGGATGACGACGGAGGATGCTGGGAACTTAGCCCTGTGGGATGCCCAGCTGGCGGTGGCTGGGGCTCGGGTGATTCGACGGCGATCGCGCGCCCTCTCGTTAATTGCGCCCCATGCCCAGACCTGGCAGCGGGAAATGAGCAGCGCCCAGGAAGTATTACG
>CAZZMD010000049.1:0-29826 GCA_964655355.1 uncultured bacterium
CCCCCGGCAGGCGGACAATCACAACCGCCCCAGGGCAATGGCGATCCAGCAGTGCCCGCCCCGATCGCCCCGCCGCCGCCGGTTGCCCCGCCCCCACCGGTTGCACCGCCGCCCCCCGTGGCTCCCCCTGCCCCAGCCGCACCGCCCCCACCGGCACCGGCCGCCCCAGCCCCCGCGGCCCCTGCACCGACCGCGCCTGAATAATCCCCCCCTCGGGGTCAGTCGGGGTCAGTCGGGGATCAGCTCGGGGAATCGCCTCAAAGGCTAAACAGCCGAATGCCCTACCTTGGGTAAGGGTCTGCAATCCTGGCGGCTTTACGATATCTTTGGTAAGCGCTGGTGGGCAGTCAGTGCAGGTACCAGTGCAGGTAATTGATGGTGGAATGCTATGGCAATTTGGACGGCGATTTTGGCGATCGGTAATGCGCAAACGGGAGCATCCTTCCCCTTAGCCTTCACAGCGGTATACGTTGCCGGCTTTATCGCAGCGGTGGTGATTGGCTCGATCGCCTGGTATAACTCCAAGCGTCCCGCCGGCTGGGAAGGTCGCGATCGCCCCGATATTATTCCCGAGGTGAAGTCTAATGAGGATAGTGGGGAAAGCTAGACATTAGCAAACCCTACAAACGGAGCTAGCATGAGCGATCAAGTCACCCTTGCGCAGGGAACATCCCAAGGGGTCACCCTGTGGCTAACGGGGCTAAGCGGAGCAGGCAAAACGACGATCGCCCAGAAATTAACGGAGACGCTGCGGACCCATTCGTCCAAGGTGGAAATTTTGGATGGGGATATTATTCGCCAGAATCTCACCAAGGGGTTGGGGTTCAGCAAAGCGGATCGGGATGAGAATATCCGCCGCATTGGGTTCGTGGCGCACCTGCTGACCCGAAATGGCGTATTTGTGGTGGTGTCGGCGATTTCTCCCTATGCGGAAATCCGCAAAGAGGTGCGCGATCGCATCGGTAATTTTATTGAAATATTTGTGAATGCTCCCCTGGCGGTGTGCGAGGAGCGGGACGTAAAGGGGCTCTATGCCAAGGCCCGGGCGGGCGAAATTAAAGGCTTTACGGGGATTGATGATCCCTATGAAGCGCCGACGGATCCCGACGTGGAATGTCGCACCGACCTGGAATCTTTGGAGGAAAGCGTGGGCAAAATTATGGATGCCCTACGTCAGCGAAATTACCTTTAGGTTCAGGGTTAAGCCCTGATGGGGATGGGATATGAAACGCTGGATTCAACGGCTGGTGTCGGCAGTGCTGATCTTGGGGGCGATCGCGATCGCGGTAGCCTCCTACAGTTTTCACGTGGAACCTCGATGGGTAGAGGTGGTGCAACTGGAAGAATCTTTGCCCCGTCTCTCCCCCGCCTTTGATGGGTTCAAAATTGCCCATATCAGTGACTTCCATGTGGGGCGATTGATGGACAAGGACCGGTTCACAGACCTGATGACGTTGGTCAATGAGCAGAACCCTGACCTGGTGGTGATGACTGGCGATTTTGTCACCCACCATCCGGAGCAATACGCGGACACCCTTATCCCAGGGCTAAAGCTGTTATCGGATCAGCACATGACCCTAGGGGTGTTGGGCAACCATGATTATTGGAGCGATCCCGCAGCCGTGCGGCGAATCCTCCAGGCCAGCAATGTATTGGAATTAAACAACACCGTTCAAACCGTGCAGCGAGGGGATCAGCAATTACATATTGCTGGGGTGGATGATGTGTGGTCGGGAGAGCCTGACTTAGGGGCGGTTTTGGAGCAGTTGCCGGACGATGGGGCCGCAGCGGTGCTATTGGTGCATGAGCCTGATTTTGCCGATACCAGCGCGCCGACAGGGCGATTTGATCTGGAATTGTCCGGGCATTCCCATGGGGGACAGATTCGATTCCCGATTGTGGGAGCCTTATTTTTTCCGCCCTATGCCAAGGTTTATCCCGATGGGCGGTACGAGGTGGGCGACATGATCCACTACACGAATCGCGGGTTAGGGATGGTGCAATTGGGGGCACGGCTTTTGTGTCGCCCGGAAATTACGGTGTTGACGTTGAGGTCCCCTGCCGCTGACGTGGGATGAACACCATGGGCTAAGGACTGTCGGTTAAATGCCTTAAATACCGTGACTTTTGCCGATGACCCAGTGGCGACGGAAAAAGCGGGCCAACGAACTTTCTTCCAGGGAAAGATAGATCGGACGACCGTGGGGGCAGGTGCGTGCATTTTTGGTGCGCTGCCACTGGTTAAGTAGGGTTTGCATGGCGGTCAATTCTAGGGGGGTGCCATTTTTGAGGGCCGTGCGACAGGCGACGGCAGCTCGGGCAGCATCGTAGTCATTAACTTTGGCGATTTCCCGTAGGGCGCTATCGAGATCCTCCCGATCTACCAAGGGCGCGGGAACACTGCGAATGGCCCAAAGGTTTTCCCCAAATTCGTCGAGTTCAATGCCGATGCGCTCCAACTGCTCGCGATCGCCCGCCGATAAACCTTGCATAATCAACGGCTGGGGGAGGGGGGTCATTTTCCAGCGATCGCCCAACTCTTCAAATAAAACCCGTTCATGGGCAATATGCTGCTCAACGAGCCAAACGCCACCGGGATGCTCCGCCACAATATAGGTCTGATTCACCTGCCCCACCGCCCGTAATTTTGGCATCGCCGGTTCCAGGAGCGCCCCCTGATCGATAGACTCATCCTCCGCCTGGGCAGCTAGGGATTGGGCCGGTGACTCGCCCGCCACGCGATAGGTACCGGTCGGTTCGGCGACGGTTAGCAGCTTGCGAACCCGTTGGGTTTGGTAGCCGTCAGGGGTATAGGTCGGCGCGATCGCCAAAGTGTCTGCGATCGCCTGCTGCAACTGCGCCGACCACCACTCCCCCTGGCGAAGATAAATTTCCCGCTTTGAGGGCATCCGATTCCAATCCACCCACCCCGGCGGCAGGGTGAGATGGACCACCGCAATGGGATAGCGATCGCGGGGCAAAGTACGGTGAAACGCCGACGTAATGGCCGTCACCAACTCCGGCATCTGCACCAGTCGCCCATTCACCATCACCCGCACCCAATCCAACCGTCGCCGATGGGCCCGGTCCGGTAAACCAATCACAATTTCAAAATTGGCGGTATCAACACTTGCAGCATCAACACTGGCAGCGTCAGGCGCAGAATCTACCGGGTCGGAAGTGGGCGATCGCTCCGGCGGGGTCGGCAGCGGGATCACCGCCCGTCGATACTGCAAATCGGAATAGCGTACCGAGGTGACAATTTGCGGCAGCAGATCCCGCGCCGTCTCCCCTGGACCAAGGGATAGCCATCGCCGCTCTTGTTTGTAGACCTGCCAAGCAATCTGAGGGTGGGCGATCGCCGCATTTTGGACCGTGGTCTGGATGGCGCGGAGCTGTTGGGGCAAACTCGGCAAACTCTCCTGGCGGGCCGGCAACGGCGCAAATAACTGATCAATTTCCACAATGGTGCCCGGCGCGATCGCCACCGGATCCTCCGCGATCGCCTGCCCCTGAGCATCATATTCCACCCGCCATCCCGCCAAGCCCTCTGCCCCATTGCCCCGACTAGCGATGGTCAGAGAAGAAAGTTGCGCCAAACTATGTAACGCCTCCCCCCGAAATCCCAAGCTAGTGATGCGATCCAACCCCGGGCGATCGCGCAACTTACTGGTGGTATGGGCGATCGCCGCCAACCGCAGGGCCGTCAAATCCATCCCCACCCCGTTATCCACCACCCGGATCCAACCCCGCGCCAAATCCAACGACACCGTCACCCGCGTCGCCCCCGCATCCACAGCGTTATCCAACAACTCCCGCACCGCCGCCGCCGGAGAATCAATGGTTTCCCCCGCCGCAATAAAATCCACCAACCCCGGCGACAACGGCCGTAGGGGAGATGGCAGATCCGGCACAGACTTCGGTAATGGTTCCGGTGATGGTTCCGGCAATGGTTGACGCAAAAGGTTGACGCAAAAAAGCGATCGCTAAACCCGACCGTTCCACCCTAACGAACTTCCGACCTGGGCAAGGCATTTCAACAATGGCGTTTACAAATGGCGCTTACAAATGGCATTTACACGGATTTAGGGGCAAAGCGATGAAAGTTATAGAGCGAATATCAGCAAATATTTCAGCGCATATCATAGATGGGCATGCCCCTATTCCCCAGACATGAATACATCTGTCCCCACGCCTAGCAAGACTCCTGGCCGCCCCCTCCCCACCTGGATCAAGGCGATCGCCCTCATCCTCATCCTGGTGGGCATCGGCTTTCGCGCCACCAACCTCGATCTAAAACCCTTTTGGGAAGACGAAGTCTATACGATCACCCGCGTATCGGGCTACCAGATGCCGACCATCTCGGAGCAGATCGATCAACAGCGACTCACCGTCAAAGACCTGGAAAAATACCGCGATCCCCAAGCGGGCCAGAGCTGGCTGGAGACCATGAGCGCCCTCGCGAGCACCCCCGAACATACCCCGCTATATTTCATGCTCCTGCGGGTCTGGAGCGGAATTTTTGGCCACAGCACGATCGCCCTACGCTCCCTATCCGTCGTCCTCAGCGTGGCCGGATTCGGAGTGTTTTATCTAATCGGGCGATCGCTCTTTCCCACCGATCCCGCCCTGGGAGATGCAGCAGGATGGGGCGCCGTGACCCTCGCCTCCCTCTCCCCCTTACTCATGCGCTACTCCCAAGAAACCCGATCCTATGCATTGTGGATCATCTGGATGGGGCTGAGCATCTTGACGCTGTTACGGGCCTGGCGATCGCCGAACAAACGCAACTGGAGCATGTACGGGATCACCCTCGTCCTGGCGTTCTACACCCATTTTCTAAGCCTCTTGATCATCATTTCCCAGGGCATTGCATTGATCATCCACGGGCTACTTAATCGGTCGCAGGATCGGTGGCAGAAACTCCCCTTTAAAAGCTGGATCCTAACCACCTTCGCCAGTGGCCTGGTGATGGCCCCCTGGTTCGTCCTCATCATGACCAGACGGGACGATGTACAGGAACGCACGGGCTGGTTGAGCACCAGCTTTCCCCTAGACCGCACGCTGTGGTCCTGGGGACAAGGACTCGTCAAAGCCTGGTTAGAGATACCGAGCCGGCTACAGCCCGTATGGTATGTCGTTGCCCTGGGCGCTTTCGTGGGGGTGGCGATCGCCAGCACCTATCTCTGGCGCCACAGCCAACGGGACAGCATCTTGACCCTCCTCAGCTTCACCCTGGTGCCCACCCTAGCGATCCTTGCCTTAGACCTAATTTCCGGCGGGAAACGATCCACCGTTGATCGCTACTTTATTTCCACCTACGTGGGACTCGTCGCCCTCACCGGCAGCGCCCTAGGCGTGGCCCTGGCCGGACGGGTCGGCCAACGGCGTTTATCCATCAAAACCCTGGGGCTATGGGCCGGCAGCGCTCTCCTAATCCTGCTTAGCCTCTCCTCCCTGAGGACACTCCATCAAGGCACAACCTGGTGGTACAAGTCGTCCTATATCCCCACTTTTACGAGCGCCATGGAAGAAAGGCCGAACACGGTCCTGGTCACCGACCAGCGCATCGCCCACGTCTTAGCCCTAGCCTTTGCCCTCCCCCCAGACCAGGAGGTGGTCTGGATCGAAATCCCCGACGAAGACGACAATCCCCCCGCCGTGTCCTCCCTTCCCGTCGAAGACAACGAAGGCATTTTCCTCTATAGCCGCTCCGAAAAACTGGACCAAAATGTCAAGGACACCCGACCGGGGCCCCTCCCCGAACCCGCCAAATGGGGGCCTTCTATCCTGCAGTTCCTGCCGCCCTCAAAGTCGTAGATTAACGCCCCCCATTAGCGCCCCCCATTAACGCCCCGCCCCTAGGCGTAGTCCCCAAATACCCATAGTCCCCCCTATGACTCTGAATCCATCTGTTGCTCCACCGACAGCCCCTGATGCATCCCGGGGCCGTGGTCTCTCTCGCTGGATCAAGGCGATCGCCCTCATCCTCATCCTGGTGAGTATCGGGTTGCGCTCCACCAACCTCGACCTAAAACCCTTTTGGGAAGACGAGGTTGACACCATGGTGCACGTGTCTGGCTACCAGAGACAGACGATCGCCAAACAGCTCAATCAGCAGCGACTCACGGTCGGAGACCTGGCCAAATATCGCGATCCTCAATCGGGGCAGAGCTGGTTGGAGACCCTGCGCGCCCTGACCACCACGGCAGAGCAGCCCCCGCTCTATTTCGTCATCCTGCGGGCCTGGAGCGTAATTTTTGGTCACAGCGTTGCGGCCCTACGATCCATGTCGGTTGTGTTCAGCGTGCTGGGCCTCGGAGTTTTCTATCTCCTAGGGCGATCGCTCTTTCCCACCGATAGCGCCACGGGAGATGCAGCGGGATGGGGATCCATGACCCTCGCCGCCCTCTCCCCCGTGCTGCTACGCTACGCCCAAGAAACCCGAGCCTATAGCCTATGGGTCGTCTGGCTGGGGCTCAGCACCTGGCTACTGCTGCGAGCCTGGCGATCGCCCAGCAAGCGCAACTGGAGCCTATATGGGATCACCCTCATCCTGGCGTTCCACACCCATCTCCTAACCCTCTTCGTGATCGTGGGCCACGGCATGACACTAATTATCCACGGCATCCTCAATCGATGGCGGCAAACGCCCCTAAAGGGCTGGATCCTGACCGTAGTGCCCAGCGGCATATGCATGATCCCGTGGTTGGCGGTCCTGCTGTCCAAACAAGGCTCCATCCAAACACGGGCGAGATGGTTAAGCACTAGCCGTCCCTTAGATAGCCTCATACGCGCCTGGACCCTAGGATTCAGTAAGACCTGGCTGGATATATCAGGCCAGCAAGCACTCTTTTGGTCGTTTATTTCCCTGGTGGGCTTCATGGGGGTGGCGATCGCCACGGTCTATCTCTGGCGCCACAGTCAACGGGACAGCATTGTAACGATCCTCAGTTTGACCCTAGTGCCCACCCTAATGATCCTGGCCATGGACATCTTCTCTGGCGGCCAACGATCCACCGTCCATCGATACTTTATTCCCGCCTACATCGGACTGCTGACCCTCTGCGGCAGTGCCCTCGGCAGTGCCCTGGCCGGACGGGTCGGACAACGACGTTTATCGGTCAAAACCCTAGGGCTCTGGTCCGGCACCGCTCTACTCGTCCTCCTCAACCTCTTCTCCATCGGTCAACTGCATCAATCCCCATTCTGGGGTCGCCGAGCGCAATATGTCCCCCAATTCGCCGAAGTCATGGCCGAAGATCCCAATGCTGTCCTGGTCAGCGATCTGAGGCTGGCCCTATTCTTGGCCCTAGCCTACGCTCTACCACCGGATCAGGAGCTGGTATGGCTCAATCGATACGCCCTCGGCGATGGCGATCGCCCTGCCCTGCCCCTCGAAGACAACGATGCTATTTTCCTGTTCTCCCCCTCCGAAGACCTGGAAGCTGCCATGACGCAGCAACGACAGAATCCCCTGCCCGACCCGATCGCCGAAGGGCGTAGACCGACACTCAACCTACGGTTTCTGCCGCCAGTGAAGCCCTAAAATCATCGCTCTCAACCCTTGATGGCGATCGCCCGACTCTCCAGAGCTTCCGCCCAATGCCATAACCGGGGGCCGGGACAAGGGGGTTCTACCTAAACGCCCCAAAATAACGCCCCAAGATAACGCCCCAAAATAATGCTGCTCAATCTCCACTAATGCACCCCCCAGCCCCCACACCTAGCACTCCCCCGGGTCGCCCCCTATCCCGCTGGATCAAAGCGATCGCCCTCATCCTGATCCTGTTGGGCATCGGGTTTCGATCCACCAACCTCGATCTCAAACCCTTCTGGGAGGACGAGGTATATACCATCACGCGAGTATCTGGCTATCAGGGACAGACAATCAGGGAACAGCTCGATCAGCAGCGACTCACCGTCGCAGACCTGGAAAAATATCGCGATCCCCAAGCGGGCCAGAGCTGGCTGGAGACCATGAGCGCCCTCGCGAGCACCCCCGAACATACCCCGCTATATTTCATGCTCCTGCGGGTCTGGAGCGGGATTTTTGGCCACAGTACGGCCGCCCTACGATCCCTGTCAGTGGTGTTCAGCGTGGTGGGGATCGGCGTATTCTACCTGCTGGGGCGATCACTCTTCCCCACGGATAACGCGATGGGAGATGCAGCAGGATGGGGCACCATGACCCTCGCATCCGTCTCTCCGTTGCTCCTGCGCTATGCCCAAGAAACCCGATCCTACAGTTTGTGGATCATCGGGCTGGGGCTAAGCCTCTGGGCATTGCTGCGGGCCTGGCGATCGCCCAGCAAACAAAACTGGTGCATTTACGGGCTAACCCTTGTCCTGGCGTTTTACACTCACCTCCTGACCCTCTTGGTCATCGTTGCCCACGGCATTGCATTAATCATCCACGGTCTCCTCAATCGGTGGCAGCAAACGCCCCTCAAGGGCTGGCTCCAAACCACCCTAATCAGCTGCATCTTTATGGGGCCGTGGCTTGCCCTCGTGGTGCGCCAACGGGAGATGATCAAAGCGCGCACGAACTGGCAGGCAGCCTCCCGTACCCTAGGGGTTTTAATGCACTCCTGGGGTAAAAACTTTAGCCATACCTGGCTAGAGATTCCGGCCCCATTACAGCCCATGTGGTACCTCTTCCCCATTGTTTGCTTCATAGGGGTGGCAATCACCAGCTTCTATCTCTGGCGGCACAGCCAACGCAACAGCATCGTGACGGTCCTCAGCTTTACCCTAGTGCCCACCCTGGCGATCCTGGCGATGGATCTCCTCTCCGGCGGGCAACGATCCACCATCAATCGATACCTTATTCCCGCCTACGTTGGACTACTGACCCTTAGCGGCAGTGCCCTAGGCTGCATGCTTGCCGGGCGGGTCGGACAACGGCGTTTATCCGTCAAAACCGTAGGACTATGGTCCGGGAGCGTTCTGCTACTCCTGCTCAGCAACCTATCCATGGGGGAACTCCATCGCGCCTCAACCTGGTGGCATCGGTCGTCCCACATCCCCAACTTCGTCCATGTCATCACGAAGGAACCGGATGCCATCCTGGTCACCGACCGTCGAATCGGCGAGACCCTAGCCCTAACATACGCCCTGCCCCCCGAGCAGGAGCTGATCTGGATCGAGCACTTTTCCCTACCCAACAGTACGGGCAAAAAAGGGACGGACAAAAAGGATAGTCAGGAGGGCACACAAGGTAAACGTTTTTCCCTGCCTATCGAAGACAGGGATGGCATTGTCCTCTTTACCCCCACCAAACCACTGCAAGAAGTGGTCCAAAAGCAACGAAAGGCTCCCCTGCCTGACCCGATCGCCGACGAGCACAAACCTAATCTCAACCTACGGTTTCTGCCGCCAGCAAAGCCCTAAAATCATCGCTCTCAACCCTGATCGCGATCGCCCGACTCTCCAGAGCTTCCGCCCAATGCCACAACCGGGGGCGGGACAAGGGATTTCTACCTAAACGCCCAAAAATAACGCCCCAAAATAATGCTGCTCAATCTCCACTAATGCACCCCCCAGCCCCTAGCCCTCCCCCGGGCCGCCCCCTCTCCCGCTGGATCAAAGTGATCGCCCTGATCCTGATCCTGTTGGGCATTGGTTTTCGCTCCACCAACCTCGATCTCAAACCCTTTTGGGAAGACGAGGTTTATGCCATCACACGGGTATCTGGATATCGGCTATGGCCGGTCTTTAGCCAAGATCTCGATCAGCAGCGACTCACCGTCAAAGACCTGGAAAAATATCGCGATCCCCGATCGGGGCAGAGCTGGACCGATATGATGCTGGCCCTCGCCGGTGCGACCGAGCACACCCCGCTATACTTCCTGGCCTTGCGGGTCTGGAGTGGGATTGTTGGCCACAGCACGGCCGCCCTACGCGCCCTCTCAGTCCTATGTAGCGTGGTCGGAATTGGCGTGTTCTACCTGCTGGGGCGATCGCTCTTTCCCACCGATCGCCCCCTGGGAGATGCCGCAGGCTGGGGAAGCATGACCCTCGCCTCCCTCTCTCCCTTGCTCCTGCGCTATGCCCAAGAAACCCGATCCTATAGTTTGTGGATGATCGGGCTGGGGCTCAGCACCTGGGCATTATTACGGGCCTGGCGATCGCCCAGTCAATGGAACTGGTGCATTTATGGACTCACCCTCCTCCTAGCGTTCTACACCCACCTCCTGACCCTCTTCGTGATCGTGAGCCATGGCATTGCCCTCATCATCCACGGGTGCCTCAATCGGTGGCAGCAAACCCCCTTCAAGGCCTGGATCCTAACCACGCTGGCCAGTGGCCTCTTTATGAGTCCCTGGTTAGCGCTCATAGTGTACCGCCAGGGTATTATCAGGGCTCGTATGCGCTGGTTAACCACCTCCCAGCCCTTAGACAGCATCGTCCGCGCCTGGGGCAGAGGATTCAGTAGTACCTGGCTGGAGATCCCGATCCAACTACAGTCCGTGTGGTACCTCGTCGCCCTGGCGGCCTTGATTGGGATAGCGATCGCCACCGTTTATCTCTGGCGCCACAGTCAACCCAACAGCATCATAACGATCCTCAGCTTTGCCCTCATCCCCACCCTGACGATCCTGGCCATGGACCTCCTCTCCGGCGGTCATCGATCCACCATCAATCGATACTTCATCCCCGCCTACGTAGGACTACTGACCCTCAGCGGCAGCGCCCTCGGCTGCATGCTTGCTGGGCGAGTCGGACAACAGCGCTTATCCGCAAAAAACCTAGGCCTATGGTCTGGCACCGCCCTTCTGCTATTGATCAGCACCCTCTCCATGGGCCAACTGCACCGCGCCCCAACCTGGTGGGGTTGGTCATCCTTTATCCCCACCTTTACCCGGACCATCCAAAAAGAGCCTGATGCCATTCTGATCACCGACTATCGCGTCGGCGCGTTCCTCCCCCTGGCCTATGCCCTCCCCCCCGAGCAGAAGCTAATGTGGATCAACCCAGATGTTGTTCAAAGCACCCCTCGCCTCTCCCTGCCCATCGCAGACAACGAAGGTATTTTCCTCTTTGCCCCCTCCAAAGAACTGCAACAGATCGTCAAGGCACAGCGACAGCGCTCTCGCCTAGCCCCCATTGAGCAAGACAAGTCCCCCACCCTATGGTTTATGCCACCCTCACCCCCTGAGCCATCCCCGCGATCACCCGAATCTCACGGATAGCATCCCCATGGCGCAATCGACACATCGGGATTAACGGTCGCACCAACGATAAAAAAATAACATGGCCCCAAAAAACAGCGAAACCCTTTCAAAATAAGGGTTTTCGGAGAAAAGTCCATTTTTTTCGGTTGTCGACTCCGTATTTACACGGTAGATTGGTGGAAAGGAAATCCGCGTTATCACGTCTTGGCCCATGTACTCAACTGCTCCGCCCACCACCGAATCGCCCCGTCCCTTCCTCACTTGGCAACGGGTGTTGGACTGGGCCCAAGAGCATTACCGCTGCCGAACCTTTGCGAAGGATGAACGTATTCCCACACGCCCCGGTCTGATTTATTTAGTGGAACGGGGAGCGGTCCGCTTGGTGGGCACGTCTTCCGCCCCATCCGTGGCCACCGATAAGACCGACGGCGCGGACGGGGAAAGTGATGTGGAATTGGAGGAGGCATTCCTCGGTTTTGTTGGGGCAGGGCAACCGTTTGAAATTGTGGCCCAGTCCCCCTTCACCCTGCAAAGTTATGCCCACGTCGATCGCACCAGTGTGCTGTGGATGTACTGGAATGATCTCGAAAATTGGCCTCACTTTCGCCGGGAGGTTTTGGATGCGTTCCGGTATCAACACCAACGGAAACTACTGTGGTTAAGCACCTTGGGCCAACGGCGGACCATCGATCGCCTGCTGGGTTATCTCACCCTACTGGTAGAGGAGTTTGGCCACCCCTGTGAACAGGGATATTGCTTGCCCTGGCCCCTCACCCACGCCCAGATCGGCAGTGCGATCGGCTCTACGCGGGTAACGGTCACCCGGTTGATGGGGAAATTACGGAAACGCCATTTAATTTGTCACCACGGGGATAATTTGATTTGCCTCTCCCCAGAGGTAATGACCCACTCTAAGCCAATGGGCGGTGTGGATCGCGACGCCTAATAAATAGCTATAAATAACTCGTAGGATTACGGAATTACGAAGCCTGGATTGGTCATCGATAGCGCGACCAATCCAGGCTTCGGCGTTATAGGGTTTCCAAGGTGACGGTGCCGTCATCTTCAATCCAGACCAGCTCTTGAATATGGCGGCGACGGGCGCGATCGCGGAGTCCTTCTAGGTCTTCATCGGTAAGTTGGATTTCGATCCGATGCCCCGGTTCCTGGAGGCGGCGATTATGGGCATAAGCGAAGACGGCCGCCTGGGCCTGGGGCGATCGCGGCACCACTAAACAGGTCGTTGCGGGGATATTGGCCGGCAACTGGTCAGATTTGAGCAACACCTGGTGTAGGGGCTCAACATTAAAGGAAAATCCGATACCGGGATAGCTTTTATTGTCGGAATGGTAGAGCCCGAGGAGTTGGTCGTAGCGTCCCCCCTGGGCGATCAGTTGGTGGCCGCTGGGGGCATCGCTGACCACCTCAAATACAATGCCGGTGTAGTAATTGAAATTTTGGACCAGGCTGAGATCGAGGGTGATGGGGAGGGGGCACCCGCGCGTTTCGCCACATTTTTCCAGCAGGTCCACCAGATTTTTTAAATTATTTAGATAGATTTGCTGCTCGTCATTCAGGGAGAGCGCCGCCACTTTTGCTAGGGTATCTTTCGGTTCGCCCCGCAGATCAAACAGCAGCAAAGCGCGATCGCGAAGGTCGGGCGACAGATCCAGGTCCTCCAGGGCCAACCGATCCAACGTAGCCAAGGCATTACGGACGGATGATCGCACCTCCACCGGGAAATCCGCCAGGAGCGATCGCGTCAGCCCCGCTTCCCCCAACAGCACATGCCAATTATCCAGAGACAGCGCTTCCAAGGAATCCGCCAGCAACAGTAGAACCTCCGCATCGGCCACGGTGCCGCCCACCCCCAGCAACTCCACACCAGTCTGGAAAAATTCCCGCTGACGACTGGGGGAACCAGCCATAGGCTCCCGAAAAACCGTAGCGCTATAGCAAAGCCGCTGGGGATGGGTAACCCCCGCCATACGCGTCACAGCGGTCCGGGCGATCGAGGCGGTCAGCTCTGGCCGCAGCCCTAAACTCCCATCTTCTTTATCCTGAATTTGGATCACCGTATCCCGCTGGACGGCCCCCCCGGCCACCAAGGTTTCCAGCCGTTCCAGGGTCGACGTCATAATCCAGTGATAGCCCCATTGCTGAAACACCTCCTGCAACTGGGTTTCAATCCAATGCCGCTGAACCACATCAATGGGTAACAGATCTTTAGCTCCCAAGGGTGGCTGGTAATTCATAGCAATGGCAGGATGAGGGGAAGGTCGGAGGAAAAATGGAGTAAAGTCGAACAGTCTGGGGCTGCACGCACGCCTAAGTGTAGAACGCCTGTGGCCTTTAAGGAATCTACCGGCTGATCAAATCTCTTCAGCACCGCCGATCCAACCTACTCCCTATAACGGCTGCCTAACGTGACTCCCCAAATTTCGGTCATTGCTCCCATCTATAACGAGGTGGATAGTTTGCCCCACCTGTTGCCGGCGATCGCCAACAGCCTCGCCAGCACAGGATTAACCTACGAAGTCATCTGTGTGGACGACGGATCCAAGGATGGCTCCACCGAATGGCTCCAGCAACAAGCCGCCAAACAACCAGAATTAGTGGCGGTCATACTCCGGCGCAACTATGGACAAACGGCAGCGATGGCGGCCGGCTTCGACCATGCCCAAGGCGACGTGGTTGTCACCCTAGATGCGGACTTACAAAATGATCCCGCTGATATTCCCGCCCTCTTGCAAAAATTGGACGAAGGCTACGACGTGGTCACGGGCTGGCGGAAAAAACGTCAAGATGCGGCCGTCACGCGCCTGCTGCCATCCAAAATTGCAAACTGGGTGATTCGCAACGTCACCGGTGTACGGGTTCGCGACTATGGCTGTTCCCTAAAAGCCTATCGGGCAGAAGTCGCCGCCGATTTAAATTTATACGGGGAACTCCATCGCTTCCTCATTGCCCTCGCCTATATGGAAGGGGCACGCATCACAGAAATTCCCGTCCGTCACCATGCCCGCCAATTTGGCCAAAGTAAGTATGGATTAGGGCGCACCATCCGGGTGGTGATGGACCTGCTCACCATCTGGTTTATGAAAACCTTCCTTACCCGTCCCATGCACGTCTTCGGGGCCTGGGGGCTGGTGTTATTAGCCCTGGGAACCCTGACGGGGGGCTATTTGTCGATCCTGAAAATCTTTTTTGGTGCCAGCATTGGCGATCGCCCGTTATTAATTCTAGCGATGGTGTTGTTATTGACCGGTCTGCAATTCTTCTGCTTCGGGCTACTGGCGGAACTGCAAATGCGGACCTATCACGAATCCCAGAAACGTCCGATTTATCGCGTCCGCGAAACCGTTCAGAATCGGGGAGCTTACGGGGTTGAGCGGGATGGTGCCAATCGCAATGGGGGCTCCGAGCGATCGCTCCACTCCCCGGCGACGACAACCCCTGAATGAGCGATCGTCACTCCAAGGGGCCGCCCAGCCAAGAGAGCGCATCAAACGCCCCTTAAACGGATCATTTACGGATCATTCACTGAATTGGGACACAAACTTAGGTTGATAATCTTACACGTGCCACACCAAGAATAATATCCAGACCGGCGATAGTAGACCAGAGGACTCAACTCCTGATAGACATAGCCCGAATCTAGATATCAACCGTTTCGACCTGGGTTTTCAAACACAAAACGAGCCAGATCTCGATTAATGAAATCATCAGCATCAACCATAAAAAAGTAGCCGGACTGGTTTTCTCTAACCAGTTGGTTAACGCCTGATATAACCTTCCGAGTTTTGTCGAGTTCCTTTTCGAGCCCAGTTCTTGGTGATTGGGTTGGTCTCTCTAAACAGACATAGCGAATTTTAGGATGATTTTTTAAGTCTTCGCTCTGAATGATAGGGCGCTCATTACAGGCAACTAGACTATCAACGTGAGGAGAAGTTTGAGCGCAGATAGAGTGAAGTGTGTTCTCCAAGTTTTAGCCCAATTGTTGGCGATCGCTTGACTACGTAATGGAATTACAACGTGAAGCATAGTTGTTGGAATTGTTGGTGGAGTGGACGATGGGATTTCAAACCCTCTCTTGAGAAAGCATTTGAAAAGTTATTCAGGCAAACTCGAGTCCTATTCTAGCGAGACTCAAGTCTGAAGCAAATTAGAAAAGCCCTAGCAAACCACTGCCAACTCCCTAAACCGGTGGAAGGCTACTAACTTAGGATCATTATCAGTCGTAGCAGAGGCGGTCTACTGGAAATAGCAGAAAAGCATGGACAAGTCATCCCCCTTAAGGACGGGCTCACCCTGTCAGTCCAGGAAACGCGGGTCTTTTTTCGGATCTCCCCCAATAGCAGGCGATCGCCCCTCATCCCACTCTCGTCAACCCCTAGCGCCATCTCATTCTCACTAGAATTCTTCTATGATCTTCCCTATTGTGTTCGGTTCTCCTCAGGCCCATCCGCTATGGTGGTAACAACTTCGCAAGGCAAGTGAACGCGGCACACCCGCCCAGTCCAAAAGAAACGGACGAAAATAAGGGTTGGTTGGAGCCATGGCATCGTGAATTGGAGTCGGTGATGCGTCTCGCCAAAGCCCTGCATAAGTTAGAGATTGCCGGATTTCCAAGACCGGTAGCTCGACCTCGATAGTAAAGTTGACCACGCTGAGAGCGTGGGGTCGAGGATGTAGCTACACACGGGAGGACAGCCAGTATGGTGACCCAGAATAATATCCAAAACGACAGTTATGATCGCGAGATGATTCCCGCTGAGATTGCAGCTCGACGCGATCGCGAAGGGGAGAATTTCAAGCAATTACCCGAACACGATGGCGACGGCATTGATACCACTGGTGGTTACACCATGGATGAGCGAGGACTCATGAATAATTATGCGGTTGAGCCCGAAATGTACATTGAGGAACCGGGCGACCTACGCAAGCAAAATGAAATGCGCACGGCTGAGAAGATTCAGCGTCTCCGGAACGTGCGAAACCAGGACAGTGAAGGCTTGCTGGACGACAGCAGTGACGATCGCACCCGCGGCCCGGGACTGTTCTAAGTCCTCCCAGTAACACCCCAGCCGAAATCATCCCCGGCGATACCCCCTTTCCGTATCGCTTCAAGGCTTTGATTAAGACCACGTTTGGGACAACGCACCACGCAGTGCGCTAGAGGCCCCGTGGACACCCGTAAATATTTTGATTTTGAAGACAGAGGAAACTATTATGCTGACCAGCGAAACCAAGACCAATACTTCCAACGTTACTCGTAAGGAATACGAAGCAAAGGTTCAAGCGCACTTGGATAAGATTGATGCCCAAGTCGATGAATTGGTTGCAAAAGGGAAACGAGCGGAAGCGGATGCCAGGATTAACTACAACGAGTTCATTGACGAATTAGAGACCCACCGGGATGCGGCCAAGCAGCGCCTGCAAGAGGTGCAGAACTCGACGGATGAAGCATGGTCTACCATACAATCTGGCTTTGAATCCGCCTGGAATGAATTGACGCAATCCTTTGATCGGGCATTGAAGCACTATCAATAAGTGCGTCGGTAAAATGCATCATTTTTAAGCAGCGCGAGCAGGGAAGTACTGCCCCCTTGGCGGGTATAAGCCCGACTGGAAAGTTGTTCCAGAATGCTACCAGCAGTGTACGCCGTAGTGCGCTGCCCCCCCTGTGGATACCCACAAATATTTCGATTTTGAAGACGGAGAAAACTATTATGCCGACCACCGAAACTATGACCAACACTTCCAACATTACTCGTAAAGAATACGAAGGGAAGGTACAAGCGCATCTGGACAAGATTGATGCCCAAGTCGATGAGATGATTGCACGGGGCAAACAAGCGGAAGCGGATGCCAAGATTAATTACCATGACTTCATTGATGAACTAGAGACCCATCGAGATGCGGCCAAGCAGCGCCTGCAAGAGGTGCAGAATTCGACAGATGAAGCGTGGTCTACCATGCAATCTGGCTTTGAATCCGCCTGGAATGAATTAACGCAATCCTTTGATCGGGCATTGAAGCATTATCAATAAATGCGTCAAGAAATGCGTCAAGAAATTTATCCAAAAAATGCCTCAGATACGCCATTCTCCGGCAACTCGAGCAGGAAGGATAAGGCTAACTGGAAAGCTATTTCAGGGTGCTGCCAGCAGCGCAATGAATCATGCTGATCCGGAATCATCCCGCCCGCCAATATGATCGCCCCCCTAGTCCCTCACCAGCGGCTAGGGGGGTATCTTAGTAGCGATGAACATCCGCGATATAGGTTTCGATCGCTCCACCCTCTGCGGTGAATTGTGGGGCGATCGCATCGAGCTTGGGTGAATTGCGGCCGTGGAGCAGCAGGCATCGGAGATGAGTGCTGCGGAATTAAGGTCTAAAATCAAAGATGAATCTTCCCCGACAACACCGGCGCTGGCAACAATGTCCTATCCATCTACCCCCTCTGCTCAGCCCTACGTAACGACTTTCGATGAGTTCGTGCAATTGGCAGATTATTCCTTGATGGACACCTTAAATGCCGATCCTGATGCCACCGAAGAGGGTAATGATCACCGTGCCCGCCAAGTTTTTTCCGGTCATTTCGTACCAGTGACCCCCACACCGCTGGCAGACCCAGAATATATCGCCCATAGCAGCACTTTTTTTAAAGAACTTGGGTTGAGCGATGAGCTGGCGCTGAATGAAAAATTTCGTGATATTTTTTCTGGTGACCTCTCTGCCGCCCATGGACCGATGCGCCAGGTAGGTTGGGCGACGGGATATGCCCTATCGATTTATGGCACCGAATACACCCAACAATGTCCCTTCGGCACGGGGAATGGGTATGGCGACGGTCGGGCGATATCCGTATTTGAAGGCATCATCAACGGCAAACGCTGGGAAATGCAATTGAAAGGGGGTGGACCAACGCCCTACTGCCGTGGAGCCGACGGGCGCGCCGTCCTCCGTTCCAGTGTGCGCGAGTTCTTAGCGCAAGACTATATGCATGCCCTAGGCGTCCCCACATCGCGATCGCTGACCCTGTATGTTTCCAAATCCGAGACCGTTATCCGGCCTTGGTATTCCCAAGACTCCTATTCCACTGACCCCGATATTTTGGTGGACAATCCGATCGCCATTTCAACCCGCGTTGCTCCCTCCTTTTTACGCGTGGGTCAGCTAGAGTTATTTGCCCGCCGAGATCGCAGCAATGCGCATCCAAAAGCATCAGAAGAATTAAGGATGATCGTGTCGCATTTGATTGAACGAGAATACAAAAGCGACATCAATCCCGACCTTACGTTTGCAGACCAATTGGTTGAATTAGCCAAACTATTTCGCCAGCGTCTTACGTCGCTGGTGGCCAACTGGCTACGGGTTGGCTATTGCCAGGGTAATTTCAACAGTGACAACTGCGCCGCCGGTGGCTTCACCCTCGACTATGGCCCCTTTGGATTCTGTGAAAGTTTCGACCCTTGGTTTCAACCGTGGACTGGCGGCGGCCAACACTTTTCATTCTTCAATCAGCCCGTCGCAGCAGAAGCCAATTACCATATGTTTTGGAAAGCCGTGCGATCACTACTGACAGAAGAAACCGAAGCTCTGGAACAGTTCGATCAATTACGCCAGAGCTTTGCAGACGCCATGCAAACCCAAGTTCAAACAATGTGGGCGAACAAGCTCGGCTTAACTGAATACCACCCCGAACTGTTTAAGCAACTAATGCCGTTGATGATCGAGTCAGAAGTAGACTACACCATTTTCTTCCGCGAGCTATCCCACATCCCAGACGATATTTCAGCGTTGAAAAAGAGTTTTTACATCAAGACATCACAACAACTCGACGAGCAATGGCAAGCTTGGCTAAACAACTGGCGCGACCTCGTTATTAGCGGCGGCAATTTGTCTGAAATATCAGAAAAAATGAAGCGGACCAACCCAAAATACACCTGGCGAGAATGGTTAATTGTCCCCGCCTACCAACAAGCCATGCAGGGTGATTACGCCCTCATTAAAGAGTTGCAAGCAGTCCTTAGCCATCCCTATGATGAGCAATCCCAGGGCGTCGAAGATAAATACTATCGCCTGAGACCTAAGGCGTTTTTTGACACGGGTGGTGTGTCGCACTATAGCTGTTCATCTTAATTTCAAATACACAACAGTAAACAACAACTGAAACCATAGCGATCGCGCCTCTCCCAGCAGGACACTCATGGGGAGTAACCCTCACAAACCCTGATTCTGCAACACCTTCTCCGCTGCCCCAGCGACGCCCCCTGGAATACTGCCTTTCGCCCCATAGGTAAACCTAGGCTTGCTGTCTCGCTGATTACGAAAAGCCTCCCAACATTCACGGCCGAGCAGGGGTAAGGCGAGGGAAAAACGAAACAGATCGATGGTCATATAGGCCAGCCAAAAGGTTGCTGACAGGAACAAACTAACAGGAATAGAGCAATGACCTAGGGTTACTAGTATGAGAAACAAACCTGCGGCCAAAACATGGGGATAGACCAAGAAAAATAACATGGCACCGCGAAACCAGTGCCCCGCCCGCGTTGAGTAGCTTTCCCCTGTCCGTTGGGTGTAGATTTCTCGGGCTCCCGCGATCGCACCGGGTCCCTCAATTCGATAGCGCAGGGGTTGCGTCCCCCCCAAGAAATACACCTGCAATTGCTGCCATGATCCGAGATAGTGCCTCAGTTTAGGCTGGCAGCCGATAAGCTTTGCCATCTCATCCATCCATTGCCCAAATACGCGAATCTGAGGATAGCGATCGTACATTGGACCTTGCCGCTTGAGCGATCGCGCCACGTCTTTTTGAATCAGTTTTTCGAGTATTTGGGGCTCAGGGAGTGAATATTTCCCGCTGAAAACTTGGGCCACAAAACGGGCTTGCATTTCCGCCATCGCAGGAATCGACCCCACCATAGGACGCAACGTCCCGACAAACGCCACATTGGGAAATGCAGGGTGCAAACATCCTTTGTATAAGTCCTGTAGCCGGCAAGCGTCTCCATTGGGCAAGGCGATCGCCTCGATCCCCAGCTCATAGCCCGTATTGCAGACAATGGCATCCACCTCGGCCCGGCTGCCATCCTCAAACTCCACCCCACGGCCGGCGATCGCCTTGACGGCCGGCTTAGGGATAATTTGCCCCGTCTGGGCCAGGTAGAGCATATCGTCCGTCGGCGCATCGGGTCGGGTCAAATTACCACTGCCCTGGCCCAAAGCTGGCTTATTCCAAAACTTAGTGAAATGCATCTGAGCGGAATTCCAGTCTTCGTTAATCCATGCCGGTGGAAAAATGCGCAGATAGGGATGGGCTTGGCAAAACAGAGGTCGAAGCCATTGGGGCAGCAGCGCATAATAGCTCAGCCAGACCGTAATAAATTCTGGATAGTCTTTCATATAAGGCGCAAGTCGCCACCCATCAAAGCGATCGGCAGGGACATTAGTCTCCGGAAAAATGCGATAGGCCGGATTAAAAAAACGGGCTGAAACCAAAGTCGATTGGGCAACCGCACTAATTTCACTACTGATGCCAACTCCACTTTCCCCTAGGCCGATACATAAAACCCGTTGATCCTGGAACGGCTTAGATTCTCGATAGTTTGCCCCATGAATCACAGTGCCCGTAAACTGCTCCAGCCCCGGGATTTGAGGGAGCCTTGGTTGACCCAATCCGCCAACACCAAACACAACAAAATCATAATCCGAGTAGACGCCAACATTGGTTTGCACGCGATACTTTTGATTCCCTTGGCGATCAAGCCTCTGAGCCGTCACCCCACAATGAATGCGGCGAGTGAGATCAAAATGGTCGGCAAATGTCTCGAGGTAGGTCAGCATCTGCTGAACGGTCAAGAAGTCTGGATAGTCATCAGGCATGGGAAAGGAACTAAACTCCGTAACCCATTTAGAAGAGGTTAAAACGAAGTTGCTCTGGCAGTGAGTCCGCCAAATCCCCCCTATTTGTGCACCCTTTTCGAGGATCGTGATCTCCTCAATGCCGGCTTCAATCAGTTCCTTAGCCGCAACTAATCCCGAAAGACCAGCACCAACAACAAGACATTTTTTAGCCATGATTCGTCGTTTAGATTCGTCGTTTAAAAGAAGAAAATAATTGATTTTAAATTTAATAAAGATGCCCTGTTTTCTCCATGGTAGCTATGATGGTTAGGGTTTAGAAACGGAGAGCATACTTTTTCATAAAGCCTTGTTCCTCAGGGGCCATGGGGCCATAGAAGCGGGCGATCGCCCATGTCATACTAGACACTAACCTGACGGAGAACGTATCTAGATCCAGCGGCGCTCCCCACCCATGTTTCGCAAGACTCGCATCGCCTGGTTACAACTGACCTACCAAAAGGGTCGTTTTCTAACGGCGTCCCTGGGTATTGCGGCAGCAATTACGTTGATGTTTATTCAGCTCGGATTGCTAGGCGCATTGGATGAAAGCAATGTCGTGCTGCATAACCATTTGCGGGGCGATCTAGTGATGCTCAGTGTAGAAACCGAAGCTTTGGTACTGTCCAAGGACTTTTCCCGTCGCCGCCTGACTCAAATGCTGAATTTTGAAGCAGTCAAGTCGGTGGCTCCCCTCTACTACAGTCAGCGCACGTTCAAGAATGTTGATAATGCCCGTACCCGATCCATTGTTGTCTTTGGCGTCAACCCCAATAACTCTCCCCTAGGATTTCCGAGTCTTGATCAACAATTGGATAAGATAACGGCCGTTGATGTGGCGCTCTTTGATGAGAATTCTCGCCCGGAATATGGCCAAATTGTCGAGGATTTTGCGGCAGGTCGAGATAGCCCCGTTGAAGTGAATGGGCAGCGGATCAAGATTGGGGGAATTATTGATTTCACGGGCACTTCCTTTGGAATTACCGGTAATTTGGTGACCAGTGATTTTAATTTTCTGCGCCTGTCACCGGAGAAGAGTATAGAGACAATTTCAGTGGGGGTTATTTCCCTCACAGATGGGGTTGATCCAGATCAAGTGACCCTTGAATTACAGGCAAAATTGCCGGAAGACGTGGTTGTTTTGACGGTTGAGCAGTTTATCGAGAAGGAAAAAATTTATTGGCAACAGACCACTGCCGTTGGGTTTATCTTTCAGACGGGGGCAGCGGTGGGCTTTTTAATCGGCATGTATATTGTCTATCAGATTCTCTATACCGATGTCTCTGATCATATTCCTGACTATGCGCTGCTCAAAGCGAAGGGCTATCAAAAGAGTTATTTCTGGGGGGTGCTGGTTCAGGAGGTTTTGATTTTATCCCTAGCAAGCTATATTCCAGGCTTTTTATTGTCCACAGCGCTATACAAAATTGTCAATTCTGGGACAAAATTGCCGGTTTTTATGACCCATGAGCGTGCAATCTTAGTTCTAATACTGACATTTTTAATGTGCTTATTTTCGGGATTTCTGGTGACTCGAAAGTTAGAAGAGTCGGATCCGGCTGATCTATTTTAGTCATGGACCAACCGATTTATTGCCGTCAAAGAGCCGTCAAAGACTTGAATCATTACTACGGTGAAGGAACTCTCCGTCGGCAAATTTTATTTGGCATTGATCTCGAAGTCCATGCCGGTGAGTTTGTGATTATGACGGGGCCATCGGGGTCGGGGCAAAGTACGTTGCTGAGCCTGGTGGGCTGTTTGCGATCGCTCCAGGAGGGCAGTCTCAAAGCATTGGGGCAAGCGCTGCGGGGGCAACGGAGCGACAGGGGGAGAGCGATCGCCCGCATGATTTATGGACGATTAAATGAACGATTAAAACGCGGCGTCGATTAGGGAGGGGACAAAGGGACAGACGAAGTGGTAAGTGTAACGACACCACAGTTAGGTGACGACTGGAGAATTAATGCCCGGGTCATGACCTGGCACAACGAATCAAAGGCCATGAATAAAGCTTGGCTGGGAGCAATATTTTTTGGGGGTGCCCTGAGTGGTGCCGCAGTCCTGTATGCCTCGCAGCTCCTCCCCATCAGCGCCGAAAGCACTCCCCAGTCAACGCCGACAGCGACGCAGCAAGGGACACTGACCCCCGGTCCTGTCGCCGCCCTCGGTCGTTTGGAACCCCGGGACAAAGTGTTGAATCTGGCCCCCCCTTCCACCGCTTCCATATCGCGATCGCGGGTGGCGGAGCTGCGGGTGGAAGAGGGGGATACCGTGACCCTCAACCAAATTATTGCGGTCCTGGATACCCATCAGGAGCGGCAGAAAATCCTTCGGGAGGCCACGGCCCAGGTCAAGTCTGCTCAGATTCAATTGGAGCAGGTGCTTGCCGGGGCAAAGCGCGGGGAAGTCGATGCCCAAATCGCGCAAGTCTCCCAGCTGGAAGCCCAACTGAAGGGCAATTTATCGGTCCAGGATGCCCGATTAGCGCGGCTACAGGCGGAATATGACAATGCAGTCGCCGAATATCGCCGATCCCAAGCCTTGTTTGAGGATGGGGCAACATCCGCGTCCAGTCGAGATGCCCGAGAAACCGCAATGATCAGCGCCCGCCGACGCATTCAAGAAGCGGAGGAAACGCGATCGCAGTTATTGAGTACGGGTCAAAATCGCATCCGGGAAGCCAAGGCAACCCTGGAGCGGATTCGAGAAGTGCGCCCGGTGGATGTGGCCTTTGCCCGAGCCGAGATCGAAAAGGCGCAGGCGACCGAATCGTTGGCAAAGGTAGGAGTAGAGAATACCTTGGTTCGGGCTCCGTTTGCGGGACAGGTGTTACGTATCCATGCGCGCCCCGGTGAAGTGATCGACGACGAAGGCATTGTGACCCTGGGGCAAACCGATGCCATGTATGCGATCGCTGAAGTCTATGAGGCTGATCTCCCACGGGTGGCGGTGGGGCAGCGGGCCACCATCACCAGTGAATATGGCGGATTTTCGGGATCATTATCGGGGACGGTGGAGCGGCTGGGGTTTGAAGTCCTCAGCAATAGCCTCTATGATCCCAATCCCAGCAGTCAAAGTGAAGTTCGGATTATTGAAGTGGCGATCCGCCTCGACCCAGCCGATGGCGATCGCGTCCGTCACCTGACCAACTTGCAGCTCAATATCTTGATTGATACCGATTGATTAACACCGATTGATTAGCACTGATTGATTGGTACCGATTGATTGATACTGATTGGCGGTCCCCCCAATTCCCAGAAACCATCCCATCCCCTGACATGATTGACACGCCCAATGCCGCCGCTGCCGCCGATGCTGCCGATGCCGCTGATTCCCACGGCGATCGCATCCAATGGCTTAAATATTCCCCCTACTTCATCCTCCATGGCGGTTGCCTTGCCGTGTTTTGGGTCGGAGCCTCAACCCCTGCCGTTACGTTGGCGGTTGTCCTCTACATCGCCCGGATGTTTTTTATCACGGGGTTCTATCATCGCTATTTCTCCCATCGCGCCTTCAAAACCTCCCGCTGGGCCCAGTTTATTTTTGCCGTCCTAGGATGTACCGCCGGTCAACGGGGAGCCATTTGGTGGTCCGCCCACCATCGCCACCACCACCGCTATTCCGACCAGCCCAACGATACTCACTCCCCATACCATGGGGGGCTGACCATGAGCCATGCCGGCTGGTTCTTACAGGTCAAAAATGAACCGATCCGCGAGCCCTATGTCCGGGACTGGCATCGTTATCCAGAGCTGCTGTGGTTGGAAAAAGTGGAGCTGTTGCCCTTCATCGCCCTCGGAGCAGGGGTGTATGGCTTGGGGCAGATCGTCGAGCAAGCTTGGCCAGCAGCCCAGACGAGCGGCTTGCAGCTACTGGTGTGGTTCCTGATTTCCACCGTCGCGGTCTACCATGCCACCTACACCATCAATAGCCTGTGCCATATCTGGGGTAGCCGCCGATTTGAGACGGACGACCATAGCCGCAACAATCCCATCCTAGCGGTGATCACCCTAGGGGAAGGATGGCATAACAATCATCATTGGCATCCCACGGCCGCCCAGCAAGGGTTGCTCTGGTGGGAGATTGATATTACTTACTATGTCTTACGATTACTGGCTGCCGTGGGTCTTATTTGGGACTTGCGCCCCTATCCAAAGAGGAGCTTGATTGATGATTGAGGTGTGAGGGCGATCGCCTATTTGATCGTCACCGAAACCCATGGCGGTACGATCACCTGCACCTCTCGCTTGGGTGAAGGGACAGCCTTTACTATCGCCCCACCTTTAGCTACCTGACGCTGGCATTGTCAATTCACTCGAAAATGCCCTGTTTTAAGGGTAATCCCAGCGTTGCCAAAAGATTCGTATAATTAATACGATCTACCTTCATCCCTAACAATCAATGTCGCAACTTCCTGATGGCATCAATTTACCGGATTCTGGTGGTGGTCTACCCATTATTGAATACTGGGCGAGAAAAAGTTTATCGCCGCAAGGGGTCAAGCTTTGGAAAACGTTGAATCATAAAAGTGCATGTTTATCTTGCGCTTGGGGAACGGGTGGACAGAAAGGGGGATTTGTCGATGAAGCGGGTGAATATTTACAGCGGTGCGCAAAAAGTGTAGAGGCGATCGCGTCCGAACTCGAGGCAGGAATTGAAGAAGATATCTTCCAGAAAAAATCAATCAGTGAGCTACAGAAATTAACTTCTAAACAGTGCGATAAATTGGGTCGATTACAGTACCCAATGATTCTACGGGAGGGGGCTCAATACTACGAAAGAATTACTTGGAACGAAGTTTTTGAGATTGCAGAAACTGCTTTTAAACGTCCTCCGGAACGGGTCGCTAGCTACAGTTCTGGCCGATCTTCCAATGAGGCGGCCTACCTATTGCAGCTCATGATGCGGGCGATGGGCAGCAATAATTTGGCCGATTGCTCTGACCTTTGCCATGTGCCATCCAGTGTTGCTTTAAAAGAAGTGTTTGGGGCCGGCACCTCAATGGTGAGTCTAGAGTCCTTAAAGAAGAGTGATTGCGTTGTCTTGATCGGTTCCAACGCCCCCGCCAATCACCCTCGGCTCATGAATGAGTTGATTAAAATTCGCGATCGCGGGGGAAAAGTGATTGTGATTAATCCCCAAATTGAAGTGGGCTTAGTCAAGTTCGCTTCCCCTGCATTCCCAATCAAGTCCTTATTGAAAAAAGGATCGGAGATATCCAATTTATATTTACAACCTATTCCCGGCAGCGATGCGGCCCTACTAATCGCGATCCAAAAATCCTTAATTGAACAGGATCTAGTAAACGGTGACTACCTGGAAAAATATACGGAAGGTTGGCAGGGAGTTCTCGAATTTGCGCGGGAAACATCGTGGGAGTCTCTCACTGAGTTATGTGGTTTATCCCGCGAAGAAATTGAAGAGGTCGCCTACACGATTGGCAAGGCCCATAATGTGGTTTTTGCTTGGGCGATGGGCATCACCCAACAGAAAAATGGCACGGATAATGTGAAGGCGATCGCCAATACAGCGCTAATAACAGGAAATGCGGGGCGAGAAGGGACAGGTACAATGCCAATCCGTGGGCACTCTAATGTCCAAGGCTTTGGCTCAATGGGGGTCACCATTCGTTTATCCAACGATCTGAAAGCGGCCCTTGAGAAATTATTGGAGCGACCGTTGACCTTAAATGAAGGCTACGATGCGCGGGGTTTGATGGAAGCGGCTGACTTGGGGAATATTGACACTTTATTTTGTCTGGGCGGTAACTTTTATGGGGCGAATCCTGACCATTTTCAGGGGAAGAGAGCATTGGGGAAAGTTGATACCATTTTCTATGTCTCGACCAAGGCGAATCTTGGGCATTTTCATGGTTTGGGGCGTAGGCAAACGCTAATATTGCCGGTCTTTAACCGTTTTGAAAATCCCCATAAAACCACGACCGAATCTGGAAATAACTATGTTCGGCTCAATGACAGCGGCAAAACTCACCTTGGGGGAGATTTGATTTCAGAGGTGTCCCTTATCACAGAAATTGCCCACCGTATCCATGGGGAAGGCAAGATTGCTTGGCGTCAATTGCAGGATACCGAGTATGTGCGATCGCTCATTGCCAAGACAATTCCTGATTATCGACCGCTCAAAAAAACAAATCAGATGAGCACCGAATTTTTAATTGAGAATCGAATTTTTAAAGCACCTAAATTTTCGACCCCTTCAGGATTGGCTCGCATGGAGGTCATTGCGTTACCTCCTTTAGAAGCACCCAAGCTCGACGATTTTGAGATTCCAGAAAATGCAAAAGCATTGGCCTTGATTTTGGGATCCGGCAGAAGCTATGGCCAACACAATACGGTGGTTTATCAAGAGGCAGATAAGTATCGAGGTATTCCCCATCGACACTGCATTTTATTGAACACTAATGATCTCAAGAAAGCAGGTTTCATACCCCATCAAAAAGTCACCGTAAAGGGCGATCGCCACGCATTGGAAAATATTGAAATCATTCCGGGGGCCATTCGGGAAGGGGCAGCGTTTATGTTTTATCCTGAGTCCAACTGTCTGTTTAGTGCCAACACCGATCCAAGAAGTGGCATCCCGGCGTTTAAACGGGTTCCTATTGCTATCTATGCCCCATAGGGCGACCGGATATTGTCAGGTTGGTGGGCTGTTTTTGAGATGAGGCACTTCCATTCGGTTACCAACTATTACCAGTGAGGGTAAAGGGTGCCCAATGGTAGGGATGGGTGCCGTCAGTGTCGTTTAGTTTTGGGGCGTTGTTCTGGATAAACGTAAGTTGGGTTTTGCGCAGCACTTCCGCTTTGGTTAGCCCGGGATGGTTGTTCAGATTTTTGTAAAACTCTTCCATAAAGATGCGGGTGTAACCGTCGTCTACTTTCCAGAGGGTGGATAGGACGGCTTTGGCTTGGTCGTTGGAGGTGAAGGCGTAGAGGAGGCTGTTGATTTCCCGACCATCGGGGCGATTCACTGCTGCTTGACTGAGGTCGGTGGGGTTGCCGCTTAGCCCGGTTTCGCAGGCGGAGAGGACCGCCAGGTGAATTCTGCCGAGATCGCTGAGATTTTGGATATCGGCGAGGGGCAGGCGCTTCCCGTCCCCCAGCCTGAGGAAGGTGCCATTGCCATTGACGGGGCTGAAGCGGCCATGGGTGGCGATGTGGAGGATGCGCCGATCGCCCAGATTATTTTGCAGGGCTTCGAACGTGAAATCGTCGTTCAAAAAACTGTCGCCGGGATAGAGACCACCGTTGGGATCACGGCGATCGCGTTCTTGAACAATGGCATCCAGTTCATCGGGGACATGGGGAAGGGCTCCTTCGCCTTTATCTTCCGAGAGTCCCAGGGCAAGAATGGGGTTGCTGCCGCTGTCGGTAGCTAGGCGATCGCTGACGTTGGTGCTGAGGGCGTTGATGACATTGGCGACGGTGTAGCGCTCGATGAGGTAGCTGTTGCCATTGTGCAGCGCTGCCATGGGGATGTAGCGCAATTCCCGGTCTAGGCGGAAGATGAGATGTTGAATGTTGTTTTTGTCCAATTCCTCCTGGAGAGGGTCAATAATCCAACGGTGAAGTTGTTGGCTTAGGGTTTGGAATTCGTTGGCGTCGTAGGGTTTGCTGCTGGTCAGAATGCTGCGGAATTTTAGGGCGGTATTTGCCAATTCTTGGGGGTTGATTTCACGCTCGATGGTGCCAACAACGCCGCCGGGACCGACCCAGATCAGCCAGAGGGTTCCCTTTTTTGGATTGTCGGGATCGACGTTGATAAAGGTGTAGACAAACAGCGTATTTTCCTTTTGCTCCACCAGTTTGCGGGCACTTTTGTCGAGACCGGCGATGAGTTGTACGCCATCTTCTTTATCTCGGCGATCCCTCGCCTGGTCGTTGATTGCTTCGGCGATGTCGTTGAATTGGGCAACTAGCTGTCTGCGTTGGTCCCTTAGGTTGGGGAGTTGGTCTTTGCATCCACTGTCAGGGGCTTCGCAGCGGAGGATTTCTAGACCTAGGTTGATCAGGCTGTCATGACTCTCTCGAATTTCCGTTTCAGTGTCGGTATATTCAACCTCGCCAGATGCAAGGACTGTGGCTCGGGTGTTTTGGTTATAGTCACGGATTTCCTCAATGGCCAACAAATCTAAAACCTGCTGAGCTTCAAGGACTCTCCCTTGGGTCAATAGCAAATCGGCTAATTCTCGATAGTCGTCAGCAATCACATTGGCGTAGGACTGTTGGAGGGATAGGGCGAGGCGACGATTATCTTGGCGGATGGATTCGGTGACCTCAATGGCCTGTTTAAAAAAGGTTAGAGCCGTATCCGTTTGTCTAATCTCTCGAAAAGCCCGCCCCAGATTTGCCAGGACAAGGCGCTCTGTATACCGGCTTTTAACTTCCCGCGCCAGCACCAGCGCTTCTCGAAATTGGACAATAGCTCGCTCGTACTCACCCAGGGAACCATAAGCATTGCCAAGATTCCCCAGGGAGTTGGCTTCTCCACGGCGATCACCGGTTTCACGGTCAATGGTCAACGATTGGTTATGAAAGTCAATGGCTCGCTCGTACTCACCCAGGGAAAAGTAAGCATTGCCGAGATTCCCCAGGGAGTTGGCTTCTCCTTGGCGATTGCCTAGTTCCCGGGCGATTTTCAAGGATTGGTTCTGAAAGTCAATAGCTGGCTCGTACTCACCCAGGGAAAAGTAAGCATTGCCGAGATTCCCCAGGGAGGTTGC